>JBQCHI010000044.1:0-41321 GCA_051954835.1 Protaetiibacter sp. | reverse complement strand
GCCGCCCTGCTCGCCGCCTACGCCGCGAGCGCTACCGAAATCCGCGAGCGCGGCCCGCAGACCGGTAGCGCTCGCGGAAACGGGTAGCGCTCGCGATTCATCGCTAGAATCGGATCACCGACATCGATCCGGCCATCACCGGGGAGTCCTCGGAAGAACCGCGAGCGATCGCGCAGTAGACCCGAGCGGGTGCGCCCGTCATCGCGTGCAACGAGCGGTCGCGTGTGTCTCCCGGACGGATGCGGCAAGCGAGGTGGTACCGCGGCATCCGTCGTCCTCGTGTGACGTACCCATGCGAGAGACGGACGGATCGGATGAGCTACCCCCGTAATCAGGAACCAGGCGAGAGCGACGCCGCGGGCGTTCCCGCATCCCCCCGTTTCCCCGAGATCGAGCAGCGCATCCTCGGGTACTGGAAGACCGACGCCACCTTCGAGGCGTCCGTCGAGGCCCGCGAGGGGCAGCCGGAGTGGGTGTTCTACGACGGGCCGCCGTTCGCCAACGGGCTGCCCCACTACGGGCACCTGCTCACCGGCTACGCCAAAGACGTGTTCCCGCGCTACCAGACCATGCGCGGCAAGCAGGTGCACCGCCGCTTCGGCTGGGATACCCACGGTCTGCCCGCCGAGCTCGAGGCGATGCGTCAGCTCGGCATCACGACCAAGGGTGAGATCGAGGCGATGGGCATCGGGGCCTTCAACGCCAAGGCGCGCGAGTCGGTGCTGCACTACACGCAGGAGTGGGAGGACTACGTCACCCGCCAGGCGCGCTGGGTCGACTTCGAGAACGACTACAAGACGCTCGATGTGACCTTCATGGAGTCGGTCATCTGGGCCTTCTCCGAGCTGTACAAGAAGGGCCTCGCCTACGAGGGCTTCCGCGTGCTGCCGTATTGCTGGAACGACGAGACGCCGCTGTCGAACCACGAGCTGCGCATGGACGACGACGTCTACCAGCTGCGCCAGGATCAATCGGTCACGGTCACCTTCCCGCTCGTGGGCGAGAAGGCCGAGGCACTCGGGCTGACGGCGGTGAACGCGCTCGCCTGGACGACGACCCCGTGGACGCTGCCGACGAACGCCGCGCTCGCGGTCGGCCCCGCGATCGAATACGTCGTGGTCCCCGCCGGCCCCGCGGGCGCCGCGAACGGCCTCGAGGGCGACGCCGCGCGCTTCCTCCTCGCGGCCGACACGGTCGCCGCCTACGCGAAGGACCTCGGCTACGAGGATGCCGCTGCCGCGCTCGCCGCGGTCGAGGAGCGCCGCTTCACGGGCGCCGAGCTCGGCGGCATCCGCTACGACCAGCTGTGGGACTACTACCTCGACGCCTATGGGCCGGATGCGTTCCAGATCCTCGTCGCGGACTACGTCGCCACCGGCGAGGGCACGGGCATCGTGCACCAGGCACCCGCCTACGGTGAGGACGACCAGCTCACGTGCGCCGCGGCCGGCATCCCCGTGGTGCTCTCGCTCGACGACGGCGGTCGCTTCCTGCCCGCCGTGGCCGATGTCGCGGGCCTGCGCTGGGATGAGGCGAACATGCCGCTCGTGCGCAAGCTGCGCGCCGAGAAGCGCCTCCTGCAGCTCAAGAGCTACGAGCACAGCTACCCGCACTGCTGGCGCTGCCGCAACCCGCTCATCTACAAGGCCGTCTCGAGCTGGTTCGTGCGCGTTCCCGACATCAAGGAGCGCATGGGCGAACTCAACCAGCAGATCAACTGGGTGCCCGAGAACGTCAAAGACGGCCAGTTCGGCAAGTGGGTCGCGAACGCGCGCGACTGGTCGATCAGCCGCAACCGCTACTGGGGCAGCCCCATCCCGGTGTGGAAGTCGGATGACGACGCCTACCCGCGTGTCGACGTCTACGGCTCGCTCGCGGAGCTCGAGCGCGACTTCGGCATGCTGCCGCGCGACGAGAACGGCGAGCCGAACCTGCACCGCCCCTACATCGACGAGCTCACCCGCCCGAACCCCGACGACCCCACCGGCCGCTCCACGATGCGCCGCATCGAGGACGTGCTCGATGTGTGGTTCGATTCCGGCTCGATGCCGTTCGCGCAGGTGCACTACCCGTTCGAGAACCGCGAGTGGTTCGACACTCACAACCCGTCGGACTTCATCGTCGAGTACATCGGGCAGACGCGCGGCTGGTTCTACGTCATGCACGTGCTCGCCACCGCGCTCTTCGACCGCCCGGCCTACAAGAACGTGCTGAGCCACGGCATCGTGCTCGGCTCCGACGGGCAGAAGATGTCGAAGTCCCTGCGCAACTACCCGGATGTCTCCGAGGTCTTCGATCGCGACGGCGCGGATGCCATGCGCTGGTTCCTGCTGTCGGGTTCCGTCATCCGCGGCGGCAACCTCGTCGTGACCGAGGAGGGCATCCGCCAGGGCGTGCGCGAGGTGATGCTGCCGCTGTGGTCGAGCTACTACTTCTTCACCCTCTACGCCAACAGCGCCTCGCCCGACGGCTACACGGCCCGCCGCCGCACCGACTCCGCCCACCCTCTCGACCGCTACCTGCTGGCGAAGACGCGCGAGCTCATCCACGACGTCACGCGGCACCTCGACGACTTCGACACCCCGCTCGCGGCGGCGGCGCTGCGCGACTTCGCCGAGGTGCTCACCAACTGGTACGTGCGGCGCAGCCGCGACCGCTTCTGGGAGGGGGATGACCGCGACGCGTTCGACACCCTCTTCACGGTGCTCGAGACCTTCACGCGACTCGCGGCGCCGATGCTGCCGCTCGTGGCCGAGGAGATCTGGCGCGGTCTCACGGGCGGGCGCAGCGTGCACCTCACGGATTGGCCCGACGCCTCCGAGTTCCCGGTGGACACCGAGCTCGTGCGCACGATGGATCGCGTGCGCGAGGTGGCCTCCTCGGGGCTCGCCCTGCGCAAGGCCCGGAAGCTGCGGGTGCGTCTGCCGCTCGCCCGGCTCACCGTGGTGGCGCCCGATGCCGAACCGCTCGAGGGTTTCGCCGACATCCTGCGCGACGAGCTCAACGTCAAGACGCTCGTGTGCGTGCCGCTCGGCGAATCGAGTCTCGCCGACTTCGGCATCACCCGGCGTCTCACCGTCAACGCGCGCGCCCTGGGCCCGCGCATCGGCAAGGACGTGCAGCGGGTGATCCAGGCCGCGAAGGCGGGAGAGTGGACGGCGGATGCGGGTGCCGTCGTCGCCGGCGGCGTGACGCTCGCGCCGGGGGAGTACGAACTCGAACTGACCCTGGCCGACGAGAACGCGGCCATCGCGTTCCTGCCCTCGGGTGGCTTCGTCGTGCTCGACACGGTCGTGACGCCCGAGCTCGCCGCCGAGGGGCTCGCGCGCGACGTCGTGCGGGCCGTGCAGCAGGCGCGCAAGGACGCGGGGCTCGAGGTGACCGACCGCATCCTGCTCTCGCTCGCGGGCGACGCGGATGCTGTGGCCGCGATCGAGGCGCATCGTGAGCTCATCGCGGCGGAGACGCTTGCCACGAGCCTGGTGGCGAGCGAGGCTGAGGGGGGAGCGACGCCGGTCGGCGACGCCTCCGCCGTGACGATCGAGCTGGAGCGCGCATGAGTGCCGACGAGCCGGACCCGTACGACGAGGCCGAGGCGGCGGAGTTCCGTCGTGCCGCCGACGAGGCGTACGAGGAGCTGCTCGGGCGGGTCGGCGAGTCGGCACCGCAACCGCGCCTCGAGCCGACGCGCCGCGCGGTCGAGCTCCTCGGCGACGTGCATCGCGCCGCCCCCGTCGTGCACATCACGGGCACCAACGGCAAGACCTCCACGAGCCGCATGATCGAGTCGCTGCTCCGGGCCACCGGGCTGCGCACGGGACTGCTCACGAGCCCGCACCTCGAGCGCGTGAACGAGCGCATCATGATCGACGGGGAGCCGATCAGCGACGAGGCGTTCGCGCGCAACTGGGACGACATCCGCCCCTACCTGCTCATGGTCGACGCCGAGCTCGCGGCCGACGGCGAGGAGACGCTCACCTTCTTCGAGGCGCTCACCGTGCTCGCCTTCGCGTGCTTCGCCGACGCGCCCGTCGACGTCGTCGTGCTCGAGGTCGGCATGGGGGGCGAGTGGGACTCGACCAACGTCGCCGACGGTCAGGTGGCCGTGTTCACGCCCATCGCGCTCGACCACACGCAGCGGCTCGGCTCGACGGTCGCCGAGATCGCGCGCACCAAGGCCGGCATCATCAAGCCGGCGGCCGCGGTCGTGACGGCGATCCAGCCGATCGAGGCGCTCGTCGAGCTGCGCGAGGCGGCGGCCCTCGACGAGGCGAACCTGGCGATCGAGCGCGTCGACTTCGCGCTCGAGTCGACGACGGTCGCGGTCGGCGGCCAGGTCGTCGACATCCGCGGCCGGGTAGGCCGCTACCGCGACGTCTTCCTGCCGCTCTACGGCGACCACCAGGCTCAGAACGCGGCCGTCGCGATCGCGGCCGTCGAGTCGTTCCTGGGTGACGGCACCGTCGCGCTCGATCCGGATGTCGTGGCCGAGGGCCTCGGCCAGGTCACCTCGCCGGGCCGTCTGCAGCTCGTGGGCATCGAGCCGACCGTGCTGGTCGACGCGGCCCACAACCCGCACGGCGCGGCGGCGCTCGCGGCGGCGCTGCGGGAGTACTTCGACTTCGACGAGTACGCGATCGTGCTGGGAGTGCTCGCGGACAAGGACGCCCACGGCATCGTGCGCGAGCTCGCCGCTGTCGCGACCCGCATCGACGTGACGCGCTCGCTCTCCGAGCGGGCGATCCCCGCCGAGGAGCTCGCCGAGATCGTGCGCGACGACGTCGAGCCGGGTGCGGTGCTCGTGCACGACGAGTTCGCCGACGCGATGGAGGCCGCGCGTGGCTGGGCGGCCGAATCGCCCCGCCGCGCTGTCGTCGTCACGGGCTCGATCACGCTCGTCGGCGAGGCGCTGACCCTCGCCGAGGCGGAGGGATGGAAGCCGTGACCGACGCGAGCCTCACGCCAGCCGGCGCGCGCGTGCGTCGCGAGCGCTCGCTCACCGAGACGCTGCTCGCCATCACGCTGGGCCTCGAGGCCGCCATGATGTTCTTCGCCGCGCTCGTGGTGTTCGGTCTCGACCGCCTCGATCCCGATTGGCTCGCCCTCGTCTACGGCGCCGCGTTCATCCTGGTGCTCGTGCTCGTCGCGGGCCTTCAGCGCTACGCCTGGGGTGTCTGGTTCGGGGCCGTGCTGCAGCTCGCGATCATCGCGACGGGGCTCCTCGAGCCCATGATGTTCCTCGTCGGGGCGGCCTTCCTCGCCCTCTGGATCTACTGCTTCGTGCGTGGTCGCCAGATCGACGCGCAGAAGGCCGCGTGGCTCGCCCAGCACGGCTCCGATTCCCCCTCGTCCGCAACCCCGCAAGAAGGAGACGCCCCGTGACCGACATCGAAGAGACCCTCGTGATCGTGAAGCCCGACGGTGTCGCCCGCGGCCTCACGGGCGAGATCCTGCGCCGCATCGAGGCGAAGGGTTACCAGCTCGTCGACATCCGCATGCTGCAGCCCGAGCGCGATCTGCTCGCCGCCCACTACGCCGAGCACGAGGGCAAGCCCTTCTACGAGCCGCTCGTCGAGTTCATGCAGTCCGGCCCCGTGGTCGCGATGCGCGTCGCGGGCAACCGCGTCATCGAGGGCTTCCGCGCCCTCGCCGGAACGACCGACCCGACGAGCGCGGCGCCCGGCACCATCCGAGGCGACCTCGGTCGGGACTGGGGTCTCAAGGTGCAGCAGAACCTCGTGCACGGCTCCGACAGCCCTGAGTCGGCCGATCGCGAGCTGGCGCTCTGGTTCCCCTTCGGCTGATGCCCGAGCTGTCGGGGCCGGGCGAGGCGATCGTGCTGGCGACCCTCCCGAATCTGCGCGATGCGGGCGGCTGGCCGACCGCCGACGGCCGACGGGTGCGTCGTGGTGTGCTGTTCCGTTCGACGGCGCTCGATCGCCTCGACGAGGCGGATGCGGATGCCGTGGTCGCGCTCGGCATCCGCAGCGTCGTGGACTTCCGCACCTCGCTCGAACGCGAGAACCAGCCCGATCGGGTGCTCGAGGGCGTGCGCAGCCTGCTCGAGGATGTGCTGGCCGACTCCGAGATCGCGGTGCCCGCGCAGATGGCGGCCTTCTTCCGCGAGCCGGCGCAGGCGCTCGCCTTCCTCGAGAGCGGCCAGGGCGATACGGCCATGCGTTCGGCGTACCGCGAGTTCATCACGCTGCCGAGCGCGCGCCGCGGGCTCGCGACCTTCTACCGGCTGCTGCTGGATGACGAAGACCTTCCCGTGCTCTACCACTGCACGACCGGCAAGGACCGCACGGGCTGGGCGACCGCCGCTCTGTTGACGCTACTCGGGGTGTCGGAAGGTGACGTCTACCGGGAGTACCTGCTCACCAACGAGCAGCTGCTGCCGGCGCTCGAGCCGCTGTTCCGGCGCTTCGAGGCGCATGGTGCCTCGCGCGAACTGCTCGTGCCGGTGCTCGGCGTGGACCGCAGCTACCTCGACGAGGCGTTCGCCACGATGCACGCCGAGTTCGCCTCGATCGAGCACTACTTCGCCGTCGCGCTCGGCATCTCGCACGCCGAGCAGGAGCAGCTGCGCGAACGCCTGCTCGAATAGCGGTCGGCACCCTGACGGGGCTTCGAGACCCGTCTCGAACCCCCGTCAGCGGACGGCGGTTACTCGGACTTCGTGCTGTCGCTCGGCAGCTTCGCGAGTTCGGCGTTCACGAACTCGTCGAAGGTCTTGAACGCCTCGCGGTCCCACGGCGTGCCGTTGATGATGATGGTGGGCGTACTGCGCACCCCCTGCTGGGAGGAGCGGGCGGTCGCCGCGCTCACCCACGGCTCGAAGCTCTCGCCGGTGATGCAGGCGTTGACGTCCTCGTCGTCGAGTCCGGCGCTCTTCACGACGTCCACGATGGCGTTGTTCCCGAGGCCGGGCCCACCCTCGGAGGGCTGCTGGGCGTACATCGCGGCCATGACGTCGAGGAAGCTCTCGGGTGCGTAGTTCGCCACGCACGCGGCCACGTTGTTCGACCGGGTCGAGTAGTCGGTCGTGTACCCGCGGTAGTCGAGGATCGCGATGGGCTTCACCTCGAGGGTGGCGGCACCCTGTGCGACCATCGACTGGATCGAGGCCGAGTAGGCCTCCTCGAACTGCTTGCAGGCGGGGCAGGAGAAGTCGACGTACGTCACGAAGTTGAGCAGGCCCTCGCGCTGCTCGGTCGGAACCGGGTCGCCGCCCTTCTTGATCGCGGCGGTGGGCACGTACTGCACGCCGCCGTTGCCATCCGCCTCGAAGACGATGCCGTCGCTGATCATGTTCGCGGGGCCCGCCTCCTTCTTCGGCGGCGGCTGGAACGCGATGACGGCCCATACGACGCCGCCCACGATCGCGAGGATCGCGACGGATGCGATGGTCGGAATGAGCCACTTGAGCAGCTTCTGACGCTTCAGGGCCTTCTCGCGCGCGACGCGGGCGGCCTCACGGGCCTCCTCGCGGCGCTGGTTCTTGCTGGGCCGGGGCGCATTGGTCACGGGTGGGATCCTGACGGGTCGGGATAAGAGGACGCTGAAAAGCTCGGGGTCAGTCTAGAGGGCGATTCAGAACAGGCTCTGGATCACCGGGAACTGGCTCTGCGCGATGCCGAACACGATGAGCAGCAGCACGATGCTGATGGGCGCGACCCAGGGCAGCAGTGCGCGGCCGACCCGCTTCGCGCCTGCGCCGAACACGCCCTCGGCCATGTTGCGGAAGGTGACGGCGAAGAACACCGGGTAGGTCACAGCCCAGGTCATGACGCAGTACGGGCACAGCGTGCGGATGAAGGGGTCGAAGATCGACTGGCTCGCGAGCCACAGCACGAACACCATGGCGCCGGCGACGCCGACGTTGAAGACCGCCCAGTACCAACGAGGGAAGCGCGCCCCGGCGAGCACCGAGACACCCACGATGATGGGCGCCATCCAACCGAGGAGACCGATGATCGGGTTCGGGAAGCCGAATACGGCACCCTGCCAGGAGTCGAGGTTCTTGCCGCACTGCACGAAGACGCTGAAGTCGCAACTGAGCACCGCATCCGGGTTCTGCAGCACGTGGAACTTCTCCATCGTGAGCGCGAACGCCGCGATCTCGCCGAGGATACCGGCCACGATGAGCCAGATGCCGAACACCCACGGGCGGGATGCGGTGCGGGTCGGAGCCTGCTCGGTCTCGTCGAATTCCCGATCGGAATCGAGCTCGGTGGCGGTGTCGGCGGCGACCTCGGTCATGGGCTCGATCTTGCCACGCCGCGGGTGAGGAAATGCCGCGAACGGTATCTCATGCGATAATCGAGGCAGTCGCCCCCGATGGGCGACTCGACCAAGAGCTTGACCGGGCATTGCCGGGCCAGTGGATGCTCCCGCCGCGTCGGGACCGCACCCAGACGGATAGCCAGTTCCGATCCGTGCCGTGAGAGGGCGCGGGCGCCGTGAGAGGGCGCGAGCAGATCACCGCCGCAGAGCGAGGTGACTGCGAACCCAGATGAAGGATTGGCGTCCCGCTCCGCGGGACCGCACGAGAGTACCCGGAGGCCGGCGCGGCCGCCCCGGTCAAGGAGCACACCAGCGATGGTGAAGAAGAAGCAGGACCTATCCGGCGATCCGGCTGTCACCGAGACCAGCGCGGCCGAGCCCGAGGCGACCGAGCCCGAAACGGCGGAGGCTGCAGCGCCCGAGGCGCCCGACGCCGCGGAGGCGCCCACCGCATCCGCGCCCAGCTCGCCGTTCTCGCTGCTGTTCCAGGCGCCCCCGCCGCCGCCCCCGGGATCCGGCACGCCCGCGCTGCCCGACGACGACGAGACCGCGACCGCGGGGTCTTCGCGTCGCCGCAGCCGCCGCCGTTCAGGCGAGGCGGCCCGGGACGGCGACGACGCCCCGGGCACGACCGTCAAGGTGCGCCAGCCGCGCAAGCAGCCCGAGCTCATCACCGAACCGCAGAAGGTCAAGGGCTCCACGCGCCTCGAGGCCAAGAAGCAGCGACGTCGCGACGGTCGGGATGCGGGTCGCCGCCGCCCGGTCATCACCGAGGCCGAGTTCCTCGCCCGGCGCGAGAGCGTCGACCGGCAGATGGTCGTGCGCTCGAAGTTCGGCCGCATCCAGATCGGCGTGCTCGAAGACGGCGTGCTCGTGGAGCACTACGTGGCCCGTGCAGCCGACGCGAGCCTCATCGGCAACGTCTACCTCGGGCGGGTGCAGAACGTGCTGCCGAGCATGGAGGCCGCGTTCGTCGACATCGGTCGCGGCCGCAACGCCGTGCTCTACTCCGGCGAGGTCGACTGGGAGGCCGCCGCCGCTGCCGCCGAAGAGGCCGGTCGGGAGAAGAACCAGGCGCGCAAGATCGAGCTCGCGCTCAAGCCCGGCGACCGGGTGCTCGTGCAGGTCACCAAGGACCCGGTCGGCCACAAGGGCGCCCGTCTGACGAGCCAGATCAGCCTGCCCGGCCGCTACCTCGTGTACGTGCCCGGCGGCTCGATGAACGGCATCAGCCGCAAGCTCCCCGACACCGAGCGTGCGCGCCTCAAGAAGATCCTCAAAGAGGTGCTGCCGGATGACGCGGGCGTCATCGTGCGCACCGCAGCCGAAGGCGCCACCGAGGAGCAGCTCACCCTCGACGTGCAGCGCCTCACCTCGCAGTGGGCCGAGATCGAGCGCGCCGTCGAGACCCAGCAGGCTCCCGCCCTGCTGCACTCGGAGCCCGATCTGCTGCTCAAGATCGTGCGCGACGTGTTCAACGAGGACTTCCAGAAGCTCGTCATCGCGGGTGACGACGCGCGTCAGACCATCGAGAAGTACCTCACCGCCGTCGCACCCGACCTGCTCGACCGCGTCGAGATCTACGCCGACGAGGTCGACAGCTTCGACAAGTTCCGCATCACCGAGCAGATCGAGAAGGCGCTCGAGCGCAAGGTGTGGCTGCCATCCGGCGGCTCGCTCATCATCGACCGCACCGAGGCGATGACGGTCGTCGACGTCAACACCGGCAAGTTCGTGGGATCCGGCGGCAACCTCGAAGAGACCGTCACCAAGAACAACCTCGAGGCGGCCGAGGAGATCGTGCGGCAGCTGCGCCTGCGCGACATCGGCGGCATCATCGTGGTCGACTTCATCGACATGGTGCTCGAGTCCAACCGCGATCTCGTGCTGCGCCGGCTCGTCGAGTGCCTCTCGCGCGACCGCACGAAGCACCAGGTGGCCGAGGTCACCTCGCTCGGGCTCGTGCAGATGACGCGCAAGAAGCTGGGGCTCGGGCTGCTCGAGTCGTTCAGCGAGGCGTGCGAGACGTGCGCGGGCCGTGGCCTCATCGTGCACCACGATCCCGTCTTCAAGCACCGGGGCCAGCAGTCCGAGCCGCAGCAGAGTTCGGGCCGCGGACGCCGTGGGCGCGGGGGCAACGGCAACGGCGGCAACGGAGGCGGTGGCGGCGGCAACCAGGCCGCATCCGCCCCCAAGACGACGACGCACGAGATCACCGACGACGTGCGCAACGCGCTCGCCAAGATCGCGGCGAAGACCGTGCACCACGATGCTCAGGCCGATGCGGTGTCGGAGGCGGCACCCGCGCAGATCGCGGAGGCGGTCGCTGCGGCGCCGGTCGAGATCCTCGACATCCCGATCGAGCCCGTGCGCGCCCAGAAGCGCCCCGTGGTCGACCCGGATGCTGTGCTCGGCTCGGTGCTCGACGCTCTGCCCGAGCCGAAGAAGCCCGGCCAGGGACGTACGCGCCGCTCCCGTCGCGCCTCGTCGGCAGCGGGTTCCCCCGACGCCGGCTGACCCGTCAGCTCAGCTGGTTGAGGAGCGCCGCGCCGAAGGCGCGACGCGTCTCGAAACCTGCGTCACCGACGGTGGCTTCGAGACGCGTCCGCTGCGCGGGCGCTCCTCAGCCACCTCGACCTGCCGTCAGCGTTTGTCGCGCTGGCGCACGCGCAGCCCGGAGGTCTGCAGGCGGCGCAGCAACTCGCGGCCGGTCACGGGCTCGGCGCCGAGGGCGATGAGCTGGTCGCGGCGCTCCAGCGGATAGTCGTAGTGGTCGTGGTCGAAGCCGCGCTCCGGCATCCCGGCGCGCCGCGCGAAGTCGTGCAACTCATCCAGTGACACGTCCGACACGAGGTGCCCCCACACGGTGCCGTGGTTGGGCCAGATCGGCTCATCGATGAGAATCATCGAGGATCCCTCCGTTCGGGCCTATGCTCGGGTGCACGCACTCTCGCGATCATAGGAGTCCGCATGTCCGAGACCGCCCCGGCCGCCCCCAGCTCCGTGATGGAGCGTGATCCGCGCCCCGCGCTCGTGGCGGCGGCTGTGGTCGCCGCCATCCTCTTCCTCGAACTGCTCGTCTCGTTCCTCGAGTCGTTCGCCTTCGGCTCGCAGAGCGGCAACTTCCTGAGCGGCATCCTGCTGCCGCAGCTGATCGTCGGCGTGCTGCCGAAGGCGGTCGGCGTGTTCCTGCTGCTGTGGCTGTGGTCCCCGCGGGCGGACGACCGGGTGGTGTCGGTGCTCCTCAAGGCGCTCGTGGCTGCGGCTGCAGGCTGTGTGCTGGCCGCCGTCGTCGGATTCGTGTACACCGTGATCGTCTATGGGGTGCAGTTCTCCGATGCCGGGGCCCTGCCCTACACGCCGTTCGCGGGCATCGTCTCGGCGGTCGTGGCGCTCGCTCCTGTCGTCATGCTCGTGACGCTCGCTCAGTGGGTGATCGCCCGCGGCGCGCGGCTCTGAACGCGGCCCTCGGCGCGTTTGCCGGATGGCCGCGCGTCGGCTATTCTTGACCCTTGGTGTCTGCGGGTTTCCGGCCCGCATTCGATACCCCACGCTTCTCGGGCCCTCGCGGCTCCCGGAAGCGGCAGACTTCATTCCAACGTAAGGACATCCCGTGGTTTACGCAGTTGTGCGCGCCGGTGGTCGGCAGGAGAAGGTCGAGGTGGGCACGATCGTCGTGCTCGACCGCGTCCAGGCCGAGCAGGGCGGCAAGATCGAGCTCACCCCCGTTCTCTACGTCGACGGTGACACGATCACGCACGACGAGAAGGCGCTGGCCAAGGTCAAGGTGACCGCCGAGGTCATCGGCCACGAGCGTGGCAAGAAGATCGTCATCCAGAAGTTCAAGAACAAGACCGGATACAAGAAGCGCCAGGGCCACCGCTCGGAGCTCACCCGCGTCAAGATCACCGGCATCAAGTAAGCAGGGGCTGAAGACATGGCACACAAGAAGGGCGCATCGTCCACCCGTAACGGTCGCGACTCGAACGCGCAGCGCCTCGGCGTCAAGCGCTTCGGCGGCCAGGTCGTCAAGGCCGGCGAGATCATCGTCCGCCAGCGCGGCACCCACTTCCACCCCGGTGCGAACGTCGGGCGCGGTGGCGACGACACGCTGTTCGCCCTCGAGGCGGGCGCCGTGGAGTTCGGCACCAAGGGCGGCCGCAAGGTCGTCAACATCGTCGTTCCGGCGTAGGCGCCGCGCGACAGAGATTTCATCTGCGAAGGGCGGGCTGAGGCTCGCCCTTCGCTGTTTGTCGGGGGCATGACGGCTTCCGCAGGAGCAGGAGAGGAGCACCGGATGGCGACCTTCGTCGATCAGGTGACGCTGCACCTGCGCGCGGGCCACGGCGGCAACGGATGCGTGTCGGTGCGTCGCGAGAAGTTCAAGCCCCTCGCCGGTCCCGATGGCGGCAACGGCGGGCACGGGGGCGACATCGTGCTCGTCGCCGACCCGCAGGTCACGACCCTGCTGAACTACCACCGTGCCCCGCACCGCTCGAGCGGCAACGGGGGCCCCGGCATGGGCGACCACCGTTCCGGCTATCAGGGCGAGGAGCTCGTGCTGCCGGTTCCCGTCGGCACCGTCGTCTCGACCCCGGAGGGCGAGCAGCTCGTCGACCTCGTCGAGCCCGGCATGCGCTTCGTCGTCGCCGAGGGTGGTCAGGGCGGGCTCGGCAACGCGGCACTCGCGACGACCAAACGCAAGGCTCCCGGCTTCGCCCTGCTCGGCACCCACGGCTTCGAGGGCGATGTCGTGCTCGAGCTCAAGACCGTCGCGGATGTCGCGCTCGTGGGCTACCCGAGCGCCGGCAAGTCGAGCCTCATCGCCGCGCTCTCGGCCGCCAAGCCGAAGATCGCCGACTACCCGTTCACGACTCTGCACCCCAACCTCGGCGTCGTCGAGGCGGGCGAGGTGCGTTACACGATCGCCGACGTGCCGGGCCTCATCGAGGGCGCGAGCGAGGGTAAGGGCCTGGGGCTCGAGTTCCTGCGGCACGTCGAGCGGTGTTCGGCGCTGCTGCACGTGCTCGACTGCGCCACGCTCGAGCCGGGGCGCGATCCGCTCTCCGACCTCGACATCATCCTGGCCGAGCTCGGCGCCTACCCCGTGCCGGAGGGCCAGACGCCGCTGCTCGAGCGCCCGCAGCTCGTGGCCCTCAACAAGGTCGACGTGCCCGACGGCAAGGAGCTCGCCGACTTCGTGCGACCCGAGCTCGAGCAGCGCGGCTACCGGGTGTTCGAGGTGTCGGCGGTGAGCCACGAGGGCCTGCGGCAGCTCTCGTTCGCCCTCGCCGAGCTCGTCGAGGCGGACCGCAGGGCCAAGGCCGAGACGCCGCCGCCCGCGCGCATCGTCATCCGTCCGCGTGCCGTCGACGAGGCCCAGTTCGAGGTGCGCGTCGAGGGCGGGACGGAGCCCGTCTACCGCGTCGTGGGCGCCAAGCCCGAGCGCTGGGTGGAGCAGACCGACTTCACCAACGACGAGGCCGTCGGCTTCCTCGCCGACCGTCTCGCGAAGCTCGGGGTCGAGGAGCGGCTCTTCCAGAAGGGCGCGGTGCCCGGATCCACGGTCGAGATCGGCGAGATGGTGTTCGACTGGGAGCCGACACTCACCTCGACGGCCGAGCTCATCACCTCGCCGCGTGGAACCGACGCGCGCCTCGACGAGAACCGCCGCGCCACGCGCAACCAGCGCCGTGAGGCGTATCACGAGCGCATGGATGCCAAGGCCGCCGCGCGCGCCGAGCTCGACGCCGAGCGCGAGGCGGGTCTGTGGGCCGACGACGAAGACGACGCGCCGGATGATGGCGACGTCGAGGTGATCAACCCGGGGGAGGGTCGGTGAGTCCGGAGTCGCTGCGTGCCGCGGTGATGGATGCGCGACGGGTCGTCGTGAAGGTCGGTTCGAGTTCGATCTCGGGCCCCAACGTCGGCCAGATCGAGCCCCTCGTCGACGCCCTCTCGGCTGCTCACGAGCGCGGCACCGAGGTGGTGCTCGTGTCGTCGGGTGCCATCGCGACGGGCATGCCGTACCTGCAGCTGGATGCCCGGCCGAGCGACCTCGCCACGCAGCAGGCGGCCGCCGCGGTGGGGCAGAACATCCTCATCTACCGCTACCAGGAGTCGCTGCGCCGCTACGCGATCGTCGCCGGACAGGTGCTGCTCACCGCGGGCGACCTCGAGAACCCGACGCACCGCTCCAACGCCCAGCGCGCGATGGAGCGACTGCTGAAGCTGCGCATCCTGCCGATCGTCAACGAGAACGACACGGTCGCCACCCACGAGATCCGCTTCGGTGACAACGACCGCCTCGCCGCCCTCGTCTCGGAGCTCATCGGCGCCGACCTGCTCGTGCTGCTCTCGGATGTGGACGCCCTCTACACGAAACCGCCGCAGGAGCCGGGTGCCGAGCGCATCGCCTACGTCGCCGCCGCCGACGACCTCGCGGGCGTAGAGCTCGGCGACATCGGCGCCGCAGGCGTCGGCACCGGGGGAGCGGGCACCAAGATCGCGGCCGCGAAGCTCGCCGCCGCATCCGGAACCGCCGTGCTGCTCGCCTCGACCGCGAACGTGGCTGCCGCCCTTGCGGGAGAGCCGACGGGAACCTGGTTCGAGCCGGCTGCTCGGTGACGGCGGTTTCGAGACGCGTCGCGCAGCGGCGCTCCTCGACCACCTGACAGTCAGCTGGTTGAGGAGCGCCGCCCGCAGGGCGACGCGTCTCGAAACCGGCCTCGATAGACTCGGCGCATGTCCGACACCGCCGCCGCCCTCAGCCTCGCCGACAAGCTCGCCGCTGCGCGTACGGCATCCATCGCACTCGCGCAGGCTTCGACATCGCGCAAGAACGCGGGACTCGAGGCCATCGCGCAGGCGGTCGAGCAGGGCGCCGATCGCATCCTGCCGGCGAACGAGCTCGACCTGGCGAACGGCCGCGAGAACGACATGTCGCAGGGCCTGCAAGACCGGCTTCGTCTCGACGAGGCACGGCTGGCGGGTCTCGCGGCCGCGACGCGCGACATCATCGCGCTGCCGGATCCGGTGGGGACGGTGCTGCGTGGATCCACGCTGCCGAACGGTCTGCAGCTCACCCAGGTGCGCGTGCCGTTCGGGGTCGTGGGCGCGATCTACGAGGCGCGCCCCAACGTGACGATCGACATCGCCGCCCTCGCCCTCAAGTCGGGCAATGCCGTCGTGCTGCGCGGCGGCTCTGCTGCCGAGAACACCAACCGCGTGCTCGTGACGCTCATCCAGGAGGCGCTGAACTCGGTGGGGCTGCCCGCGGATGCCGTTCAGACGATCGACGAGTTCGGTCGCGAGGGTGCGACGCAGCTCATGCAGGCCCGCGGCTTCGTCGACGTGCTCATCCCGCGCGGGTCGGCGCAGCTCATCGACACCGTGGTGCGCGAGTCGAAGGTGCCCGTGATCGAGACGGGTGCCGGCGTCGTGCACGTGTTCCTCGACGAATCCGCGGACGCCGAGATGGCCGCCGAGATCGCCGTGAACTCGAAGGTGCAGCGCCCGAGCGTGTGCAACGCGCTCGAGACGCTCCTGGTCGACACGGATGCCGCCGCGCGTCTGCTGCCGCCCGTGTTGAAGGCGCTCACCGACAACGGCGTCACCATCCACGGCGACGAGCGCACCCGCGAGATCTTCCCCGAGGCGATTCCCACGAACGACGACGACTGGTCGCTCGAGCACATGAGCCTGGATCTCAACGTGAAGGTGGTCGACGACCTCGACGACGCGCTCGAGCACATCCGCCGGTACTCGACCCACCACACCGAGTCGATCGTGACGAACGATATGACGAGGGCCAACCGCTTCGTCGCGGAGGTGGACTCCGCGGTCGTGATGGTCAACGCCTCCACGCGGTTCACCGACGGCGGCGAGTTCGGTTTCGGCGCCGAGGTGGGCATCTCCACCCAGAAGCTTCACGCACGCGGCCCCATGGGTCTGCCCGAGCTCACGAGCACCAAGTGGATCGTGCGCGGAGAGGGCCAGGTGAGGGGCTGACGCCCCGCATCGGGCTAGACTCGGTGACATGCTGAGCACGCTCCTCGCTGAGACCCACGAAGAACTCGCGCCCCTCGTGGCGCCCCCGTGGGTGTTCGCCGCGATCGCCGCCGCGATCTTCATCGTGCTCGCATTCGTGACCTACAGCTACCGCGACGTCACCAACCGACACGGCGACAAGACCGTCAACCAGGACCCGAACGACCACGGCCACGTCAGCCACGGACCGAGCGGCGCAGCCCACTAGGCTCACGCAGGTGAGCGAAGGAGCCGCGCGCCGTCCTCGGGTCGGCGTGATGGGTGGCACCTTCGACCCTGTGCACAACGGCCACCTCGTGGCCGCGAGCGAGGTTCAGCAGACCTTCGACCTCGACGAGGTCGTCTTCGTGCCCACCGGTGAACCCTGGATGAAGGCCGACGTCACCGAAGCCGAGCATCGCTACCTGATGACGGTGGTGGCCACCGCATCCAACCCCCGCTTCACCGTGAGCCGCGTCGACATCGACCGCGACGGCCCCACCTACACGATCGACACGCTGCGCGACCTGCGGGCACAGCGCCCGGATGCCGAGCTGTTCTTCATCACGGGCGCGGATGCCGTGGCGCAGATCCTGCAGTGGAAGGACGTGGGAGAACTCTGGGAATTGGCACATTTTGTGGCGGTATCTCGCCCAGGACATGCCCTGGACGTTCGCGGATTGCCGGAGGCTGGCGTAAGCTCGCTCGAAGTGCCCGCCCTGGCGATCTCCTCCACGGAATGCCGTGAGCGAGTCGGCCGGGGTTACCCGGTGTGGTACTTGGTTCCCGACGGTGTTGTGCAGTACATCTCCAAGCACCACCTCTATCGGAGTTCTACGACATGACGACCTACCAGGATCAGCCGCTTTCCCGGCGTGAGATCCGGGAGCGCGAAGCCGAGGCTGCCCGCGCTGCGGAGGCCGCTGCGTCGTCTCACGACGACGCCAACGCGGCGTCGAACGCTCCCGTGACCCCGGATGCCACCCCCGAGCCGCTCAGCTACGTCACGCAGGGGCGCGCTCCGCTCCCGCACTACGACGCTCCCGTCGCTCAGCCGACGACGCCGCCTGCGACGGAGCAGGAGGCCCAGGCGGGTTTCCGCTATCGGGATTTCAGTCCCGAGGGACGTCGCGCGGCTCGTCAGAACTTCGCGCCCGCCGGCGAATCCGCCGACCTCGACTACCGCACGCAGAACCGGCCCGAGCACCCTGCGTCGGCGCCGCCCGTCGGCTCGGCGCCGCCCGCCTTCGCCGCGCCGCCCGCCTCTGCTCCACCTGCGCCTGGCCCCACCACCGCATCCGCCCCTCCCATCACGGAGCACCCCGATGGCACGATGAGCCGTCGCGAGCTGCGCGCGCTGCGCGAGCAGCAGGAGCGCGAGCAGCACGGTTCGCAGGCGCCTGTGACGCCCGCCCCGCAGGGATCCGCCCCTCCGTACCTGGCGTCGCAGCAGCCCGTGGCATCTCAGCAGCCCGTGGCATCTCAGCAGCCCGTCGCGTCTCCTCCGCTCGGCATGGCGCCGATCGCTCCGCCACCCGCAGCCCCGGCCGCACCCGCTGAGCAGGCCACGCCCGCCGAGCCGACGCCGTCGTGGCTTGCGCCGTTCGTCCCGCAGCAGGATTCCGCATCCGTGTCGTCGTCCGCGCCCGTTCCCGAGGCCGCCGCAGCGCCGCCGCCGCTCGTCGAGCCGGAGCAGCCCGAGACCGACGCGGTGGCGAGCCTGGAAGCGTTCTTCCGTGCCCAGAGCGGCGGCGTGCCCGTCGTCTCGACGCCCGCTCCCGAGCCGGCGTCGTTCGAGCCCGCCTCGCCGCCGCCGGTGGCCGCGCCGCCGTCTCACTGGCAGTCGGCAGCGCCCGTGTCCTCCGCGCCCGTGTCCTCCGCGCCCGTGCCTTCCGCGCCCGTGCCGGCTGAGCCCGCAGAGCCGGTGCTGCCGCCGTGGGGCGGGCTGACGCCCGGCGGCCAGGCCACCGGGTCGGCGGCTCCGGTGCCCCCGCCCGTGCCGACGGCATCCGCGCCGAGCGAGCCTGAGCTGGCACCCACCGTCGACTTCACCTCACTGCTCTCCGCGCCGCCCGTGCAGCCGGCGGAGCGTTCCGAGCCGGTGCCGCCGGCCGCGCCCGAGCAGGCCGCACCCGAGACCTGGGCGCCTCCCGCGCCGAACGCGACGGGTGCACCGGCCTCGGCGCCCGTCTCCGCTGCCGCGGTGCCGCTTCCGCCCGACCCCGCCTGGGCGCCCCCGGTCGCCCCGAGCCCGCCGCAGCCCGAGGCATCCGAGGCGCCGTCGACTTCGTCGCAGCCGCCCGCGGGCGAGCGCCCGCGCAACCACTGGTCGCGCCAGGCCGAACTCGACGACGAGGCGCAGCCTCCCACCGGTTCGCTGTCGCGCGATGTGGGGGTCGGCTCGGCGACCGCCAACGCGCTCGTGCTGCCCGAGGTGCCGAACGACCTCATCATGGGAACCGTGCGCAGCACGGGCGAGGTGATCGTCACCGGCTCCATCTCGCTTCCGGCGAGCCTCGCCTCGACGGGGGCGCTGCCCGCCCAGCTCGACGAATCCGACCTCGACAACCTGCTCGACCCGGGCGACCAGCAGGTCGTGTCGACCGACTCGCAGCCCGTTCGGGCGATGCGCGCGGTCAGCACGCACACCTCCTCGCGTGAGATCATCGGCAACATCAAGCCCAAGCGCAGCAATCGCGCGCTCACCGTGCTCATCGTGTCGGCCGCCGGCATGGCCGTCGTCGTGGTGACGCTCCTCGTGGTGGCGCTCACGCAGGGCGTGCTGAATTGAACGCCGTGACATCCCTGAACCCGACCCGGAAAAGCCTGTGACCGCATCCGACCGTGCCCGCGAACTCGTACGCATCGCCGCGCGTGCTGCCGACGACAAGAAGGCCGAGGATCTCGTCGCTCTCGACGTGTCGGGTCCGCTGCCGCTGACCGACGCGTTCCTGCTCGCCACCGGCGACAACGAGCGCAACGTGCTCGCGATCGCGGGCGCCGTCGAGGATGCCCTGCTCGAGGTCGGCGCGAAGCCGCTGCGTCGCGAGGGCCGCAGCGAGGGCCGGTGGGTGCTGCTGGACTTCGGCGATCTCGTCGTGCACGTCTTCCACCAGGAGGACCGCCAGTACTACGCCCTCGAGCGGCTCTGGAAGGACGCACCGGTCATCCCGATCGACCTCGCGGCGCCGCACGCGTCCGTGGAGCACTCGGAAGTGTAGTAATCTTGTCGAGTTGTCTCCGCACAGTGGAGGTCAGCCAGGGTCTGTGGCGCAGCTGGTAGCGCACCTGCATGGCATGCAGGGGGTCAGGGGTTCGAGTCCCCTCAGATCCACCCAGTTCCGCCGCATTCAGGCCCCGGCCCTCCGATCGAGAGATCGTCCGTCGAGAGGCTCGCGCCTCGCGCCTACAGTGGAGCAATGACCGCCATGCGGGATCGCGACGTCCCCACCAAGTTCGACCTCCGTCGGGAGGCCACGAGGCTGGAGCTGCTCCGGCTCGGTGTCGAACGCTTCCCGATCAAGGGCTACGCGGCCACGACCGTCGAAGACATCGTGCGCGACAGCGGACTGACGCGCGGCGCGTTCTACTTCCACTTCGCCGGCAAAGAGGACTTCTTCCTGGCGGTGCTGCGCCACCGCCGAGACGCCCGAGATGACTGGTGGACCGTCGCCGAGGACCCCGAGAACGCGACGCTCGCCGATGTCATCGCCGCAGCCCTCCGCGTGCTCGCGATGCGCGCCGACGGAGGAACCGCGCTCTGGCTCGCGCTCATCGTCGAGTTCGTGCAGTCGCTCAACGGAAAGGGCGACTACCCGGCGCAACTCGCTGCGCTCTATCCGGCATGGATCGCCGAGTTGCGGAGCTTCGTGACCGCGCTCGACGCGCGTGGCATGGTGCGTCGTGATCTCGGCGCCGATGAACTCGCCGGCATGATCTTCTCCCACGTGGAGGGTGTCGAACTGCACCACCGCCTCTACGGAGCGGTGCCCGCCGGCGTCGTCGACTCCCTCTGCCGCCTCTTGGCGCCGTGATGCGCTCGGCGGGCCGGCGCCGTCTCAACTCAGCAGCGCGGTTCCCGGCGACGGGAGAACACCGGGGTCAGGCGAGTGCGCGCGCGATCGCCCTGTCGAGGTCGGCCTCGCGGAAGGCGAAGCCGCTCGCGAGCAGTGCGCGCGGCTGCACCTCCTGATCGAAGTCGAGCAGTTCGCGGCCCGCCGTTCCCATGAGGACGCCGAGGGGGAGTGGCGCCCAGTAGGGCCGCCTCATCCGCTGCGCGAGGGTGCGCACGACCTCGGCCGCCGTCGCGGGCGAGGGGGAGACGAGGTTCACGGGCCCGCGCAGTTCCGCAGAGTCGATGAGGTGCGTGAGCGCGCCGATCTCGTCCTCGAGAGCGATCCACGGCCAGTGCTGGCGTCCGCCGTCGATCGGCCCGGCGAATCCGAAAGCCGTCATGAGCCGCAGCGGCGCGAGAGCGCCGGAGCGTCCGAGCACCACGCCCGTGCGGGCGAGCACGACCCGCGTCGCGCTCGGCGCCTCGCTTGCCGCGGCCTCCCACGCGGTCACGACGGATGCCAGGAACCCGTGCCCGGCGGGTGAGGCCTCGTCGAGCTGCTCGCCCGGCCGGTCGCCGTAGAACCCCGTGGCCGAGCCGCTCACGAGCGCGGGAGATGCCTCGCCGCGCTCGACGAGGGCGTGCAGCGCGCGCACGAGCGTGCGGGTGGCGGTGAGCCGCGACTCGACGATCGTGCGACGGTATCCGCGCGTCCAGGGCAGGCGCGACAGACTCGCGCCCGAGAGGTTGACGACGGCGTCGGCGCCCGCGAGCACGTCCGGGTCCAGCTCGCCGCCGGCCGGATCCCACCGCACCTCCCCGGCCGCGGCGGGAGCTCGGCGCACGAGTCGCACGACCTCGTCGCCGCGGCCCTCGAGGTGCCGGGTGAGGCCCTGGCCGATCATCCCCGACGCACCGCCGATCACGATACGCATCACGGTCTCCTCTCACTCGTATCCGCCGCGCGTTCCCAGTCGGCGACCGGCCCCGGCACGATCCGGAAAAGGGGATGCGGTGCCGGCTCCGCGTCCCGCCAGCGCTCCGCGACGGCGGGGCTGCGCGCCTCGAGCTTCGCGAGCAGGTGCCGCCACTCATGAGCGAGCTGGCCATCCGTCACCTCGAGACGTGCGCTCGGCTCCATGGGCACCCGGATGCGGGTGCGGTCGAAGCGGTAGCCGCGCTCCGCCGCCTCATCCGCGACCCCCGTGAGGTAGGCGCCCACGAGCTCGAGCACATCCGCATGCTCGCGGAAACGCTCCAGCTGCGGGTGGCGCGTGTACCCGCGCGTGGCACCCGCGAGAACGGCCTGCGCGAGCAGCGTCTCGCGCCAGCATGCCGTGAGGCCCTGGCGGTCGAGGAACCGCGGATGCAGCGACCAGACCCTCATCACCGTCCTCCTACGAGGTGATCTTGCGCGAGGGCCACCACATCGCCCGCCCGAGCTCGTGGCCGAGCGCCGGCACGAGCAGCGAGCGCACGAGGATCGTGTCGAGCAGCACCCCGAAGGCGACGATGAAGGCGAGCTGCAGCAGGAAGAGGATGGGGATCACCGAGAGAGCGGCGAACGTCGCCGCGAGCACGACCCCTGCCGAGGTGATGACACCGCCCGTGATGCCGAGCCCTCGTGACATGCCCGCACGGGAGCCGACCTTGATCGCCTCCTCGCGCACCCGCGTCATGAGGAAGATGTTGTAGTCGATGCCGAGCGCCACGAGGAACACGAAGCCGAAGAGCGGTACCGCGGGGTCGGCGCCCGGCATCTGGAACACGTGGTTGAACACGAGGGCGGCGACGCCCATGGTGGCGGCGAACGACAGCACGACGGTTCCGACGAGCAGCAGCGGGGCGACGATCGCCCGCAGCAGCAGCATGAGGATCACGAGGATCACCACGAGCACGAGCGGGATGATGAGCGTGCGGTCGCGGATCGACGCGGCTTCCGTGTCGACGGCCGTCGCGGTCGTGCCGCCCACGAGCGCCTCGTCTCCCAGGCTCGCACGCAGATCGCGCACGGTGTCTTCGGCCTCCGCCGAGTCCGGTGCGACCGTGAGCGTGCCCTGCAGAAGCACCTCGCCATCGCTGACCGTCGGTTCGGATGCCGGGGCGCCGGGGAAGAGCGGCTGCACCCCGTCGGCGGTCACCGGCAGGCTGCCGCTCGGCGAATCGGCGCTCGAGACGGCGACCGAGTCGATGCGCGCATCGGCGAGCATGAGGTCGGCGACCTCCTGCAGCTTCCTCTCGTCGGTGACGACGTAGAGCGGGCTGCCCGAGCCGCCGGGGAAGTGCTCGCTCAGCAGCTGCTGGCCGGTGCGTGCCTCCGAGCCGCCGAGCACGAGCTCGCTCTGCGGCACGCCGTCCGCTTTCAACTGCAGGAGCCCGAGGCTCGCAAGCAGTAGGGCGAGCACCGAGACGATCCAGATGGGGCGGGCGCGTCGTTCGACGAAGCGCGGCACGCGGGCCCAGACGCCCTTCTTGGGCGCCGGGTCGGCGGCGACGTCGTTCGCGTCGTAGCGCGGCATGAGCGGCCAGAAGGCGGCGCGCCCGACGAGGGCGAGCAGCGCGGGCAGCAGGGTGAGCGCGGCGAGGATCGAGAACAGGATGCCGACCGAGGCGATGGGCCCGAGCGAGCGGTTCGATTCGAGCTCGCTCAGCAGCAGCATGAGCAGGCCCGCGATCACCGTGCCGCCCGAGGCGAGGATCGGCTCGAGCGAACCGCAGATCGCCGCCCAGCTCGCCTGCGCACGGGTCTCGTGGTGCCGCAGCGCCTCTCGATAGCGCGCGATGTAGAGCAGCGAGTAGTCGGTCGCCGCGCCGATCACGAGGATGAAGAGGATGCCCTGGGTCTGCCCGCTGAGCGGGAAGAGACCGGCCTTGGCGATCCACCACACGGTCAGCAGCGCCGCGCACAGCGCGAACAGGCTCGTGCTGAGCACGATGATCGGCAGCAGCGGTGAGCGGTAGACGATCACGAGGATCACGAAGACCGCGAGCAGCGCGACGAGCAGCAGGATGCCGTCGATGCCCGCGAACGCCGAGACGAGGTCGCCCGTGAAGCCCGCCGGCCCGGTCACGAACACCTGGGTGCCCTCGGGCGCGAGTTCGGCGAGGTCGGCGCGCAGCTGGTCGACGGTCTCGCCGACACCCGTCGTGGAGTCGATCGGCACGAACAGCTGCACGGCCCGCCCGTCGTCCGACGGGATCGCGGGGCTCACCTCGCCGATCACGCCCTCGAGACCGGAGAGCTCATCCGGCCACGCATTCAGCTCCTCGAGCTGCGCGTCGCTGAGCGTGCTGTCGCCCAGTACGAGCACGACGGCGGGGATGGCGTCGCTGCCGAGGAAGTCCGACAGCCTCTCCTGCACCTGGGTGGCTTCGGCCGTCGTCGGCAGGTAGGCGGTCGGGTCGTTGGAGGAGACCTCATCCACTTTCCCGAAGTAGGGGCCGCCGATCGCCGCGACGGCGAGCCACACCACGACGAGCAGCGCGGGGACGAGGATGCGCAGCGTGCGTCGGGTGCGCGACGGGACGGCGTGGGACATGATGCTCCGTTCGTGGGGTGGGCTCAGGAGGTGCCGAGCATGATCGCGATGATGACGAGCGTCGTCGCGAAGCCGGCGAGGTAGTTGACGAGCAGGAAGCGGCGCCAGCCGCGGTTCGCCGACGCGGATGCCGCATCCGGCACCGAACGGAACGGCCAGGCGAGCGCGATGTAGGGGGCGGCGAGCACGACGAGCAGCGTCGCGGGAAACGGCAGCAGCAGCATGAGCAGCCCGGCGAGCGCCCACAGCGCGATCGAGAGCCGCACGGTGCGGGCGGCGCCGAGCACCGTCGCGATCGAGGCGATGCCGCCCTCGCGATCGGGCACGACATCTTGCACCGCCCCGAAGGCGTGGCTCGCCATGCCCCACAGGAAGAACGCGAGGAGCGCGATCACCGTGCGGGCATCCCACGCGGCACCCGCGGCGACCAGGCCGTAGACCGCGGGGCTCACGAAGTGGGTGCTCGAGGTGATCGAGTCGAGAAGGGGCACCTCCTTGAACCGCAGGCCGGGCACCGAGTAGGCGGCGACCGCGAAGAGCGACACCGCGAGCACGGCCCAGGATGCGGGCGGGGCGAGCACCACGAGCGCGATCACGAACGGCAGGCAGCCGAGCACTGCGGCCGTGAGCACGCGGCGATGGGTTCCCGGCGGCAGGAGCGCGCCCTCGCTGCCGCCCTTGCGCGGATTGACGGCGTCGGAGGCGTAGTCGAAGACGTCGTTGATGCCGTACATCGCGAGGTTGTAGGGCACGAGGAAGAAGACGACCCCGATGACGAACACGGCGTCCACGCCGCCGCCCGCGAGCAGATAGGCGGCGCCGAACGGGTAGGCCGTGTTGACCCAGCTGAGCGGGCGCGAGGCCAGCAGCAGCCGGGGCAGGAGCGCCTCACGCGTCGCCATGACGCCTCCCGGGGTTCTCGAGCCGGGGGCGCAGCAGCTGCCAGACACCGGGCAACGCGATCACGAGCGCGAGCGGGTAGGAGAGGTCCTCGATCGGCACGAGCCCGATGCGCACGCCGGAGATGTGCGCATCGGCGTAGGTGAACAGGCCTGCGGCGATCATGACGTTGTCGAAGACGATGGTCAGCACGATGAGGGCGATCCCGGCGAGCACGCTCGGTCGCCACGGGATGCGCTCCCCACGCCGGCGCGCCGCAGCCTCCCCGGCGATGCGCAGCACGATCGCGATCGCAAGCAGGCCGGCCACGAGCAGCAGGTAGCTCATCGCGTGCGCTCCCGTCGGGGCAGGCGTTCGACGAGCGCGAGGAGGTTCATCGTGAGGTAGGTGAGGAAGGCGAGGAACACCGGCTCCTCGAGCGGCAGCTCGGGGCCGAGCACGATGCCCGTCATCGCCCAGGTCGGCGCGCGCGAGAAGACGCCCAGGGCGATGCCGACGAGATCCGCGACGAGCAGCAGAGCGACGCCGATCACGAGCACCCAGGCGGCGCGGCGGGCGTCCCGCCAGAAGAACAACCGCCAGCGCCAGTCGATGAGCACCATGCACGCGCTCGCGGCGAGCAGGAACAGCAGGTAGATCGGGCTCACGCGGGCACCTCGAGAGGTGCGGCCACGGGGGAGGCGCTGCGGTCGCCGCGCACGCGCTTGAGCACGAGCTCGGCGCTGATGAGGCACATCGGCACGCCGATGCCCGGGATCGTGCTGCCGCCGGCATGCAGCAGGCCTGCGACTCGACGGGATGCGTTGGGTGCGCGGAAGAAGGCACTCTGACGCAGGGTGTGGGCCGGCCCGAGGGCGCTGCCCCGCCACGAACGCAGATCGCCCGCGAAGTCGGCGGGCGACACCGTGCGGCGCACCACGATGCGATCCGCGAGGTCGTGCGCGCCCGTCCAGGAGGCGATCTGGGCGATGACGCCGTCGACGAACCCCTCGACGCGCGGGTCGCCCGTGCCGTCGATGCCGCCGTGGCCCGTCGTCGTGTCGGCCGCCACCGGCACGAGCACGAACAGGTTCTCGTGATCGGGCGGGGCGACATCCGGATCCGTCTCGCTCGGCTTGCCGATGTAGAGGGAGGGGTTGGTGGGGAAACCGGTGGCGGTGGGGGCGACCGCGGCGAAGGCACCCTCCCAGTCGTCGGCGAGCAGGAGCGTGTGGTGGGCGAGCTCGGGCAACCGCCCACGCACGCCGAGCATCGCGAGCACGGCGCCCGGGCCGGGGTCGCGGCGCGTCCACCAGCGCGCGTCGCGCTCTCGGCTGCGGGCGTCGAGCAGCTCCGTGTCGACGTGGTGCAGATCGGCCGCCGTCACCACGAGGTCGGCGAGCTCGGTGCGCAGCACCCCCTCGGCATCCCGGTAACGCACGCCGCGCGCACGGCCGTCGACGGCGAGGATGCTCTCGACGGTCGCCTGGGAGCGCAGCTCGGCGCCCGCCGCGCGCGCCAAGCGCACGAAGCTCTGAACGACGGCGGCGAAGCCGCCCATCGGGTACTTCACGCCGTCGTCGACGTCGAGGTGGCTCATGAGGTGGTACATGCCCGGGACGCGCAGCGGCGAGCCCCCGAGGAACACTGCCGGGTAGCCGAGCAGCCGCCGGAGGCGGTCGTCGCGCGTGTGCGCCCGGATCTCGCCGTCGAGTGAGCGCAGCATCATGCGTCCCAGCCGCGGAAGCCCGCCGAGCACCTCGCGTGCCAGGAACGGCCGTGCCGAGTCGAACGAGCTGTAGAGGAACCGGCGCAGCGCCAGATCGTAGGTGCTGCCCGCCGAGTCGAAGTAGCGCGCGAGGCTCTTCTCGGATGCCGGGTCGAGGGCGGTGAGCGCGGCCCGGGCGCGCTCCGAGCCGGCGGGCAGGTCGAACGGCGTCGCCTCCCCTTCGAAGTAGGCGCGATAGCCGGGGTCGAGGGTGCGCAGATCGAGCTGCTCCGCCATCGTGGTGCCGAGCAGCCGATAGAAGTGCTCGAACACCTCCGGCATGAGGAACCACGACGGTCCGGTGTCGAAGCGGAAGCCGCCCTGCTCCCACGACCCGGCACGACCGCCGAACGCGTCGTGCGCCTCCAGCAGCGTCACGCGGTGGCCGTCGGCGGCGAGCAGGGCGGCGCTCGCGAGCCCCGAGATGCCGCCGCCCACGACGACGGCGTCGAGCGGCTTCATCGGGCACCGCCCACCGGCAGCAGGCCCCAGCGGGCGGCGAGCATGAGCTTGACGGGGGTGGGAACCGAGATGCGCCGCGTGGCGAGCTGCCCGGCGGGCGTGCGCTCGATGCGTCGCAGCAGCTCGGCGAAGAACGCCGTGGCCAACAGCACGGGGCGCCGGCAGTCGCGGGGCAGCACGTGGGTCGCGGCGTGCGCCGCCTCGAGGTCGGAGCGGATGTCGGCGACGACCGCCGCCTTGCTCGCCTCGGTGAGTCCGTGCTCGCGCAGCTCCGGCAGGTAGGAGCGCGAGAGCGCGGCGCTGTCGTGCCCCAGGTCACGCAGGAAGTTGACCTTCTGGAAGGCTGCGCCGAGCCGCGACGCGCCCTCCTCGAGCACGGCGGCGTCGTCCGGTGCGGGCGCGCGGCCGGCGAGGAACACCCGCAGGCACATGAGCCCGACGACCTCGGCCGAGCCGTGCACGTAGCGGCGGTACTCGGCCTCGTCGAAGGCGACCTCATCGAGGTCGCGTCGCATCGATGCGAAGAAGTCGCGCGTGAGCTCGGGCTCCATGCCCGCCCGGCGTGCGACGTCGGCGAAGGCGTGCACGACGAGGTTGGCGCTGAATCCGCTCGCCACGGCGCGCTCGGTGTCGGCCTCGAGCTCGTCGAGAGCGCGGCGCTGGGCGGCGGCATCCAGACCCGCCTCCGCGGCGGTGCCGTCGACGATCTCGTCGGCCACCCGCACGAGGGCGTAGATCGCGCCGATGTCGGCGCGGTGGCGCGCAGGGAACATGCGGGTGGCCAGGCCAAAGGAGGTCGAGTAGTTGCGGATGACAGGCGCCGCCGCCCGCCGGGCGGTCGCGGTGTAGAGGCCCAGCGAGGTCTGGCGGCTCATGCGCGCCGCTCCATCGCCTGATCGGCCGCGCGGCACAGGGCGCGCTCGAGGTCCGTGGGCAGCCCGGCGGTCTGGATGAGTCGCACGGCCTGGTCGCGCTCGCGACGGATCTCGGCCTCGAAGCTCGTGCGAGCCCCCGAGGTCTCGAGTGCTCGTCGCAGCGACGCGGCGCCCTCCTCGTCGAGCTCGGGGTCGCCGAAGCCCGCGGCGGCCGCGCGCCACACCTCGCTGTCGCGGGCGAAGGCTACGAGGAGGGTCTGCTTGCCCTCGCGCAGGTCGCCGCACGTGCTCTTGCCGGTCTCGTCGGGGTCGCCGAAGACTCCCAGCAGGTCGTCCTGCATCTGGAACAGGATGCCGAGCGAGCGCCCGACGGCGCCGAGGCGCTCTTCGATCTCGGCTCCGGCATCCGCGAGCACGGCCGCCGCGCGCAGCGGCAGTTCGAGCGAGTAGTGGGCCGTCTTGTCGGCCATCATGTCGCGGATGTCGCCCACGCTCGGCGTCGTGAGCCCGGAGGCGTAGGCGACATCGGCGAGCTCGCCTGCGGCCGCGCGGAAGATGCTCTCGTCGAGGAGCTCGGCGACGCGCTCGGCCCGGCGGCGGTCGAGGTCGGGGAGGACTCCCATCCGCAACGCGGACATGAGCAGCAGGTCGCCCGCGAGGATGCCGGCGGTCTCGCCCCACCGTGCGGCCTGCTGTTCGCCGAGCCCCGCGGAGCGGCCGGCGCCGCGGAACGCGCCGACGAGATTGGGGGCGCCGCGGCGCTCGTCGTCGCCGTCGATGATGTCGTCGTGCACGAGCAGGGCGGTGTGCAGCAGCTCGATCGCGACGGCGAGCTGGATGGCGGGTTCGTCATCCGCGTTCGTGAGCTGCGTGTAGCACGACAGCAGCAGTCGTGGGCGCACGCGCTTGCCGCCCGAGACGGCGGTGCGCATCTCGTGCCAGAGTTCGGCGTAGTGGGGGGAGTGGCGCGTCGCGCGCGCGGCCCCGCGGTTCACGAAGTCGTGCAGGCGGGTCTCCACCTCGCCGAGCGCAGCGGCGGTGCGGGCTTCGGGGATCACGCGGCGCGGGCCTTCTGGAACAGATCCAGCAGCTCCACCTGCAGCACCATCCACGGGCTGAACGCCCACGGGGTGGTCCGTGCCGAGGCCGCGAGCTCGTCCGGATGCACCCAGACGTGCTCCATCACCTCGGCCGGCGAGGGCTGCAGGTCGGAGGCGATGCGGGCCGTGTAGACCGGGCATAGCTCATGCTCCACCACTCCGGCCGGATCTGTCGCGCGATAGCGGAAAAGTGGCAGCTCGAGGGTGAGGTCGGCCAGCTGCACGCCGAGCTCGCGGATGCCGTGCCGGCGCACGGCGTCGGCGACCGGTTCGCCGGGCAGCGGGTGTCCGCAGAAGGAGTTGGTCCACACCCCCGGCCAGGCGCGCTTGGAGAGCGAGCGCCGGGTCACGAGCAGGCGGCCGTCGTCGTCGAGCAGGTAGCAGGAGAAGGCGAGGTGCAGGGGTGTGTCGGCGCCGTGCACGGCGTCTTTCGCCACGCGCCCGATCTCGGCGCCGTCGGGCGAGAGCAGTACCACCTCGTCCATGTCAAACCTCCGGGCCTCGTCGTCATGTAGCTAGCTAGGTAAGTATTAAACGTAGCTAAATACTTCGCAAGAGGCTAGCGTACTGTTCATGTCCCCGCAACAGACGCCTCCTCCTGAGGTGACGATGCGTCTGCACGACCCGCGCGTCGTCGACCGGGCCGGGCGCCTGATGGAGCTGCACGGGATCGACGAGGCCGAGCTCACGCAGATCGTGCGCGTCATGGATGCGATGTTCCGCTGGCGCGAGGCGGAGAAGCGCGTGACCGAGGCGTCCCGTCGCTACATGCGACTGGGCGACAACGACATGAAGGCCCTGCGCCTCGCGATCGTGATGGCCGACCGCGACGAGCACGTCACCGCGCGCGACATCGCCCAGCACCTCGGCATCTCGAGCGCCTCGACCACCAAGCTCCTGGACCGCCTCGAGGCGGGCGGGCACATCCGTCGCACGCCGCATCCCACCGATCGCCGCGCCCTCGCGATCCTGGTGGACCCCGGCACCCGCGCGGCAGCCGAGGCCACCGTCGGGCGGGAGCACGCACGGCGGTTCCGCGTCGCCGCCGCGCTCGCGCCCGAGGAGCGGGAGATCGTCATCCGCTTCCTCGACCAGCTGAGCGTCACGACCGAGGGCGAGTGGGGCGAGAGCGCCGCGCCCACGGTCGATGGCCCGGAGGCCGCCGCGGGAGCGGCGGCGGAACCGGGCGAGGGCGCCGCCCGCTAGCATCTGGGCATGCCACCGCAACGGCGCGGGGGCATGCCAACGCGGGCCACGCGTCTCAACCACCATCCGGCCCCCGCACCCGACGCGCGGGCCGGTGAGAGGAAACCCATGAAGATCTGGTCCCTCCACGGCGACGGGAAGTCGGTCGCTCCCGGCGAGGTCGTCGCTCCCTCGGAGCGTCTCAACTGGCCGGCGACGATCGCGATCGGCGTGCAGCACGTCGTCGCCATGTTCGGAGCCACATTCCTGGTGCCGGTGCTCACCGGCTTCCCGGTGCCCACGACCCTGCTGTTCTCGGGCGTCGGCACGCTGCTGTTCCTGCTCATCACGCGCAACAAGCTGCCGAGCTACCTCGGATCGTCGTTCGCCTTCATCGCGCCCGTCACGGCCGCCACGGCGAGCGCCGGCATGGGGTCCGCGCTCGCGGGCATCGTGGCGGTCGGCATCCTGCTTGCGATCGTCGGCGTCATCGCGAACGTCACCGGCACCGGCTGGATCGACAAGCTCATGCCGCCCGTGGTGGCCGGGGCGATCGTCGCGCTCATCGGGTTCAACCTCGCGCCGGTCGCGTGGTCGAACTTCCAGCAGGGCCCGCTCGTGGCGGCCATCACGCTCACGGCCGTCGTGCTGTTCAGCGTGCTGTTCCGCGGCTTCCTCGGACGGATCTCGATCTTCCTCGGTGTCGTCGTGGGCTACATCGCGGCGGCGCTGCTCGGCGAACTCGACCTCTCGGCCGTGGGTGAGGCCGACTGGGTCGGGCTGCCGACGTTCCACCTGGCCGACTTCGCATCCGCGGGAACCTGGTCGGCGATCGCGATGTTCCTGCCCGTCGTGCTCGTGCTCATCGCCGAGAACGTCGGCCACGTGCGCGCCGTCGCGGCCATGACCGACAAGTCGGTCAACGCGTCGACCGGCAAGGCGCTCATCGCCGACGGTGTCGCGACGACGCTCGCCGGTTTCTTCGGCGGTTCCGGAACCACCACCTACGGCGAGAACATCGGCGTCATGGCGGCCACCCGCGTGTACTCGACCGCCGCCTACTGGGTTGCGGGCGCCACGGCGATCCTGCTGAGCCTCTCGCCGAAGGTGGGCGCGCTGTTCAACTCGATCCCGGCGGGCGTGCTCGGCGGGGTGACCACCGCGCTCTACGGCCTCATCGGCATCATCGGGATCAAGATCTGGGTCGACAACCGCGTGGACTTCTCGCGGCCCGTCAACCAGTACACGGGCGCCGTGGCGCTCGTGATGGCGATCGCCGGCTTCTCGATGAGCTGGGGCGACTTCACGCTCGGCGCGATCGTGCTCGGCACGGCCGCAGCGCTCGTGATCTACCACCTCGGCAACCTCATCGCCCGCGTCCGCAAGACGGGTGCGGATGACGGCGGCCCGATCCCCGCGGTGGGACAGCTCGGCGGCGACCCGCAGTAGCGGGTCAGGTGCACGACCCTCCTGAGGGGGCGGGGGAGACCTCGCCCCCTCAGCGCGTCGCGAGGCGCAGCGCGCCGACGAGCAGCAGCGCCCCGCAGAACCACGCCGCGACCGCGGCGCCGAACAGCAGCACGAGCACCACGCCACCGGCGGCGAGCAGCAGTGCCGCGACCGCCGCCGCGGGATGCGCGGGTGCCGCCGACCCCCGGGTCTCGGCCGCTGCCTCGCGGCGTCCGACGATCGCGACGAGCAGCGCCACGACCACCCCGACCGACACGATCCACAGCGGACGGGTGAGCCACCACGCCTCGGTGAGCGGGGCGGGCAGCCCGTCGCCGACCGTCACGAGCAGGATGCCGGCGAGGCCGATGAGCACGAGCATGTGCCAGGAGTAGATCGTCATGGCGCGCGCGCCGATGACGGAGACCGCGGCTCGGACCGCACGGATGCCGTGCAGGCGCCGCAGCGCCGGGCGTGCGAGCTGGAACAGGCACAGCTGGGCGATGCCGAGCAGCACGAGCGCGGCGGTGGGCGGGTTGAGATTGTCGTACAGGTCGACGGAGTAGACGCCGACCGCGCAGAGTGCGGCGAGCGCGCCGAGGCCGACGGATGCCCCCGCCAGCAACCCGGCGCGATGGGTCGGTACGCGCCCGTCGGCGAGCAGGAAGCCGAGCTGCTGCAGCAGCAACCACACGAACAGCAGGTTGGCGAAGCCGAGGGCTTCGATGCCGGAGGCGATGCGTGCGGCATCCACCCCGACCACGAGCGCGGCGAGAGCGAGGAGGGCAGTCCCCGGGGCGGCGCGGTGCGCGGCGGTCAGGAGCGGCACGAGCGCCGTGCAGAGCAGGTAGACGCCGAGGAACCAGAGCGGCTGACTCATGCGGAAACCGGCGACCGCCACCATGTCGCCCGGCACGCCCGTGAGGGTGAGGACGAGCAGCACCACCGCGGTGACGGCCATCGCACCGAGCGCGGGCGGCAGCAGGCGCCGCATCCGCATGGCCACGTAGTCGTGGGCCGACACGCCGCGCTCGCGCAGGCGCGTCCACTGGGTGGCGCTCGAGAAGCCGCCGAGCACGAAGAACAGCGGCATGACCTGCGCGAACCAGGTGAGGGCGGCGAACCCGCCCCAGCCGTCCATGGCGTTCTCGAGCAGCGGCGCGCCGTTCGCGATGCTCACCCCCACCATGAACGTGTGCAACGCGACGACCACCGCGAGGCACCATGCGCGGGCGACGTCGATGGACGCGTCGCGGGCCGTGCGGGGAGCGGCCGGGATCGCCGCGGGTGCTCCCGCGACGGCGGGCGCTGCCGGCCGAACCGGGCGGGGAGCCGCGACGGTCGTCGGCTCGAGGAGTGTCGTCATGGTTCGATCCCTTCCGCACTGTCGTGGGTAGGGAGAGCTTGGCTGCGGGGTCACCGGGGCCGCATCACGCCAAGGGGTCGAGCGCACCCCTACCGGCGTACGGGGTGCCTGCGCGGGCATTCCGCCCGCGTGAGGGATGAGCACGGCCGCCCGCTCACGTAGTTTGGCGTCGTGGATCGGATGCGCGTGGTGCTGAGGGACGGGTTCGGCGCGGGCGCCCGCGGGGCGAGCGGCCGGCTGACCACGGTGGGCTGGGTCACCTGGAGCGTCATCGCCTTCGTGATCACGACCGTCAGCATCCCGACGCAGGTCGTGCTCTACGACGTGTTCGTGCCGATCGCCTTCGTGCTCGGGATCCTGCAGGGCGGCAGCGTGCTGCTCGCGACGCTGCGCCCGTGGTGGGGAGCCGTGGCCCAGCTCGCGTCCGTCGCCGGCTTCGTCGCCGCGGCCGATGCGACGGGCGGGCCGTGGCCGATGCCCGTGCTCGGCATGATCGCGCTCGGCGGGGTGCTCGTCGCGGTCGGGCTCGGCGGCTACTGGGGTGTCGGGGCGGTGACCTGGCTTGCGGCGATCGGGCTGCTGATCTTCTGGGCGCTCGTCACGGCCGCGTTCCGTCCCGTCGCCGACGACGCGCTCGCGGATCTCATCGTGACGGCGAGCACGACCGCGCTCGCGCTGTTCGCGGCCGCCGTCGTGGCGCAACTGCTCGACGCCCGCGTCGAGGTGCGCGAGGCGCGCGAACAGACCGAGATCGAACGCGCGCACGTGCTCTGGCAGCAGGAGCGGGCCCGCATCGCGCGCGAGATGCACGACGTGGTGGCGCACAGCATGTCGATCGTGCATATGCGCGCCACCTCGGCGCGCTACCGCATCGAGGGGCTCGACCCGGGTGCCGTGGCCGAGTTCGACGGCATCGCCGAGCAGGCGCGCGCGGCCCTGCGCGAGATGCGCGGACTGCTCGGGGTGCTGCGCGAGGGCGACGCCGTGCTCGACGCACCGCAGCCCGGCCTCGCCGACCTGCCGGCGCTGCTTGCCGCGACACGGGATGCCGGGGTCGCGATCACGGCATCGCTCACGCCGGATGCGGGCGACGTCGAACCGCCTGCCTCGCTGCAGCTCGCGCTGTATCGCGTGGCGCAGGAGTCGCTCAGCAACGTCGTGCGGCACGCACGGGGCGCCGAGGTCTTCGTCGGGCTCGAGCGGGTGGGGCCCGAGCTGTGGCTCACGGTCGAGAACGGGCCCGGGGCGGGCGCGGTCGGCGAGGGCGTCGTCGGCGAGGGAGCGGCCGGCGAAAGCGCGGTGGCGACGACGTCCGACCTCGGTGGGCACGGCATCCGCGGCATGATGGAGCGCATGGCATCCGTGGGCGGCTCCCTCGATCACGGCCCCGTTCCGGGCGGCGGCTATCGAGTCGTGGCGCGGGTGCCGCATCCGCTCGCCTCGGCTGCGGAGACCGCGGAGGGTGCGGCGTGAGCATCCGGGTGCTCGTGGTCGACGACCAGCAGATGTTCCGGGTGGGGCTCGTGGCGATCCTGGACGCACAGCCCGACATCGAGGTCGTCGGTGAGGCGGATGACGGGGCCGCCGCGCTCGCGAAGGTGCGGAGCCTGCGGCCGGACGTGGTGCTCATGGACGTGCGCATGCCGACCATGAACGGCATCGACGCGACGGCGGCGATCCTCGGCGACGAGGTCTCGGCGCACCGGCCGCGCATCGTGATGCTCACGACCTTCGACATCGACGACTACGTCTTCGCGGCGCTCCGCGCGGGAGCGAGCGGGTTCCTGCTGAAGGACGCGACGCCCGAGGAGCTCGTCGCGGCCGTGCGCACCGTGTACGCGGGGGATGCGCTGCTCTCGCCGCGCGTGACCCGCACCCTGGTGGCCGAGTTCGTCGGCACACCCGCACGGCGCACCCCGCCGTCGACGGCGTTCGCCGACCTCACCGAGCGCGAACGCGAGGTGCTGTTGCTGATCGCTGCGGGGCTCAGCAACACCGAGATCGCCGAGCGGCTCTTCATCGCCGAGCAGACCACGAAGAGCCACGTGAGCCGCATCCTCACCAAACTCGGCTTGCGCGACCGTGTGCACGCCGTCGTGCTGGCCTACGAGTCGGGCCTCGTCGCGCCCGGCGACCGGGATCGGCAGGGCTGAGCATGGCGCGCGCGGCCGCCGCGAGCAAGGTGTGCTCGTTCTGCGAGATCGTCGCCCAGCGGGTGCCCGCCTTCGAGGTGCTGCGCACGGATGACTTCGTGGCGTTCCTCGACATCCGCCCGCTCTTCGCGGGCCACACCCTGCTCGTGCCGACCAGCCACGTCGCGACCTTCGACGCGCTGCCGCTCGAGCTCGCCCACGAGTGGGTCGAGCTGTCGCAGCGACTGCAGCGCGCAGTTCAGAGCGCCATGTCGAGCGACGGCTCGCTCATGCTCATCAACAACGTCGTCAGTCAGAGCGTGCCGCACCTGCACCTGCACGTGATTCCGCGCAGCAGGGGCGACGGCCTGCGCTTCTGGCTCGGCCCGCGGCACCCCTACGCGAGCGAGGCAGCGGCCGAGCGCGTTGCGGCGAGCATCCGCGCCGAACTCGGTCGCTAGGCACGCGGGAACGCTGAGGCGAGGGTCCGTGCCACCGCCTGCGCGTCGATGGTCGGGGGCATCGTCTGCAGCAATTCCTTCGGCAGGCGCCTCGGCCACACTACGCGGACCCCACGCACACTGAAGTGCCCGCCGATGAGCGGCCAGTCCGCTTCGACGAAGCACAGGACGCCGCGCGCTGGCGCTGCCCCGCCGAGCACGGACTGCACCCTCTCGACCTGCCAGAGCATGCCGTCGACGAGCTTGTCCTGCTTGCGACCCCCGACGGTCAGCCGGTCGGTGCCTCCGATCCCCAGGAAGCCGCCCTCGGTCACGAGTTCGGGTCGCTTGTTGAGGTAGCGCTTGGCGTCGATCACCCAGACGCCCCAGGGCGTCACTGCGATGTGGTCGATGTTGGCTTTCGTGCCCGGGATACGACGATCGTGGAGCGCGATGACGCCTACCTCGGCGAGAGCGTCCAGTTGCGCCGCAACCCGTTCCTCACCGACCGCACCCTGGGCCCAGACGCTCGTGCTGCGCCGCGGACTGTCGTCGACGGCCAAGAACATCGCCACCTTGCCCAGGAACCCGTCGCCGAAGTTGGCTCGCACGTCGGCTTTCTGGGCCTCGACGCGGGCATCATCCCGAGCCTTGCGTCGCTCGAACTCGCGCCGCGCCGAGGCTCCGGCTGCGCCTCGCTCGAGCCCGGGGCACGCGGTGTGACGCACGCTCCGGCTGGACGGGCTATATACGGCACGGGCGCCCTGAGGGATCTCGTCACCGCAGACGGTGCACACCCCCGCGAAGCGCAGGTTCATCTCGCGGTCGGCATCTGTCGTCGGCTCCACGGCTTGAGCATGACAGCGTCCGGCTGGGCGGCGAAGGCGCAGCGTCAGCCCAATTCCGGGGTCAAACTCCGAGGACCGAGCTGCCAGCCTGCTCACCCGAAGGTGAACGAGTACGCTTCGAGGCCCGGCGACAGCTCGAGCTCGAGCTCGCCGTGCACGGGGCCGCTCGAGCTGGCCACCTCCCAGATGTTCGGGGCGCCCGACACCGAGATCGTGCGATGCCTGCCACCCGAGGTGACCGTGATCGTGCCGGTGCCGCCCACATCGAGGTACACCTTCGCCGCGCGATAGTCGAGACGGATGCGGGCGTCTGCGCCGGCCCGCAGCGACTCCGGGCCGATCGTCCATGTGCCGCTGAGCTCGAATCCGCCGGTGGGCAGCGCCCGCTCGTCGGCGAACGTGTGCGTGCCGTCGCTGTAGTCGCCGTCTCCCGCGTAGTACCGCATCCGCTCGGAGCCCAGGTAGGTCTCGCGACTCTGGTTCCGGTCGGTGGGCGTCGTGTTCGGCAGCTGCACGGACGGCGGCAGCACGGCATCCGGACGCGCCTCGGCCAGCAGCTCGCGGATGAGCTTCTCTTCGTAGGTGTACGAGCCCTCGCCGGCGAGCACGTAGCGGATGCGGCCCGTCGCGTCGATGAGGTACGTCGTGGGCCACGCGTTGGTGCGGTAGGCCTCCCAGGTGGCGTAGTCGTTGTCGATCGCGATGGGGAAGGTGACACCGATCCGCTCGGCCCCCGAGCGCACATTGTCGACCACGTGCTCGAAGGCGTACTCGGGGGTGTGCACGCCCACGACGGAGAGTCCGGAGCTGGCGTAGGCGTTCGCCCAGGCCTCGACGTGCGGCAGTTCGCGCTGGCAGTTGATGCACGAGTACGCCCAGAAGTCGACGAGCACCACTCGCCCGCGCAGCCCCGCCACCGTGAGAGGCTGCTCGCCCGGGGTGTTCAGCCAGCGCTCGATGCCGGTGAACTCGGGCGCCGGCCCGCAATCGTCGCCGTCGATCACGTCCCAGTCGGCCTGCAGGTGGCAGTAGAGCAGCTTGTCGGCGTAGTCGTCGCGGTTCGCGCCTCCGCCGAGGATCTCTGCCGCATCCCGCCCCGTCGAACCCGCGAGAGCCTCGGTGTAGTTCGGGATGGTGCGCTGGATGAGGTCGGTCACGTTGAAGGTGAGGCCGATGGCGAGCGCGATCATGACGCCGCCGCTCACCACCTGCACGGCGCGACGGTGCCGGCGGAACGTCGCGACGCGGTTCACGAGCTGCCGCCCGGCGAAGGCGAACACGAGCAACGGGATCGCGCATCCGATCGCGAAGGAGACGGTGAGGGCGATCGTGCCGGGCCCGAGGTCGCCCGTCGCCCCGGCGACCGTGATGGCGGCGAGCACCGGCCCCGCGCAGGGCACGAACACGGCGCCGAGAGCGAGCCCGAGCAGCAGACCTCCGCGATCGGGATCGACGTAGCGCTGCGGGATCCGGGCGAAAGGTCTCTCGACGAGCCGCCCGATCGCCGGCACGATCATCGAGAGCCCCAGCAGCACGAGCACGACGAGTCCGGCCCAGCGGATGAGGTCGGCGGGAAGGTGCAGCAGCGCGAGCAGCGCGGTGCCTACGAGGGTGAACACCGAGAAACTCAGGGTGAGGCCGAGCACGATCAGCAGGGGACGCGCGCGGCTGGGCGCCGCATCCGATTCCGGGCCGGCCACCATGCCGCGCGATGCCGCGCCGAAGAACACCACCGGCAGCACCGGCAGGATGCACGGCGAGATGCCCGTCAGCAGGCCGCCGACAAGCCCGATCAGCACGAGCGTCACGAGCACACGCTATGCCCGTCGCGCGCGCCGCGCTGCCTGAAGCGGCTCTACCGCCAGCCGAGCTCGGGGGCGACGTGGGTGAGGATCGACTCGAGCACGTGCGCGTTGTAGTCGACGCCGAGCTGGTTGGGGATCGTGAGCAGCAGGGTGTCGGCCGCGGCGATCGCCTCATCCGCTCGCAGCTGCTCGATGAGCTTGTCGGGCTCGGCGGCGTAGCTGCGGCCGAAGACGGCGCGGTAGTCGTCGAGCTGGCCGAACTGGTCGTCTTCGTCGCGCTGCCCGCCGCCGAAGTACATCCGGTCGCGGTCGTCGACGAGGGCGAAGATCGAGCGGCTCACCGAGGTGCGGGGCTCGCGCTCGTGACCCGCGGCCTTCCACGCCTCGTGGAACTTCTCGATCTGCTTGCGCTGCTGCACGTGGAAGGGCTCGCCCGACTCGTCCTCCTTGAGGGTGGAGCTCATGAGGTTCATGCCCTGCTCGGCGGCCCACACGGCGGTCGCATCCGACCCCGCACCCCACCAGATGCGGTCGCGGAGGCCCGGCGACTGCGGCTGGATGCCGAGGGGCCCCGGATGCGGGTTCGGGAACATCGGGCGCGGGTTCGGCTCCGCGAAACGCGCGCCGTCGATCACCTTGAGGAAAACCTCGGTGTTGGAGCGGGCGACATCGGCCATCGTGAGCCCCTCTGGGGCGTCGTAGCCGAAGTAACGCCAGCCGTCGATCACCGACTCGGGTGAGCCGCGGCTCACGCCGAGCTGCAGGCGACCACCCGCGATGAGGTCGGCCGCGCCGGCATCCTCGGCCATGTACAGCGGGTTCTCGTAACGCATGTCGATGACGCCCGTGCCGAGCTCGATGCGGCTCGTCTTGGCGCCGGCCGCCGCGAGCAGCGGGAACGGGCTGCCGAGCTGGGTGGCGTAGTGGTGCACCCGGAAGTAGGCCCCATCGGCCCCGAGCTCCTCCGCGGCGACCGCGAGATCGATCGACTGGAGCAGCACATCCGAGGCGCTGCGGGCACTCGACCCCGGCGAGTTCGACCAGTGGCCGAACGACAGGAACCCGATCTTCTTCATGTCTGCTCCAACGTATACGGATGCATGGATCATTCCCGCCCCGCGGCGAGCTGGTCAGCAGCTCACGTGGCCGTGCACCATCGTGTCGTCGGGGGTGTCGTGCGTGACGAGCGCCTTCAGCATCCCGGCGGCCGTGGCGAGCTTGCCGTGGCGCGGCTCCCAGTACTCGCACTCGACGGGGGTCACCCGCAGCAGCGCGAGCGCCGGCGTCTCGAGCCCCTCCTCGAACCAGATGTCGAGCGAGGGCGAGTACAGGCGCTCCATACGCGCCCGGTCGTGCACGACGGTCGCGCGCCCGGCTATCGACACGTAGCGGTGGCCGCTCGTGTCGAGGTAGGCGAGCCCGACCTCGTGATGCAGTTCGGCGTCGTCGACCTTCTTGCTGTCGTCGAGGGTGAAGAACCAGATGTCGCCGTTGTCGTCCATCTCGCGCGTGCTCATCGGTCGGCTCACGAGGGTGCCGGCGGCGTCGCGCGTCGTGAGGGCGGCGATGTCGATGTCCTCGACGAGCTCCTTGATGCGCGCGATCGCCTCAGGGCCGGTGACCTCGGATGCGGTCAGCTCGTCCTCGACGCGTTCGGTCTCGGTGCGGGGGGAGTGGTCGTGCTCGTTGTCGCTCATGCCCCCAGCCTGCGCTCGTGAGGTGACCGCGGTGAGGGCCTTGACATCCGCGGCAACAGGTCACGCGGGGCGCAGCAGCGCCCCCGGATGCGCGACGGTCGCGGCGGCGACGCGCATGGCGTGCTCGAGCGCGTCGAACCAGTCGATGTCGCGGATGCCGAGGGTCGCGATCTCAGACAGCACCGCCGCGAAGACCGCGTCGCCCGCGCCCGTGGTGTCGACCACCGCATCCGGGGTCACGAGGCTCGGCTGGCGCCAGCGTGCATCGCCGATGCGGATGCTCGCGCCCGCCTCGCCCTCGGTCGTGAACACGTAGGGGTAGCGGGCGAGGAGCCGCGGCGCGACCTCGGCCACGGGTTCGCCCCACAGCAGCTCGATGTCGTCGTCGCTGAGCTTGATGAGCTGCGCGAGCCCGCCGAAGCCCTCGAGTGCGCGCCGGAACGCGTCGGCATCGCGCAGCAGACCGGGCCGCGGATTGGGGTCGACAGCCACATGCTGGCGGCCCGCGACGGCCCGCTCGAGCAGTGCCACCTGGGCGGGTGCATCGAAGGGGAAGCCGCTGACCGCGACGACGTCGGCCTCCGCGATGGCCGCGCGCTGGGCGTCGTCGAAGTCGATGCGGCGGCCCACGAGGGAATCGCTGAAGCTCGGGTGGAGGTCGCCGTCGACGCATTCGGAGCGGGCGACGCCTGTGCCGAGGGGCGTGAGGGTGGGAAGCAGCTCGACGCCGAAGTCGGCGAGGTGGCCGCGGATGAGCGCACCGTCGACGTCGTCGCCGATCATCGCCACGAGGCTCGCCGGCACGCCCAGGATGCTGAGGCCCACCGCCACATTGAGCGCCGAGCCGCCCACCTGGTGGGTGGTGCCGTCGTCGCCGACGAGCTCGTCGATGAGGGCATCGCCGATCACCACCACGCGTGCGGGCATGGATTCAGGCTAGGACGCCGCGGGTCGCACCTCGTACACCGCGCGCACGAACTGCCCGACGGGAAAGCTCTCCACGAGGTGCAGCCGGTCGGACTCGAGCCGCCGCGGCAGCAGCGGCGCGCCCCGCTGGAGGGTGACGGGCGCGATCGTCACGGCGAGCTCGTCGAGCGCGTCGGCGTCGAGGAACTGCCCCACGAGATCGCCGCCACCCATCACCCAGATGTCGCCGTCGCCCGCGGCCTCGCGGATGCCGGGCAGTGCGCTCGCGACCGAGCCGTCGACGAAACGGATCTCGACGCCTTCGGGCACGGGCAGCATCCGCGTCGTGAAGACGTAGACGGGCGTGCTGCCGAAGAACTCGACCCATTTCTCGGGCTTCTCGAGCATGTCGAGCTCGCGCAGCAGCCACTCGTAGGTGTGCGAGCCCATGACGTCGACGGCCGCGTCGGGTGTGGGGATGTCGCGCTCGGCCTCGTCGGAA
>JBQCHI010000043.1:0-61598 GCA_051954835.1 Protaetiibacter sp. | reverse complement strand
CGCCCCGCGTGATCGCCGTGTAGGGGTGCACATCCGCGTCGCGCGTCGGCCCCGCCTCCTCGTAGGGGGGGCGCCCGGCGGGGAAGCGGTCCTCGATGACCCACTGGGTGAACGGCTCGCTCGCGACCGGCCACGCATCGTCGAGTCCGAGACGATCGTGGATGCGCTCGACATCCGCGGGGGTCGTGACGGGCGTGATGCGGTCGACCATCGTCGAGGGGAAGGCGACCTCGGCCGCGATCCAGTCCGCGAGCTCCGCATCCACGAGTCGCGCGACAGCCTCGACGGAGCGCAGGGCGACCTCGCCGTTGCCCTGGATGTTGTCGCAGCACAGCACCGTGAACGCCGGCACCCCGCGGTGACGCCGCTCGCGCAGCCCCGCCACGATCCACCCGAACGCGGTGCGCGGCGCGCTGAGCCCGTCAGCGGTCTCCGCACGCACGAGCGGGTCGTCGGCGGCGCTGCGTCCGTTCGCCGCATCCTCGACGTAGCCGCCCTCGGTGATCGTGAGCGAGACGATCCGCACGGCGGGGTCGGCGAGCTGCTCGAGCACGGCGTGCGGGTCGTCGGGCGCGTGCAGGAAGCGGCGGATCGAGCCGATCACCTCGATCTCGTCGCGGCCGTCGGGATGCCGCAGGGTGAGCGTGTAGAGGCCGTCCTGCTCGGTGAGGGCGTCGCGCATGCGCGCATCCCGCTCCAGCAGGCCGATGCCGCAGATCGCCCAGTCGCGCGCGAGGCCCGCGCGCATGAGCCGATCGAGGTACATCGCCTGGTGGGCGCGGTGGAAGTTGCCGACACCGAAGTGCACGATGCCGATGTGCGGCTCGTCGCCCAGGTAGGCGGGCGCGGAGGTCTCCGGGGGCAGCAGCGCGAGGGTGTCGCGGCCCAGGCGGCGCATGCTCAGCCCTTCACGTTGAGGTGGATGAGGATGCGAGCGCCGGCCTCGGGGCTCGCGCCCGTGACGACGACCCGCAGCCAGTTGCCGAAGGTCGTCACGGGCAGCTCCGCGATCGTCGTGGATGCCGCGAGCACGACGGGGGTGCCGCGGCGGATCCAGGTGATGCCGTCCGGCGACACCTCGGCGGCGATCTCCAGGTCGGGGTGCTCGCCCTCGACCTGGACGAAGAACACCGCCTCGCTCGCCCAGCCGGCCTCGTAGGGCAGGGTCGCGAACTCCCCGTCGATGCGCACCCGGCGGGCGAGCACGGAGGTGTAGGTCTTCTGCATGATGATGCTCCTGATCAGGTGAGGATGGTCGCCGGGGCGGGCGCGTCGTCGTCGATGTCGACGATCGCCCCCTGGTCGATGAGGGTGCGGCGCAGCAGCTCGGTGTCGAGTCGGCCGACGGTCCAGCCGTGGCGTGCGCAGAGCGCCGCCGCCGTGCCGGCGCCCTGCCCCATGGCCATGCACGTCGCCATGACGCGGGCCGAGCCGAAGCCGGGACCGTCGGCGCTCAGGCTGCGACCGGCGGTCAGCAGGTTGATGCTGCCGACCGGGATGAGGCTGCGCAACGGGATGTTGTAGGCCCGCTTCGGATACACGAAATCGGTCTGGTCGATGCTGTCGGGCTCGTGGATGTCGATGACGTGGGCGCCCTTGGCGACCGTGTCGGGGAAGGCCTTGGGCGTCACGATGTCGTCGCGCACGAGGTGGTACTCGCCGACGATGTGGTACGTCTCGCGAACGCCCGTCTGGATGCCGGACTTCGCGAGCCAGCAGTCGCGGAACTCGGGGAACTCCCGCCGCAGCACCTCGATGAGCTCGTGCAGGGTCTCCCGCAGGCTCACCTCGGTGCGGCTGAACCACTCCGGATCGCTCGCATCGGTCGCCTCGCGCAGCAGGTTGATGCTGACCATGCCGTCGTGGAAGAAGGAGTTGATCCAGGGGCCGCCGAACACGGGGATCTCCCCGGCGGCGTGCAGCTCGGCGAGGCGCCCCCGGATGCGGTCCGACACGGGGAGCACCCCGTCGACGGCGTCGCCGAACAGCTCCTCGCGCGCGAGCGCATCCGTGTCGACCCCGCCGAGTTGGAACCACAGGGTCGCCGGCTGGAGCACGTCGCCCTTCACGACCGGGAACCCGGCCGCGCGCACGACGTCGGCATCACCGCTGCAGTCGACCACCACATCCGCGCGATACGCGACGCGTCCGGCCTTGTTCTGCACGATGACGTGGGTGAGGCGGCCGTCCTCGACGATGCAGTCCGAGAACCAGGAGTGATAGAGCAGGGTGACGCCCGCCTCGACGAGGAGGCGCTGGGCGGCGAGCTTCAGGATCTCGTCGTTGACGGGGTAGTTGCCGCTGTCGCGCGTGACATCCGCGCCGCCGAGCTCGGCGGCGAGTCGGAGCAGTTCGAGGGGGATGCCGCCCACGTGGTACTCGCCGCCCAGGCGGAACTCGCTGATGGGCGTGACGAGGGCGCTCGTCGACATTCCGCCGACGAAGCCGTAGCGCTCGATGAGGAGCGTGCGGGCGCCGCCTCGTGCGGCGGCGACCGCGGCGATGAGCCCGGCCGGTCCGCCGCCGCACACGACGACGTCGTACGCGCCCACCACGGGTGTCTCGCGTGGCGCCTCGGTGACGAACATGCTGTGCTCCCGATGGACCGATCGGATCATTCGGTCGAGTAGACGACGGAGTCGAGGAAGAGGTGCACCGAGCGATCGGTGTCGGTCTCGACGAAGAACACCGGGTTGATGAGGTCCTTGATGGACTTGTAGCCGGGGGTGAGCGTGGGCGAGATGCCGCGCAGGTCGAAGACCTGATCCATCGACTGCAGCTCGATGTACTCGCGCTTCTTGATGTCGACCGTGAGACGCAGGTAGATCCAGTTGAGCTTGTCGGGGCTCTCGTTGTAGAGCAGGTCCTGCTCGCCGCCCGGCACCCACTGGAAGCCGTCGGCCGAGCCGTCCTCGAAGCGCCGACCGTACCACTGGGCGTCGACGCCCGGAACGCACCAGCCGTCCTTGACGCCGAAGTTCCAGTCCTCGGGCGTGACACCGTCGGCCACCTGGTAGTACTGCCAGCGCTTGACCGGCTGCCCTCCCAGGGCGTTCACGTAGCGCACTCCTGGCATGTAGCGGTACTCGCTGTCCTGCACGTCGAAGAAGAACCCGAAGGCGCGGATGTCCTCCTCGCCGAGGCCGACCCGGTCCTGTTCCGGCGTGTAGGCGTACCAGGTCTCGATCTGGATCTTCGTCGGATCGCCGAAGCGCGAGAGGCGCTTGATCGCGTGGCCCATGCTGCCGGGCCGCGGCGGCTCGGTGTGCGGCCCGCCCGTCGGGGCGGTCGTCAGCTTGAGCGAGTAGGTGCCCTCCATCGAGCCGTGCGAGGAGGCGAAGCGCATCGCCGCCGAGCTGAGCATCGTGGGCGCCCAGCTCTCGAGGTCCACATACGACTCGAAGGACTCGTAGTCGTCGTAGACGAAGTTCGGGGTGAGGTCGAGCCAGCCGTTGAAGCCGTTGTCGAAGTCGTCGTAGGTGATGACGCGCGCGAGCGGGTTGAACCGCTCGAGACCGCGGTCGTAGCTCAGAACCTTGTCCATGTCGTGCCTTTCGTCGCCGCTGCTGTCACGGTCCCGGGATGAGTCAGGGATGGGGTGCGGGGGCGGCATCGCGCCGCCCCCGCACCCGGTGTCGATCTCAGTCGGTCAGGTAGACCGTGCTGAAGTTGATGAACTCGTTCGGCGGGATCACGATCCCCTTGACGTTCGAGGCCGCCGCGACGTTCACGTTGATCGAGAGCAGCGGGATCGCCGGGGTGTCCGCGCGCATGATGTCCACGGCCTTCTGGTAGAGCGCGAGGCGCTCATCCGGGTCAGCGATCTGCTGGGCCTTGGTCGTGATGGCGTCGAACTCCTCGTTGCAGTACCCGAGGCGAGCTGCCGCGCAGTTGTAGAGGCGGAAGATCGTGTAGTCCGCGTCCCCCGTGATCGTCTGGTTGGGCTGAACGTCCATGTCCCAGGCGTGGGTGCCGTCCTCGTTCACCGAGCCGAACTCCTTGAGCCAGCTCGCGGGGTCCATGGCACGAGGCTCGACGGTCACGCCGATCTCCTGCCAGGCCGAGATGAAGGCCTGCATCATGTTGGCGAAGCCGGCACCGTTGGCGGTGCTGTAGATCGCGTCCACGGTGAAGCCGTCGGGGTAGCCGGCGTCCGCCAGCAGCTCCTTGGCGTGCTCCGGGTCGTACTCGACCATGCCCTGGGTCGGCTCGAGGCAACCGAAGGCCGAGGTCGGGCAGAACGAGTCCATGGTCGTGGCGGTCTCGCCGAACAGCGACTCCTGGATGGTCTTCAGGTCGAGAGCGGCCCACATGGCCTCACGAACCCGCTGGTCCTTCAGGAACTCGTTCTTGTTGTCGAACCACAGGAAGTAGTAGCTGAGGCTCGGCTGCTGCGTGAAGGTGACGTTGTCCATCCCCTTCACCTGCTCGACCTGGTCGTAGGGTACGTCGCCCACCATCTGGGCCTCGCCGTTGGACAGGGCCGTGATCTTGCCGTTGACGTCGGTGACCTGCTTCATGGTCAGCGTCTTGAGCTTGGCCTTCTCGCCCCAGTAGTTCTCGTTGCGCTCGAACACGAAGCGGTCGTTGGCCACGTACTCGGAGATCACGAACGGACCGGTGCCGATGGGCTTCGCCCAGTAGTCGTTGTCGGCCTGGATCGTCACGTCGGAGTGCGAGAACTCGCCCTTGCCGATGTAGACGAGCGACAGCACGCCCACGAGCGTTCCCGTCGGCTTCGAGGTCGTGATCGTGAGGGTCAGGTCGTCGGTCGCCTCGATCGTCTGGATCGGCGCGAGCACCGTCTTGAGGGCGGCCTCCCACCCGATGTAGCGCTCGATGGAACCCTTGGCGTCAGCCGCGGTGAGCGGCGTGCCGTCGCTGAACTCGACGCCTTCGCGGAGCTTGAAGACGAGCGTCGTGTCGTCGACCCACTCCCACGACTCGGCGAGCTTGGGCTGCGGCTTGCTGTTCTCATCGAGCACGACGAGCGCCTCGAGGGTCTGCGAGATCGCCATGTTGATGCCGATCTCGAGAGGCGCCGCCGAGATGTCCGACCCGGCCCACCCGTAGGCGGGGATGAAGGTCAGGTTCTGCTGCTCGTCGGGCAGCGGTTCCCCGCCACCGGCAGCTTCGCCGGTGGAGGTACAGCCCGAGAGCACGAGGGCCGCAACCGCCGCGAATGCGGCGACCGAGCCCAACTTCGCACGAAGCGATGTCATTGCTATCTCCTTTGATTGTTGGAATTTCTGGTGCGGTTCGTCTGCCGGCTACGCCGTCGGCAGCGCGAACGTCGAGGCGACCGGGTAGTGATCGCTCGGCGCGATCCCCCGATCGAAGAACTCCACGACCTCGGCGCTGCGGGCGCGCACGGGGCCGCGGAAGAAGATGTAGTCGATGGTCTTGTGAGGGCTGCCGATCGGCGACTTGGGCGTTCCCACCGTCTCGCGGAACGGGTTGGGCACCACGGGATGCGTCGGCGGGGCCTGCCGGTTGAGCGCCGAGAAGGAGTCCAGATATCCGGCGTTCCCGATCTCCCAGATCGCTGTCGCGATGGCGTTGGTGTCCGAGGCGAAGAACACGGGCTCGTCGGGGAGCGCGAGCGCATCGAGCTGCTGGGTGACGCGGCGAGCCTGGATCGTGCGCTGGTTGACGCCGGTCTCGACCTCGACCGCGTTGCCCGAGTAGGAGAGGTGGGCGGTCGTCCACAGGATCGTGCGCTCGCCTCCCGCGACGCGCAGCCGCACCCAGAACAGACGCGCGTGAGCGTCGTGGATGCCGACGTCCTCGGCACCGTGGTCGACCTCGCTGAAGAGCTCGCGGTTCCACCACAGGTTGCCCTGCAGCTCCCAGCCGGGGAAGTCGTCGTGCACGCGGTCGTGTCCGGGCATGACCTCGTCGAGCAGATCGCGCGACCACCCGCGGGTCTCCTGGGTCGCGAGCAGGTCGGGCGCCCGGCGCGTGTAGAGGGCGCGCATCGCATCCACCCGCTCGGCGGCGTGGTGGTCGCCCCACAGGTTGTGGGTCTGGGCGATGACGTTGAGGGCCGTCATGAGATCTCCCGTTGGTCGGCCGGGCGTGCCGGCGTGATGTCGTGGTTGAAGCGCACGACCTCGCGGCGGCCGTCGCGCATCCGGAACGTCGTGAGCGAGCAGTTGTCGGGCGAGCCGAGCGGCATGTGCCCGGGGCTCGGCAGGCCCAGGATGTGGGCCGCTGCAAGGCGGATGGGGTTGCCGCTCGTGAAGACGACCGCCACCTGGGGGCCGTCGCGCTCGGCGAGCTCGGCGACGACGCGCTCGATGGCCGCGGCCACGCGCTCCCGCGTCTCGGCGAAGGTCTCGCCGCCGACGCCGCGCGCGACATCCTCTCCCGCCGCCACCGCCGCGACGATGTCGGGATGCTCGGCCTCCATCTCCTCGAAGGTGCGGCCGGCCCAATCGCCCACGCTCATCTCCCGCAGCGCCGGATCGATGCGCACCTCGGCACCGGTGAGCGCCGCGTACTCCGCCGCGGTGTCGCGTACGCGTGGCAGATCGCTCGAGACGACGATGTCGGGGGTGGGCACCTCGCCCACGAATCGCGCGGCGAACAGCTTCGCCTGACGTCGGCCGGTCTCGGTGAGCCCCGAGTCGCCCTGACCCTGGTAGCGGCCCTCGAGATTCCACACCGATTCGCCGTGACGCACGAGGTGCACGGTGATCGCGGCGCTCACGGGGCCTCCTCCCGCCAGGGGCGCACGACCGGGACGGCCGAGAGCAGCGCACGGGTGTACGGATCCTGCGGGTTCTCGAACAGCTCGCGGGCGGTGCCCTCCTCGACGACGACACCCTGGTTGAGCACGAGAACCCGATCGCAGATGTGCTCGATGACCGAGAGGTCGTGCGAGATGAAGAGGTAGGAGAGCCCGAGGTCGACCTGCAGGTCTTCGAGGAGGTTGAGCACCTGCGCCTGCACCGAGACGTCGAGGGCGCTCACCGCCTCGTCGCAGATGATGAGCTTCGGCCTGAGCGCGAGCGCCCGGGCGATGCCGATGCGCTGGCGCTGACCTCCGGAGAACTGGTGCGGGTAGCGGTCGGAGTAGTCGGGGTTGAGGCCGACCCGCTCCATGAGGTCCTTCGCCTCCGCCGTCCACCGATCGCGCGCCACGACTCCCGGGTGCACGCGCCACGCCTCGGCGATGAGGTCGCGCACCGTGAGGCGCGGGTTGAGCGAGGCGTACGGGTCCTGGAAGACCATCTGCATGTCGCGGCGCACGTCTTTCATCTCACGCCCCGAGAGCTTCGTGATGTCGCGCCCTTCGAAGCGGATCACGCCGCCAGCACTCGGCACGAGGCCGATCACGGTGCGCGCGATCGTCGACTTGCCCGAGCCGGATTCGCCCACGAGCCCGACCGTCTCACCCGGGCGGATCTCGAAGTTCACGTCCGAGACCGCGAGCTTCTCGCCGATCTTGCGCAGCAGGATCGATGAGCGGATCGGATACGAGACCTTGAGATGTTCGACGCTCAGCAGCGGAGTCGACTCAGCCATGGCTCAGCACCTCCTCAGTGCGGTGGCACGCCGCGGCGTGGCCGGCGGGCCAGCCGATCGGTTCGCGCAGCTGCGGAACCGTCGTGCGGCACACCTCGGTCGCGAACGGGCAGCGGGGGTGGAAGGAGCAGCCGGTCGGCAGCGCCAGGAGGTTCGGCGGCGACCCCACGATCGGGGTGAGGCGCTTGCCGCTCGAGACGTTGCTCGGGATGGAGTTCAGCAGCCCCTGGGTGTAGGGGTGCGCGGGGTTGTCGTAGACATCCCGGATCTGCCCCGTCTCGACGATGCGGCCGGCGTACATGATCGCCGCGCGATCGGCCACGTCGGCGACGACTCCGAGGTCGTGGGTGATGAGCACCATGCCCATGCCCGTCTCGGCCTGCAGGTCGGCGAGCAGGTTCATGACCTGCTTCTGCACGGTGACGTCGAGCGCCGTCGTCGGCTCGTCGCCGATGAGCAGCTTGGGCTCGAGGGCGATCGCCATCGCGATCATGATGCGCTGACGCTGTCCGCCGCTGAACTGGTGCGGATAGTCCCGGATGCGGGTCTCCGCGTCGGGGATGCCGACGCGCTTGAGCAGTTCGAGCGCCTTCGCCCACGCCTCCTGCTTGGGGGTGCCGCGACGACGACGGAACACCTCGGCGATCTGCCAGCCGACCCGGAAGACGGGGTTGAGCGAGCTGAGCGGGTCCTGGAAGATCATGGCGATCTCGGTGGCGCACAGCTCGCGCACCTTGCTCGTGGGCTGCGCGGCGAGGTCGAGCCCGCGATAGCGGATCTCGCCTCCGACGATCGATCCGGCCGGCTTCGGCAGCAGCGCCATGATCGCCTGTGCGGTCACCGACTTGCCCGAGCCGGATTCGCCGAGGATCGCGACGGTCTCGCCGGCGCGCACGTCGAAGCTCACGCCGTCGAGGGCGCGGACGACGCCCGCCGAGGTGGAGAACTCGACCTTGAGGCCGTCGACGCTCAGGAGGAGTTCGTCGGGCCGGGCCACGGGGTGGATGGTGTCGGTCATCAGGCGCTCCGGAGCTTCGGGTCGAATCGGTCGCGGAGCGCATCCCCGAGGATTCCCGTCGAGAGCACGAGGGTGGCGAGCGCGATACCGGGGAGAGTCGAGATCCACCATGCGGTGCCGAGGTAGGCGGTGCCGTTGTGGATGGTGGCGCCGAGGCTCGGCGTGCCGAGCGGCACCCCGACCCCGAGGAAGGAGAGCGCGGCTTCGAGCAGCACGACGTGACCGAACTGCACGGTCGCCACCACGAGGATCGGCGCGATGCAGCCGGGCAGCAGCGTGCGGAAGATGATGTGCGCGTGGCTCGCGCCGAGGGTGCGCGCCGCCTCGACGTACTCGCGACTGCGCAGCGTCAGCACCTGGCTGCGGGTGACCCGGGCGAACACGACCCAGTTGGTGATCGAGATCACCACGATCACGTTCCCCAGGCTCGGGCCGAGCACCGAGGCGAGCAGGATGGCGAGCAGGATCGCCGGGAAGGCGAGCTGCACATCCGCGATCCGCATGAGCACGTTGTCGACCCAGCCGCCGAAGTGGCCGGCGAGGAGTCCGAGGAGCACCCCGAAGATGCCCGCGACGAGCAGCGTCGAGACGCCCACGGTGAGCGAGACGCGCGCGCCCATCATCATCTGGGCGAACAGGTCCTGCCCGACCTGGTCGGTTCCGAACACCGCGAAGGATCCGTCGGCGAGCGTGGTGCCGGGGGGCTTGAGCCGCAGGAGCACATCGGTGCGCAGCGGGTCGAAGCCGTAGAGGATCGGCACGAGCACCGCGCCGATGACGAAGAGGGCGATGACAATGATCGGCACGGTGATGCGGGCCGCGACCGCGCGACGCGCTCGACGAGCACGCTCCATGGTCTGCATCGCGATGGTGGGCGGGGCGGCGGTCATTTCGCGAGCCTCACTCTCGGGTCGAGGTAGCCGTAGACGAGGTCGACCACCAGGTTCACGACGACGAAGGCGGCGGCGATGAGCATGACGCACGCCTGGACGAGCGCGTAGTCGCGGGTCAGGATCGAGCCGACGAGCAGCTTGCCGATGCCGGGGAAGCTGAAGACGGTCTCGGTGATGACCGCACCCCCGAGCAGGGTGCCGAACTCGAGTCCCACGAGCGTGATGACCGGGATGAGCGCGTTGCGGGTCGCGTGGGTGAAGATCACGACGCGCTCGGAGAGGCCCTTCGCGCGCGCCGTCGTGATGTACCCCTCGCCGACGACCTCGAGCAGACCGCTGCGGGTCATACGGGTGAGGATCGCGATGAACGGAAGAGCGACCGTGACGACGGGGAGCACGAGCGCGGCCGGGCTGTTGAAGCCGGTGCTCGGCAGGAGCTTGAGCATCTGCGAGAACACGAGCATGAGCACGACGCCGACCCAGAAGCCGGGGAGCGACTGGGTGAGCAGGCTCGCGGTCGTGACGATGCGGTCGGTCGGGCGGTTGACGCGCAGCGCCGCGAGCAGACCGAGCGGGAAGCTCACGATGACGGCGAGCAGACAGGCGAGCACGGCGAGCACCGCGGTGTTGGGCAGCGCCTGGCCCACGAGCGTCATCACCGGCACGCCCTGTGTGTAGGAGTTGCCGAAGTCACCGGTCACCGCCCCAGCCAGGTAGGCGAAGTACTGCACGATGAGCGGTTGGTCCAACCCCATCCGCTTGCGCAGCTCGGCGAGCTGTTCCGGTGTCGCATCCATCCCGGCGATGAGCAGTGCCGGGTCGGCCGGCACGAGTCGCACGATGACGAAGACGACCGTCACTACGCCCCAGAGCACGAAGACGGCGAGCAGCACCCGCCGGATCGTGTATCCGAGCATGTCTACCTCCACGGGGTCCGCTTCGACCCCTGGTTCTCGGGTTCCGGGTTCGTCGATGAGACCCGTAACGTTATCGCTAATGAACCTTCCCTATCGCGGATCGAATGTCAACCCGCAGATGGTCCCTCGGTTTGACCGGGGCTTTTTAGTGCGAGTCCCGATATTCTCTCGCGCAAGTTTCGTCTTTGACAGCCCTGAGAGATAACGCTAACGTTACGCTCACCTACGCCCGCCAAAGCCGGCGGGCCTCAACGATGGCTAAGGAGTCATAGGTGACTAGCCCCGATGTCGCGAGTACCGCAGCCGGTCTGCGCGACGCGATCCGCAGCAGCGATCTGCGCCTGTCGAAGTTCAATCCGCTCTCGCGGATCCTGACCTTCGACGATTTCAACCACGGAGCCCACGGCTGGGTCGAGCTCGGCGGCAACTACAACGGCCGCGGTGACCTCGACTCGATGGACGAGCACTTCCGCGACTTCCGTCCGCCGCAGCTCTCGAACCAGAACTTCTTCGACGTCGGCACCCATGGGGGCATGACGGGCACGTACTCGCTCAAGCTCGCCACGCGTCAAGCGCCCGGACACACCGCCACCGCCATCCGTCGACTCACGATGAGCGGCCGCGGCCTGCTGCAGATCGAGGCCTACCTCGCCTGGAAGGGCGAGGCCAACCTCGGCGGCGGCGAAGAGGCCAACAGCTTCGGCGACATCACGTGGGATGCGAACTCGCATCCCACCGAGGCGCAGTTCGGCGCCTTCACGGTGGCGACCGACCTCGACCACGACGGCATCCGGTACCACAACGTCATGCGGTTCCAGAACGCCGACGAGAACGGCAAGATCATCCAGAAGTGGATGTACCCCACCGTCGCCGAACCGACGCCGCACGAGCGCTTCGAGGGCAAGCACGACTACGGCCGGTACACCGACTTCACCGCACCCAACCCCGAGGACTGGCGCTACCTCAACGACGTGCGCCAGGAGGCCTGCTACAACGAGGTGCCGACCAAGGTCAACTGGCACTACCTGCGCTTCCTCATCGACACCACGACGCGGTCGAACGTCGAGTTGCAGTTCAACAACGACACCTACGACCTGCGCGACGTGCCGGTGCCGCCGTACAAGGAGAAGTACGAGTCGCTCGAGAGCCTGCTCAACTTCTACTTCTCGGTGCGCACCCTGAGCGGGCACCGCAACTTCCTCTTCCTCGACTCCGTCGTCATCTCGGCAGATTGGTGAATCAGAACATGCGTCAGTCGCAGAGTGCCGTGCTGGAGCGCGGCGTCGACCTCGAGAAGGTCCACGAGACCGAGCCGTTCGAAGTGGCCTGGGCCGGTGAAGCACGCTGGTACGTGCAGTTCCTGCGCCCCGCTCCGGGCAGCGAGGTGGAGTTCCGGGTACAGATCTCGCCCGACGGCCTGCAGTGGATCGACCACGAAGGCATCGCTCCGCTAACATCCGAGGCGGTCGGTTTGCTGTCGATCCCCGTCGGCGGCTTCGGCCACTGGCTCCGCCTCCGGAGCGAGCAGAAGTCCGGCGACGAGGCCCCGATGCTACGCATCTACCTCGAGCTCAAGGAGTAGGCGGAACGTCATCATGGTGCGCAAGACGGATGGCCCGCGGCGTCGAACGCTGCAGGACGTGGCCGAGGCCCTCGGTCTCACGGCCAACACCGTCTCCCGCGCGCTCAATGACAAGCCCGGGGTGAGCGCCGCCACACGCGCGCTCATCAAAGCCGAAGCCGAGCGGATCGGGTACGTGCCCAATGTGTACGCCCGATCCCTCGTGCTCGGCTCGGGCAAGACGATCGGCGTGATCGTCACCGACCTCGCCAACCCGTTCTTCAACGACCTGGTGAGCGAGATCGAGGAACAGGCCATCGATGCGGGGTACGCCCTGATGCTGCTGCTCTCGGACGAGGACCCCGATCGCGAGCGAGCAGCCATCGACACCGCACTGCGCGCAGGGGTGGATGGCGTGATCGGGGTTCCGGTGCAGGGACGAGACAACCCCTGGTCCGCACTGGAGCGTGCGGGGCTGCCTCTCGTGCTTGCAGCGCGAGAGGCGCCGGGCACCGAGGTCGACTTCTACTCCAACGACAACGAGGCCGGTCGACGCATGACGACCGACGTGATCATCGAGCGCGGCGCGACCGACATCGTGGTCATCGAGGAGGACCTGCGCATCTCGACCGTCGCCCATCGTGTGACCGGCTACCGCCATGCGCTGGAGCGGCACGGCATCGCCTTCGACTCCCACAACATCCTCCTCGTCCCGTCCCGGCGCACCATGCGGGGCGCCTCGCTATGGCGCGGCGAGGACGCCTACCGAGTCACGAGTGAACTGCTCGACAGTGGGCGCCGCCCCGATGCCTTCATCGTCGGAAACGACTACTTCGCCCTCGGGCTCTACACCGCGCTGCGGGAGCGCAACATCCGCATCCCCGAGGACGTGATGATCATCGGCTGGGGTGACTACCCCTTCTCCCGCTTCCTCGACCCGCCGCTGTCGACCTTGCGGCTGCCGTCTGTGGAGGTCGCCCGGCGCGCATCCACCCGCCTGCTGCAGTTGCTCGACGGCACCGCCGAACCCGGACGGGTTGTCGACTACATCCAGCCGGAGCTCGTTCTCCGGGGTTCTACCAACCGCTGAAAGGCAGCACATCCATGCCCAACCACGCCGCCGTGATGCCGGAGCTCGGTGTCATCGAGATCCAGGCCGTGGCCGAGCCCACCCCCGGACCCCGCGAGGCCGTCGTGCAGATCGAGGCCGTCGGGGTCTGCGGCTCCGACACCGCGTACTACACCGTCGGACGCATCGGCGACTACGTCGTCGACGGGCCGATCATCCTCGGCCACGAATGCTCGGGCAAGGTCATCGCCGTCGGCGCCGAGGTGACGCAGGTCGAGGTCGGCGACCGTGTCGCGATCGAACCCGGGACACCGTGCCGCGACTGTCGCGACTGCATGGCCGGTCGGTACCATCTCTGCCCCGACCTCGTTTTCTTCGCGACGCCGCCCTACGACGGGTCCCTCGTGCAGCGCATGGCGATCGACGAGCGGCAGCTGTTCCGGATGCCGGATTCGATGTCGTACGAGGAGGGCGCCCTGTGCGAGCCGCTCTCGGTCGGCATCTGGGCGTGCAAGCGCGCCGGGCTCGAGCCCGGAGACCGCGTGCTCGTCACCGGCGCCGGCCCGGTCGGGCTGCTCGCGGCACAGGTGGCGCGCGCCTTCGGTGCGAGCTCGGTCACCGTGACCGACATCGCCGACTTCCGGCTCGACATGGCGCGCGAACTCGGCTTCGAGGTCGAGCGGGTCGGCGACGGCACGGCTGCCGACTTCGACGTGCTGCTCGAGTGCTCGGGAGCCCCCACGGCTCTCGCCGACGCCCTGTGGCGGCTGCGCACCAACGGGCGCGCCGCCATGGTGGGCATGCCCAAGCAGGATGTGTCGCTCGCGCTCTCGCGGCTCAACGTCAACGAGCTCACCATCGGGCTCGTCAACCGCTACGCCCACACCTGGCCGACCGCGATCGAGCTCATCTCGAGCGGTCGGGTCGACGTCTCATCGCTCGTGACGCACCGCTTCCCGCTCGACGAGACCGCGGATGCGATCATGCTCGCCAAGCACGTGCCCGACTCGGTGAAGGCGATCATCGCACCACAGCAGCGCTCGGCCTGATCCGGCCGCGCCCCGGCCGTCGTCAGGCCGGGGCCTCGGCGAGGATCTCGTCGGCGACCTCGGCGCTCGTGACGATGCTCGTGATGAGCTTGCCGGCGGCGAGCGCCCGGATCACGGGTGCCCGGTTCCCGGTGTACACGACGGCGACCACCTCGGGCACGCGGCGCAGCTCCTCGTACGAGATGCCGAGCACGCGCTCCGTCGCGGGCGACGTCACGGGGGCGCCCTCGCCGTCGACGACGATGCCGCAGATCTCGCCGATCGCCCCCGCTCGCGCGAGCTGCTCGCGTTCGCGCGCGGTGAGCGAGTCGTGGAGCCCGGACGCGCCCGCGCTCCAGCGCCCCACCGTGACGACCGCGACGTCCAGTCGCGGGTAGGCCGACATGGCCCAGCGGATGGTCGGATCCTGACGCAGGTCACGCGCCGAGGCGGCGGTGGGTGTCACGAAGGGCGCGTAGAACACGCGCGACCGGCCCGAGCTCTTCGCCGCCACATCGCGCACGAGCTCGACGGGGCCGAGTCCCGTCACCTCGGAGGAGAGCACGCCCGTGAGCTGCACGACGGTGCAGTCGCCGAGCGACTCGATCTCCTCGCCCATCGCGATGAGCGCGAGACTCGACGAGATGCCGACGACCGAGGCGCGCCCCGCGAGCTCGGTGACCACTCGGGCGCTCAGACGGCCCACGGCACGGCGCACGGCGTCCGGCTCGCGGCCCACGGCATCCGCGACCACGACGGCCCGCCGCAGCCCCAGCGCGCGGCGCAACCGTTCCGAGCGGTCGGCGTCGGCCGCGCTCGGCGCGATCTCGATGTGCACGAGTCCCCGCCGCTTCGCCTCCTCGAGCAGGCGCGCGACCTTGAAGCGCGAGATGCCGAACTCGCGTGCGATGTCGAGCTTCGTGACGTCGTCGAGGTAGTAGCGACGCAGGATCGCCTCGACCATCGCCTCGGATCCGGATTCGCTGGTCACCCCACCCCCTTCCGGTGCGCTCAGATGAGCAGTTCAACCGCGGTATCGATCTTGAGACTACTCCCCGCCTGCGACTTGGATGGAAGCATCCCCGCCCATTCGCGCTCATCTGAGCTATCTGCACCGAGGAACCAGGCCATGCCCGAGCAGCCCAGCCCCGCCGTCTACTCCGAACCCGCCCGCGACGTGCCCGTCATCGCCGACGTCGACGTGCTCGTCGTGGGAGGCGGGCCAGCCGGAGTGGGCGCCGCGGTCGGCGCGGCGCAGACCGGCGCATCCGTCTTCCTCGTGGAGGAGATGGGCGGTCTCGGCGGCATGTGGACGCAGGGCCTCGTGATCACCCTGGCCGGCTACAACTCCTGGCTGCAACCCGACCGGGTGCGCGTCGTCGACGGTGTCGGCGGTGACTGGCTGCGGCGCGCCACCGCGATCGGCGGCGCCGTCGACCACGACGGCTGGGTGCTCTCGACCGACCCCGAGAAGATGAAGCTCGTCGCCGACGAGATGCTGCAGGAGGCCGGCGTCGACTTCCTGCTGCACGTGCTCGCGACCTACCCGATCGTCGAGGACGGCACGGTCACCGGCTGCATCATCGAGACCCGAGAGGGCCGTCAGGCGATCCGCGCCAAGGTCACCGTCGATGCGACCGGCAACGGCGACGTCGTCGCCCGCTCCGGCGACGACTGGGAGAAGGGCGACACGCTCCAGCCCATGACGTTGCCGATGTACCTCTCGAACGTGCGCACGGTGCCGGGCATCGACGCGGGCGAGCCCGCCCGCATCCGCACCGGCCCCGAACCCGGCGACCTCGATCAGTACGGCATGGACGATGCGGAGGCGGCCCGCCAGGACGTCGTGATCGACCGGCAGCCGATGCGAGATGCCAAGGCCCGCGGCGAACTCCCGGTGTTCGGCGGCCCGTGGTTCGGCGGCCTCGAGAAGGACGTCGTGTGGATCAACTCGGTGCGCGTCATCGGCGACGCCACGAACAATCGCGACCTCACCCGCGCCGAGGTGCAGGGCCGTCGCGACGCCTTCGCGATCTACGACTACCTCCGCGAGAACGTGGAGGGCTTCGAGCAGGCGCGACTGCAGCAGACGGCGCCGACCATCGGCATCCGCGAGACGCGGCGCCTCGTGGGCGTCGCGACCCTCACGGGTGACGAGGTGCGGGCCGCTGCCCAGCCCGAGGATTCGATCGCACTCGGCGCGTGGCCCATCGACGTGCACCCCGTCGACGGCTACGCGGGCTCGCACGTCATGTACGTGCCCGAGCCCTACGGCATCCCGTACCGTGCGCTCGTGCCGGCCACGACCGACGGCCTGCTCGCCGCCGGCCGCTGCATCTCGGTCGACCGTGAGGCCCTCGGCACGGTGCGCGTCGGCGCGACGTGCACGGCGACCGGCCACGCGGCGGGCGCCGCGGCGGCACTCGCCGCCCGGGCGGGTGTGCGTCCGCGCGACGTCGACGTGGCCGAGCTGCAGGCGACCCTGCGCGAGCAGGGCGCACTGATCTCCGCCGTCGACCTCGAGCTCCGCGCGAGCCGTCCGGCGTGACGGACCGGCGCTTCATCGCGCACCGCGGGGTGCACCTGGGCTGCACGATCGCGGGCGAGAACTCCCTCGAGGCCGTTGCGCTCGCGCGGCGAGCAGGATTCGCGTGCATCGAGACGGATGTGCGCCTCAGCTCCGACGGCGAGCTGGTCGTCATGCACGACGAGACCCTCAACCGCACGGCCGTGCACAGCGACGGCGGTGAGCTCCGGACGCCCGTCCGTGTCGACGAGACACCCCTCACGGCGCTGCGCCGGGATTTCCGGCTGAAGGCTCGCGACCCCGAGAACCGCACGGGCATCCCGACACTCGAGGAGTATCTGCGCGCGTGCGCCGATGCGCAGCTGCTGCCGTTCATCGAGTCCAAGCTCGACGGGCCGGCCGACGTCTGGCTGCGCATGCTCGAGCTGGCCGACGGCATCCTCGGGCGCGGCGGCTACGTCATGACCTCGAACGGTCGCGTCAACCGCGGCATCCGGGAGCTGGGGATCCACGACGTGCCGCTCATGGACATCCTGTACCAGGCGCCGTCGTTCGCGGATGTCGCGGCGCTCGGCGACGTGACAGTCGCCATCAGCGCAACCCGCTACGGCCGCGCCGAGCACCTCGCGTACGTCCGGCAGGCGCGACGTGCCGGCCTCGCCACCGAGCTGCACGCCGACGACGTCGAGGCCTTCACGATCGCCGAGGACCACGGCGCGGACCTCGTCTCGACCGATGTGCTCGCGCCCGACCTGGCCCCGGACGCGCGCGTCGTGCTGTCGACGGGACTCGGCGAAGACGCCCTAGCCGCCTCTTCCGACGGACGCTCGATCGAGCTGCGCACTCCCCCGCTGCTCGCCTTCGGCGGCCTGTTCCTCGACCTCGAGCTCGAGGGAGCGTGCGAGGTGCGGCTCGGACCGCAGGGCTTCCGCCTCGCGTGCGCCGAGCCACGTCGCTTCCGGCACCAGGTGCTCGTGTTCGACGCGCCGGCCGAGCTCGCGGTGGCGACGGAGCCCGGCAGCCGCCTCCGGTCACTGAGGCTCACGGTCGCCGAGTACTGAGGAGCGTCAATCCACCGTCGGCAGCGTGATGGGGCGGGTCGCATCGAGCGAGAGCCGGAAGCGCCGCTCGGCCAGGCGGTGCACACGGCCCGTCGAGAGATACCAGACGATGCCGACGAGGGCGGCGACGAGCGCCATCGCCGCGACGAGGAAGACCGCGCCGCGTGCACCCCAGGCGTTCGCCGCGAGGCCGATGAGCGGGGCCCCGACGGGGGCGCCGCCGCTGAACGCCGCCATGTACATGACGAGCACGCGACCCCGCACCATCGGGTCGGTGTGGGCCTGCATGTAGGCGTTCGCGGTGCCCATCAGGGTGACGATCGTGAAGCCGCACGCAGCGCCCATCGCCGCATACGCCCAGAACGTCGGCATCATCGCCGAGAGCGCCGTCGCGAGGGCGACGAGCGCCGCGAAGAACACGATCCGACGCATCCGCGCCACCCGCATCCGCGCCAGGAACAGCGCCCCGGTGAGCGAGCCGACGGCGTAGCAGGAGGTGACGAGACCGAAGGCCCACGACGGCTGCCCGAAGCTCACGGCCATCGCCGCGGCGTAGACGGCGAACTGCGTCACGAACGCACTCGAGATGAGCACGATGCCGAGCAGCAGCAGGATGTCGGAGCGATGCCGCACGTAACGCACCGCCGCACGCATGCTCGCGCTCGATGCGTCACGCAGCCGCGGAGAGAACTCCGACCGGCGCATGGCGGCGAGGGACACGACGAGCGCGAGGTAGGTGAAGGTGTTGAGGATGAAGATCCAGCCCGAGCCGATCACCCCGATGAGCACGCCGGCGAGCGCCGGCCCGGCGAGACGTGCCACGTTGAACTGCACCGAGTAGAGGCTGATCGCGTTGATGACCTTGTCGGGCCGCACGACATCGCCGACGAAGGACTGCCGAAGCGGCTGGTCGAAGGCCATGATGACGCCCCACACCGCGGTGAAGACGAACATGTGCGGCAGCAGGAGCACGTCGAGCACGAGGAGGATGCCGAGGGCGAGCGCGAGCGCGCTGAACAGGCTGCTCGTGATGACGAGCATCGTGCGCCGCTCGAAGCGATCGACGACCCTGCCGACCACCGGGATGAGCAGCAGACCGGGCATGGCCTGCAGCATGATCGCGACGCCCATGGCGGCGGCATCGCCCTCGGTGAGCTCGGTGAGCACGACCCAGCCCATGGCCGTCGCCTGCATCCATGCGCCCGCGCTCGAGGCGAGCGACCCGAAGAACCAGATGCGGAAGTTGCGCACACCGAGGGCCCGGAACATCCCGCCGCCCCCGATGTCGATGAGGCCCGTGTCGGTGGGCTCGGTGGCGCTCATCCGCGGAGCATCTCGGCCATGAGCTCGGAGACGCGCACGAATGCGGCGCGATCCTCGGGCGACAGCAGAGCGAACTCGGCACGCATCCGGGCGTTCCGGCGATTGCGGGTCTCGTCGATGAGCGAGTGTCCCGCATCGGTCACCTCGACGATGATGCGCCGGCCGTCGTCGGGGTCTCCCACCCGGCGCACGAGACCGGCGGCCTCGAGCGCGTTGACGGTGCGGTTGATGGCGGGAGGCGTCACGCTCTCCATGCGCGCCAGGTCGCCGGGCGTGGCCGATCCCCGGTCGTGGAGGTGCGTCAGCACGTCGAACTGCGTCTCGCTGACGACCTCGGTGATGCGCACCTCGCCGATTCGTCGGGCGAGGCGCAGCACCTCCATGCGGAACCGCTTGGCGTCTTCCTCGATCGACACGACGCTCACGCTAGTTCATTAACGTTGTTAATGAAAACCACGCGGCGTCGAGTGAAACTCCGCGCACCCCCGGACATATGGGAACATGGGCGCCAGGCCACTGCCGCACCGGGGGAAGGGGAACGCGTGACGGAGTTCACCGGCGCCTTCCCGGCGCCCACGTGGACGCCGCCCGCCCGGGAGCCGTTCGTGCCGCTGCGCCCCCTCACGATGGGGCAGATCCTCGCGGGTGCGTTCCGCGAGCTGCGCCACAATCCCGTCGTCGCCCTCGTGCCCGCGATCGCGCTGTCGCTCGTGGCGACGGGCCTCGGAACGGTCTTCGGGCTGTTCGTCGTCGACCCGCTGCTGCAGGAGAGCGGCTCACGACTCGACGTCGGCCTCTACGACTGGGTGAGCGGGTTCGCACTCGGAGCGCTCGGCTGGGTCGTCGCACGTGCCCTCGTCTTCGGCGCGGGAACCCTCCAGCAGGGCATCTCGACCATGGATGTCTCGCACGCCGCCGTCGGACGCCGGCTGACCCCGGGCGGACTTCGACGCCGCACGCGCGGGGTGCGCGCCCCGATCGCGGCCTGGACGGCGATCGTCGTGCTCGCCGTGATCGCGGGCGGCGTCGTCGCGATCGCGCTGTACGGGGCGATCGGCCTCTCCGATCCCCTTCTGGGCGTGCTCGCCACCTTCGTGGTCTATCCCGCGTTCGCGGTACTGCTCACCTGGCTCGGCACGAAGCTCGCGTTCGTGCCCTCGGTGCTCGTCGTCGAACGGCTGCGCCTCGGCGCGGGCGTGCGACGTTCCTGGCGGCTCACGCGCGGGCAGTTCTGGCGCACCTTCGGCATCCGCATCCTGTGCTGGGGAATGATCTGGATCGCGACGATGCTCGTGGCGGTGCCCGTGCAGCTGCTCGTGTCCTGGCTCGCGAGCATCGTCGCCGGCAACGGCGACATGGGCGACTACCTCGCCGTCACGCGAGCGGGAGACGCGGCGGCGTCGCTCATCGCCTCCGCGATCGGCGCGATCGGACTCGTCGTGACGACGTCCACCGACGCCCTGCTGTATCTCGACGTGCGGATGCGGCGCGAAGGGCTCGACCTGACCCTCGCGAAGTTCATGGAGGAGCGGCGCGCGACGACGCGCTTCGATCCGGCCGAGCCCGATCCCTATCGCCCGCCCGTCGACATCGCCGCCTCGCAGCTGCGGGCGACGCCCGTCGACGACACGAGGGGGTCGGGATGGGGATGACCTCGGCGACGCTCCGCGGGCTGCTCACCGCACCGCTCGACGCCCCCCTCGACCCCGACCGCGAGGAGGCCCGACGCCTGCTGCAGGAGGAGCTCGCGAAGGCGCGCTATCAGGAGCGCGAGGCCGCCCAGACGCCGCAGTGGCTCAAGGACTTCTATCAGTGGCTGCAGGACCTCACGGACTCGCTCGGCGGCGAGGGCACGGTTCCCGGATGGATCGTGCTGCTCGTGATCGTCGCGCTCGCGGTGATCGTCGTGGCCTTCCTCGTCTTCGGGGTGCCGCGACTGCGGGCGCGCAGCCGCGTGCGCACGGCCGGCGACGAGCTCTTCGAGGCCGACGACCACCGCGACGCCGCGGCGATGCGGCGGGACGCGGATGCCGCGGCCCGCGCCGGCCGCTGGGGCGAGGCGATCGCGGAGCGGTTCCGCGCGATCGCCCGGTCGCTGCATGAGCGCACCCTCGTGTCGACGGTGCCCGGCAGCACCGCGCACGATGTGGCGCGGCGTGCCGCGACGTCCCTGCCCGAGCACGCTGCCGCACTCGAGGAGGCCGCCCACGACTTCGATGCCGTGCGCTACCTCGGCGACCGCGGCGATCGTGAACGCTACGAACGACTCGCCGCCCTCGACGACGCCGTGGCACGCACCCGTCCGGTGCTCGAACCCGCCGGCGCGGGCAGGGCGGATGAGCCGTTCGCGAGGGTCGAGCCGTGACCGCGATCGAGGCGACGGGCGAGGCGGCATCCGCGGCGAGCGGGGGCGACGCATCCTCGAGCCGGCCGCGCACCCGGCGACGCGTCGCGCTCGTGCTGCTGTGGATCGCGATCGTGCTCGTCGTCGTGATCGGCGGGCTCGCGGTGTGGGCCGCCGGACAGACCTCACGGGCCGGGCAGCATGACCGCTCCCCCGCCGACCCGGGCGAGGCCGGCGCGATGGCGCTCGCCCAGGTGCTCGCGCAGCAGGGCGTCGACGTCACCGTCACGCACTCCTTCTGGGAGACCGAGGCGGCCGTCGGCGACGGACGCGGCGTCACCCTCCTCGTCGACGACGACTGGTGGGTGCTCACGGACGAGGCCTACGCGCGGGTGCTGAACCTCTCGCTGCACCTCGTCGTCGTACAACCCACCGACGTGGCTCTCGAACAGCTCACCCCCGGGGTCGAGTACGGGGGCTTCGGCGGCGGCGAGCTGCCCGCGGACTGCAGCGTGCCGGCGGTGCGACGTGCCGCGTCGGTGAGCGCCGGCGGGGACGCCTACACCGCGCCCGCGAGCGCCGAGCGCTGCTTCGCATCCGGCGACGGATACGGGCTCGTGCGCCTCGAGCGCGGGTCGCGCATCGTGACGCTGCTGGGGCTCGGCGAGGTGCTCGAGAACCGCTACGTCGCCGACTCGGGCAATGCCGCTCTCGCGCTGGGGCTGCTCGGCGAGCAGGCGAAGCTCGTCTGGTATCAGCCCGACGTCGACGACCTCGCCTTCGAACAGGAGGGCAGCCTCGCCTCGTTGCAGGGCACCTGGTTCCCGCCGCTCGTGGTGCTGCTGCTGCTCGTCGGCATCGCGGCTGCGCTCTGGCGGGGGCGCCGGATGGGACCGGTCGTGGTCGAGAACCTTCCCGTCGAGGTGCGTTCGAGCGAGACGATGGAGGGGCGAGCCCGGCTCTACGAGCGCGGCGGTGCCCGCGACCACGCGCTCGCGACGCTGCGCGACGCGACCCTCGCACGCCTCGCGCGCATCCTGGGCCTCGGGCGGCACGCGACCCCCGAGGAGATCATCGGAGCCACCGCCGTCGCGACCGAGCGCCCCGTCGCGGCGCTCACGGCGCTGCTGCACACCGAAGCCGCCCACGACGATCGCGGTTTCGTGCGGATCTCCGACGAGCTCCTGCGCCTCGAGCAGGAACTCGCTCGGGCGGTACGGCCGCGCTGACGCGGGCACGAGTCGACAGAGCAACGAAAGAGAATGGACGCCATGACCACCACATCCGAACTGCGCGACGCCCTCTCGCGCGTGCGCCTCGAGGTCGGGAAGGCGGTGGTGGGCCAGGACGGCGCCGTCACGGGCCTGCTCATCGCCCTGCTCGCGAACGGCCACGTGCTGCTGGAGGGCGTGCCGGGCGTCGCGAAGACGCTGCTCGTGCGCTCGCTCTCGCGTTCGCTCTCGCTCGAGACCCGACGCGTGCAGTTCACCCCCGACCTCATGCCGGGAGACATCACCGGCTCGGTCGTGTACGACCCCAAGACGGGCGAGTTCGAGTTCCGCGAGGGGCCGGTGTTCACCAACATCCTGCTCGCCGACGAGATCAACCGCACGCCCCCCAAGACCCAGTCGGCGCTTCTGGAGGCGATGGAGGAGCGGCAGGTGTCCGCCGACGGCACGACGCGGTCGCTGCCCGTGCCGTTCCTCGTCGCGGCCACCCAGAACCCGATCGAGTACGAGGGCACCTACACGCTCCCCGAGGCGCAGCTCGACCGCTTCCTGCTGAAGCTCGTGCTCGATCTTCCGGCCCGGGATGCCGAGGTCGAGGTGCTCGTGCGGCACGCCTCGGGGTTCAACCCGCGTGACCTCGAGGCGGCGGGCGTCACGCCCGTGCTCGACGCGGCGACGTTGCAGGCCGCCCAGGCGGATGTGGCGCGGATGCCGGTGAGCGCGGATGTTCTCGGCTACGCCGTCGACCTGGCCCGCGGCACCCGGCAGAGCCCGTCGGTGCGGCTCGGGGTGAGTCCGCGCGGCACGACGGCACTGCTCGCGGCCTCGCGGGCGTGGGCGTGGCTGACCGGGGCGTCCGGGGTGACACCCGACCACATCCAGGCGATGGCGCTGCCGGTGCTGCGGCACCGCATCCAGCTACGACCCGAAGCCGAACTCGAGGGCGTGGGAGCGGATGCCGTGCTGCGCGCGGTGATCCAGCAGGTTCGCGTGCCGATCTGATCCGGCGATGGCGATCTCGGGATGGTTCGTGGCGGTGCTCGCACTGGGCGCCGTTCCCGTCGTGCTGCTCGGCGGCTGGCCCGGCTTCTGGGTGTGGCTGGGGCTCATGGCGGCAGGCGGTGCGCTGGATGCGCTGCTGGCCGGATCGCCCGCGGCGCTGCGCATCGAACGCAGCGTGCCGGCGCGATCGCGGCTGGGTGAGCCGGTCGAGACGACGCTCACGATCCTCAACATCGGGCGCCGCACGGTGCGCGGGGTCGTGCGCGATGCCTGGCAGCCCTCCGCGGGTGCGCGGCCGCCACGGGTCCCGGTCGCAGTGCCCCCGGGCGAGCGGCGGGCGGTGCGCACGGTCCTCACTCCGACGCGGCGCGGTGAGCTGCGGGCGGCGGGGGTGACCGTGCGCTCGAGCGGGCCGCTGCACCTCGTGTCGCGGCAGCGCACGCTGCGAGCGCCCGCGGCGCTGCGGGTGCTGCCGCCGTTCACCTCACGACGGCATCTGCCGTCGCGGATCGCACGACTGCGCGAACTCGACGGGCGCACCTCGCTGCTGATCCGCGGCCAGGGCACCGAGTTCGACAGCCTGCGCGAGTACGTGCGCGGCGACGATGTGCGCTCCATCGACTGGCGGGCGACCGCGCGCCGGCGCGATCCCGCCGGCGGCGGCGCGAAGCTCGTCGTGCGCACGTGGCGCCCCGAACGCGATCGACGGATCGTGCTCGTGATCGACTCGGGGCGCACGGCGGCGGCGCGCATCGCCGACGAGGTGCGCCTCGACACGGCGTTCGAGGCGAGTCTGCTGCTCGCCGCCCTCGCGACGCGAGCCGGCGACCGGGTGGATCTCGCGGTGTACGACAGTCGCGTCCGGGGGCGCGTGCAGGGCGCCACCCGGGCGCAGCTGCTCGCCCGCATGGTCGACGTGCTCGCACCGATCGAGCCGGAGCTCATCGAGCCGGATTGGCGAGGAGTGCCGGGCCTCGTGCGCTCGATCACGCCGCACCGGGCCCTCGTGGTGCTGCTGACGACGATCGATGCTCCCGGGGCAGCCGAGCCGCTCCTCACGATGCTGCCCGAGCTCACGCGCCACCACACGGTGGTCGTGGCCTCGGTGACCGACCCGGATGTCATCGCCGCGGCCTCCGAGCGCAGCGCGAGCGACGAGGTGTACCGGGCGGCGGCCGCCGAGCGGGCGCTGCTCGACGCGACCCGGGTGGCCGCGGCGATCCGGCGACTCGGGGGCGAGGTCGTGACCGGTGCACCACAGGAGCTTCCCCCGGCGCTCGCCGACCACTATCTCGCCCTCAAGGCGGCCGGCAAGCTCTAGGAGCGGCGCCCGCCGCTAGGGTAAGGCCGTGAGCCGGCCGACCATCTGCTTCGTCACCGGCTCGACGGCGATGTGGGGGGCGGAGCACAGTCTCCTGACTCTCGCGCGCGCGCTCGCGGCGCGAGGGGACCGCCCAGAGCTCGTGACCTCCGGGGCCGCGCTCGCGCAGAGCTGGCGCGCAGCGCTCGGCTCGGATGCGCGGCTCGTCCGCGCGGGTTCCTCCCGCGTGGGGCGCCTTCCGGGCTTCGTGCTGGCGCTCCGTCACCTCCCGCCCGGTGCGACGGTCGTGCTGTTCGACATCTACCTGCACCCGCTCGTCCCGATCCTGCGAGTGTGGGCCGCCGCGACCGGGGGCAGCATCGTGGTCGACGCCCACGACTCCCGCCGACGCAACCCGCGCCGTCTGCCCTACTTCGCATTCGCGCGAATCGCCCATGGTGCCGTCTGCGTCAGCTCCTACATCGCGCGCCAGTATCCGCGGGGCCTGCCGACACGCGTCGTCTGGCGGGGCGTCGAGGCGGACGGCTCGCCTGAGCCGTCTCGGGTGCGCGACGAGCTCGTGGTGGCGATGGTGGGCCAGGTGGCACCGCAGAAACGCGTTCTCGAGGGCATCAGGGCGTTCGCCGAGGTGCGCACCGACGCCGTACTCGAGATCCGCGGATCAGGCGTCACCCCGGCGTATCTCGCCGAGGTGGCCGACGAGGGGCGTCGACTGCTGGGTCGTCGGTTCCGGATGCGCGGGCGTCTCCCGGCCGACGAGGTGCTCACAGGCCTCGACGTGCTGCTGTTCATGAACGACGACGAACCCAGTGGACGCGTCGTGGCCGAGGCGCAGCGGCGCGCGATCACCGTCGTCGGTCCGGCGTCCGGCGGCGTGGACGAGTTCGTCGTCGACGGGGTCACCGGCCTGACCTTCGCGCCGGAGGGCGAGGGGTGCGTCGCGGCGTTGCGGCGAGCGCTCGAGGATCCCCACGCGCGCGCGGCGATCGGGCAACGCGCGGGCGCGCACGCGGCGGTCGCCTACGATCCGGCGATCCAGGCCGGGCGATACCGTGAGGCGGTGGAGGCGTTCGCATCCCGCGCCCCCAAGCGGCAGGTTCCGCATGAGACGTAGGGTCGCGGCACTCGGCTTCCTCGTGCTCGGCGCCGCTCCGGGTCTGGTCCTGCCGTTCGCGCTACCGGTCGTCGCGGGCACGGAGATCTCGGACGCGCTGCTGCTCGCGCTCTCGATCGCACTCATCGTGTCGGGCATCTTCGCCGCGAGCGTCGAGGCGGCGTTCGCTGCGGAGATCGCGGTCGTGCGGCGTGACGGCGCCGCGCCGACGATGCGTTCGGTGGCCGTCACGGGGCTGCGCTCGCTCCGCACGAGCTCGTGGGTCGCGGTCATCGTCTACTTCGCCCTCGCGGCCGGGTACTCCCTGGTCGACCACGATGCGACGGTGCGCATCGCGAGCACCTGGCCGCTCGCGCTCGTCCCGATCATCGCCATCGCCGCCGCGCCCTGGTCCGGCTTCCTCGTCGCCTTCTCGCGGCTCAACGGCCTGCTGTTCTCGACCTTCTTCCGCACGGCGCCCGCACTCCTCGTGCTGACGCTCGGAGCAGGACTGTTCTCGCTCTCGCTCGCACTGGCCTGCGGCGAAGCGGTCCGCTGTGGGTACCTCGCGTGGCGCGTGCGGGTGCTCGTGCGCACGAACCGAGCAGCGACGACGACATTGGCCCCCGTGCCGTCGCGACAGCTGTGGGTGCAGTTCTCCGGGCAGGTCGTGGGTCAGGGCGCTCCCGCGCTCGCCCGCGTCTTCCTCGTGGCGGGCCCCCCAGGTTCGGTCACGAGCGGGGAATTGGCCAATCGCATCTACCAGGCCGCCTACCAGGTCGTGAACAGCGTCGTCGTGCTGCCCGAGATCCCGAACCTGCCCGCGGTGTTCGGCGACCCGCAGGGCGGGACGAAGGCGAGGATGGCCTCCCTCCGCCGGGTGCTCCTCCCCGCCACCGTCATCGCGTGCGCGGTGGCAGCCCTCGCCCTCGTGCTGGCATGGGCGTCTCTCGCGTACGAGTCGAGCTGGTCGCTCGGTGCGATGTGGGCGATCATCCTGCTCGTCGGACTGCCGTTCGCCGCCGCGAGCACCTGGGCCGGGCGTTCGCTGCTCGTGCTCAAGCGCGCGAACCTGTTGCCGGCCATCGCGACGGCGTCGCTCGGCGCCGCGGCGCTCGCCGGCATCTCGCTCTTCCCGCTGCTCGGCGCAGCGAGCGCGCCGGTCGCGCTCGCTGTCGGCCAGATCGCCTCAGGCACCCTCGGGGTCGTCACGGCCTTCCGTGTCGCGCGGCGCTCTGCCGCCGGCTGATCCCTCGATCTCGAGCGCGAGCTGCCGACGGATCGCGGCCGTCGTCCGCGACCAGCTGTGCCGCACGATGATCTCGCGCGCATCCTCCGACGCAGGCCGCGCGAGCGCGGTACGGATGCCCGCGCCGATCGCGGCCGCGTCGTGCGCGTCGACGAACGTGGCGAGATCGCCGAGCGTCTCGCGGAACACCTCCGCATCGGTCACCACGACCCGAGCGCCCGAAGCGAGCGCCTCGACGGGCGGCATGCCGAAGCCCTCACCGAGTGAAGTGAACAGGAACAGCTCGCAGTGGGCGTAGAGCCAGCGCAGCTCCTCGTCGGTCACCCGACCGACGAACCGCACGATCCCGCGCTCTCGCAATCTCTCGATATCGTCCGGCAGCTCCGCGGCCCGCCCATCGCCCTCCCCCACGATCACGAGCGGCAGCTCCGGGGAGAGCACCCCGGATGCCGCGGCGCCGAGGATCGCGTTCTTGAGGTTCTTGCGTGCGTTGAGCCGGCCGACGCTGAGCAGGAAGCGACCGAGTCGCAGGCGCTCGGCCACCGTCGGGTCTGGCTGTGCCCGCTGCAGCTCGGAGCTGAGCCCGAGTCCCACGGATTCCACACGCGTCGACGCCGTCGACGCGAGGATCCGCGCCCGCTCGCTGCGGGTCGAGGTGAGCACGATGTCCGCTCGCGGCGCGAGTACCGTCATGCCCCGGAAGTACGCACGCTCGACGGTCGTGAACCAGTGCGGGTCGGTCGCGAAGAGCACATCCTGGATGAAGACCGCCGAACGGGCGCGGCGACGATGGCCCAGCAGCGCAGGCGGTACGCCGAAGTTGTGCGAGACCACCGCATCCGCCCCGATGCGTCGAGAGATCCGCGCGCCCGCGAGCACGATCGCGAGCGCCTGCGGCCACCATCGCGTCGGGTGCGGGATCACCCCCTCGGGCATGCCCGCCAGATCGGCACCGCGCCGAACGACCAGATGCAGTTCGTCCTGCGGGAACTGCGCCACCCAGCTCAGCACGAGCTCGCGCGCAACGTGGCGCAGCGACGGCGGTCCCGAGTCCCACCAGAACGCATCGACCACGACCCGCATCACGAACCGCCCGCTACGCCCGCGGCCCGCGCACGACCTCACCCACACCGGTGTCGCGCGCGAGCACCACCCCGGCGCCGACGACGGTGCCCTCGGCGAGCTCGATCGCGCCGTACACGACGCTGTTGGCGTGCACGACGCATCCCGCCGCGAGCCGCGGATAGCCGCCGGCGCGATCGCCGCCGAGCGTCGAGTTCTGGTAGATGGTGACGCCGTCGGCGACCACCACGCCCCTCCCGATCACGATCCCCACCGGGTGCGGCAGGATGAGCGCGCCCTCGAAGACGGCGCCGGGCGCCACGTCGTCACCGCGAGACAGCAGACGGTTGCGCGCGAGCCTGCCGATCCCGCCTCCCGACGCGGCCAGCCGCATGAGGAAGGCGACCCGGAAAGGGCCGTAGCCCAGGCGCAGGAGCGTCGGCCGTCTCGCCAGCGGCACGTCGTCACGAGCCGACAGGGCCTGCGCGTCGAGGCGCACGGCGCGCCAGGCTCGCACGATGTCCCGCATGGCCACCCTTCTCCTCGACCCCCAGGAGCGCCTTCATCTCGCGCTCGTAGGCCTCGCAGACCTCGCGCCAACCATATTGGGCCGCGGCCCGCGCACGGAGGCGGGACGGCAGATCTCGCTGATCGCGCCCCAGCACGTCCCGCACCACCCGCACGATGTCGGAAGGATCCGCGCCGACGAACGCGCCGAGTTCCCCGAGGACCTCCCGGTTGTACGGGGTGTCGCGCGCCACCACGGGAGCGCCGAGCGCCATCGCCTGCACGAGCGCCGGGTTCGTGCCCCCGGCACTGTGCCCATGGAAGTAGACGCCGCAGTGCTGCCAGAGCGCATGCAGCAGGGCGTCGTCGCTCACGTGCCCGAGCCATCTGACCGAGGCGTGCCGGGCGTCGAGCCGCCTCGCCCGCACGTCGAGCTCCCCGCCGTAGCCCGTCGACCCGACGAGCACCACCTCGGTCGACTCCGCGAGCAGGGGAACCGCGTCGAGGAACTCGCCGATGGTGTTCTCCGGGACGAACCGTGCCACGAGCAGCACATATCCGCCCGAGGGCAGGCCGAGCGGGGGCGGCGCGAGCGAATCCGCCGGGGTGCCGCCATACGGGATGAAGGCGCCGGTTCTCGCGAACCCCTCGCCCCATCGACGCTCGATCTCCCGCGAATCGAAGATGAGCTGGTCGGCGAATCGGGCCGTGCGGCGAGCGCCCAGCCGGAAGACGCCTCGGGCGAGGCCGCCCCATTTCGCGCGCTCCCATTCGATGCCGTCGACGTTCACGACGGTCGGGATCCCGGCGCGTCTCAGCAGCGGCAGCCAGAATCCGTTGGCCACGTTCATGACGAGGGCGACATCGGGCCTGCGCCGCCGGGCGTCGAGCACGGAGGTGAGGCCGTACGAGAGCGTGCTGAGGCTCTTGCGCTCGATCCCCCGCGTGAGCACGCGCGTCACGCGCGCGTCGGCGTCATCCGGATTCGGGCTGGTCGCGCCCGGCCGGCCGTAGACCGTCGTGTCCCACCCGCGATCAGCCAGGAACGGGGCGAGATGCCGCACCGCTGTCTCGAAGCCGCCGTAGTAGCTGGGATACCCCCGCGTCCCGATGATCGCCACAGACGGCATCTGCCCTCCTCCTGGGTGCAACCGTACCGGTGCCCGCCCGCGCCGTAAGCTGGACGCGGCCGACGGCGGCGACCGCGACCCCCGGCTAGAATCCTCAGGTTGCGCGGCTCGTCGTGGACAGAGGAAGGAGCCCCGTGCGATCACTGGTCACCGGCGCCGCGGGCTTCATCGGCAGCTCCATCGCGAGTCGCCTGCTCGCAGACGGTCACGAGGTCGTGGGGATCGACAGCTTCACCGACTACTACGGCTCCGCCCTCAAGCGCGACAACCTCGAGCGGCTCACCGGACCGGGCTTCACGCTCGTCGAGGCTGATCTGAACGACCTCGAGCTCCCGGCCCTTCTGCGCGATGTCGACCTCGTCTTCCATGAGGCCGGCCAACCGGGGGTGCGCGGTTCATGGGGCACCGGATTCGCTCCCTACGTCGCGCACAACATCTCAGCCACACAGGCGCTTCTCGAAGCGGCGCGGTCCGCCCCGCGCCTGCAGCGGTTCGTCGCGGCGTCGTCGTCGTCGATCTACGGCGAGGCCGAGAGCTACCCGACCCGCGAGACCGACCGACCGCAGCCCAAGTCCCCCTACGGCGTGACCAAGCTCGCGGCCGAGCATCTCGTGACCCTGTACGGACGCAACTTCGGCGTTCCCACCACCTCTCTGCGCTACTTCACCGTCTACGGCCCGCGCCAGCGGCCCGACATGGCCTTCACCCGTTTCCTGAACGCCGGGATCGCGCACGAGTCGATCCGGGTGTTCGGCAGCGGCGAGCAGGTGCGGGACTTCACCTACATCGACGACATCGTCGAGGCCAACGTGCTCGCCGCGACCACCGATCACGCGCCGGGCTCCGTGTTCAACGTCGCCGGCGGAGGACAGGTGTCGGTCAACGAGGTGCTCGAGATCATCTCCGAGCTCGTCGGCCACCCGCTCGACATCGAACGGCTCGACGTCGCAGCCGGCGACGTCTCACGCACCTCGGGCGCGACCGACCTCGTCGAGGCGGAGCTCGGATGGCGTGCCACCACGACCGTGACGGAGGGGCTGCGGGCCCAGCACGCCTGGGCGCTTGCTTCGGCTCCGCTTCTCGCTTCCTCGATCAGCTGGGAATAGGACGAACCACCGTGAGACTCTCCGTGATCGGATGCGGCTACCTCGGGGCCGTGCACGCAGCGGCGATGGCGTCGATCGGCCACGAGGTGGTCGGGATCGACGTCGACGCCGCCAAGGTGGCCACACTCGGGGCCGGCCGGGCACCGTTCTTCGAACCGGGACTGGACGAGCTGCTCGCGGACGGTGTCGCATCCGGGCGCCTGCGGTTCAGCACCGAGTCGGCCGACGCCGCGGGCGCCGCCGTGCACTTCATCGCGGTCGGAACGCCCCAGGTGCACGATGGCTTCGCCGCCGACCTGCGCTTCGTCGACGCCGCAGTCGAGGCACTGCTGCCGCACCTCTCCCCGGGCGACATCGTCGCAGGCAAGTCGACCGTTCCCGTGGGCACGGCGGCCCGCCTGGCAGAGCTCGTGGCGCCGACGGGCGCCCACCTCGTCTGGAACCCGGAGTTCCTGCGGGAGGGTTGGGCCGTTCAGGACACCATCCAGCCGGATCGCCTCGTCGTCGGAGTGCCCGCAGGAGACGACGGCACGCGTGCCGCCGATATCCTGCGCGAGGTGTACCACACGGCCGTCGCCTCCCAGACGCCCTTCATCGTCACCGACTACGCGACGGCGGAACTCGTCAAAGTGGCCGCCAACGCATTCCTGGCCACCAAGATCTCCTTCATCAACGCGATGGCCGAGATCGCCGAGGTCACCGGGGCCGACGTCACGCAGCTCGCGGACGCGATCGGGCATGACGTCCGCATCGGCCGCCGCTTCCTCGGCGCGGGGATCGGCTTCGGGGGCGGTTGCCTGCCCAAGGACATCCGAGCGTTCTCCGCCCGTGCCGAGGAGCTGGGCCGCGGCCAGTCGGTGGCATTCCTGCGCGAGATGGATGCCATCAATCTGCGCCGCCGCGGGCGCGCCGTGCAGCTCGTCATCGACGGTCTCGGCGGAAGCGTGCACCGCAAGCGCATCGCCGTGCTGGGCGCGGCGTTCAAGCCGCACTCCGACGACATCCGCGACTCTCCCGCCCTCGACGTGGCGGTGCGCCTGCACGGACTCGGCGCCGAGGTCGTCGTCACCGACCCCGCGGCGCTCGAGAACGCCCGGCGCGCGCAGCCGCAGCTGGGCTACGCCGACGAACTCGACGACGCGCTGCGCGACGCGGATGCCGTGATCGTCGTGACCGAATGGGACGAGTACCGCCGCGGGCTCTCGCCCGAACACGCGGCGAGTCTCGTGCGCGGGCGCGTCGTGGTCGACGGGCGCAACTGCCTCGACCCGGCCACCTGGCGCGCGAACGGATGGCGCTATCTCGGCATGGGGCGTCCCTAGTCCTCGTCTCACGCGATCGTTCCGCGTCGCTGCGGCGACGCGTCCCGGTAGGGTGAACCTCTGTGCAGACCGGCGCAGCCAACCCGCGCATCGACTGGCGTCGCGCATACGCACGTCGCCTCATCTGGAGCGACCTGCTCGTCGTCGTGGCGGCCGTCGCGGGAGCGCAGCTGATCTGGTTCGGCGTGGATGCCGCGCTCGTGACGGTGCCCGACGAACTCGCCATGTTCGCGCTCAACTACACGCTCGTCTCGCTCGCCATCATGGTCGCGTGGATGGTCGCGCTGAGCGTCGGCGCGACCCGCGAGCACCGGATCGTGGGGTCGGGGCCCGACGAGTACAAGCGTGTCGCCGCCTCGAGCCTGCAGCTCTTCGGGCTCATCGCGATCTTCGGCTTCGCCCTGCAGATCGAGTTCAGCCGCGGCTACCTGCTCGTCGCACTACCCGCCGGGCTCATCGTGCTCGTCGTCGAACGACTGCTCTGGCGTACGTGGCTCACAAGAGCGCGGCGTCGTGGCGAGTACAGCGCGCTGTGCATCATCGTCGGCTCGAGTCATTCGATCGACGACATCGTCGAGGTGCTCGAGCGGCAACCGGGCAACGGGTACCGCATCGTCGCCGCGTGCAGCTCGACCCCGGACGAGCCGGTGCGACGGATCCCGGATTCGCGCGTCGCATCCGTGGCCGAGCTGCCGGCGGTCATGGCCGAGAGCACCGCGGACACCGTGATCATGGTGAGCGGGCACGGTCTCTCCCCGAGCCAGGTGCGTGAGCTGTCGTGGTCGCTCGTGCCCGACGAGCAGTACCTCGTGATGGTGCCGAACCTCGTCGATGTCGCCGGCCCGCGCATCCATACTCGCCCGGTGGCGGGGCTTCCGCTCGTGCACGTCGAGACGCCGCGGTACGAGGGGGCGGGTCGTTTCACGAAGCGCGCCTTCGATCTCGTGGGCGCGACGCTCGCGATCGCGGTGCTCTCGCCCCTGCTGCTCGTCACGGCGCTCGCGGTGAAGCTCAGCTCGCGCGGGCCGCTGCTGTTCCGTCAGGAGCGGATCGGTCTGCACGGCCGCACGTTCTCGATGCTCAAGTTCCGCAGCATGACGGCGGATGCCGAGGATCGTCTGCAGGATCTGCTGGCCGTTCAGCGCGACGCCGGCAACGAGGTGCTGTTCAAGCTGCAGAACGACCCCCGGGTCACGCCCGCGGGTCGAGTCATGCGGCGCTTCTCGATCGACGAGCTTCCTCAGCTGTTCAACGTGCTGGGGGGCTCGATGTCGCTCGTCGGGCCGCGGCCGCCACTGCCCCGCGAAGTCGAGCGGTACGACGACGCCGCACGCCGCCGACTGCTCGTGCGCCCCGGCCTCACCGGCCTCTGGCAGGTGAGCGGGCGCAGCCGCCTCAGCTGGAAGGAATCCGTGCGTCTCGACCTCTATTACGTCGAGAACTGGTCGCTCATGGGCGACGTCGTACTGCTGTGGCGCACAGTGAAAGCCGTGCTCGCGCGCGATGGGGCGTACTGACGGCGATGACCCGTCACTAGGCTGACCGCATGCCGGTCGCCGCCGAACTCGACGCAGCTCCCCGCGAGCGCCGCATCCGCCTTCTCGGCGACGCGATCGGATCGGGTGCCGCTGCCCACGAGCACCGGCTGTTGCGTGCGGCCCGCCCCGCGCTTCCGCTGCTCAACTGGCTCGGGCAGTTCGCGCGTCCCCTCATGAGGGTGCCCGGACTCGGCTGGATCACCTCCGACCCGGTCGTCGCCCGTACCCTGCTCAACGATCCCGCCCATCTGACGCTGCTCTCGGAGGGCGGCGTCGGGCACCTGTGGGCGCAGATCCTCGGCGACTGGGTCTACGAGCTCTTCGACGGGCCGGGCCACCACGAGCTGCGCACGCGCAGCAAGGAGCTCTTCACCGAGCGCAGCTCCGCCGCGTTCGTCGAGCAGGCCTGGGGGCCGCGCCTCGCCGAGGCACGCGTGGCCTTCGAAGGGGGCGAACCGCTCGATCTGGCTGAGCTCTCGCGCGTGCTGGTGGGACGGATGGTGACCCAGCTGCTCGGTCTGCCCGTGGATGCGAGCCGCGGCGACGACGCCTACCTCGAGATCTTCGTCACGGGCGAGCGTCTCGCCTCGATCGCTCTCGGAACGACCGCCGACACCGAGCTCCCGCCGGAGAAGGTCGCCCTCGCGCGCGGCATCGTCGACGAGCTCACGGCGCACATCGACGCGGTCTTCCCCGATGCGCACCCCGACACCGTCATCGGCCGGTGTCGCGAGCTGGGTCTCAGCCTGCAGGAGACGAAGGGTCTCTCGACGCTGCTCATGGTGGCCGGCACCGAGACGGCCGCATCGGCCATGGCGCGGATGGCGGCCGTGCTCGCCGACTCGGGCGAGCTCGACCGGCTGCTCGCGCATCCGGAGCACCGCGAGGATGCCGTGCGCGAGACCTTGCGCGTCACGAGTCCCGCGCCGCTCATCGGTCGCTCCGTGCTCGCGGATGTCGAGGTCGCCGGGCGGACGCTGCGGGCCGGGGAGCGGGTGATGGTGCTGACCTGGACGGCCAACAACGTCGCGGGCGCGTTCCGCATCGACCGGCCCTACCTGCCGCACAACCGTCAGCTGTGGTTCGGCGCCGGACGGCACCTGTGCCTCGGCGGACCGCTCGCCCGCGCCGAGCTCGCGGCGGTGCTCGAGCTGCTCATCGGCGACGGGCGGGGTTACCGCGTCGTCTCGCGGCGATACGGGCGGCGCGTTCTGATCCCGGCCTATGCGTCGCTCGTGGTGGAGAAGGTCGTTCGCTGACGGAACTACCAGTTCTCGGCGCCCTCGAGGTCGGTCGAGCCGGGCGCGAAGCCCAGGCGCTCGCGGGCGGCCGTGAGGTCGAGCGTGCGCTCGAGCCCGAGCTGGCTCACCGCGTAGCGGGTCACCCGCGGGCGCCGGTGGCGGATGCGCGCCGTGGCCTCCGCGACCGCCGCGGCACGCAGCGCGGCCGGGTACGGCATCCGCACGAGTCGGGCGCGCACCGCCCGGCGCGCGAGGAACTCCTCGATCACCTCGGCGAGCACCACCGGTTCGGCGTCGGCGATGTTGTAGACGCCGGCACGGCCGGTGAGCCCCAACCGCACCGCGTCGACGAGGTGGTCGATATGGGTGAGCGAATGCAGCACGCGCGCGCCCTCGGGCAGCACGAGCCGACCGTGCCGCACCGCCCCGAGCACGCGGGGCAGCAGGGTCGTGTCGCCGGGGCCGTAGACGGCGTGCGGGCGCAGGATCACGGCATCCGTCCCCATCACCTCGAGCTCGGCGAAGGTCTTCGACTCCGCGTAGCTCGAGAGGAATCGCGTCACGGGAGCCTCGCCCTCGGTCGCCTGCACGGTGGGGGTGAAGGCGTCGTAGACCGAGGATGTCGACAGGTGCACGATGCGCGCCCGCCGGAAGCTCGCGACGACGTTGCGGGTGCCCGTGCGGTTCACGCGCATCGCCTCGGTCAGCGGCGCCCAGTCGTCGGCGAGGGCCGCGCAGTGCACGACGGCGTCGAAATCGCGGTCGCCGAGCAGCGGACCCGAGGTGATGTCCCACACGCGATAGCGGGCGAGCGGATGCGACCAGCCCCGTCGGCGGCGCCCGAAGCCCGTGACGTCGTGGTTGGCGTCGGCGAGCGCGGTCGCGACGGCTCCGCCGATGAAGCCCGACGCACCCGTGACGGCGATCCTCATGGGCTCGCCTCCCCCGAGGGGGCCGCGTCCACGAACCTGGCCAGCAGGGCGGCGAGCGCGGCACGGTCGAGCTTGCGGCCGCGTCCCGACCGCGGCAGCTCGGGGATCGCGACGACGACGTCCGGCAGCGCTCCGGCATCCACGAGTCCCGGCAGCCGACGGACCACCTCGGCGACGAGCGGATGCCGAGCCGTCGGGCCGGCGGGCGCCGCGTCGGCGGGCACCACCGCCACGACGATGCGGTCGTCGCCGATGGCGTCCGGCACGCCTACCAGCGCAGCGTCGGCGACCCCGGGGAGTCCCGCGATGAGCGGCTCGTAGAGCCCCGGGTAGATGTTCTGGGTGCCGCGGATGAACATGTCCTTCGCGCGACCGCGCAGCACCAGGCGGTCACCGTCGATCGTGGCGAGGTCGCCGGTGCGCAGTTCGGCGAGCGGATGCGTCGGCAGCTCGGCGAGGTAGCCGCGCGCGAGTCCGGGGCCTGCGAGCACGAGCTCGCCGGCGTCGATGCGCGCGGCGACGCTCGGCACGAGCCGGCCCACGGGGTCGCCGTCGACGCCCGCCTCGGCGGCGCGGAGCTTCTCGGCGCCGTCCGCGATGGCGACCGGCAGGATCTCGGTCATGCCGTACACGGTACGGATGCGCACCTGGGGAAGCCGGACGAACACGCGCCGCAACAGCGGAGGCAGCACGGGGGCGCCGCCGAGCACGATCGTCTCGAGACCCGGGGTGAGGCGCGCGACGAGTTCCGGGTGGGCGTCGAGGGCGCGCAGGATCGCGTCGAGGGTCGCGGGGCTCGCGAACAGCAGCTGGGCGTCGCCCAGGTGCTTCAGGTACGCCTCCGGGCGGGCACCGGGATCGAGGCCGGGAGCAGGCATCGTCCAGTGCGCGCCCCCGATCAGCGCGGGCACCCCCACCATGAGCTGGTCGGTGAGCACCCGCAGGCCCGCGCGGATGCCGACGCCCTCGGCGAAGTCGGTGAGCCCCGCCCCGAGCGAGCCGCGCGTGTGCACGACCGCCTTGGGCGCGTCGGTGGTGCCCGAGGTGAAGACGACGAGTGCGGGGTCGTCGGGGTGCCCCGGCACGATGCCGTCGGCGTCACCCGCCGCGAGCCGCGAGAGCGCGAGCGCACCGGTCGGCACACCGGGAAGCCATCGTCCGGCGCGGAGGTGGCGTGCATGCGGCACGAGCCGGCCGTAGGGGGCGAGCTCGATGCCACGGCGCCGGGCGAGTGGGCGAAGCGGCGCGCTCGAGGCGAGGTAGAGCAGCGACTCGGCGGCCACCCAGAGGGGAGCGGCGAGCTGAGCGCGCGCGCGGAAGAGCGCCTCTCCGGCTCCGGGGTCGGCGAACACGACCGTGCCCCCCGCGCCGACGATCCCGAGAGCGAAAGCCACCGCATCCCCGCCGGGTCGCACCGAGAACAGCACGCGATCCCCCCGGGCGAGGCCCTCGCCGCGGAGCCCCGCGGCGATCGCCCGGATGCGGCGCGCGAGTTCGCGGTAGCTCCAGGTGCGCCCGTGGGACGTGAGGGCCGGCGCCTCGGGGGTGCGCGCGGCGGCGGCGAGCACGGCGTGCACGAGATCGCTCATGCGCGCACCTCGAGCTCGGCGTACGAGGGGATGAGCACGCCGCGCGCGGCGCGGCGGCGGGTGATCGCGAGATCCGGATGCGCGAGCAGCGCGTCGAGCGTGAGCCGGATCTGCGCCATCGCGAGCGGCGCTCCCAGGCAGAAGTGCGCGCCGGCACCGAACCACAGCTGCTTGAGCGACGCCGCCGGGTTGCCCTCGGGATCGAAGGTGCCGAGCGCGGTGTCGGCCCAGTAGGTGCCGAGGATGACCCGGTCGCCGGGGCGCACGGCGACCGCGCCGATCGTGGTCGCCTCCGTCACGGCGCGCAGCATGACCGGCGACGGGGTCGTGACCCGTAGTCCCTCGGCGATCGCCGCATCCGTGTCGCTCGGATCGGCGGCGAGGCGCGCATGCCAGCCGGAGTCGACGAGCAGGGCGATGAGCCGTGGCAGGTACGACACGATCGTCTCGGTGCCGGTGAGCACGAACGCGCCGACCGCACCGAGCGCCTCCCTCTCCGACAGGCCGAGGGAGCGCATGCGCCCGGGCAGCGTCGATTCGTCGCCCGCGTAGGCCCGGGAGGCATGCGCGCCGAGCTCGCCGAGGATCCCACGGGCCGCCGCGAGCTGACGAGCGCCGAGCCGCGGACGGGCGAGCGTGACGTAGCCCGTGACGCTCGAGACGCGCGCGAACATCCGGTCGTCGAAGGAGCCCGGATCGAGCCCGACGAGCCGCGAGATCACCCGGCTCGCACCACGGCGCGCGTGCGCGACGAGGTCGACGTTCTCGCCCCGCGCGAGGGAGGTCGCGAGCGCCTCCGTCGCGGCCCCGAGGCTCTCGGCGACGAAGCCGTCAACGAACGCGGGCGAGAACAGGGGCGCGAGTTGTCGGCGCAGCGCGAGGTGATCGGCGCCCTCCATGTTGAGAAGCACACGCGCGCCGAGCACGGGTGTCCAGAGATCACTCGGGGCGCCGGGGCCGTTCTTGGAGAAGTGCGCGGCGTCCATGAGCACCGCGCGCAGCAGCGCCGCGTCCTTGACGACGACGCCGAGCCCGGGCACCCGCCGCACCGGGCCTGGAATCGCCGAGACGAGCGGGAACGCGAGCGGATGCGCCGCCCGCACGACGGCGCGGTCGGCCCGAGTGGCGCGCTCCGCGTTCATCGGATGTCGACGACCTCGGGCTTGTAGGCGTGGTCCTTGTACCAGAGCAGCGTGCGACGCAGCCCCCACGCCCGCACGCGCCGACTCGACCCGTAGACCACGACATCCGCACGTCGCGCGTAGTCGCGCGTGATGCGGCGCACCGCGTTCACGAGTGCGCGGTCCTCATGCAGGTCCTCGATGGCGGTGCGGGGAAAGCCGCCGGCGGCGAGGTACAGCTCGGCCGTGATGCCGACGTTGCAGCCGGCCGCCATGAGGTACGGCCCGAGGTAGCCGTCGCCGCGGTTGCCCGGGCGGATACGGCCGAACGCCTCGGCGAGGTGCACCGCGCCGCGCAGCGTCAGACGCGTCAGCCAGCCGACGCCCTCGTCACGCCGGGGCACGAGCTCACCGCCGACGAGGCGTAGGCCCCGGCCCCCGTCGGAGCGCGGGGTGAGGGCGCGGCGCACGGATGCGGTCCAGTCCTCACGCGGCAGGCAGTCGGCGTCGGTGCGGGCCAGCAGGGTCGCGCCTGCGGCGATCGCCGCCCGCATGCCCGTGTCGGCGGCGGCGCCGGTGCCCTTCTGCTGCTCCTCGACGACATGCCAGCGGATGAGCCCCCGCTCGGCGGCGAAGGCGCGGATGACCTCGGCCGAGCCGTCGGTCGAGCCGTTGTCGACGAACCACACCTCGACGTCGCCGTCGCGCTGCGCAGCGAGCGCCACCAGGGTGGGGGTGATGCCCGCCGCCTCCTGGTAGACCGGCACGACGACGGCGAGGCGCGTCACCAGACCACCTCCACGAGTCCGAGCGAGATTCCGCCCGCGAGGCCGATGAGCAGCACCCGCGACCCGGGGTGCAGCATCCCGCGTTCGCGCGCGAGCTGCAGCTGCAGCGGCAGCGTCGCCGAGGCCAGGTTGCCGTGCTCGCGCACGGTGATGACGGTGCGGTCGTCGGGAACCCCGAGACGCTCGAAGACCGGCGGCAGATACGGCAGCGCCACCTGGTGGATCGCGACGAGGTCGAAGTCGCTCCAGTCGAGACCGCGGTCGCGCAGCAGCCCGAGCACGGGCTCCGGTCCGAGCTCGAGGAACGCCTGCTGCAAGCCGTGGCCGTCCATGTCGAAGTACTCGGCGTCGAGGTCGCGGGGGCGCATCGTGCCGCCGCCCGGGAGGGTGCCGATGCCCCAGTGCCGCGAGACGGCGAGGAACCGCGTCGAGCGGATGCCGGCATCCGCGTCGTCGCTCGCCTCGAGCACGAGGGCCGCGCCTGCGTCGCTCATCGTGTAGCCGGGGAAGGAGCGCAGGAACTGCTCGTGCGACGTGAGGTCCCACCGCACCGCCGCCGTCGGCGCCTCACCGCTCGCGATCAGCACGCGGCGGTACTGGCCGGTGCGGATGAACGCGTCGGCGACCTGCATCGCGTTGACGACCGAGTTGCACGCGTTCTTGATGTCCATCACGGGCGCGTCGAGGCCGAGCTTGGCCGCGACGATGTGGCTCGTCGCCGGCTCGATGAGGTCTTGACTCGCGGAGGCGAACAGCACGAGGTCGACGTCGCCCGGCGACTCGGCGAGCGCCACGCGCGCCGCCGCGACGGCGAGGTCGGAGGCATCCCACCCGTCGGGCCGCAGGTGAACGGCCTCGACGCCCGTCATCCGGCGGATGAGCCCCGTCGGCAGCCGCACGCCGGGGTTCCGGCGGCGCAGCTCCGCCTCGGTCTCGGCGGTCGTGCGCATGCGATCCGGCAGGTGGATGCCGAGCCCGCTCACGCTGGCGGAGACGGGTGACGGCACGGATGCGAGCCTACCGAGCGCGCATGCCGCATCCGCGTCGGGCAGACTGGGACGAGTCGTCGAGAGGACTGCCGTGACCCCCGATTCGTATGCCGTCGACGGCGTGCCGTTCCCGCTGCACCCGACCCACGAGCTCGCGTGGAAGGTAGGCGCTGCCTCCCTCGCCGCGACCGCGCCGCCGCGCACCGACATCTTCATCGACCCGGCGGCCCGCCATGAGGGCGAAGGCGTCGTGCTCAACGCGCCGGCGTTGCTCGGCACGCCGCCGGAGGGCGACTACCAGCTCGCGGCGCACGTCACGGTCGACTTCGCCGCGACCGCCGACGCGGGTGTGCTGCTGCTGTGGGCCGACGAGCGCAACTGGGCGAAGCTGTGCTTCGAGTACTCCCCTGACGGCCGCCCGATGCTCGTGACGGTCGTATGCCGCGGGGTCGCCGATGACGCCAACTCGTTCGTGGTCGACGGCGATCGGGCGTGGATGCGGGTGTCGCGGGTCGGGCAGGCCTACGCCTTCCACGGGTCATTCGACGGTGCGCACTGGGAGCTGCTGCGGGTGTTCCGCCTCGACGCGCCCCTCGCCGAGGTGCGTCTCGGGTTCGAGGTGCAGTCGCCCCACGGTGAGGGATGCGCGGTGCGGTTCGATGACATCCGCTTCTCCTCCGCGACGCTCGCGCAGCTGCGCGACGGGTCGTGAGGCGAGCGCCCCTGACGGCTCAGGAGGTCGTGCCGAAGATGTGCGGTCCGCGGATGGCGACGTCGGATCCGCCGTCGATGTAGATCGTCTGACCCGCGAGGTGCGTGTTCTCCTCGCTCGCCAGCCACGCCAGCAGGCGTGCCACGACGACCGGCTCCGCGGGCCCGCCCAGGGGCATGGGCACCATCTGCGCGAGCTGATCGCGCGCCTCTTGCGTCTGCATGAGCGGCGCCGTCATGGGGGTGATGATGATGCCGGGGCCGACGGCGTTGAGCGGGATGCCGGCGCCCGCCCACTCGGGCGTGATCGACTGCGTGCGCACCCACTCCGAGAGCGCTCGCTTGGTGGATGCGTAGATGAGCCCGCCGGACTCCCCGCCGGCGAGGACATCGGCACGCGCGACGGCTGCCTTCTCATCGCCCGCTGAGAGCAGGGCGACGAGCTCGTCGTCGACCGGCATGAGCGAGGCCATCGACGACACGACCACCGCGCGAGGCGCTTCCGATCCGGCAAGCAACGGACGGAGGTTCTCGAGGGTCGCGAGGGTGCCGAAGTAGTTGACGCGCACCGTCAAGGAGGTCGGCAGGGCGACGCCCGCGACCGCGACGATCGCGTCGAGACCGTTCGGAGCCTTCGCCCGCACCGCATCCGCGAGCCCTGCCCGCCCCTCGGGTGTCGCGAGGTCGGCGTCGATGTCGGCGTCGTGCAGGTCGAGGCCGATCACCCGGGCGCCGCGCTCGGCGAGCAGATCCACGGTGGCCTTGCCGATGCCCGACGCCGCCCCCGTGACGAGGTAGGTGCGCATGTTCCCGATCCCTTCCGGCGGCGTCATCTGCGTCGCTCGCGCCCACGCTAGGGGCGCCCCCGCCGCCTCGGCAGGGACTTCAGTCCCGTCCCCGCAGCAGGACGCGCGCCGACGCGAGACGCGCGCAGGCGTCAGCGCTCGAGCTGCTCGCCCAGCTCGAGCCAGCGCTCCTCGAGCTCGGCGGATTCCGCCTCGAGCGCCGCGAGCGCCGCCTGCAGCCGCTGCAGCTCGCCGTAGTCGCTCTGATCGGCGGCCGCGAACGCCGCGTGCTGCGCCGAGATCGCCTCGGCGACCTTCGCCATGCGCCGCTCCACGGACGCGAGCTCCTTCTCGGCGGTGCGACGCTCGGCGCCCGAGAGACCCGCGGACGCCGCTGCCTCGGCAGGTCTCGACACGCCGGCGGAGTCACCCGCGGCGCGCAGCCGCAGGTACTCGTCGACCCCACCCGGGAGGTGGCGCATCCGCCCGTCGAGCACCGCGTACTGCTGGTCGGTGACCCGCTCGATGAGGTAGCGGTCGTGGGAGACGACGAGCAGTGTGCCGGGCCAGGAGTCCAGGAGGTCCTCCATCGCGGCGAGCATGTCGGTGTCGAGGTCGTTCGTAGGCTCGTCGAGGATGAGCACGTTGGGCTCGTCGAGCAGGATGAGCAGCAGTTGCAGGCGCCGCTTCTGCCCACCCGAGAGGTCGCGCACGGGCGTCGAGAGCTGTGCGTTCGAGAAGCCGAGCCGCTCGAGCAGCTGGCCGGGGGTCAGCTCGGCCCCGCCGCCCACGCGATAGCTCGCACGCTGGCGCCCCACGACATCCGCGACCCGGTCGTCGGCGATCTCGTCGAGCTCCGCGAGGCGCTGGTCGAGCACCGCGATGCGCACGGTCTTGCCGGTCTTCACCCGCCCCGCGGTCGGCTTCACGGTGCCTGCGACGAGCCCGAGCAGGGTCGACTTGCCTGCGCCGTTCACGCCCAGGATGCCGGTGCGCTCTCCCGGCGCGATGCGCCAGGTGATGTCATGCAGCACCTCGCGCTCGCCGCCGGCGGCATCCGGGAAGGCGACCGCGACATCCAGCAGATCCACGACGTCCTTGCCGAGTCGCGAGGTCGCGAGCTGCTCGAGCGCCACCCGGTTGCGCACGGGAGGTACGTCGCCGATGAGCGCGTTGGCGGCCTCGATGCGGAACTTGGGCTTCGAGGTGCGCGCCGGCGCGCCCCGCCGCAGCCAGGCGAGCTCCTTGCGCATGAGGTTCTGACGCTTGGACTCGGATGCGGCCGCCATGCGGTCGCGCTCGACGCGTTGCAGCACATAGGCCGCGTAGCCGCCCTCGAAGGGCTCGACGATTCCGTCGTGCACCTCCCAGGTGTCGGTCGAGACCTCGTCGAGGAACCACCGGTCGTGGGTGACGACGACGAGGCCGCCCTGGTTCTTCGCCCAGCGCGTGTTCAGGTGGGCGGCGAGCCACGCCACGCCCTCGACGTCGAGGTGGTTGGTGGGCTCGTCGAGGAACACGACATCCCATTCGCGGCTGAGCAGCGCCGCGAGCGCCACGCGGCGGCGCTGACCGCCCGAGAGCTCGCCGATGCGGGCATCCCAGGGCAGGTCGCCGAGCAGGCCCGTCACGACATCGCGCACCTTCGCATCACCCGCCCACTCGTGCTCGGCGCGATCGCCGACCACCGCGTGGTGGATCGTCTCGTCTTCGGGAAGCCGGTCGGCCTGATCGAGCATGCCGATGCGCGTGCCGCCGCGCACCGTGACGCGGCCCGAGTCGGGTTGCTGCCGACCGGCGAGGATGCGCAGCAGGGTCGACTTGCCGTCGCCGTTGCGCCCGACCACCCCGATGCGGTCACCCTCGTCGAGGCCGACCGTCACGTGGTCGAAGACGTCTTTGGTGGGGAAGGAGAGCGAGATGCCTTCGGCGCCGAGCAGGTGTGCCATCGCTACGAGCCTAGGCGGCATCCACCCCCGCGCCCCCCGATGGGGAGCCTGTCGCCTGGGTGCGACGACACCTATGGTGGGCCGGATGAGCGGCGTCGACGACGATCAGGCCGCCCTCCGGCGGGATTACGAGCACATCGCGCTCGCGGGCGTGAAGCGGGCGGGCGTCGAACTCGACGACGCCGGGCGCGCAGCACTCGAACGTCTCGTGGCGGTGGGGCTCGCCGAGCGTGAAGGCGACGCCTTCAGCCTCAACCGGCCCGGCGATGCCGACCTCGAGCTCGACGCCGATTCGAGCGAGTTGCTTACCGTGCTGCACGACTACTGGCTGCGCGCCGACGACGCGACCCCCGACGACGAGGTGCTCTACGGCGAACTCGGATACTGGCGGCACTGGTGGAACATGCTGCAGAGCCACCCCGACCGTCGGACGAAACCCCTCGAGATGCTCATGGTGGTGGCCGACGACGAGAGCTTCGCGGACCGCGCCTGGCTCGACGAGTTGGAGGGCGACATCCTCGAGCACGTCGTCGCGGGTCGGCTCATCACGGGACGCGTCATCGTGCCGCCGGCGACCCTCGGCGCCCCCGCCGAGGACCTCGTCGAGTTCGCGATCGCCCTCGGTCTCGAGGTGCGGGTGTTCCCCTCGGCCACCCAGTTCGTGATCTACGACCAGGGCGCAGTCGTGCTGCGCGAAGATCCGGCTGAGGGTGACGGACCCGAGCGGCACACCCTCACCCGGCGGGCCGCGGTCGTCGAGCCGCTGCGGCAGCTCTTCGAGCTCGAGTGGGGTGCCGGCATCCCGTGGGGGGAGTTCGAGAAAGGCGCGCACGGCATCCTGCACCTGCTCGCGCTGGGCTGGACGGATGTGCGCATCGCGAGCGCGATGGGCATCTCGGTGCGCACGGTGAGCCGCCGCGTGTCGGAGGTCATGAGCGCGGCGGGCGTCCAATCCCGCTTCGAACTCGGCATGCGCCACGCCCTGCAGCAGCTCGGCGACGTCGACAGCTGACGCGGGCCGGCCGGCTGCCGGGATCAGCCGGCCCCGCGCTCGCGAGCGACATGGGTGCGAGCGTGCTCGATCGCGGCGGGAAGCTCGGCGAAGAGGTGCCGGTGGTGCCGCAGCGCCCTCAGCACCCCGACGGTGCGGAACAACTCGACATGCCCTTCACGTACGCCCTTGATGAGCACCGTGATGCCGCGCGCCTCCAGCCGCTGCACGATCTCCGAGAGCACGTGCGCGCCGGTCGCATCCACGAGCTCGAGCTGCGACATGCGCAGGATCACGACCGAGACGTTCTCGAGGGCGTTCACGGTGTCGGCCACCCGATCGGCGGCCGCGAAGAACAGCGGGCCGTCGAGACGCACGATCGCGATGCGCTCGTCGCCCTCGACGGGATCCCCCGCGAGCGGCTCACGCGTCACCCCTGTCGCGCGTGACAGGCTCCGGATCGCGAACACCCCCGCGACGACCATGCCGATCACCACCGCCACGATGAGGTCGACCGAGATGGTCACGACGGCCGTGACGACGAAGGCGATCGCGTCGGCGCGCGTGGAGCGCAGGATGCTGCGCACCGTCGTCGGATGAACCATGCGCACCGCTGTCACCATGAGCACGCCCGAGAGGGCCGCGAGCGGGATGAGGCCCACCGGCTGCGCCGCCACGAGCACCACGAGCAGCAGGACGAGCGCGTGCGTCACCGCCGCGACACGCGTGCGCGCGCCCGCCCGCACGCTCACCGCGGTGCGCGCGATGGCGCCCGTTGCGGGCATGCCGCCGAAGAGCCCGGCGGCCACGGAGGCGAGCCCCTGCCCCACGAGTTCGCGGTCGGGGTCATACGGTCCGGTGTCGGAGAGCGACGCGGCGACCCGGGCGGCCAGCAGCGACTCGATCGCCGCGAGCGCCGCCACGGTGAGCGCCGGCAACGCGAGTTCACCGAGCAGCGCTGCATCCATCGGCGGCACCGTCGGCGCGGGCAGTGAGCCCGGCAGCTCGCCGATCTCGGCGAGCGGGTTGGGCAGCACGAGCGCGGCGAGGGTCACGAGCGCGATCCCGACGAGGGAGCCCGGGATCGCGCGATGCAGAAGCGGCAGCAGCAGCATGCAGACCGCCACGACCGCGACCGCGCCGAGAGCCCACAGGAGGTACACACCGTCGGCTCGGGCGAGCGCCTCGACCGCGGTGACGGCGACGTTCGTGTGGGAGGCACCCGCGGCATCCGCGCCGGTGAGCGCAGGGATCTGCTGCAGGAAGATGATGACGGCGATGCCGAAGGTGAAGCCCTCGATCACGGGCCAGGGGATGAATGACACCGCGCGTCCGAGCCGAAGGGCCCCCGCGAGGAGCACGACGACACCCGCCATGACACTCACGAGGGCGACGGCCGCGATGCCGTGACTCGCGACGATCGGCGCGAGCACGACGACCATCGCGCCCGTGGGGCCCGACACCTGCACGTTCGAGCCGCCGAACACCGCGGCGACGACGCCCGCCACGATCGCCGTGATGAGTCCGGCCTCAGCGCCCGCACCCGAGGAGATGCCGAAACCGAGGGCGAGCGGGAGAGCGACGATGCCGACCGTGATGCCCGCGAGCAGGTCGCCGCGCCAGGAGCGGCGCAGCGGTGCGTAGTCGGATGCGGCCGGCAGCAGCGCCCGGACGCGCGACCAGGCCGTCATCGCGGCAGCGCCGGGAGGGAGGCGACCTCGGCGGCACGCACGCGATCCCCTTCGACGATCGAGGTGAGCAGGCCCCGAGCGACGGCGAGCAGCGCCGCGACCTCCGGGTAGGCAAGCCGGTAGTAGACGTTGCTCGCGCGCCGCTCCGAGACGACGAGGTGCTGCCGACGCAGCACGGCCAGGTGCTGTGAGAGGTGCGAGGCCTCGAGGCCGGTCGCCTCCTGCAACTCGCCCACCCCGTGCTCCTCGCCGTCGGCGAGCAGTTCGAGCAGACGGATGCGCAGCGGATGCGAGAGCCCTTTGAAGAGGCCGGCCTTGACCTCGTAGAGGGGGCGTTCGGTCTGACTTAGCGACATGATGAAGTCATCATACCGTCGATGCAGGCCGCGGATCGTCGCAGCCGAGAGCGCTCAGTCGCCGACGATGCGGGCGCCGTGCACGGGGCCGGTGGCCCGAACGACGTTGAGTCGCGACGCCGAGAGGGCGACCTGCAGCTCGAGAGCCGAGTCGACATCCGCCGCGAGGAAGGCGACCGTGGGCCCGGACCCCGACACGATGCCCGCGAGCGCCCCGTTCTGCTCGCCGAGCTCGAGCACGTCGGCGAGCGAGGGCTCGAGGTGCAGGGCAGGGGCCTGCAGGTCGTTATGCAGAGCCTCGGCGAGCATGTGCGCATCACCCGCGCGCAGCGCATGCAGCACGCCTGCGTCGACGGAGGGGCGCAGGTCGGCGGGGAAGATGTCCTGAGCGTGCCGGGCCCGGTGCGCGTCGAGCTCGGCGTAGACGGCGGGCGTGGAGAGCCCGAAATCGGCGAGGGCGAGCACCCAGTGGAACGTGCCCTGGGCGAGCGCCGGCGAGAGCTCGTCGCCACGTCCCGTTCCGATCGCGGTGCCGCCGGTCAGGGCGAATGGCACGTCGGCGCCGAGCTGGCGTGCCAGCTCGAGCAGTTCCTCACGCGGCAGCTCGGTGCCCCACAGCGCATCGCACGCGACCAGGGTGGCCGCGGCATCCGCCGACCCGCCGCCCATACCCCCGGTGACCGGCACGTGCTTGTCGATGCGGATGCGGGCGCCGCCGGAGTACCCCGTGCGCGCCGCAAGCAGACGTGCCGCCTTGATGGCGATGTTGCCGCCGTCGAGCGGCACGCGCGAGAGCTCGACCGGGCCGGCGACCTCGACCGAGAAGTCGGAGGCGTCGCTCACCCGCACGTCTTCGCACAGCGAGACCGCCTGGTACGCGATCGCCACGTCGTGATAGCCGTCGTCGTCGAGAGCCCCCACCTTGAGGAAGACGTTGATCTTCCCCGGCGCCTTGACGTGCACCGAAGCGCGCCCGGAGGTGGTCATTGCTCCACCCTAAGGGAGGTGGAACGGTTGGTCTGACGCGCGCTGCTAGCGAGCGCGGGCGATGCTCAGGAAGTCGCCGACCGTGAGCTGTTCCCCGCGCGAGGTGGGATCGACCCCAGCCGCCTCGAGCACCGCGGATGCTGTCGCCGAGCCGCCGAGCACTTCCGCGAGGGCCTGTCGCAGCATCTTGCGACGCTGGCCGAACGCGGCATCGACGAGGGTGAAGGTCGCGCGGCGTTCGGCATCCGTTCCGGGCGGCTCCCCGCGGCGGAAGCCCACGAGCACAGAGTCGACGTTCGGCACCGGCCAGAACACCTGACGGCTGACGGTTCCCGCGATCGACCAGACCCCGTACCAGGCGGCCTTGACGCTCGGCGAGCCGTAGACCCGTGAGCCGGGGGGCGCCGCGAGGCGCTGCCCGACCTCCGCCTGCACCATCACGAGGGCGCTCGTGAGACTCGGCACGACGTGCAGCAGATGCAGCAGCACGGGTACCGAGACGTTGTAGGGCAGGTTCGCCACGAGCGCCGTGGGCTCCCCCGCGACGCCCTCGACGCGCAGCGCGTCGGCCGCGATCACCTCGAGCGGGGCCCCCGGCTGCATCGTCCCGACCGTGCGCGGCAGTTGCTGGGCGAGCCGAGCGTCGATCTCGATCGCCGTGACGCGCGCGCCCGCCTCGAGCAGCCCAAGGGTGAGCGAGCCCAGCCCGGGGCCCACCTCGACCACGTGCTCGCCCCCCGAGATGCCCGCGGTGCGCACGATCTTGCGCACCGTGTTGGCGTCGACGACGAAGTTCTGGCCGAGTTTCTTGGTCGGCTGCAGGTCGAGCGCGTCGGCGAGGTCGCGGATCTCGGCGGGGCCGAGCAGGCTCACGCCGCGCCTCGTGCGCAGCGAAGCATGGACCCGGCCGACGTGTCGCTCACCCGTTCAGCCTAGCCATGGCCGTGAGGGCGCCGGCCTGACGGCGCCCTCACGGTCCCGTTCAGGCCACCCGCCGACGCACGCGCCATGTGGCGGCGACGGCCGCCCCGCCGAGGCCCAACGCGATCAACGCGACGGCCGCCAGCATCCGGACATCGGCTCCCGTGTCGCCCAGCACCGGCGCCGCGACCGGATCGGGCGCCATCACCACCGCGGTGGCCGGCTGCGACGTCACCTGGCCTGCGGGAGCGAGACCCGACGCGCGGGCCACGTTCCGGATCTGACCGTCGGCGAAGTCGCCGTCCGCGACGATGTGCGGGTCGGCTTCGACGGTCGCCGACTCACCCGGCAGGAGTCGCGTGATCGCGCCCGGCAGGAGCGCAGCGATCATCGGATCCGAAACCTCGATGTCGGTCACCGTGCGGTTGCCCGTGTTGGTGATCGTGAAGCGGTACACGATGCTCTCGCCCGGATCGGCGAGCCCGTCGTCGTCCGCATCATCGAGAACGGCCTCCTTCCGAAGCGCGATCTCGGCGACGTCGGGCCCCAGCGGAACCGAGGTGACGCTCTCCGGCGACTCCACCGGGGTGGGCGGGACACCGGGGATGACGCCCGTCGCCCGGGCGGAGTTGACGAGTTCCTGCGCCACGATATCCGCCTCGGTGACGAGGTAGTCCGCGGTGACGGTGACGCTCGCACCGACCTCGAGCACCCCGATCGGAAGGGTCACCCCGATGCGGGGGTCACGCACCTCGACACCGCTCAGCACGGTGTTGCCCGTGTTCGTCACGACGAAGGTGAAGGTGGCGATCTCGCCGACGCCGGCCATCCCGTCACCGTCGTCGTCCGCGAACGCGGCGCTCTTCTCGATCGCCAGCCCGGGAGCGGCGACGGGCACGGATGCCGCGGCGACCGAGGAGCGCACGGGAGCGCCGCCCGGCGCGTCGGCGACGGCCACGGCTCGGTTCACGATCGCGCCGTCCCCGTTGGGCGAGCTGATGTCGCCCGCCTGGACGACGTAAGCGGCCATGAAGGTTCGGGACGCCCCGGGCGCGAGCGGACCGCTGTCGGGCGAGGTCGCACCGGAGAGCATCGGGTCGTCGATCGCGACGTTGTCGAGCGTCACGTTCCCCGTGTTGACGACCACGAAGGTGTACTCGAGCTGCTCGGTCTCGTCGGCGACGCCGTTGCCGTTCCCGTCGGGGTTCGCGACCGACTTCACGAGCGTGAGCGCGGGGGCACGCGGTGGCGTCTCGACGGTCACGGTCGACGGGTCGCTCGGCACCGGGCCACCCGGCCCCGTGCCGGTGGCCGAAGCGGTGTTGACGACACCGCCGTCGTCGATGTCGGCCTGCGTGACGGTGTAGGGGTCGGCGCTGACAGTGCGGCGCTCGCCCGGCGCGAGCGTGAAGGGCGCGGGGAGCCCGGTCACCATCGAATCGCTGATGGTGATGCCGGTGATGGTGACGTTGCCGACGTTCTCGACCGTGAACCGGTAGGTGATCAGCTCGCCGAGGTCGGCGAGGGTGTCGCCATCGGTGTCGGCGAGTTCTGCCGACTTCACGATCGCGAGCGCCTCGATCACGGGATCCGTCGGGGTCGTCACGGAGTCGTCTGCGGATCGGGTGGGAGTGCTCCCGCCCGGCACCGTGCCTTCGGCTCGTGCCGTGTTGACGATGGACCCCGCGAGGATGTCCGCCTCCGTGACCGTGTACGCAGCGGTGAACACATAGCTGTCGCCCACCTCGAGGGTGATCGACGCGGGGCTCACGCCCGTCACGCGATCATCGACGACCCGCACGTTCTCGAGTCGGGTGTTCCCCGTGTTGACGACCTCGAAGGAGTACGTGATCGTCTCACCGATGCCCGCCGCGCCACTGCCGTCGGCGTCGAACAGGCTGTCGGACTTGTCGATCGTGAGCGCCGGCCGCGCCGTCTCGGTGCGGGTGCTGCTCGGGTCGGAGCTGATCGGGGTGCCGCCCGGGGCGTTCGCCTGCGCCGTCGCCGTGTTGACGATCTCGGGCGCACTCAGATCGGAGGCCCGCACGAGGTAGGTGCTGGTCGTCTCGGTCGAGGCGCCCGGTGCGAGGGCACCGGAGATGGTGAGCGCGCCGAGCATCGGATCGTCGATCATGATGCCATCGAGCGTGACGTTGCCCGTGTTGCGCACCACGAAGCGATACTCGATCGTCTCGCCTTCATCGGCGACGCCGTTGCCGTTCGCGTCGACGAGGGCAGACGTCTTGACCAGGGTGAGCGCCGGTGCGGCCGGCACCGTCGTCACGTCGACGAACGCGGCGTCGGTGAGGTCGCCACCCCAGGGGTCGTCCGCATGCACCGTCGCGGTGTTGTGGATGACCCCCGCGTCGACGTCTGTCTGACGCACGGTGTACTGGCCGCCGAACACCCCCTGCTCGCCGGGCAGCAACGACGCGAACCCGGTGTCGGGCCACAGCTGGCCCGGGCCGAACATCGGATCGACGAGCTGCACATCCGTGATCGTGACGTTCCCGGTGTTCGTGGCGATCATCGAATACGTGATGAGCTCGCCCACATCGGCGAAGCCGTTGCCGTTGGTGTCCGTCACCTGCGCGCGCTTCTCGAGCGCGATGGCGGGCGTCGCCGCAGCGAGGGGGATCGTCGTCGACGCCGGCGCCGATGAGATGCGGGTGCCTCCCACGGGCGTGCCCCACGCCGTCGCCGTGTTCGCGACCTCGCCGTCGACGATGTCTCCGGGGCCGACCGTGATCGTGGCCTGGAAGATCAACTGGCCGCCCGGAGCGATCATGCCCGATGCCGGGGAGACCGTCGTGCGGCCGTCGACCATCGGATCGTCGATCGTCACGTCGTCGAGGGCCACGTTGCCGGTGTTGGTGACGACGAAGTGGAAGGTCACCTCGTCACCCACCTGCGCCGCCGCGTTGGTGGCCGAACCCGGCCAGTCCGCCGACTTCACGAGCGAGATGCCCACGTCGACGGTCTCGGTCGTCGTCGTCGTCGGCGGGGTCTGGATGGGTGGACCCGACGGCGGGGTGCCGTGCGCGGTCGCGCTGTTCACGACCTCGCCCGCCACGACGTCGGCCGCGGTCACCCGGTAGACGCCCTGGAACTCGTAGACGGCTCCCGGAGCAAGCGTGACCGTCGCGGTGAGACCCGGCAGCTTCGGATCCGTCACCCCGACATCCACGAGGGTCACGTTCCCGGTGTTCTCGACGCGGATCGTGTACCGGATGTCCTCGCCCTCATCCGCGACGCCGTTGCCGTTGTCGGCGACGATCTCCGCGCTCTTCAGGGCGGTGAGACCCGGCTGCTGCGGGATCGGGACGGTCGCACTCGCACTCGCTGAGACGGTCTGCCCGCCCGCCGTGCCTGTCGCGGTGGCGGTGTTGTCGACCGCGCCGTCATCGACGTGGGCTTGGGTGATGCGCAGGAGGGACGAGGTGAAGGTCACGCTCTCGCCGACGTCGATGCTCGCCGTGCTCGGCGAGATGCCCGTGACGAGCGGATCGGCGATCTGCACGCCGCTCAGGGGCAGGTCGCCCGTGTTGGTCACGACGAAGGTGTAGGCGATATCCGCCCCTTCGACGGCGTCGCCGCCCCCGTCGATGGCGGCCGACTTCACGAGGCTGAGAGCGGGGACGAGGATCCGGACGTCGACCGAACCGGAGTTGTTGGAGGCGACCGGATCGGCTTCGTTGCCGAGCACGGTGGAGGTGTTGGTGAGCGTGCCGCGGGGGGCGGTCGCCGAAACGGTCACGGGGATGCTGAACGTCGAGACGGCGCCGACGGTCAGGCGGCCGCCCGAGCACGTGACGGTCTGCGCGTCACGCTCGCACCCGGTCGGCAGGGCGCCGATCGCGAGGTGCGAGGGGATCGCATCGGACACGGTGAAGCCCGACGAGACCCCCGCGCCGTTGTTGCGCACGCTGAGCGTGTAGGTGAAGCTCTGCCCCCGCGTCGCCTCCGAGACGGAGGCGGATTTCGTGATGGCGAGGTCGCTGGGATCCCCCAGCGAGGATGCGGCGTCGTTCGAACTCGATGCCGGCCCCGCGATGACCGACACGATCGAGAACGTGGGCGCCGCCGAGGCGGGATTGGTGACGCGCACCTGGACGATGCCGCCCGCGTTCTTCGAGAACCCGAGGTTCCCGTTCCCGTAGGTGAAGGCACCGCCCGCAGCGGTATGACCCGCCATCGCGGGAACCGTGAAGCGGGTCACGCCCCCGCCCGGGCCGATGCGCACCATCTGGCCGGACCCCAGGTAGCCCCAGAAGTAGCCGTTGGCGAAGGTGACATCCGCGGGCATGCCGCCCGCGACGCTCCCGCTGAGCGGCACGGTGGTCGTGCCGCCCGCGGGCGCCGTCACGTCCGTGTAGAAGAGGTTCGTGTCGGAGAAGTAGTAGAAGCGGTTGGCCACCGCACCGAACGCGCCCGTCACGGAACCCACGACGGCATCCTTGACCACCGTGACGCCGCCTGCGGGACCGATGCGCACGACCTTGGGCGTCTGGCCCGCCCCCGTTGACGCGCGCACGCCGTACAGGTACCCGTCCTGTTCGTTGAAGCCGATCGCGTTGTACTGCGGACCGGTGTGCGCCTGGCCGATGTCGGAGAACGTGATCTGACCGTTGCTCTGCAGGCCCTGCATGAGCTGCGTTCGCACGGGCGTGCCTCCGTCGCCCTGTGCGAGATAGACGATCGCCTCGTTGGTCGGGAATGCCGCCCAGGCGGGCGTCGCCTGCCACGCGGCGAGGCCCGAGCCCACGAGGACCGCCGCGAGCGATGCGGCGATGACCCCCGTGCCACGCGTGCCGCGGGTACGAGCTCTCCCCCCGAGGCGGTGCGATGCGCGAGTCGTGGTGTGCGCGCGCGAGCGCGCCGACGCTGTCGAGTCCATGTTCCCCCCGGAACGATCCTCGGGAGCGGAGCGCGCCCGACGGCTCGTCACCGAGCCATAGTCAGGACCATATCGGATCGGGGGACAGCTGTGGGGTACAAATGTCAGCGCGGCTCGAACGGCCCCGGGGGCGCGTCGACGGGCGCGTCATCCCAGTGGCCGTAGACCTCCTCCGTGTTGGAGGAGATGAGCGCGGCGAGCATCGACGCATCCGTTCCGAGGTGCGCCGCCATCGCCCGCAGCGTGTGCGGGATGAGGTAGGGCGCGTTGGGCCGCCCGCGGAACGGCATCGGCGTGAGGTACGGCGCATCCGTCTCGATGAGGATGCGCGAACGCGGGATCACCTCGAGCGCCTCACGAAGGGCGGGTGCGTTCTTGAAGGTCACGGTGCCGGCGAAGGAGAGGTACCAGCCGCGTTCGGCCACGAGCTGGGCGAACGCGGCATCCCCCGAGAAGCAGTGGAAGACGACCCGCTCGGGCGCGCCGACGCGATCGAGCGTCGCGACCACCTCGCGGTGCGCGTCGCGGTCGTGGATCTGCAGCGCCAGGCCGTGGCGCTTCGCGATCTCGATGTGCGCCTCGAACGAGCGGTACTGCGCGTCGATGCCCGCCTCATCGTCGGTGCGGAAGAAGTCGAGGCCCGTCTCGCCGATCGCCCGCACGCGCGGCCGCGCAACGAGTTCATCGATGCCCGCGAGGTGCTCATCGAGCAGCCCCTGCGCGAGCAGCTCGGGTGCCTCGTTCGGATGGATCGCGACTGCCGCGAGCACGCGCGGCTCGAGCGCGGCGATCTCGGCGCTCCACTGCGAGGTCGCGAGATCCGTGCCGACCTGCACGACCCCCTTCACGCCGACGCTCGAGGCTCGATCGAGCTGCTCGCGGTAGTCGAGCGGCTCGCCGGAATCGGCGATCTCCAGGTGCGTGTGGTTGTCGTACACCGGCACGACGAGCGCCTCGGGCAGGGGCGGGTAGTCCCGGGGCGGCCCCTCCGGAGCCTCCCTCGCGCGCAGGAACGGATCCGTCACGCCGCTCCGGTGGCGCTCGCGGTGGCGGGCTCCTCGATGCGCGGGAACAGCGCGTCGAGGGGGCGGATGGCGGTGCCCGGCGTGAGCGCGCCCCACGCGCCCGCCTCCCGGATGCGCTGCTCACCGAGCGCGCCCAGCAGCTCGTCGGCGCCGAGCCCGTGCCAGAGCTTCTCGGTGGCCTGCGGCATGATCGGCGCGAGCAGCACCGCGAGGGAACGCAGCCCCTCGGATGCCGTGTAGAGCACGGTGCCGAGGCGCGCCCGGGTGGCCTCGTCCTTCGCGAGCGCCCACGGCTCCTGGCTCGTGATGTAGCCGTTCAACTCGTCGACGATCTGCCAGATCGCCCCGATCGCCTCGTGGATCGCGAACCGCTCGATCGCGGCGTCGGCTGCGGATGCGGCATCCGCGACCGTGCGCTGGATCGCGAGATCCGCATCCGCGTACTCGGCGGGTGCCGGCACGACGCCGTCGTAGTACTTGCCCACCATCGCGAGCACGCGCGAGGCGAGGTTGCCGAAACCGTTGGCGAGCTCGGACTGGTAGCGGGCCGAGAGGTCCTCCCAGCTGAACGAGCCGTCCTGGCCGAAGGTGATCGCCCGCAGGAAGTAGTAGCGGAACGCGTCGGAGCCGAAGGTGTCGGTGATCTGCTGCGGGGCGATGCCCGTGAGCTTCGACTTCGACATCTTCTCGCCGCCCACCAGCAGCCATCCGTGTCCGAACACCTTGTGCGGCACGGGCAGCCCCGCGGCCATGAGCATCGCGGGCCAGATGACGGCGTGGAAGCGCGCGATGTCCTTCCCGACCAGGTGGTAGGCGGGCCAACGGCGGGCGAACTGCTCCTCGTCGGTGCCGTAGCCGACCGCCGTGACGTAGTTGAGCAGCGCGTCGAACCACACGTACACGACGTGGCTCGGATCCCACGGCACCTTGATGCCCCAGTCGAAGCTCGAGCGCGAGATGGAGAGGTCCGAGAGGCCCTGGCGCACGAACTGCACGATCTCGTTGCGCACGCTCTCGGGCTGCACGAAGTCGGGCTGCGTCTCGTAGAGGTCCAGCAGCGCGTCCTGGAACTGGCTCATGCGGAAGAAGTAGTTCTTCTCGCGCAGCACCTCGACGGGGCGCGAGTGGATGCGGCACACGAGCTGGCCCGCGTAGTCGCCCACCTCGGTGAGCTCCAGGTCGTCGAGCTGCTTGTACTCCTCGCAGCCCACGCAGTAGTAGCCCTCGTACTCGCCGGAGTAGATGAAGCCGTCGTCGTAGAGCTTCTGCAGGAACAGCGCCACGGCGTCCTCGTGGCGCGCCTCGGTCGTACGGATGAAGTCGTCGTTGGCGATGTCGATCGTCTCGAGCAGCGGCAGCCAGGCCGATTCGACGAGACGGTCGGCCCACTGCTTCGGCTCGACCCCGTTGGCCACCGCCGTGCGCAGGATCTTCTGGCCGTGCTCATCCGTTCCGGTCAGCAGCCAGGTGTCGTCGCCCGCCTGGCGGTGCCAGCGGGCGAGCACGTCGGCGGCCACCTCCGTGTAGGCGTGCCCGATGTGCGGCACGTCGTTCACGTAGAAGATGGGCGTCGTGATGAAGAAGCTCTCGCCGGATGGCATGCGGACGAGTCTAGTTGGGCGCGTCGCCGCATGACGGGGAGCGGCAGCCCGCCCCGCGTCACGCCCGCAGCGCCGCCTCGTAGAGCTCGCGCCGCGAGAGACCCGTCGCCTCGGCGACCTCGGTGGTCGCCTCCTTGAGCCGCATCCCGGATGCCGTGAGCGCGCGCACCTGCGCGAGCGCGTCGTCGAAGCTCGCGGTCGCGGGGGCCGCGCCGGCGACCACGATGACGAGTTCGCCGCGGGTGCCATCGGCGTAGCGCTCGGCGAGCTCGGCGAGGGTGCCGCGGGCGACCTCCTCGTGGAGCTTCGTGAGCTCCCGGCACACCGCCGCGCGTCGTTCCGACCCGAATCCGGTGGCGAGGTCGGCGAGGGCATCGCCGACGCGGTGCGGCGATTCGAAGAAGACGAGCGTGCGGGGCTCGGTCGCGAGGGGGCGCAGCGCCGCAAGGCGGCCCTTGCGCGGCAGGAAGCCCTCGAAGCAGAAGCGGTCGGTCGGCAGCCCTGACACAGCGAGCGCCGTGAGCACGGCGCTCGGGCCGGGGATCGCGGTCACGGCGACCCCCGCATCCGCCGCCGCCGCGACGAGCGGGAAGCCGGGGTCGGAGACGGTGGGCATGCCGGCGTCCGAGAGCACGAGCACATCGCCGTCGCGCGCGAGCTCGACGAGCTCGGCCGCCTTCGCCGTCTCGTTGTGCTCGTGCAGCGCGATGAGGCGCGGCCGGTTCTCGATGCCGAGCGCGCGCAGCAGCTGCACGGTCGTGCGGGTGTCCTCCGCGGCGATCACCTCCGCGTTCTCGAGCGCCTCCACGAGCCGTCGCGAGGCGTCGCCGAGGTTGCCGATGGGCGTCGCCGCGAGGATGATCACCCGCCCATCCTCCCCTCCTCGGCGCTCTGCCGTGCACCCCGCATCCGCTTCCCGTGTCGAAAATGCAGGAGATCTCGGGCGTGGCGAGCGGCCGTGCCCTGCGTTCTCGGACCCGGGCCGTCAACTCTCCTGCATTTTCGCCAAGGGCGCCCCGGATACGATGCCCGAATGGATGAGCGCGCCGCCGAGTTCGAGCGCGCGGTGCACGGCACGTCCGGGCCGCACGCGGCCGAGCCGACCGGCTCGCGGCTCGACGACGCCTGGCAGCGCTGGATGACCGACCCCCGCATCCGCCGCCTGTGGACCATCGGCGGCCCCGCAGCGGTGCTCGCGCTCGCCGCCGCGACGCGGCTCATCGGCCTCGAGCATCCGCAGCAGATCGTGTTCGACGAGACCTACTACGTCAAGGACGCCTACGCGCTCGCCCACCTGGGCTACGAGGCCCGCTGGCCCGAGGACGCCAACGCCTCCTTCGCGGCGGGCGATCCCGTCACCCCGTACACGACGGGCTCCTTCATCGCCCACCCTCCGCTGGGCAAGTGGATCATCGCGGCGGGCATGTCGGTGTTCGGCACCGACAGCGCATTCGGCTGGCGCATCGGCATCGCCGTCATGGGCATCCTGCTCGTCGCGCTCACGATGCTCGTCGCTCGCCACCTCTTCGCCTCGACGACGATGGTCGTCGTGGCGGGCGCTCTGCTCGCGATCGACGGCAACGCGATCGTCATGAGCCGGGTCGCCCTCCTCGACACCCCCGTCGCGTTCTTCGCGCTGCTGGGCGCGTACTTCGCCCTCCTCGACCGCGCCTGGGCGAACCGCCGTCTCGACACCTGGATCGAGCATCGCGAGCGCGGGGGCCTGCCGACGCACTGGGGTCCCGTGCTGTGGTGGCGCCCCTGGCTGCTCGCGGCGTCCCTCGCCTTCGGATGTGCGGCGAGCGTCAAATGGAACGGCTTCTTCTTCCTCGCCGTCTTCGGCATCTACACCGTGGTGTCGGATGCCCTCCTGCGCCGCCGCGCCGGCGTCGAACTGTGGGGAACCGGCACGGTGCTGCGCCAGGGCCCCGTGAGCTTCGTGCTGCTCGTGCCGCTCGCCCTCGCGGTGTACGTCACGAGCTGGTGGGGGTGGTTCGCGAGCGACGGCGGCTACGACCGCCACTGGATCGAGCAGCAGGGGGGCGAGGCGTGGACCGGTGCGCTCGCCTGGGTGCCCACGGCGCTGCAGAACTGGTGGCACTACCAGGTGTCGATCTACACCTTCAACGCGGGGCTCGAGACGCACCACGACTACATGTCGAACCCGCTCACCTGGCTCTTCCTCGTGCGCCCCACGAGCATGCACTACGAGAACCTCGGAGGCGGCGTCGCCGAGGCCATCCTCGAGATCGCCAACCCGCTCATCTGGTGGGGGGCGACGGCGGCGCTCGGCTACCTGTGCGTGCGGGTCGTGCTGCGGCTGCGCGCGGGGCGACGCGTGTGGCCCGAGGCCTTCATCCTCACGGGGATCGCGGCGGGCTATCTGCCCTGGCTCGCCTACCTGAACCGCACGGTCTTCCAGTTCTACACGATCGCCTTCGAGCCCTACCTCGTGCTCGGGCTCACGATGGCTCTCGCCGCCGTGGCGGGGTCGAACACGGATGCCGGACGCCGTCGCCTCGCGGGCCTCACGACGGTCGGGGTCTACCTCGCACTCGTGGCGTTGCTCTCGCTGTTCTTCCTGCCGCTCTGGACGGGCATGCCGATGCCCGTGTGGTTCCTGCAGCTGCACTACTGGTTCCGCAGCTGGATCTGAGGATCATCCCCTGAGCAGCGACGCTCATCCTGCGGGCTGACGTCGGCGCCGCGGGCCGTGCCTAGCGTGAGGTGCGGAGGTCATCCGACATGCATCCCCACGCCACCCTGCGCATCCACGGCGACGCGATCGCCGAGAACACACGCCGTCTCGCGGCAGCGACCGACGCGACCCTCATGGCGGTCGTCAAGGCCGACGGGTTCGGTCACGGTCATGCGGCGTTGCGCGCGCTCGACGCGGGGGCTACGCGTCTGGGCGTGGCGAGCATCGAGGAGGCTCTGCCCCTGCGCTGGGCAGGGGTCTCGGCGCCTATCCTCAGCTGGCTGAACCCGGTCGACGCGGATGCGGAGTCGGCGATCCGCAACGAGATCGAGCTCGCGGTGCCGAGCGTCGCGCACCTCGGTGCGTTCGCGGCCGCGGCCGCCCGGGTCGGAGGTCGCGCACTCGTGCACCTGCATGTCGACACCGGGATGGCGCGCGACGGAGCGGAGGCGGCCGAGTGGCGGCCGCTGTGCGAGCTCGCGCGCGCCTACGAGCTGCGCGGCCTGATCCGCGTGGTGGGGATCATGAGCCATCTGGCCCGAGCCGACGAGCCCGGGGACCCCCTCACGGTGCGCCAGCGTCTCGTGTTCGACGCAGCCATCCGCACCGCGCGCCGACGCGGACTCGCGCCGCGTCTCACCCACCTCGCGGCGACCGCGGCGACGCTCACGGATCCGTCGACCCACTTCGACCTCGTCCGAGTCGGCGCAGGCCTGTACGGCATCGACCCCTCGCACACGACGCAGCTGCGGCCCGCGATGACCCTCACCGCGCGCGTCACGAAGGTGCGCGATGTCCCGGCGGCCACCGCGGTCGGCTACGGCTCGCGCTACATCACCGACCGTGCGACGCGTCTCGCGTTGCTGCCGCTGGGCTATGCCGACGGCATCCCCCGCTCCCTCACGCCGGATGCCGCGGCCTTCGTGCGCGGACGTCGCGTGGCGCTCGCGGGCACCGTGTCGATGGACCAACTCGTGGTCGACGTCGGCGATGCGGGTGTCGAGCCCGGAGAGGAGGTCGTGCTGTTCGGGCAGGGCGACGCGGGCGAGCCGACGATCCACGACTGGGCGCGGTGGGCCGGAACCATCGAGCACGACATCGTGACGCGGATCGGACCACGCGTGCACATCGAGGACGCGGCGTGACCCCCGTGCAGCGCGTCGTCGTCGTGGGCGGCGGCACCTCGAGCGAGCATGAGGTGTCGCTCGCCTCGGCCGCCGCCATCGCGGGCGCTCTCGACCGCGAGCGCTTCGAGGTCGTGTCGCTCACCATCCGCCGCGACGGGCTCTGGGCGGGCCCCGACGGTCGTCTCGCGGGCGACCTCGCCGAGGCCGTCGAGATCCTCGAGCGGGCCGACGTGGCGATCCCGGCGCTGCACGGCGCGCGGGGCGAGGACGGCACGCTCGCGGCGCTGCTCGACCTCGTCGGCATCCCGTATGTCGGCTCGGGGATCGCGGCGGGCGCCGCCGCCATGAGCAAGCACGCCACCAAGCTGCTCGCCGCATCCGCGGGCGTCACGACCTCGCCGGGGGTGCTCGTGCGACACCCGGATGACCCTCGCGCCGCCGAGCTCGGCCTGCCGCTCGTCGTCAAACCCGATCGCGGCGGCTCGAGTCACGGTGTGCACGTCGTGCGCACGGCGGAGCAGCTCGCGCCCGCGATCACTGCCGCGCTCGCCTTCGGCGCAGAGGTGATCGTCGAATCGTTCGTCGCGGGGCGGGAGATCGACGTCGCCGTCATCGAGCACCCCGACGGGCGCCTCGAATGCCTGCCGGCCCTCGAGATCGGTGTGCCGTCGGGAGAGGTCCTCGACACCGAGGCCAAGTACGCGCGCGAGCCCGACTTCCGCGTTCCCGCGCCGCTCGACGAAGCGCCGCGCAGGGCGCTCGAGGAGGCCGCGCTCAGCACGTTCCGCGCGCTCGGCGCACGCGGTCTGGCGCGGGTCGACTTCTTCCTCACGGCGGACGGTCCGGTGCTCAACGAGGTCAACACCTTCCCGGGCTTCACGACGCGCTCGCAGGTGCCGCGCATGGCGGCCGCCGCGGGCATCGACTATCCCCAACTCGTCGAGCTGCTCGTGCGCACGGCCCACGCGCGCAGCGATACCCACCGGGTGCGGCGGCGGGTGGTCACGCAGTGAAACACACCGCAACACGAGTGGGGCCGCCGGTAGCCTGAACGGATGCCAGACAGCGACGCCGCCGCATCCGGTTCGGCCCCTTCGGACCCCGTCCACGGCTCCGACCACGCCTGGGGTTTCCGCACCCGAGCCATCCACGCGGGCAACATCCCCGACGCCGTCCACGGGGCGCGTGCGCTCCCGATCTACCTGTCGAGCGCCTTCGTCTTCGACGACACCGCGGATGCCGCCGCCCGCTTCGCGCTGCAGAAGTACGGCAACATCTACTCCCGCCTCGCGAACCCCACGGTGGCGAGCTTCGAGGAGCGCATCGCCTCGCTCGAGGGCGGCCTCGGGGCCGTCGCCACGGCATCCGG
>JBQCHI010000042.1:0-3365 GCA_051954835.1 Protaetiibacter sp. | reverse complement strand
GGACTACCTGGGCTCGCGCGGGCAGCGCTTCGTGATCTTCCCGGGCTCGGGACTTGCCAAGAAGCAGCCGAACGCCGTGATGGCGGCCGAGCTCGTCGAGACCTCGCGCCTCTTCGCGCGCACCGTCGCCGCCGTCGACCCCGCGTGGGCGGAGACGCTCGCGGGCGAGCTCGCCAAGCGCTCCTACTCCGAACCGCACTGGTCGAGCAAGCAGGGCGCCGCGCTCGTGTGGGAGAAGGTGACGCTCTACGGCGTGCCGATCGTGCCGCGCCGCCGCGCCCAGCTGGCGCGGATCGACGCGCCTCTCGCGCGCGAGCTCTTCATCCGCCACGCGCTCGTCGAGGGTGACTGGCCGCACGAGTTGCAGCGCTCTGCCCTGCTCGGCTTCGACCGCGAGAACGAGGCGCTGCGCCGCGAGCTCGCCGAGGTCGAGGAGCGCACCCGACGCCGCGACATCCTCACGGGCGATGAGGCTGTCTTCGCCTTCTACGACGCCCGGATCCCGGATGATGTCACCGATTCGCGACGCTTCGCGAGCTGGTGGAAGAAGACCAAGGCCGAGCAGCCCACGCTGCTCACGATGCGCCGCGACGACCTGCTCGAGGACGAGGCAGGCGACGCATCCGGCTTCCCCGACGAGTGGGTGCAGGGGGATGCCACCTTCCGGCTGCGCTACCGCTTCGAGCCGGGTGCCGACGACGACGGGGTGACCGTAGTGATCCCGGTAGCCGTGCTTCCGCGTGTGGCCGACCGCGGCTTCGACTGGCTCGTGCCGGGCCTGCGCGACGAGCTGCTCACCGCGCTCATCAAGGCGCTGCCGAAGGCGATCCGCAAGAACGTCGTGCCCGCCGCCGACTGGGCCCGGCGCCTCGGCGCGCAGCTGCCCGTGCACTCCGATGCACCGATCGGCGAGGCGCTCGCGGAGGCGATCCGCGCCTCGACCCACACCCCGGTCACGGCATCCGATATCGAGTGGGAGCGCGTGCCGGACCACCTGAAGATGCGCTTCGAGGTGGTCGACCAGCGCGGCCGCACGCTCGCGGCGGGCCGCGACCTCGCGGCACTGCAGACCCGGCTCGCCGAACGCGCCCGCACCGATGTCGCCGTCGCGACCGCCGCGGTGACGCCCGGCCGCGACATCGAGCGCACGGGCATCACCGAGTGGGATCTCGGCACGCTGCCCGAGCAGGTCACCGCGAAGCAGGGCGGCTCGACCGTCGTCGGCTATCCCGCGCTCGTCGACACGGGCGCGGGCGTCGACCTGAAGGTCTTCGCGAGCCGCGGGCAGGCGGATGCGTCGCACCGGCGCGGCGTGCACCGCCTCCTGGCGCTGACGCTGCCGAATCCGCTCGGCTACGTGCAGCAGCAGCTCACGGGGGCGGAGAAGCTGCTGCTCGCGACGGCGCCGTACGCCTCGACGAAGGCCCTGCTCGACGACATGATGATCGCGGTGGTCGAGGAGCTCGCGGGTGACGCGGCTCCCCGCACCGCGGCGGGCTTCCAGTCGCTGCAGGAGCGCGTCAACGCGGGCCTCATGGATGCGTTGTTCGGTGCCGCAGGACTCGTAGCGCGCATCCTGGGGGCTGCGAAGGAGGCCGACAAGGCCATCTCGTCCGCCTCGAGCCTCGCCTTCATGGCACCGCTCGGCGACGCCCGCTCCCAGCTCGGCGCGCTCGTGCACCCGGGCTTCGTGCGGCGAACGGGCCTCGCCCAGCTACGGCGGTACCCGAGCTACCTCGCGGGCATCACCTTCCGCGTGCAGAAGCTCGCCGAGAATCCCGGCCGCGATCGGGCGTGGCAGACGCAGGTGGAGGAGGCGACGGCGCTCTACACGAAGGCGGGCGGCGCACTGCCGCATACCGGCAACACCCCGCCGGGTCTCGTGGCGGTGCGCTGGATGCTCGAGGAGCTGCGCCTCTCGCTCTTCGCCCAGCACCTCGGAGCCGTGGGCCCCGTCTCGGTGCAGCGCATCCGCAAGGCGCTGGCATCCCCCGCCCCCGCGAGCTGAGGCTGCGACTGCGCCCCTACGGCCAGAGGCGCTCGCGCACCCACTCCCCGCTCTCGGCGCGGTAGCGCAGCCGCACGTGCGCCCGGTCGTGCGCAGCCTGCCAGAACTCGACGGTGCCCGGCACGATGCACCACAGCGCCCAGCTCTCGGGCACCGTGTCGGCGTGCTCCCCCACCCGGGTAAGCGCCTCGGCGCGGGCCGCCGCGTACTCGGCGTCGCCGCCGAGCACGGGCCTCGGGCGCCCGACGAGCGCCGTGGCGCGCGCATCTGTGGGGCGCGCGAGGAAGTCCGCTGCCGCCTCGGCATCCGGCGCCCGCCGCACCTCACCCTCGACGCGCACCTGGCGTCCGAGTGCGGGCCAGAAGAAGCTGAGGGCCGCCCGCCCGGATGCCGTCATCGCCTGACCTGGGCGGCTGTCGGCGGGCGTCGCGATCTGCCAGCCCTGCTCACCCGCGTCTTTGAGGATCAGCACCCGCGCACTCGGCCCGGATGCGTCGGTCGTCGCGAGAGTCGCCGCGTGGGGCGAGGGCAGTCCCGCACGGACCGCGTGGTCGAGCCACTCGAGGAAGAGCGTGTCGGGTGCCGCGGGCGCCGCATCCGGATCGAACTGCGGCAGCTCGGTGGGAAACGATGCAAGGGCTCTCAGTCGTGCGCGCAGCTCGTCGCTCATGCGCCCATTCTGCCGCGCAGCCGGAGGGTCGCCGCGCTCAGCGGCCGTCGGCGGCCCGCTCGAGCGCAGCGATGTCGATCTTCACCTGGGTGAGCATCTCGGCGACGGCGCGGCGTCGGCGCTCGGGGTCGGGGTCGGCCTGCAGTTCGAGCAACCGTCTGGGCGTGACCTGCCAGCTGACGCCGAAGCGGTCGCTCAGCCACCCGCACTGCGATTCGCGCCCGCCGCCGGCGAGCAGGGCATCCCAGTACCGGTCGACCTCGGCCTGGTCGTCGCACAGCACGACGAACGAGATGGCTTCGGAGAACGGCGGGCCGCCCTCGGCGTTCATCGCGGCGAACTCGATGCCGCCGGCACGGAAGGTGGCGATGTAGAGCTCGCCGTCGTGCACGGTGCGCTCGATGACCTCGCCGTCGGGGAAGACGGAGGTGTAGAACTCCACTGCCTCGGCGAGTCGGCCCGGGAGCCAGAGGAACGGGGTGACTTTCTGCGGCATGGCGACCTCCTGCACATGTGTACAGTGTCCACATTGGCAGTGGCGGCATATCGCGTCAAGCGCCTCTTCCCCCGCCGACCCCCGCCCCGTAGGGTGCGGGTATGCAGCACGGCGCCGAGATCCTGGACGAGAACACGTGTTGGGAGCTCCTCGCGGAGGCCGCAATCGGGCGGGTCGTGTTCGTCGAGGGC
>JBQCHI010000041.1:0-6609 GCA_051954835.1 Protaetiibacter sp. | reverse complement strand
GCAGGCTCGTGGCCGTCATCCCCGAGCACGACGACTACCTGCGGCCCATCGAGGCCGCCGAGCGTTTCGCCTCGGTGCCCGAGATCGACCTCGTGCCCGTGCAGGGCGGCAAGCACCTGTGGGTGGGCGAGAAGCAGACCTATCGCGTGCTGAGCGAGCTCGTGCGCGTCGTGAACCCCGCGGCGCTGCCGCTGCCGGTGGAGTGGCCCGCCTAGCTCACAGCTCGTTCTGCCGCGGGATGATGACCTGCTTCACGATGATGAGGATCGACGCGGCCACGGGGATCGCGACGAGCGCGCCGAGCAGGCCCAGCAGCGTGCCGCCGGCGAGGGCCGCGATCACCACGACGACACCCGGCACCTTCACGGCGCGGTTCATGATGTTGGGGCTCAGCACGTAGGCCTCGACCTGCATGTAGACGAGGTACCAGATGCCCACGATGAGCACGGCCGGCCAGCCGTCGAAGAGCCACACGAGCGCCGTGATGATGATCGATCCGGTGATCGTTCCGACCAGCGGCACGAGCGAGAACAGGAAGGCGATGAAGGCGAGCAGGGCGGCGTACTCGATGGCGTCGCCGAGGATCCAGCCGAGAACGGTCAGGAAGAGGAAGCTCAGGATGCCGTTGCAGGCGCCCAGCACCACCTGGCCCACGACGTAGCGGCCGACCGAGCTCGAGATCTGCTCCGAGATGTCGATGAACTTCTCGCGCTTGCTCGCCGGCACGAGCTGGTAGATGGCGCGCTTGATGCCGCCGAGCGAGGCGACGAAGTACAGCATCAGGATCAGCACGATGAGCCCGCCGAAGACGCCGCCGACGACCGTGAACACGGTGTTCAGCACACCCGAGGTGATGTTCTCGAGGTTGCTCGTGAACCAGTCCTGCACGTTCTTGAGCGCGTCTTCGTACTTGATCCAGTTGACGTAGGTCTGCCACCACTCCTTGAGCAGATCCTGTTCAGTGATCTGGGTGACGAGCTTCGGCACCTGGGTGATGAGGTTGCCGACCTGGTCGGCGATGACCGGGATGATCGCGAAGATGAAGCCCGCGAAGACCGCCAGGATGGCCGTGAGCACGGCGAGGATCGCGAGCGGCCGGGGCACCTTGTGCTTCTCGAGGAAGGAGACCGCAGGGTCGACACCGAGCGCGAGGAAGAGCGCCGCTCCGACGTAGGTCAGGATCGTGGCGAGGTTGCCGAGCCCGGTGCCGATGAGCACCGCGACGAGCACCCCGAGGCCACCGAACAGCCCCAGCCGGAACGCGTTCTGGATCTTCATCGACACCCCTCCTCGCCCGCGCCGTGCGGGCGTAGGGAAAGGCTAGCGGGCCGTCGGGCCCCCGACGATGCGCCGGTCAGCGCGTGTTCGCGTCCTCTGCCTCGGGCTCCGTTGCGGCCGTGTCGATCGGCTCCGGATCCGCCGCGACCGCATCCGGTGCTTGGGCCATCGCCGCTGCCTCGAGTGCGGCAGGCGGCTCGGGCTCATCACCCGGCACCGGGAAGCCGGCAGCGGGAGCCGTGAACGCATCCGCGCCCGCAAGGAGCCCGCGCAGGTTCTCGAAGTATCCGGCGACCGCCTCGCGCTCGACGCGGATCTTCGCAAGGCGATCCTCGGCATCCGCGATGAGCGTCTTGGCCTGCTTCTGCGCGTCGGCCACGAGCTTCTTGGCAGTCTTCTCGGCTTCGCGCTTGGTGGCGGTGGCGGCGGCCTGCGCCTCCTCGGTGATCGCACGCGCCTCGGCGATGCCCGTCGTGCTCAGCGCGTCGACCTCGGCCCGCTTCTCGGCGGCGCGAGCGGATGCCTCCTGCAGTTGGGCGGTCGCCTCGTCGAGGTACTTCTGCGTGGTGGCCGCCGCCTCCTGCTGGGTGGTCGTGAAGTGCTTCTCGGCCTCGTCGCGTCGTGCCGCGAGCTCGACGTCGAGGTCGGCGCGCGCCTGCTCGGCCTCGGCGGCGAGGCGCGTCGACTGCTCGTCTGCCTCGTGCGCGAGCCGTGCCCGGTGGGCCTCCTGCTCGGCCGCGAGCTCGGCGCGGATGCGGGCGACGTCCCGGTCGACGTCGGCCCGCAGCTTGCCGGTCTCGGCGGTGGCGGAATGACGCAGCTGGGCGACCTCCTGCTCGGCCTCGGCCCGACGGGATGCGAGCTCCGCCTCCAGCGCCTCACGGGCAGCGGCGAGCTCACTCGCCCACCCCTCGCGCCCGGCGGTCTCCTCGGTCTCCCACGCGGTGCGTGCGGTGAGCAGCTCGGTCTCCTGGGCGGTGCGGCTCTGAGCGAGCTCGGTCGCGAGCGCCTTCCGCGCCGACCGCAACTCGGTGTCGAGCACCTTACGGGCGTTGGCGAGCTGCGCGTCGTGCGCCTCCCGCGCCGCCGCGAGCTCGGACTCCTGCGCCGTGCGCGCAGCGGCCAGCTCGGCCTCCTGCGTCGCCTTCGCCTGTGCGAGCTCCGACTCCTGCTGTTCGCGTGCGGCGGCCAGGTCGGCCTCCTGCGCGGCCCGGGATGCCGCAAGTTCCGCCTCGACGGCGCCGCGCGCAGCGGCGAGCTCGGCCTCGAGTGCCGATCGTGCCGTCGCGAGCTCCTGTTCGAGGGCGGTGCGGGTCGCCGCCGTCTGCTGTGCGAGCTCGCTCGTGGTGCGCTCACGGTCGCCCGCGAGGGACGCCCGGGTCGTCTCGACCTCGGAGGCAAGCGTCGAACGGGTCGTCTCGACCTCGGCGGCGAGCTCCGCGCGCGTGCGGGTGAGCTCGTCCTCGAGCTCGGAACGCATCCGCACGAGCTCCGTCTCGAGGGCCGCGCGACGGTCGGCGATCTCGGTCTCGAGCGCCGCGCGCTGCGCGGCCGTGTCGGTCTCCAGCTGTGCTCGTGCCGCGGAGATCTCCTGCGCGAGGGCCGCCCGGTCGGCCGCCGTGCGCTCTTCGAGCTCGGCCCGTGCCTTGCGGGTGTCGGCCTCGAGCGTGGTGCGCGCCGCCTCGGTATCGATCCGCAGCCGTTCGCGGGCCTCGGCGGTCTCGCGCTCGAGATCGGTGCGGCCCTGCTCGAGATCGTGGGCGAGCTGCGCTCGCAGACGGGCATCCTCGGCCTCGAAATCGGCGCGGCCCTTCTCGGTGTCGCGCGCGAGTGCGGCGGCCGCCTCACGGGCCTCGGCGACCTCGCGCTGCGCGACGACACGCAGCTCGGCGATCTCCCGCTCTGCCTCTGCCCGCAGCGCCGCCACCTCGCGGCGCCCGGCCGCCCGCGTCTCAGCGACCTCGGTCGCCACGGCGCCGCGGATCGCGGCCGCCTCGCGCAACGCCTCCTGCGTCGTCGCCTCGGCGTCCGACGACGCGCGCGTGACGAGCGATTCCGCCTCCTCGCGGGCGCCGGTGAGGATCCGGTCGGCCTGCGCTTGCGCGTCGGCCACGAGATGAGTCGCGGTCTCGGCGGCATCCGCGCGGAGCGCGTCGACCTCCTGCTGCACCGAAGCGCGGAGCTTCTCGGCGTCGATGTCGGCCTGCGCGATGAGACGCGTCGACTGCTCCTCGGCGACCCGCAGCGTGTTCTCGAGCTTCGTGCCGAGCCCGGCGTAGGTGGGGCTGCCGACCTCGTCGAGCTCCGCCTGGAGGTCTTCCGAGAGGGCTTGCAGGCGCTTGACCTCTTTGAGAGCGTCGGTTCGATCGCTGTTGGCCTTGATCAAGTCGCGGCGCAAGCTGGCGAGGGTCTGATCGACCTCATCCTTCTTGTACCCGCGAAGCTCGGTCGTGAATCCCGTGTCGTCTGCCGCCACGTGCGCTCCTCGCTCGGGAAAAACTGGTGTTCTCACGCGCCGGAACCGGCGGCGAACCCTCCAGAGTCTAATCGGCGGCGCACCTCGGCGTCTCTGCTCAGCGTGCAGGCCGGTCAGCGGACTCCCAGGGGGTTCCCGGAGTCCGTCCGGGGTAACCCGGCGCAACTCCGCTAATCTGGGGTGTCTTTTGCCTGCTGCCCCGTTCGAAACCCGAACTCACGGGAGTCCGCCTTCTGGATGAGATCCGGCGGACCGCGCGGAACCCTCCGCGTCGCAGCTCGAGAGGAGTTCATCCGTGCGATTCGTGATCGCCATCCTGCTGTTCGTCGTCGCCCTCGTGTCGATCGGCCTCGGCGTCGCCCAGCGCACCGTGCTGCAGGGCCCCGACCATCTGACGACCGCGGTCGAGGTGACCGGAGGCGCGGCGTTCACCGTGATCGACGGGACGGTGCTGAACGCGCACCCCGGAACGCAGCTCGTCTCGGCGACATCCACGGCCTCCGGCCCGGTTTTCATGGCATACGGACGCACGGATGACGTGCGCGCCTGGCTGGACGGCACGCCCGCGACCCAGCTCGACTACGACGCCGAGACCGGCGAGCTCTCCACGGCGCCGCTCAAGGTGCAGGACGGTGAGGTCGACGAGACCCCGGCGCCGAGCGCGACCCCGACGCCCGGCGCCACAGATGCGGCGACCACCGCGCCGAGCGATGAGGCGACCGCCGCCGAGGGCACCACGTCCGATGACGCTCAGGCGAAGGAGTCGGCCGCCGACCCGGCGGCCTCGCCCGTGGGAAGCGACCTCTGGATCCAGGAGTTCCAGGGCGACGGCTCGCTTGTGCGCAAGATCAACGTTCCCAGCGACGTCTCGGTGCTCATCGCATCCGACGGAACGGCTGCCGCCCCCGCTGACATCTCGATCACCTGGCCGCTCGACAACTCGGCACCGTGGTCGGGCCCGCTCATCGTCGGCGGTATCGGTGCACTGCTGCTCGGTCTCATCGCGCTCATCTGGGCGCTCGTGCACGCCCGGCGCCGGCACGGCCCCCGCCGCAAGACCCCCAAGATGCCGAAGGCGCCCAAGCCCGCCCAGCTCAAGCCCGCGCCCCGTGGCGCCGCCCTCACCGCCGGAGGAGGGGAGACACGCGGTCGTCGCCGTGCGTTCGTGGCGCTGCCCGTGCTGCTGGTCGGCAGCCTCGCACTCTCGGCGTGCACTGCGACGGACGGCGCGGCACCCACCGCCGACCCGTCGAGCACGGCGACACCTGCGGCGGAGATCGACCCGCCGGTCGTCACCAAGCAGCAGTTCAGCCGCATCGTCGCCCGCACGGCGGATGTCGTGCAGCAGGCGGACGAGGCGCGCGATGCCGACCTCGCGGCCGAACGCCTCGCCGGCGCCGCTCTCACCCTGCGCACCGCCAACTACACAGCGCGCGGCGCGGATTCCGCGATCGAGGCCGTCCCGTCGTTCCCTGACGGCGAGGTGACGCTCATCCTTCCGCAGCAGCAGCACGACTGGCCCCGCGCCGTCTTCGCCGCCGTGAAGGATGCCGACGGCAACGACTTCGGACTCATGTTCGTGCAGGCGGCTCCACGGGAGCAGTACAAGGTGACGTCGCTCGTGCGGCTCACCCACTCGATCCCCGAGGTCGCACCCGTCGACCTCGGCGCCCCGCGCTACCGCACCGACACGAAGCTGCTCGCCTACGCGCCGGCGGAGATCGCCGCCCAGTACGGCGATGTGCTCATCAATGGCGAGAGCTCGGAGTTCGCCGCGCGCTTCGACGCCAGCGAGGACTTCCTGCAGCAGAGCATCGGCGCGAGCTACAAGGCGCAGCGCAGGGCCGACCTGCCCAACGCGATCGTCGACTACACGAGCGCCGTGGGGGCCGATGACCCGATCGCGCTCGCCGCGAACGACACAGGCGCCATCGTCGCCGTGGAGTTGCGCGAGACCGAGACCGTCAAGCCCGCCGAGACCGGTGCCGCGATCAGCCCGAAGGGCGCCGTGAAGGCGCTCGCCCAGCTGCAGACGACGACCAAGGGCGTCGCTGCGCAGTACGGCATCCAGATCCTGTTCTATGTGCCGCCGGCCACGGCGACCGATCCGACGGTGGTGGTGCTCGGTTTCGCGCAAGGCCTCGTGGCTGCGAGCGAAGTAGCGTAGAAGACGTGACCGATCTTCCTTCCGCGAGCCTTCGCGGCGCCGTCGACCTGTCCGGACTCGTGAGACGGGCGTCAGATGTCGGGCGTCCCGCGCCCGAGACCGCCGCATCCTCGTCCCTCGTGTTCGACACGAGCGACGCCTCGTTCCAGAGCGTCGTCGAGCTCTCGACGCGCGTGCCCGTGATCGTCGAGTTCATCGCACCGGGACTCAGCTCGGCGCTGGGACCCCTCGTCGAGTCCTACGCCGGTCGACTGGTGCTCGCCGTGGTCGACGGCAGCGTCAACCCGCAGCTCGCGCAGGCGTTCCAGGTGCGCGAGGTGCCGACCGTCGCCGCGATCATCGGGGGCCGACCGGTCAACCTCTTCATCGGCATCCCCTCGGATGCCGAAGTGCGTCAGGTCTTCGACGAGCTGTTGCAGCTCGCGGCCGAGAACGGCGTGACCGGCACCGTGCCGACGGGCGGGGCGACCGAGGCCGACGACGACGCGGCGGAGCCGACGCCGGAGCCCCTGCCGCCGCACCACCAGGAGGCGTTCGACGCCATCTCGGCGGGCGACTACCCGACGGCCATCGCCGAGTACCGCAAAGCCATCACCGAGAACCCCCGCGATCAGCTCGCGGTGGCCGGACTCGCGCAGGTGTCGCTGCTCGACCGCTTGAGCGGCACGGTCGCATCCGAACTCCGGGA
>JBQCHI010000040.1:0-30935 GCA_051954835.1 Protaetiibacter sp. | reverse complement strand
GCCGTCGCCTCGACCCTCATGGGGGCGCTCGCCGCCTACGCCTTCTCGCGGATGCGGTTCACGGGCCGCCGCTTCGGCCTCATCACGATCGTCGTGATCCAGATGTTCCCGCAGCTGCTCGGCGCGGTCGCCATCTTCCTCATGATGAGCGCGATCGGCGACGTGTTCCCGGCGTTCGGGCTCAACACCCATACGGGCCTCATCATGGTCTACCTCGGCGGTGCGCTGGGCGTGAACACCTACCTCATGTACGGCTTCTTCAACACCGTGCCGGTCGAGATCGACGAGGCCGCGAAGATCGACGGGGCGGGCCACGCGCGCATCTTCTTCACGATCATCCTGCGGCTGGTCGCGCCGATCCTCGCGGTCGTCGCGCTGCTGTCGGTGATCACCTCGGTGTCGGAGTACCTCATCGCGAGCGTGCTGCTCATCGACCCCGAGAACCAGACGCTCGCCGTGGGGCTCGTGAAGCTCGTCTCCAACCCGCGCTATGCGGACTGGAGCGCGTTCTCGGCGGGTGCGATCATGGCGGCCATCCCGGTCGTCGCGCTCTTCCTCGCGCTGCAGCGGTACATCGTCGGCGGCATCACCGCGGGCGCCGTGAAGTGACGGGCGCCGAGAGCACCGCGCCACAGGCACCGCCCGCACCCGCCTTCCTCCCGCACCACGACGGCTCGCCGCTCTACGTTTCCACGCAGCAGCCGGCACTCGGCGACACCGTGCGGCTGCGGCTGCGGGTGCCGCGCGGCTTCGCCCCGCTGCGGGTCGTGCGGGTGCGCTCCAATCCCGACCGGGAACCGAGCTACGCGGATGCGCAGGTCGCGCACGAGACGCCGGATGCCATCTGGTGGCAGGCCGAGGTGCGCGTCGAGAACCCGGTGCACGGGTACCGCTGGCTGCTCGAGGACTTCGCCGCGAACACCTGCTGGCTCACCTCGCGGGGGCTCTCCGGCATCGAGACGCGCGACATCGACGACTTCCGGCTCGTGACGTATCCGGCCCCGCCCGCCTGGGCCCGCGGCGCAGTCATGTACCAGGTGTTCCCTGATCGCTTCGCGCGATCGGCGGCGGCGGATGCGCGCGCGCTGCCCGACTGGGCGGAGCCCGCCGCGTGGGACGACCCCGTCATCCACGAAGGCCCCTCGACGGGGCGGCAGTTCTACGGCGGCGACCTCGACGGCATCCGGGAGCACCTCGACCACCTCGTCGACCTCGGGGCCGACCTGCTCTACCTGACCCCCGTCTTCCCGGCGCGGTCCAACCACCGCTATGACGCCGAGTCGTTCGACCACGTCGACCCGCTGCTCGGCGGTGACGAGGCGCTCGTCGCGCTCGTGCGGGCGGCCCATGCGCGCGGCATCCGGGTGATGGGCGACTTGACGACCAACCACTCCGGCGATGCGCACGAGTGGTTCCGGGCCGCCTACGAGAACCCGGAGGCCGCCGAGAGCGCCTTCTACCTCTGGCTCGACGAGCAGCGCTCCGACTACGTCTCGTGGCTCGGGCACCGCAGCCTGCCGAAGTTCAACTGGAGCTCGCCCGAACTGCGGGCCCGTTTCATCGAGGGCGTCGACTCGATCGTCGCGCGCTACCTGCGGGAGCCGTTCGACCTCGACGGCTGGCGGATCGACGTGGCCAACATGACCGGCCGCTACCGCGACGACGACCTCAACGAGGCGGTGCGCACGAGCATCCGGCGCACCATGATCGAGGTCGACCCCGACACCCTGCTCGTGGCCGAGTCGACCAACGACGCCTCGGGCGGCGACTTCACGGGCGACGCCTGGCACGGCGCGATGACCTACGCCAACTTCACGCGCCCGCTGTGGAACTGGCTCTCCGTGCCCGGCAGCCCCGCCGGCGGCGGGCTGGGCATGACCCTCGGACGCACGACCGACTACACGGGCCACGACTTCTACGCGGCCCACCGCGAGTTCGCCGCAGCGCTGCCCTGGCGCACACGGCTGCACACCATGAACGCGCTCGACACCCACGACACCCCGCGCTTCGTCACCTCCGCGCGCGAGGGCACGCTCCCGGTGGCGGCGGGTCTCGCGATGACGCTGCCCGGCATCCCGGTGGTCTGGGCGGGCGACGAGTTCGGCTTCACTGCGGCCGACGGCGAAGAGGCGCGCACGCCGATCCCCTGGAGCCGCATCGGGGAGTTCGCGCCGACGATCGAACTGTATCGGCGCCTCATCGCGCTGCGGCGCGGGCATGCGGCGCTGGCTGACGGCGGCATCCGCTGGCTGCACGTCTCGGATGAGGCGGTCGCCTTCGTGCGCGAGACGGGCGAGGAGAGCGTGCTCGTGCTCGCGACCCGCACGCTCACGACGGTCGATCTCGACGGCGAGCTGCCGGACGACGCCGAGCTGCTGCTCGCCGAGAACGGCGGGGTTCCGGTGCCGTGGAGCGGCGGCCGGGTCTCGACGGCGGGGGCCGCGTTCGTGGCCTGGCGACTGCCGGGGGTCGTGCTGCCGGACGTCGACGGCACCGAGCTCAGCGTCGGCTGACGACAGCGCTGTCGGGCGGCAGCACGAGCTCCCCGCCCATGACCGGATCGGTGTCCGTCGTCGTGAAGAGCACCTGCTCGGCCGGTCCTGCACGCCAGTGTTCTGTGCCCAGGTTCACCCGGATGGTGATGCTGCCGCGTGCGAGCGCGATCGTGCGCGCCGCGTCGTCCCAGCTGCCCGTGAGCTCGGCGAAGCGCGGGCTGTGCAGCTCGGGCTCGCGGCGTCGCAGGGCGATGAGGGTGCGATAGCGCTCGAGCATGCGCGCGTGGAACGGGGCTGCGAGCTCCGACCAGTCGAGGTGGGCGCGTGCGAAGCTCACGGGGTCCTGTGGGCGAGCGACCTCATCCGGGTTCCACCCCATCCGCGCGAACTCCTCGATGCGACCCGCCTCGACCGCCGCGGCCAGCTCGGGCTCCGGATGCGAGCTGAAGAACGGCCACGGAGTCGATGCCGCCCACTCCTCGCCCATGAACAGCATCGGCGTGGAGGGGGAGAGCACCGTGAGCACGGCCGCGATCGAGAGGCGCTCCTCCGAGAGCTGGGCGGTGAGCCGGTCGCCGGCGGCGCGGTTGCCGATCTGGTCGTGGTTCTGGGTGAAGGTCACGAGCCGCCACGCCTCGGCCTCGGGTGGGATCGTCCGGCCGTGGGGGCGCTCGCGGAAGGACGAGTAGGTGCCGGCGTGGAAGAAGCCGCGCGTGGCCGCGATGCCGAGCGCCGAGAGCGGTGCGAAGTCGGCGTAGTAACCCTGGGTCTCGCCGGTGAGCGCGACGTGCACGGCGTGGTGGTAGTCGTCGCTCCACTGCGCCGTGAGGCCGTAGCCGCCGGCCTCCCGCCCGGTGAACATGACGGGATCGTTGAGGTCCGACTCCGCGATGAGCCATAGCGGTCGACCCAGGCGCTCGGCGCGCTCCCGTGTCTCGGCGGCGAGCTCGGTGAGCAGCCGCGGGGCGCCGCGCTTCTCGAGCGCGTGCACGGCATCGAGTCGCAGGCCGTCGACTCCGTACTCCTCGAACCAGAGCGCGGCGTTGTCGAGGATGTAGCGGCGCACCTCGGGTTCGTCGAGGTTGAGCGTCTCGCCCCAGGTCGTGCGGTGCTCGTGCAGGTACGGCCCGAACTCGGGCAGGTAGTTGCCGCTCGGGCCGAGATGGTTGTAGACGACGTCCTGGATGACGGCGAGGCCGTGCGCGTGGGCCGCCTCGACGAAACGGAGGTAGGCATCCGGCCCGCCGTAGGGGGCGTGCACCGCGAACCAGGCGACGCCGTCATAGCCCCAGCCGTACTCGCCGTTGAAGGCGCCCACCGGCAGCAGCTCGACGGCGTCGATGCCGAGGCGTACGAGGTGGTCGAGCTGTTCGATCGCGGCGTCGAGGGTGCCCGCCGGGGTGAAGGTGCCGATGTGCAGTTCGTAGAGCACGGCATCCGCGAGGTCGCGTCCGCGCCATCCGGGCGTCGGCACGGGCTCGCGCGGCACGGCGCGGGCCTCGCTCAGGCTGTGCACGCCGTCGGGCAGTGCGCGGCCCCGCGGGTCGGGCCGGGTGGGACCGCCGTCGAGCGCGAACCCGTACCGCTCGCCGGGGGCGAGCTCGGAGCCCTCCCACCAGCCGTCGGCGACGGGGCGCATGGGTTCGCGCGCCCCATCGCGATCGAGATCGACGCGGGTGGCGTGCGGCGCCCAGACGCGGGCGATCACGACGTGTCCTGCCGCACGAGCAGCGCCACGGGGTAGCGCGTGAGCAGGGCCGCGAGGGGGATCGCCCCGCCCTCGACCACGGTGCCGGTGAGCTCGTCACGCCAGCCGCCGGCAGGCGCGAGCAGCTCGGTCGCGCCCCAGCCGCCGGCGTTCTCGAGCCCGATGGGCAGCCGGGTGGCGACGGTGATCGCGCCGCCACGGTCGAACGCCACGACGTGGTCGGATGCCGCCCCCGCGGCGGCGAGGGGAACGTACCGGTCGAAGAGCTCGGCCCGGTCGCGCCGCAGCCGCAACGCCCGGCTCGTGACGAGCAGCTTCGCGGCCCCCGACTCGTCGATGGGGGGCAGTTCGCCGCCGTCGAGTCGCGCGAGCAGCTTGCGGCGCCACGCGAAGTCCACCGGGCGGCGGTTGTCGGGGTCGACGAGCGAGCGCTCCCAGAGCTCGCTGCCCTGGTAGACATCCGGAACCCCGGGGGAGGTCAGTTGCAGGAGCTTGGCTGCGAGGCCGTTCGAGTAGCCGGCGGGTCGCAGGAACGACACCATGCGCTCGAGATCGTCGTGCGTGTCGGGGTCGTCGAACAGCCGGTCGACGAAGGTGTGCAGCCGCTGCTCGAACGCGGCGTCCGGAGCGGTCCAGCGGGTGGAGACTCCGGCCTCGCGTGCCGCCTTCTCGGCGTAGCCGTGCAGCGCCTCCCGCTCTCGCGGCCACGCGCCCAGGACCGACTCCCACAGCAGGTTCTCGAGGGCACCGGCGCCGATGTCGAAGGCGGTGCGCTGCCGCTCCACGAACTCCACCCAGAGCTCCGGCACCTCCGAGATCGCGTCGATGCGGGCGCGTGTGTCCTCACCGCGCTTGGTGTCGTGCGTCGAGAGGGTCGTCATCGACTGAGGCCAGCCCGCCAGACGAGCCTGCTGCCGGTGGTGGAACCCGGCCACATCGAGCGCGAACTCCGACGGGTCGCCGCCCACCTCGGTGAGGCTCGCGAGACGCGAGGTGCGGTAGAACGCGGTGTCCTCGACGCCCTTCGCCATGACCATGCCCGAGGTCTGCTGGAAGCGACGGGCGGCCGGATGCGCCGGGTCGCGCAGCAGCTGCCCGAGGGTGTGGAGCGCCGAGACGAGGTCCGGGCGGCGGCGCTGCGCGTCCGCGAGGGCGTGCTCGAGGTGCTCGAGCCCGAAGGGCAGGTAGCTGCGGTAGACGGGGAAGCACGCGAGCAGCTCGGCGAGCGCATCCGCGAGAACGGCGTCCGGATGCTCGCCCGCGTCGCCCGCGCCGCGCACCTCGCGCACGAGACGGTTCACCTCGGAGGCGAGCAGCCCGTCGGCGATGCCGCGTTTCGTGTCGTGGATGAGGTCGGTCCACGCCGGCTGCCCGCCCCGTAGGCGCGCGTCGAGTTCGCTGAGTGCGGCCCGACCATCAGGGTCGACGAGCACCCGGTCGACGTCGCCGAGCGCGTCGTATCCGGTCGTGCCGGCCGTCGCCCAGAACGGCGGCAGCTGCTCGCCGGGCTCGAGGATCTTCTCGACCAGCACGTAGCATCCGCGGGTTGCCTCGGCGAGGTCGTCGAGGTAGCCGCCCGGGTCGAGCAGCCCGTCGGGGTGGTCGACGCGCAGCCCGCTCGCGAGGCCCGCGTCGATCCAGCGCACGATCTCGCGGTGGGTCTCGGCGAACACCTCGGGCAGCTCGACGCGCACCGCCGCCAGTTCGTTGACGCCGAAGAAGCGCCGGTAGTTGAGCTCGGCGTCGGCGCGGGTCCAGTGCATGAGCTCGTAGTGCTGGCGGTCGTGTACGACGTCGACGGGTGCGTCGTCTCCGCACGTTCCGGGCGCGAGCGGGTAGCGGTGCTCGTGGTAGCGCAGCTCCTCGCCCTCGATGCGCAGCGCTCCGGATGCCACGGCATCCGCCACCGCCTCGCCGAGCACCGGGATGCGCACCCGTCCGCCTCCTGCGGCCCAGTCGATGTCGAAGAAGCGGGCGCGCGGCGACTCTTCGCCGCGGCGCAGCACATCCCACCACCACGCGTTCGCCGCGGCGTCGCCGACTCCCATGTGGTTGGGCACGATGTCGACGAGCACCCCCATGCCGCGGGTTCGCGCCGCCGTCGCGAGCCGCTCGAGCCCCTCGGGGCCGCCCCGCTCGGGATCGATGCGCGAGTGGTCGACGACGTCGTAGCCGTGGGTCGAGCCCGGCGCGGCCGCGAGCAGCGGCGAGAGGTAGAACCAGTCGGCGCCGAGCGTGCGCAGGTAGTCGGCGAGCTCGGCGGCCGAGCTGAGCGGGAAGTCGGCGGTGAGCTGGATGCGGTAGGTCGAGCGGGGGTGCGGGTTCATGCCACCCCTGGATCGACGGCGGCGGGCGCGCGCCCGGATGCGGCAGCCGTGAGCGTGCTGCTCACGGCGTCGTCGCCCGTCTCCTGCTCGGCCACGAACTCGGCGAGCACGACCATCGAGAACGGAGCGAGCGTGAGGGTGTCGCCGCTGCGCAGCGTCTCGTTGACGGCGACGCCGCTCGTGTCGACGAGCACCGTCCACTCCTCGGGCCCGAGCGCGGGCAGGGTCGCCTCGACATCCCCGTCGTGCGAGGAGAAGTAGACGAGGAAGTCGTCGTCGACGATGCGCTCACCGCGCACGTCACGGCCGGGGATCGCGCCGCCGCCCAGGTACATGCCGATCGACTTGCCGAAGTCGGCATCCCAGTCCTCCGGCCGCATCCGCTTGCCGTCGGGGCGCAGCCAGGCGATGTCGGGGCGGGCGTCGCGCGTCTCGTCGACGGGGTGCCCCTGCAGGAAGCGGCGCCGACGGAAGGTCGGGTGGTCGCGGCGGAGCCCCGCGAGGGCGGCCGTGAACTCGATGAGCGAGGCATCCGCACGCTGCCAGTCGACCCAGCTGAGCTCGGAGTCCTGGGCGTAGACGTTGTTGTTGCCCTGCTGGGTGCGGCCGAGCTCGTCGCCGTGCGCGATCATCGGCACCCCCTGCGAGAGCAGCAGGGTCGCGAGCAGGTCGCGCTGGCGGCGCGCGCGCAGCGCCTGGATGTCGGGGTCGTCGCTCGGCCCCTCGGCGCCGCTGTTCCACGAGCGGTTGTGCGATTCGCCGTCGGCACCGCCTTCGCCGTTCGCATCGTTGTGCTTCTCGTCGTAGGACACGAGGTCGCGCAGGGTGAAGCCGTCGTGGGCGGTCACGAAGTTGATGCTCGCGACGGGGCGACGGCCGGTCTGCTCGTAGAGGTCGGCGGAGCCGGTGATGCGGGAGGCGAACTCACCGAGGGTCGACGGATGCCCGCGCCAGAAGTCGCGCACCGTGTCGCGGTACTTGCCGTTCCACTCGGTCCACTGCGGGGGGAATTTGCCGACCTGGTAGCCGCCGGGTCCGACATCCCACGGTTCCGCGATGAGCTTCACCTGCGACACGATCGGGTCCTGCTGCACGAGCTCGAAGAAGGTGGCGAGACGGTCGACCTCGTAGAACTCGCGGGCGAGGGTCGCGGCGAGGTCGAAGCGGAAGCCGTCGACGTGCATCTCGGTCACCCAGTAGCGCAGCGAGTCCATGATGAGCTGCAGGGTGTGCGGGTGACCGACGTTGAGCGAGTTGCCGGTGCCCGTGTAGTCCATGTAGTAGCGCTTGTCGTCGTCGACGAGGCGGTAGTAGGCCGCGTTGTCGATGCCGCGCATCGAGAGCGTCGGGCCGAGGTGGTTGCCTTCGGCGGTGTGGTTGTAGACGACGTCGAGGATCACCTCGATGCCGGCGGCGTGCAGGCTGCGCACCATGCCTTTGAACTCCTGCACCTGCTGCCCGGGGGCCGCGGCGGAGGCGTACTCGGCGTGCGGCGCGAGGAAGCCGATCGTGTTGTAGCCCCAGTAGTTGCGCAGCCCCTTCTGCATGAGCACGGAGTCGTGCACGAACTGGTGCACGGGCATGAGCTCGAGCGCCGTGATGCCGAGCTTCTGGAGGTGCGCGATGACGGCGGGGTGGCCGAGCGCCGCATAGCTGCCGCGCTGCTCCTCGGGCACCTCGGGATGCAGCTGGGTGAGGCCCCTCACGTGGGCCTCGTAGATGATCGTCTCGTCGTAGGGGGTGCGCGGTGCCCGGTCGCCCGTCCAGTCGAAGAACGGGTCGACCACGACGCCGTGCATCATGTCGGATGCCGAATCCGTGTCGTCGAAGGAGTCCTCGTCGCCGAAGCGGTACGAGAACAGCGACTGCCCCCACGTGATGTCGCCGACGGTGGCCTTCGCGTAGGGGTCGAGCAGCAGTTTGGCGGGGTTGCAGCGCTGCCCGCTCGCCGGGTCCCATGGGCCGTGCACGCGGTATCCGTAGCGCTGCCCGGGGCGGATGCCGGGCAGGTAGGCGTGCCACACGTAGCCGTCGACCTCGGTGAGCGCGACGCGCGTCTCGGTGAGCTCATCGAACAGGCAGAGCTCCACCTTCTCGGCGACCTCGCTGAAGAGCGCGAAGTTGGTGCCGTTTCCGTCGAAGGTCGCTCCGAGCGGATACGCCGTTCCGGGCCAGGTGTGCATGGGCGCCCTTCGTCGTCAGGGGGGAGGGGGCGACGGACGCGTCGCTGCTTGAACGCTAGCCACGTGAGGCCGCGACGGCGAGGGGTTGACGCCGGTCGCTCGCCGTGCGAGGGCGGCCCCGGATGGCGTTCGCGCCCCGCCACGGATGGTAGGCTCTTGCCTCGTGCCGCGGCATGTTCCGCAGTGCGCCCCGATAGCTCAGTGGTAGAGCACTTCCATGGTAAGGAAGGGGTCGTCAGTTCAATCCTGACTCGGGGCTCTGTTCACCGGTCCGGGGCTCCACCCTCAGGCCGGTGGACGTGCGGCTGAGTAGCTCAGTTGGTGAGAGCGCACGACTCATAATCGTGAGGTCGCGGGTTCGAGTCCCGCCTCAGCTACCGATCAAAAGTCCCGGTCATCCGCCGATTTTGCGCCGCCTCACCCCCGCCCAGGGTGACCTCACGATTCACGCGCTTGACCAGCTCGCCCACCGCGAGCGCCGCCTCTACCGCCGACGAGCGCGTATACAGCTCGGTCGTCGTGATCGACGCGTGCCCCGCGACTCGTTGCAGGTTGGCCGGAGTGACGCCGATCCGTGCCATGCGGCTCAGGAACGTGTGCCGCAGATCGTGGAAGCGCAGCGGCATGCCATCCGCGAAGGTGGCGATGTCGTCCCGGATCACAGGCCAGCGCACGGCGCGCGAGAGGTTGCCTGAGTCGAACGGGCCGCCACGCACTCCCGTGAAAACGCGTTCGTAGCCTGTCCCCCGCGCTGCGTCGAGCCACGGCAACAGCTCATCGAGCAGCGGCACCGAGCGCACACGCCCGCTCTTCGTCGCTCGGACTTGAAGGCGACCGTGCCCGTCAGGTGAGTACGTGCGGCGAACCGTGATGAGACCGCGAGCGACGTCGACGTCCTCCCAGCGCAACCCCACCAGCTCGCCCAGTCGCAGGCCCGTGAACGCGAGGCCCGCCAGAGCACGCTGCCCGAACGGATGTGGCGCGGTGAGATCGAGCATCCGTGCGACCTGGGCGTCTGTCAGCGCGCGGGCCACCGGGTCGGAGTCGAGCGCTTTGCCGCGTGCCCGTGGAAGCGACCGGCACGGGTTGGAGGCGATCAGCCCGTCCATCACCGCGAGGCCGAGCAACCGCGAGAGTAGTGCCACGGCATCGCCCTTGGTCGACGCCTCGCAATCCCAGGCCGCGCGCGCGTTCGCGATCACCAGCGGGCGCAGTTCGCGGAGCGGCACGCCCCCCAATGACGGTTCGACGCGCAGCCGCCACGCGCGATCGTAGGCCGCGATCGCGTTAGAGGTCAGACCCTCGTGCAGGAGCGGCGCATACGCAGCGTGAAACTCACGCAACGTCACCCGCTCATCCACTCGCATATTGCGAGACTAGAGCCGGAGTGCACCTAGGCGCAAGTTATGCGACTACTTGGGATGCACTCGCTTAGCGCGTTCCGCCATGCCCGCAAGGAACTCGGCAGGGTCGACGGTGATACCGGGGAATTCGCACACGTCCGGGTGTTCGCCGAATACCTCGCGGAACAGGGCGATCCGCCGATACATCTGGGATTTGCTGATGCCAAGTGCCTTCTGCGTGCCCTCGAAGCCGCCGCACGTGTGCCACATCAGCCAGAAGCCGTACAGGTCGAGGAGTCGCGAGCCCGCATAGCCGCGCAGCAGGTCGCGCAGCTCGGGGAATGCGCCAAATATGCGCTTGTTCACCGACTTGTTGGTCTTGTAGTAGGTCTCGTAGGCGGACTCAAGGGCAGACTTCGCCCGGCCTTCGCCCTCGGGCGACGGCATCCGCTCGGATCGGAAGTCAGCCACAGCACACCATCCCTAGTTCCAGCTTGCGCGACTACCAGCGTAGGCCCACGAGGCGACAGCGGAACCCCCGATCGCGCCCGCAGCGCGGTGAGGTTCCCGGACTCGGCCCGGCTCGAACGGGCGGCCACCCTCACCGACTGCGGGCAGGACGCGCCCTTACCGGGTAGACGCGCCTTGGGCGAACTCACCCAGAGACTAGTCCTCCCGAAATTTCCCCCACAGCATCAAGGAGCGCCTGCGATTAGCGACTGTGCGATCGCGCCAGCGATTGCCCCCAGCACGGCACTGCCGACCCCGATGCCCACTGCGATCCCTACGCCCGCGCGCTGCGAGATCGCGAGCTGCCGCCGTTCGGCACGAAACGACAGTTCTAGCCGAGTGCCCCCAGTTGAGCGCTGCGTCGCATAGCTCATGCTCCCGAGTAGCAGGGCTGTCGCAATTATCATGATCGGTAGCCAGTACACCCTGGCCAAGAATCCCGGAAGATCTTCCACGAAACCTCGTGCATCCTGGGCAAGCATGAATGCAAGTGCTATTAGCACGCCCGTCGCGAAGACTGTCAGCCAAGCCGCGTTGGACTTGAGCACGCTGAAGAACCAAGGCACGATCCCCGGCTGTCGCCTTGCTCGCAGCAGGGCCACGGCCGCATCGGCCAGCTCGGTCGCCGAGGCGCTGTCATCGGATGAGTCCACGAGGCACCTTCCGTGGTGCAAATAGATGGTGACCTCGGGTGCTTCTGTTGCGATAACGAGAGCACCAACCTCCCGTCGCGTAGCGGACTTCAGGTCGGCTGCTGACTCTGCGACAGCGGTGCCAGCTGCGAGTACAACTCGTTTGGCGCGCGTATTGCATACCCTCAACAGGTCGTCCACATCATCCAGGTGCAGGCTGACCCAACCGGGCGACTGCGAGTAGCGGTACGGAGGTTGCCTGTTCTCCGGCGGATTCCTTGTAAGAGCCACGGGGCCTCCGATCAGTCGCTGACCCGGACACCGTATCGTCTGGCGCTCGCGCGCCGCGCCTTTGGCGCTCCCAGCGGCGCGGTCGCATCCATGCCGGATGCATCCACATCCAGTGGTTCGGCCCTGACAGGGTCTGTGCCGTTGTGACCCCCTCGGGCGCTCGGCGTGCGCCCGAGGCGCCCTCGCGGTGCTCCCCGCCTGTCGGCGGGGTCCGCCCGCGAGGGCATCCGCGGGCATCCCACCCAGAAACCCGTGCCTGTCACCACCGGGAAGCCGCCCGACCATGCATCCGTCCCGCTAGGGGACGACGAGGGAGACCGATCGCAGCTCGAGCTGCAACCGAGCGGCAAGCCCAGCCAGGGCGCCGGCTGCCGGCTCGGCTGTCTCCGAAGCCTCCCGCGCAGCCGCAGCCTGCCGCTCACCTTCCTTCGCCGCGAACCACGCTGCCCGCGCCTCACGCTGTGCGCGCCGGGTCAGGCCGATGATCGACCAGCCCGCGCGGGTCTTGGTCTTCCGGGTGTTCGACACCACATGCCCGCGCGCGCCGAACCGCTGATGCGTCCGACTCGTGCAGCTCGCCGGGTCGCACTCCCGCGAGCACCGCATCGCCCGAGCTGCCGCCTGCAACCGCGCCACATGCCCCCAGGAGGCACCGCCGCCCGCCTCCCGCGCTGTGTCCTTCAGCACATAGTTGAGCGCCTTCGACAAGTACCAGATCGCCTTGGCCCCGGCACCGTCCGCGCGGAACTCGTCGCAGGTGAACTGCTCACCCCACATGACCTCGGAACCATCGACCTTCGAGAACGCCACCGCAGACCGCGCCAAGGCCCCCAGCTCACGCCCGGACGGAGCACCCAAACGCGGAACCCGCACCAGCGCATGAAGGTGCAGCGCGCCGCGATCCTGCCACTCCCGCACGACGAAGAACTCGACCCCCGGCAGGTGATCCCGCAACCGCCGACGCGTGTTGTCCCACAGCACCCCGGAATCCCGATTCCACGCCACCGCGCCCGCGTAGTCATACCCCGCCGCATCCAGCGGCACGCCCCGCAGCGGAACATCCGCCAACGCGTGCACCACACCGCAACGACACCGGCCCACATTCACGCCCGGCGCCTTCGGCACGCGATGCACACCACCGAACGACGGAGCCGTCAGGGTCAGCAGGTAGAACCGGAACGCCACCGGATCACAGTTGAAGATCCCCGAGCGAGCAATCGCAGCCCAGTCGCCCCGGTACAGCTCGGCGCAGCTCGGACACTTCGACTTCAACCGCGACTGACACCGCACATACTCGCCCGACTTGAGCCGGTACGGGCGCGAGCACCCGAGGGGAACAGCATCCGAAGCATCCGCCATAGCCTCCGGCTACGGGGGAGAGCGGAACTCATAATCGTGAGGTCGCGGGTTCGAGTCCCGCCTCAGCTACCGATGAAGACGCCCCGCTGGTGCGGGGCGTTTCGCGTCGATGCGGGGGTCTAGCGCTCCGGCACCTTCTGATCGAAGATCTCACGGTCGGGCCCGTCTGGGTCGGGGCCGCCGCGGACTCCCGTATCGAGCGCATCGATCTGCGCCAGTTCCGCGGGCGAGAGCTCGAAGTCGAAGATGTCGAAGTTCTCCGCGATGCGCCCAGGGTTCACCGACTTGGGAATCGCGGACCGCCCCTCCTGGATGTGCCACCGCAGCATCACCTGAGCGGGCGTCTTGCGATGGTTCCGCGCGATCGCGCCGACGATCTCGTCGTCGAGGACGTTCTTCGTATTTCCGACACCCCGGTAGAACGTGATGCCTCCGATCGGTGACCATGCCTGCGTCAGGATGCCCCGTTCGGCGTTCGCAGCCTGAACATCCGGCTGGCTGAAGTAGGGGTGCAGTTCGATCTGGTTCACGGCGGGCACGATCTCGGTGCAGGCGGCGAGGTCGTCGAGGTGGTGGCGCATGAAGTTGCTGACGCCGATCGCCCGCACCGACCCGTCGGCGAGCAATCTCTCGAGCGCGGTGTAGGCGGCGACCACCTTCTCCCACCGGTGCGGTGCCGGTTGGTGAAGGATGAGCAGATCGAGTTGCTCCACACCGAGCTTGCGGCTGGCCTTGGTGAACGCGTGCAGGGTCTCCGCGTAGCCGTAGTCGCTCACCCACACCTTCGTCTCGATGAAGAGCTCCCGGCGGGGGATCCCGGATCGGCGGATGCCTTCGCCGACGCCGGTCTCGTTCCCGTAGGCGGCGGCGGTGTCGACGTGCCGGTAGCCGGTTTCGAGCGCGGTGCGCACGGCATCCGCGGTCTCGTCCGGCGGGGTCTGGAAGACGCCGAATCCGAGCGCCGGCATGGTGACGCCGTTGTTGAGGGTGAGAGAGGTGACGGTCATGACGCAGCGCCTTTCGTGGGGGTGGCCACACCGCGACGCTACTCCGCCGCCGTGGGACTTTCTGCCCGTGCGCCGCCCGTCGGCACGCGCAGGCTGAGTCGCGGATGCAGCTGCGCACGGCGGGAGGTAGTCATGAAGGTGCTGGTCGCCTACGAGAGCAAGTACGGCGCGACGGAGGGCATCGCGGAGCGCATCGGCGCGGCCCTGCGGCAGCGCGGGCTCGACGTGCACGTCGCGAGATGCAGAGACGTCGACGACGCCGCAGGCTACGACGCCTACATCGTCGGCTCCGCGACGTACGCCTTCAACTGGCGCAGGCGTGCGCGCGAGTTCGTGGAGCACAACGCCGACCTGCTCTCGCAGCATCCGACCTGGCTGTTCAGCAGCGGGCCCGTCGGCACCGACAAGGTCGACGACAAGGGCAACGATGTGCTCGAGGGTGCGGCTCCGCGACAGTTCGCAACGTACGCCGAGCTGATCCACCCCCGCGGCACCCAGGTGTTCCGGGGCGCCTACCACCACGACGTGCTGCGGGGCACCGACCGCATCCTCACCTGGATGCCGGCGATCAGCGACATCCTGCCCGAGGGCGACTTCCGCGAGTGGGATGCGATCGACGCGTGGGCGGGTGCGGTGGCGGATGAGCTGGGGGCGGAGTCGCGCCGCTCCGACTGACCGCGCGCCCGACGCGTCAGCACGGCCGGCAGGTCGCCATGCGCCCGCCGACCGTGCTCGACCTGACTCAGGCGTGCGCGATCGCCTCCAGCACGGGAACCCGGGTCGCGCGCCGTGCGGGCGCGAGGCCGGCGAGGAACCCCGCGGTCGCGATGACTCCCGCGAGAAGAGCAAGCTGCCCTGCCGGCACCACCATCCCGAGCGGTGCGATCGTGGCCAGCGCACCGACGGTGGGGATGCTCGCGAGCATCCCCAGGGCGAGCCCGCCGACGACTGCGACGATCGAGACGATCACGGCCTCCGACTGCACCATGGCGGCCACGCCGATGCGCGACATGCCGATCGAACGCAGCAGGCCGATCTCTCGCGTGCGTTCGACGATGCTCAGCGCCAACGTGTTCGCGATGCCGAGTACGGCGATCACCATGGCGAGCGCGAGCAGCACCGTGACGAGGCCGAAGATCTGGTCGACGGTGCGCGTGCGGCCGGCGATGACCGCGGCCTGGTCGCGGACCTGCGCCGTGGGGTGGTCGACGAGCGCCGCGTCGAGGGCGGAGGTCAACTCCGCCGAGCTCACGCCGGGGGCGGCGAGCACGAAGATGCTCGCATCCATGTCCTCGGTGTACAGCTCGGCGTAGGTGTCGAGCGACACGAAGAAGTCGGTCTGCAACGCCTGCGCCGAGCCGTCGGCGATCACGCCCACGATCGGCAGCAGGCGTTCCCCGGTGCGGGCGAAGGTCATCGGCAGGCGATCGCCGATGCCGATCCTCCGCTCGGTCGCCACGCGCTCGGCGATGATCACGCCGCCGTCGGCGAGGTCCGCGACGGCACCGTCGATCATCCGGAGGCCAGCGACCCGCTGGATCGCATCGGGGTCGACCGCGGTCAGCGCGCTCGTCATCGCGCCGTCCTTCCAATGCCCGTACTTCAGCCGGGTCGCGAGGCCGACCTGCGGCACCGCGCGCACCTCATCGAAGACGGCCGCGTGCACGCCGCCGAGCATCTCCTGTCCGGCGCTCTCGATCACCACGTCGGCGGAGATCACCTCGCGGTACTGCTCGGCGGTGGCTGCCTTCACCGACGCGCCCACGATCGACACGAAGCTCATGAGCGCCAGGCCGAAGGCGAGAGCGATGATGGTGGATGCCGTGCGTCGGGGCGCGCGCAACGCGGTGTCCCGTGCGAGGCGGCCGGCGACGGTTCCCGTGCCGGCCCGCCCGATGAGAGCGACGAGCGGGCGAGCGGCGAGCGGCCCCATCATCACCACGCCCACGAGGGCGAGCAGCAGGCCGACGCCCAGCAACGACATCGGGGCTCCCGTCGCGGAGACAGCGGCGAGTGTCGCACCGACCGCGAGTGTCGCGGCACCTCCGATCATCCTTCCCCGGCTGAGAGCACGGGACTCCGCCGCGTGCGTGCGCAGTGCCGCGAGCGGTGGGACCGCGGCTGCTCGTCGGGCAGGTCCGATAGCCGACACGACCGTGACCACCACGCCCACGAGCCCCGCGATCAGGATGGTGCGCGGCTCGACGACGAGCTCGCCATCCGGGATGAGCACCCCCGCCGTTCGGGCGAGCCCGCGCAGCCCGAGGGCCCCGACGATCCCCAGCAGGATCCCGCCGAGCGATGCGACGAGTCCCACGACGAGTGCTTCGATGAGCACGGATGCGAGAACCTGCCCGCCGGTCGCGCCCGCCGCCCGCACGATCGCCAGCTCACGGGTGCGCTGCGAGATCACGATGGCGAAGGTGTTGGCGATGAGGAACGCGCCGATGATGAGCGCAGCGACGCTGATCGCCAGCAGCACGATCTGCAGCATCTCGAGATTGGCCGACGCCTGCTCGGCCCCCGCCGTCGCGAGATCCTGCGCGCTGGCCACCTGGATGGCGGGGCCGAGCAGTTCCGCGAGCTCGGACTGCAGCTGCGCTGCGGGCAGATCGGAGGTCACCAGGATCTCGGAGATCCCGTCGTCGAGCCCGAGGATCTGCTGTGCCCCGGCGCGCGTGGCGAGTGCGATCGAGCCGACGGGTGGGCCGTCCTCGGTGCCGAAGCCGACGAGACCGACGATGCGTGCCGTCGCGCTGCGGTCGCCCACGACGGTGACGGTGTCGCCGAGTTGCAGACCGAGGTCCGCGGCCGATGCCTTGTCGATCGCGAGCTCGTCCGCGCGCGCCGGCGCGGTGCCGGCCAGAAGCGGCGACGAGCCGATCGGCTCGCCGACCCAGGTCGACAGTCGGAACGCTCCGAGGTCCGTCGATCCGAGCTGCAGTCGGGCAGAACCCGCCGCGACCGGCACGGCCTCCGTGACGGCGGCGACCCGCGCCACCTCCTCGAGCACCGACGGCGCGAGCGGGTCGCGCTCCACCTCGACCCCCATACCGGAGTCGAACGCCGTCGCGGTTCGGATCGTGACATCCGCACCCGCCGTGGCGGTGGCGAACTGCTCGTCGAAGAGGCGCTGCGCGGTGTCGTTGAGCACGAGGCTCCCCGCGACGAAGCCCACGCCGAGCACCACGGCGAGCACCGTGAGCGCCAAGCGGATGCGGTGGGCGGCCACCTGCGCGAAGGCGAAGCGGATCATGCGGCCACCTCCGCCTGGTCGAACCGCGCCATGCGGGTGAGTACGACGTCGGCGGACGGGTCGTCGATCGCGTCGACCACGCGCCCGTCGGAGAGGAACTCGACGCGATCGGCGTATGCCGCGGCCGCGGGGTCATGCGTGACCATCACGATGGTCTGGTCGAGCTCGCGCGCTGCGCGCCGCAGGAACTCGAGCAGCGCCTGGCTGGCGCGCGAGTCGAGGGCACCTGTCGGCTCATCGGCGAAGACGACGGCGGGTCGGGTGGCCAACGCTCGGGCGACGGCTACCCGCTGCTGTTGTCCGCCCGAGAGCTCGGCCGGGCGGTGCGTCAGGCGGTCGGCGATTCCGAGGGTGTCGGCCAGCTCGGTGATCCACGCGGCGTCGGGCGTGCGTGCGCCGAGGCGGAGCGGCAGCTCGATGTTCTCGCGCGCGGTGAGCGCCGGCACGAGGTTGTACGACTGGAAGATGAAGCCCAGCTGCGACCTGCGCAACAGGGTGCGCTGCTTCTCGCTGAGCCCGGTGATGTCGAGCTCACCGAGGTGGATGCTGCCGGAGTCGACGGTGTCGAGACCGGCCATCGCATGCATGAGCGTCGACTTTCCGGAGCCCGAGGGGCCCATGATGGCGGTGAATCGACCGCGCCCGATCTCGAGGCTCGCGCCGTCGAGCGCGCGCACGGTGGTGGGGCCGGTGCCGTATGTCCTCACGACTTCGACGGCTCGGATGGCGGGGTGTGTCATGGTCATGTCCTTTCAGAACGCCTGGCTGTTCAGGTGGCGGCGATAGTTCTCCGGCGTCCACGACGCCGACATCTTGGTGTGGAGGGTCGCGCCGAGCCGCGCGTAGAAGCGCTGGCCTGCGTGGTTGTCGAGGCGCACGCCCCAGACGACGAGCAGCTCGTCTCGAGCCGCGATCCGCGCGACTCCGGACATGAGGCGCCCGCCCGCGCCCGCGTTGCGGTGGCCGGGCCGCACATAGAGGTCGTCGAGTGCGAGCAGCTCCCGCCCGCTCCAGAGGTGGAGCCGGCGGACCGTCGAGACGAACCCGATCGGCTCGCCGGCCTGCAGGGCGAGCAGCACCGTGACCTCGGGGCGCGCGAGCAACGCTCGCCAGCCCTCGACATCGACCTGGACATCGGCAGACGAGCCTTCGTGCGCGGCGAGTTCGCGCACCATCTCGTCGAGCGCTTCGGCGTCGGTGACCCGAGCCTCGCGTAGCTGGAGCATGGTGGTTCCTTACGGTGTAATGGGATGAGCGTACGCTGTATAGGTACGGCGTACATCCTTAACCGTACGGTGTACGCTGTCAAGTGGGAGGTACGAACGTGGCCGAGAAGCTCTCTCAACGGGTCATCGCGGAGGCCGCGCTCGCCGCGATCGACCGCGACGGCGTCGACGGTCTGAGCATGCGCAAGCTCGCGCACGAGCTCGGCTCCTCGCCGATGTCCGTGTACACCTACTTCGCGGATCGGGACGCGCTCCTCGACGGCGTCACCCAACTGCTCCTCGCGCGCATCGAGACGCCACCCGAGGATCTGCACTGGCGGGATGCGATGCGCTTCATCATGAGGTCGGTGCGCGAGGTCGCGTTGCGGCACCCCAAGGTCGCGCCGCTCATCGGTCGCTTCCCCCCGCGCACTCCGGATGCGCTCGCCTTCGTGGAGGCAGGCTTCCGCTCGTTCCGCCGTGCCGGTTTCGACGAGCGCAGCACGGCGCGCTGCTATCGCGCGCTCGCCGCGTACTCCATGGGCACACTCGACATCGAGCTCGGCGGCTACTTCTCGGCCCAGACGCGTGGCACCGCACCGATCGAGCGCGCGGACATCGCCGAGCCGACCGCCGCGAAGCTCCTGCCGCAGGTGTCGGAGATCGCTCCGACGCTGAGCGCGCAAGACGACGCAGCCGAGTTCGAGTACGGCCTCGAATTGCTGCTCGACGGATTCGCCGCGGCGATGGCGAGATCCGGCAGACCGGTCTGAGGCTGATCGGCTCGCGTCGCCGCGTCGCGGTCACACTGCGCGCCGCCCCGCCTCAACTGGGGCCTTTCCGCGCGAGCGTCGCTCGGTAACCTTCCCTCATGACACGCAGGTGGCGTGACGCGGAGGCCACCGCGGTCGCGGGAGCCGACGCCGTCACGATCGACGGCGCCTGGATCTTCCCCCTGCGCCGCGCCGCGGTCACGACGCGCGCCGCCGTCGTCACCGGCGCCGCCGCGGGCAACCTCGTGCTCACGGGCGTGCTGCTCGTGCAGGCGGCGATCCTCATCCTCGCCCAACCCGGCAGCATCGTGCTCTGGACCCCGATCCCGCTGCTCGTGCTCGCGGCGTGCCATGTGACCGCGTGGCGCAGCGACCCGATGTCGCATCGGCGATACCTCCTGCTCGCCCTCGTGGCGGCCGTCTGCTTCTCGGCCCTCACAGTGGCGATGGCGCAGTCTCCCGCGCAGGCGTACGCCGGCACCGCGGGATTCGTACTCTCGATCTCGAAGACCGTCGCGGTGCTCGCCTCGGCGACATCCGACCGCTGGACAGGCGGCATCGCGGGGGCCCTCATCGGCTATCTCGCCGTCGAGAGCACGATCGCCCTCACCGGCCTGGCCGTCGGCCTGCCATACCGTCTCGACCTTCCCCCGATCGTGCTCACCGCGGGCCTCATGCTGAGCTACGCGCTCTTCCCCCTCGCTCGGGCCCGAGCGCGCGGCGCGACCTCGACGCTCGACGCGGCCGAGCGGCGGATGCGCGTGCGCCGGGTACGCGAGTTCGAGCGACGTGAGTCGGTCGCGCACCTCCACGACACGCTCCTCGGCACGCTCGCTGCGCTCGCCGTGCGCGAGCCCGGCGAGCTCAACGACGCAGAACGCTCGATGATCGAGCGCGGCCTCGAGTCGAGCTCGATGCTCCCCGCCCTGCGCACCGACGCGCCATCCGAGGCCGAGGACGAGGCGGATGCGAGCCGCTGGATCCGCGCGATCGGAGAGGCGAGCGGGCTGCGCGTGGTTCTCGACGGCGACCCGACCGCGATCACGCGACTTCCCCCTCCCGTCGCCGACGCGGTGCGCAACGCGCTCGAACAGTGCCTGGTCAACGTGACCCGGCACGCGAGCGTCACGGAGGCCTGGGTGTCGATCGTCGCGAGTGACGACGAGGTGAGCATCACGGTGGCCGACGAGGGTGTCGGCTTCGACCCGGATGCCGTGCCCAGCGACCGACTCGGTCTCAGCGAATCGGTGCGTGGTCGCATCGAGCGACTGGGAGGGGGCGTGCGGCTGTGGAGCACGCCGGGAGCGGGCACCTCGGTGCACATCTCCGTGCCCCGGGGGGTCTGATCGTGGGTCGCGCGACCGCCCAGCAGCTCGACCCGCTCGCGGGGGTCACCGCCCAGCTGTTCGTCTGGGGTTTCACGGCGACCGCGTTCGTGACCTCGGTCGCTCTCAGCGTGATCCACCGCGCCGAGTATCACGATTCCGCGATGCTCTCGCTGGCGCTCGCGGCGCTCGCGGTGGCATGCATCGTCACCGTCATCGCGAGTGCGCCGCATCGCGCGCCGTTCACGGGAGCGGATGCGGCGCTCGTTCACGTGCTGTGCCTTTCGGCGGTACTGCTCGAAGCGGGTGCGCAGTGGGGCTCGGACGCGACCGTGCGCTCCGACTGGGCACCCATCGCGTACGCCCTCATCGTGCTCCCGCTCGGCTGCTACCGACCCGCGCGGGAGGTGTTCGGCGGAAGCGTGATCGGCGCGACGGTCGTGGGAGCGGTGACCGTCGCGGGTCAGGCGGCGTGGGGATCGAGCCTGCCGCCGATCGTGTACGCAGGGCTCACCGCGGGACCCGTGCTCGCGGCCGGTGCGGGTGCCGCCGTCTTCGCCCACGTCATCGTCGGCCGGCTGCGCGCATGGAGAGATGCCACCCGCGAGGCGCGCAGCGAACTCGCGGAGACCGTGCGAGCAGAGGTGCGGGGACAGCTCCGCGAAGAGCGGCTCGCACTCGTCGAGGCGGATACGGCCCCCTTCCTTCGGCAACTGCTCGAGGCGGGGCGCGCCGATGCCGCCACCGCGGAGCAGGCTCGCGCGCTCAGCGACGCCCTGCGACGCGCGCTCGTCGAGGAGGTCGACGGCGTGTGGCTGGGCGACCTCGTCGAGCGGCTCGACGACCCCGCCGGTCTGGCGACGCACATGGACGACACGCAGCGGGCGACGATCGAGGCGGCGTGCGCCGCCCTGGCCGATCGCCGCTTGAGCGCCGAGCTCGCACGCACCGGCGACCGCATCCGTCTCACCCTCTCCTGGGACCGCGCCGGTCGCGGGCGGCTCGGCCCCGAGCTGCAGGCGCTCATTCGCGCCGCGTTCCCGGAGGCGCAACTGCGGCCGAGCTCGCGCACGATCGAGCTCGTATTCGCGCGCGCCGACTGATCAGCTGAACGCGGCGCCCGAGGCGATGATCGCGAACATCGCCTGCATCATCACGAACGTCCAGACGATGACCCCGATGAACACGAGCGCGTAGCTGCCGATGTGCGCCCAGAGCGGCCAGCCGGCCGTGCGGCTCACCTTGCGCAGCACGACGTGCCGACCGATGAGGTAGACGATCGTGTACGGGATGAACGCGAACGCCCAATGGAAGGGACGCACCACCCCGATCGCCTCGAGATGCCTGTAGTCGCGGTATGCCGCGAAGATCGTGAGCCCCCACAAGGCCAGCCCGAGCAGCCACGACACGAGGGCGAACACGGTGTAGCCGGTGAGGGCATCCGTGAGACCTCCCGCAGACCCCGACAGCTGCGCGTGGAACACCGCCCGGATGTAGGCGTTCATGTCGAGGAAGAAGAGCGGGATCACTCCCAGCAGGTAGCTGAGCGAGACGATCCACACCCACGCGTCGTCGATCCGTGTTCCGGCGGGCAGGGCGGGACGCTGCACCGGCTGCGCGGTCGCGGGCACCGCAGGGGCGGTGTGCTCGCTCCAGCCCGAGCCGTTCCACCAGCGCTGCGCACCGGTGCCGTCGGGGTACCAGCCGGGCGCAGCGTTCGCCTCGCCGGATGCGGTCGGGTCGGTCATGGCTCGATGCTAGCGGCGAGCCCCGCGAGCGCATCCGTCACGCTCGCGATCCCCCACACTCCGAAGACCGCATACCAGAGCACGTAGAGCACGATCGAGACCACGAGGGGTGCCGCGGATGCCGCGGTCACCTTGCGCAGCACCACCTGCCGTCCGATCACGTAGACGATGCCGGCGATCGCGGCGAAGCCCCACGGGAACGGCCGCACGACACCCGCGCAACGCAGGGCGCGCGCATCCCGGAACGCGAAGAGCAGTGCGAGCGCGATCGTGGTGAGCGAGCTGCCCGCGAGCACCGCGAGGTGCAGTCCGACGTGGCCGAGCGCCGCGGTCGTGTCGTCGACCCACAGGGCCTCGAGCACGGTGCGGATGTCGAAGAGGTAGATGGTGGAGGCGAGCACCCAGGGCACCACGACGATGAGCCAGATCCACACCGTGTCGACGCGCGCCCCGGGCGGCAGCAGGGGTCGCTCGTGCGGTGCGTGCATCTCCCGCGCCGCCGGGGGAGGGATGACGAGGCCGCTCACACCCGCGAGCGTAGCCGCACGCGTCACTCGACCGAGGCCCGCCTAGCATCGACGGATGGGCACCACCGCTGACCCCCTCGACCTCCTCCGCACGCGCACGAGCGAGAAGTGGCGCGCATATCCCGCCGACGTGCTGCCGATGTTCGTCGCCGAGATGGACTACCCGCTCGCACCGCCGATCGCGGCTGCACTCCGCGCCGCGATCGACCGCAGCGATACCGGGTACGTCGACCCGCGCGACCCCGCACCGCGGCAGGCCTTCGCGTCGTTCGCGCGCGACGCGTGGGGGTGGGCTGCGGATCCCGAGCGGATGGCCACCACGACGGATGTGAGCGTCGTGATCGTCGAGACGCTGCGGCGGCTCGCCCGGCCGGGGGATGGCGTCATCATCACGCCGCCCGTGTACCCGCCGTTCTTCGACCTCCTGCCGGAGGCGGGCGCGCGCGTCGTCGAGGTGCCGCTGCGCGACGATGGCGTCGCGTATTCGCTGGACCTCGCCGGCATCGATCGTGCGCTCGCGAGCGGCGCTCGCGGAGTGCTGCTCTGCAACCCCCACAACCCGCTCGGCCTCGTGCACTCCCGCGAGGAGCTGCTCGAGCTGTCGCGCATCGTGGAGCGCCACGACGGGTTCGTGGTGAGCGACGAGATCCACGCGCCGCTCACGCATCCGGGTGTCGTGTTCACGCCGTACCTCACGGTGTCGGACGCTGCCCGGGTGCACGGCATCGCGGCCGAGTCGGGGAGCAAGGCCTTCAACCTCGCCGGCCTCAAGGCCGCCTTCATCGTCGCCGAGTCGGAGCGGATGTCGCGACTCGTGCGCGAGCTGCCCGACGAGGTGACCTTCCGCACCGGCCACCTCGGCCTGCTCGCCACGCGGGTGGGTTTCGCCGAGGGGCGCGAGTGGCTCGCCGCGACGGTCGACTCGATCGTGGCGAACGTCGAGCTTCTCGAGACCCAGCTCGCGTCGAAGCTACCTGAGGCGCGGCTGCGGCGCCCCGCGGCGAGCTACCTCGCGTGGATCGACCTGTCGGCACTCGGCTGGGGCGACGATCCCGCATCCGTGGTCCTCGAGCGTTCACGCCTCGCCCTCTCGAACGGGCCCGCGTTCGGGCGCGAGGGCCGCGGCTTCGTGCGCCTCAATCTCGCGTGCGCGCCCGAACTCGTGATCGAGGCCGTTGACCGGATGGCTGCTCTCGCCCGCTCCTTCTGACCCCCCGGGGAACCCGCGGATGTCGGTGGGTGGTGGTGGAATGAGGGCACGAGAAAAAAGTTGCGCGACACGCCGCGACACAACATCTAGGGGAATGACATCCGTGAAATTCCCGTTATATAGTGGTGACTCACCAGGGCTCAAACCCTGAACCACCAGTTGAGACTTCTGAGGGAGGTTGCCATGAACGACGTCGACACCGTCGGTGGCTACGCAGTTCCGGTCGACCCGATGGACGACCTCTACTGCGAGTCCTGCCAGTAAGCAGGCCCACCGCATAGACCCCCCGGAACCCCGGCTGACCTCGACGGTCGCCGGGGTTCCGCACGTTAGGGGCGTCCGCGCGCGGGGCGGGCGCCCGAAGGCGAAGCTAGGCTCGACGCGTGAGCGTCAACCCCGAGCTGCAGGGGCGGAGCTATCCGCCGACGGCCCCCTACCTGGTCGGTCGCGAGAAGGTGCGCGAGTTCGCTCGTGCCGTCTTCGCGACGAGCCCCCTCCACCACGACCCCGAGGCCGCGCGTGCCGCCGGGTACTCGGATGTCGTGGCGCCGCCCACCTTCCCGGTCGTCGTGCAGGAGCACGCGCTCGCGCAGCTGCTCGCCGACCCCGAGGCGGGCATCGACTTCAGCCGCGTCGTGCACGGCGACCAGCGCTTCAGCTACAGCCGCCCTGTCGTCGCCGGTGACGAGCTCACCGCGACGCTCACCGTCACGAGCGTCAAGAGCCTCGGTGGGCACTCGATGGTGACGGCCGACGCGCTCGTGGCCGACGCATCCGGGTCGCACGTGGTGACCGCCACCTCCACCCTCGTCGTGCGAGGTGACGAATGAACGCGCCCAGGCTGTCCCGTCTGACCGTCGGCGATGTCGTCGCCGAGGCCGAGTTCGCGCTCACGCGCGACAGCCTCGTGCGATACGCAGGCGCATCCGGCGACTTCAACCCGATCCACTACCGCGACGACGTCGCCGCATCCGTGGGCCTGCCGGGTGTGCTCGCCCACGGCATGCTCACGATGGGCCTCGCCGTGCAGCCCGTCGTCGACTGGCTCGGGGATGCCGGGCGCATCGAGGACTATCAGGTGCGCTTCACGCGTCCCGTGGTGGTGGACGCCGCCGAGGGCGCCGTCGTCACGGTGACCGCGAAGGTCGGCCGCATCGACGAGGCGGCGGCGCGGATCGACCTCACCGTCACCTTCGGCGGCGACACTGTGCTCGGCAAGGCCCAGGTTCTCGCCCGTCTGGAGCCGTGACGCCCGTGATGTCGCGCTCGGGGCGCCCGCTCGCCGAGTTCACGACCCTGCGGGTCGGCGGCCCGGCGCGCGAGCTCGTCGAGCCGGCAACGCGTGACGACCTCGTGCGCACCGCGCTCGAGGTGTGGAGAACCGGGGACGACTGGCTGCTGCTCGGCGGCGGGTCGAACGTCGTGATCGCCGACGAGGGCTTCGACGGCACTGTGATCCGCACGGTCACCCGCGGCATCGACATCGCCCTCGACGCCGACGGCCGCCACGCGCGGGTGCGCGCCGCCGCGGGCGAGAACTGGGATGCGCTCGTCGCGGCGACCGTGGATGCCGGCCTCGCGGGCATCGAGGCTCTCAGCGGCATCCCGGGCACCGTCGGTGCGGCACCGGTGCAGAACATCGGCGCCTATGGCCAAGAGCTCGGTGAACGCCTCGTCGGCATCGACTTCCTCGACTACGTCACGGGCGAGGTCACGCGCCTCGACGCGCGCGACCTCGGGCTCGGCTATCGCACGAGCGCCCTCAAGCGCGGGCGGGCGGGCATCGTGCTCGCCGTCGAGCTCGACCTCGATGCGGGCGGGTGGTCGGGCCCGGTGGCGTATGCGCAGCTCGCATCCGCGCTGCAGGTGGAGCTGGGGGAGCGCGTGCCGCTCGCCGAGGCCCGGCGCGCCGTGCTCGCCCTCCGATCGTCGAAGGGCATGGTGCTCGACGCAGCCGACCCCGATTCGGTCAGCGCCGGTTCGTTCTTCACCAACCCGATCGTGTCGGAGTCGTTCGCGCGCACCCTGCCTGCGGATGCGCCGCGCTGGCCCGTCGTCGCCGAGGAGCCGGATCGCGTGCTCGCGCCCGGCGAGGAGGTGCCGGCCCTCGCTTCCGCCGACTACGAGGTGAAGCTCTCCGCCGCCTGGCTCATCGAGCACGCCGGCATCTCGCGCGGCTTCGCACTCCCGGGCTCGGGCGCCGCCATCTCGTCGAAGCACACCCTCGCGATCGTCAACCGCGGGGGTGCGACGGCCGCCGAAGTGGCGCAGCTCGCCGAGCTCGTGCAGACCCGCGTGCTCGCCGAGTTCGGGGTGCGCCTGCGCCCCGAGCCGGTCTTCGTGGGTCACGAGCTGTAGCGCCGCGGGGCGCCGCACGCTCGGTAGGGTCGGATCGTGGCAGAGATCGTGGTGCTCGGAAGCGCCAACATGGATCTCGTCGTGCGGCAGCCCCGGCTTCCCGAGCCCGGCGAGACCATGTTCGGCAGCTCCTTCACGACCGTGCCCGGCGGCAAGGGTCTGAACCAGGCGATCGCCGCGGCGCGCGTGGGCGGGGATGTCGCCTTCCTCGGCGCGGTCGGCGGCGACGCGTTCGGCCGTGAACTGCGCGACACGCTCGAGACGTCGGGGGTGAACACGGATGCGATCGCGCTCGTCGAGCGCCCCACCGGCACCGCCCACATCGCCGTGCTCGACGGCGGCGAGAACGCGATCGTCGTGGTGCCCGACGCCAACGGAGTGGAACTGCCGCTCGACGACGTGCAGCGCGCCGCCATCCGCTCCGCCCGCTATCTCGTGGTGCAGTTCGAGCGCCCCCTGCCGCTCGTGGCCGAGGCGGTCACCTTCGCGCGCTCGGTGGGCGTCACCACCGTCGTCACGCCCGCGCCCGTGCTGCCGCTGCCCGCGGGCTTCCTCGACCAGGTCGACATCCTCGTGCCGAACGCCGCCGAGGCGCGCGCCCTCGCCGGGATCGACGACGAGACGGATGCCGCCCGCGCCCTGAGCGCGCGCGTCGGCACGGTCGTCGTGACGCGGGGTGCGCGTGGCGCTCTCGTGGCGCGCGGCGGCGACATCCTCGCCGAGGTGCCGCCGCATCTGGTGACCCCGATCGACACGACCGGAGCGGGCGACACGTTCACAGGCGTGCTCGTGGCCCGCCTCGCGGCGGGCGACGCCGAGCCCGACGCGCTGCGGGCCGCATCCGTCGCCGCCGCCCTCGCGACGACGCGACAGGGCGCCTCGACCTCGATGCCCAGCTGGCCCGAGGTCGCGCCCCTGCTCTAGGCGCTACAGCAGGCCGAGCTCCATCGCGCGCGTGACCGCACGCGTGCGGTCGTTCACCTCGAGCTTGGCGAAGGCGTGCAGCAGGTGGGTCTTCACGGTCGCCTCGCCGAGGTGGATGCGTGCACCGATCTCACGGTTCGACAGCCCCTCGGCCACGAGGCGCAGCACCTCGAGCTCGCGCGGGCTGAGCACGGGCGCGGTCGCCACGACGGGCGCGCGGGTGCGCGCCACGAGCATGCGGCTCACGCTCGGCGCGAGCGCCACCTCGCCCGCCGCGACCGCGCGCACGCCCGCGAGCAGCTCCTCCTCCGGCGCCGCCTTCAGCAGGTAGCCGCTCGCCCCTGCCGCAATCGCCGAGAGGATGCCATCGTCGGTTTCGTAGGTGGTGAGGATGAGCACCCGCACCTCCGGGTGCGCCGCGAGCATCCGGGCGGTCGCCTCGTCGCCGTCCATGCCCGGCATCCGCAGGTCCATCACCACGAGGTGGGGCGCCGCACTCGGCACGAGGGCCAGGGCTTCCTCGCCGCTCGCCGCGGTGCCCACGATCGTGACATCCGGCGCCGATTCCAGCAGCGCCACGATGCCGGCCCGCACGACGGGGTGGTCGTCGACCACGAGGATGCGGATCACGCGGCACCTCCGACCGGCAGGATCGCGGTGAGCACGGTCGCGCCGGGGGTGCCGTCGACCTCGAGGGTGCCGCCCGCAAGCGCGAGCCGATCCCGCAGCCCCGCGAGCCCGAATCCGGGTCGCACCTCGGCCGGGAAGCCGCGCCCGTCGTCGCTCAGCACGAGCCGCGCGCCACCGGACGCCGTCGTCAGCTCGATCCGCGCGCTGGACGCCGCGGAGTGCTTGCGCACGTTCGCGAGCCCCTCCTGCGCGCACCGCAGCAGCACCACCTCGGCGTCGCGGTCGAGGGGCTGTTCGAGGCGCGTCGACACCGCGACCCGGATGTGCGTCTCGCGTTCGAAGCGCTCCGCGAGCCGGGCGAGCGCATCCGAGATGCCGCCGTGGTCCAGCTCGACGGGAGCGGCGGCGGCCACGAGCGCCCGCGTCTCGGCGAGCGCGTCCCGGGCACCCGTCTCGATGAGCTCGAGGGTCTCGTCGTCGAGGGTGCCGGATGCGAAGCCGCGTCGGGCACGCTGCGCCAGCAGTACGAGCCCGGTGAGCGATTGCGCGACGGTGTCGTGCACCTCCCGAGACATCCGGGCCCGCTCCGCGGTCGTGCCGGCATCGCGGTGCAGTGCGGCGAGCTCGTCCTGCGCCGCGGTGAGCTCATCCAGCAGGCGGGTCTTCTCCGCCCCGATGTCGGCGATGCGCCAGATCCAGTTGCCCATGATGAGCGAGAAGCCGAGCGACAGGGTCTGGCTCAGCAGGATCTGCTGCCAGGCGTTCGCGTCGTCGATGCTGAGGAAGAACCCCGCACCGACGGCGATGGCGACGCCGACGCTTGCGACGGTGGCATCCCGGCGCCCTGCCGAGAGCACCCACACCGCCGGGTACGCGAAGCACTGCGTGATCGCGAGAATCGGTGCGAGGCTCGTGGCGGCGCCCGCGAACAGCGCTGTCGCCACGATGAGCACGACCGCGGACGCTGAGCGCTCCACGGCGGCCGAGCGGCGCAGCGCCAGGAACAGTGCGGAGTACGCCGCCACGACCACCGCGCCCACCGTCAGCTCGACGGGGGGCGCGGTGAACACGACGAGCGTGGCGAGGACGAAGACGTCGACGCCCGCGAGCCCCAGCAGCCACCAGCGGGAGGTGATCACTCAGCCATCCTTGCGGATCCAGCGGAAGGTCACCCGGGTGAGCACGAGGCCCGCGACGAGCCAGATGCCGCACACGATCGCGACGCCCGCGAGGTTCCACTCGCCGCCGGCCTCGAGGCTCGCGTAGGCATCCGGCAGGAACACGGCGCGCATACCGTGCGCGAGCCACGCGAGCGGGAACACGTTGGCGATCTGCTGCAGCCAGTCGGGCAGCATCGAGAACTGGATGTAGACGCCCGAGATGAACTGCAGCACGAGCACGATGGGGATGATGACCGCCGTCGCGCTCTTGCCGGTACGCGGCAGCGCCGAGAGTCCGATGCCGAGGATGGCGCACGTGCTCACGCCGAGCAGGAGCACCCAGGCGAAGGTGAGCCAGGCATCCGCGTCGGTCGGCAGGGGCACCCCGAAGGCGATGGCCGCAGCGGCGATGAGCAGCGCGGCCTGCAGCGCGGCGGTCACGAGCACCTGCCCGATCTTGCCGATGAAGTAGCTCACGGGTGAGAGCGGCACACCCGCGAGGCGCTTCAGCGTGCCGTCGCCCTTCTCCACGGCGATGTCGGTCGCCATGTTCTGCAGACCAGACAGCAGCACCCCGGCCGCGAGCATCGCCGGCAGGTAGTACTGCGCGGCGGTCACGGGATCGCCGTCGGGCGTGCGTCCGAACTCCGCATCGCTGAAGGCGATCGAGAAGATCGTGAGCATCACGAGGGGGAACAGGAAGGTGAAGAACACCGTGTCGCCCTGGCGGAAGTACGAGCGCACCTCGTAGCCGACCCGCGAGAAGCCGAGCCGCACGGTGCGTAGGGGGCCGAAACCGGTGGTCGTGGGGTGTGCGGATGCCGTTGCGGCGCTCATGCGAGGCTCCCTTTGAGCGCGGGGCTCGGGGCGGTCTCGCCCACGAGCTCCAGGTAGATGTCTTCGAGGCTCGGGCGGATCACCTCGAGCCGCTCGGGCTCGCCCTCGGCCGCGAGGCGTGCCACGAGCGCGCCGGGTTCGGTCGTGCGCTCCTGCCGCTGCACACCGTTGTCGATCCAGCGCACGATCGGCACGCGCGCATCCGCTCCGCCGAGCTCGTCGATGGCGCCGATGGCCACGAGTTCGCCGCCGGCGATGATGCCGCCGCGGTCGGCCAGCTGCTGGGCCTCATCGAGGTAGTGGGTCGTGAGCAGGATCGTCGTGCCCTCGTCGCGCAGGCTGCGGATGAGGGCCCAGAACTGGCGGCGAGCCTCGGGGTCGAAGCCCGTCGTGGGCTCGTCGAGGAACAGCAGCTCGGGGCGCCCGATGATGCCGAGGGCGACGTCGACCCGCCGCTTCTGGCCGCCGGAGAGCTTCGCGATGCGGGTGGTGGCCTTCTCTTCGAGCCCGACGGCGGCGATCACCTCCTCGACATCGCGCGGATTCGGGTAGAGCCCGGCGAAGTGGCGCAGCTGCTCGCGCACCGTCGCGGTGCCCGACTCGCCGGTCGATTGCAGCACGATGCCGAGCTGCGCCTTCCAGGCGAGGGTCGCGTGGCGCGGGTCGATGCCGAGTACGCGCACCTCGCCGCCCGTGCGGTCGCGGTAGCCCTCGAGGATCTCGATCGTGGTGGATTTGCCGGCGCCGTTCGGGCCGAGCAGGGCGAAGGTCTCGCCGCGGCGGATGTCGAAGTCGATACCACGCACGGCCTCGAGATCCTTGTATCGCTTGTGGAGGCCCCGCACCTCGACGACATTCTGTGTGGTCATGCCCCCTATGCTCCCGGCATCCGCGGCGTCTCCGCTTCTGCTACCCGGTGGTCGGGGCAACCACCCCCCCGTGGATTCACCGGGACCCCGCACCCCACGCCTGCCACCGCCTGCCATGCCAGGCGATCCGCGCCTCGCCGCTCTGCCGCCGATGGAGCAACTCCTCGCCGATCTGATGCGCCGGCCGATCGGCGCGGTGCTGGCCGATATCTGCCGCGACCTCGGCATCCTGCCCTGCCATCCGCTGTGGCGCGAGCT
>JBQCHI010000039.1:0-14237 GCA_051954835.1 Protaetiibacter sp. | reverse complement strand
GTCAGGTAGAGCAGCGGCACCTCGATCGTCACCTCGGTGCCTTCGCCCTCGAGGGTGTGCCAGTCGATGGTGCCGCCGAGCTCGCCCTGGATGAGGGTGCGCACGATCTGGGTGCCGAGGCCCGCACCGACCTTGCCCTCGGGCAGGCCGGCACCGTTGTCGCGCACGCGCACCGACAGCACGTCGTTCTTGCGCTTGGCGGAGATGACGACCTCCCCGTCGCGATCAGCGAGGCCGTGCTCGACGGCGTTCGTGACGAGCTCGGTGAGGGCGAGGGCAAGCGGGGTGGCGTACTCCGAGGGCAGCGTGCCGAACGAACCCGTCTTGCGCGGCATGACGGTCGTGTTGTGGCTCGAGGCGACCTCAGCCACGAGCAGAAGCACGCGGTCGAAGACGGTGTCGAAGTCGACGTTCTGGTTGAGCCCCTCCGAGAGGGTGTCGTGCACGACCGCGATCGCGGCGACCCGGCGCATGGCCTGGGTGAGCGCATCGCGGGCGACGTCGTTGTGGGTGCGCCGGCTCTGGATGCGCAGCAGCGAGGCGACGGTCTGCAGGTTGTTCTTCACGCGGTGGTGGATCTCGCGGATCGTCGCATCCTTGGTGATGAGCTCCTGCTCCTGGTGCCGCGACTCGGTGACATCCCGGATCAGCACGATCGCCCCGACGCGTTCGCCGCGGTGGCGCAGCGGGATGGCGCGCAGGGTGACGGTGACGCCGCGCGCCTCGATGTCGGTGCGCCAGGGCGCGCGACCGGTCACGACGAGCGGGAGGGATTCGTCGACCGTGAGCTTTCCGGAGAGCAGGTCGGTGGCGACCTCGGCGAGCGATTCGCCCTCGAGCTCGCTGCCGAAGCCCATGCGGTTGAAGGCCGAGAGCGCGTTGGGGCTCGCGAAGGTGACGATGCCGTCGACGTCGAGCCGGATGAGGCCGTCGGATGCGCGGGGCGCCCCGCGACGCGGCAGGGTGGGGGCCCCGAGGTCGGGAAAGTCGCCGTGGGCGATCATGTCGAAGAGGTCGTCGGCGCACTGGTTGAAGGTGAGCTCCTGACGACCGGGGGTGCGGGCCTCGGAGAGGTTCGAGTGCCGCGTGAGCACGGCTATCGGCGTGGTGGTCGTCGCGCTGCCGCTGGGGCTGAGCCGCCGCAGCACGGGCACGGCGCGAACGCGCGTGGGCGTCTCCTCGTACCAGTCGGGGGCGGAGGTGTCGACGATGCGCACCTCGTCGAACGCCTGCTGCACCTGATCGCGCCACTCGGGCTTGATCTCCTGGCCCACGAAGTCGCGGTAGAAGAGGGTGGCGGCCGAGGAGGGTCGCGAGTGCGCGACCGCGACGAAGGTGCCGGCGGGGGTGGGCACCCACAGCACGATGTCGGCGAAGGCGAGGTCGGCGATCAGCTGGCCGTCGGCCACGAGCAGGTGCAGCCACTCGACATCGGCCTCGTTCGAGAGACCGTGCGCGAGCATCAGCTCGGAGAGCGTGGACATCCCCTTAGGCTAGCCGCCGCTCGTCGGCTCCCCTCTCCCGACGCCGCTGCCCGCCCGCATCCGCTTCTGGGGCGAGTCGCGCGGCCAGCTCCCGCACGGCCGCGCGAGCCGGTGAGCGGGGCGCGGCATCCGCGAGCGGCCGGGCGCCCAGCAGCGCCGCGTCGAAGGCTGCGGCATCCCACGGGACGAAGACCGGATGCTCGATGCCGCCGAAGCGCGCAAGGGTCTGGCGCACCTGTCCCGCGGGATTGAGCCCGATCGCACCCTGCCGTTGACGACAACGGCGACGCGCTCGGGATCGGAGGCGACGAGGTCGAGCAGTTCGGCGTGGTCGCGGAGGAAGCGCGGAATCCCCACAGGGTCGGCGGAGGCGACCGCGACCACGCGATCGGCCGACCGCAGCACCTCGATCCCCGCCGCATTGCGGCGCGGGGCGGCGAGATCGCTCGCAAGCCCATCGTCTTGCTCGAGGCTCGCCGCGACGTCGACCACGAGCACCTCGCACCAGCGACGCGCGGCGGAGATCGCACCGGCCACCCGCTCGGGGCCGAGCTCGGGCCAGCGCGCCGACCTGCCGATTCCGGTGAGCACGCGGAACGGATGCCGCAGTCCGCGCGGCGTCACCGCGAGACGTTCGAGCTGGTTCTCGTCGAGGCCGCCGATTCCGGCGAGCCGGCACGCCGCCGCGAACCCCGGCGCCTCGTCGAGCAGCCCGAGAGCCGGGGCGACGGATGCCGCATGGGTGTCGGCGTCGGCCAGCACGGTGCGCAGTCCTGCAGCGGCGAACTCGGCCGCGAGCGCGATCGCGAGGCTCGTCCGCCCGGGGGCACCGTGTGGACCCCATACCGCGATGACCTTTCCAGGCCTCCGCGCCTCGGCGAGGGGCGTGACGGGCCCCGGGGCGTCATCCTCGGGTTCCTCCTCCCCAGGATTCACGTGCACCTGGGTGCCCGGGTCGAGCAGGGCCCAGCTCGCCGGCCCGCGTACCACGTCGACGATGCCCGCGCGGACGGCGTGGTGCTGCTCCGCGTCGCCGTCCGCCACCACGAGCATGCGCACGCCGAGCGCATCCGCCGTCTCGACGAGGCGCGGGGTGAGGTGCTCGAGCGTGGCCTGTACGACCACGAGCTCGACGGGGAGTTGCGGCATGCGCACCGCGAGCTCATCGCCACCCGAGCAGCGGATGAGCACCTCGTGACCGTGGTAGGCGGCTGCGTCGGCAAGGCGCTGCTCCGCGTCGAGCGGCAACGCGAGTGCCACCCGCATCTCAGCCCCCCAGCGCGAGTCCGGCGGGCACGATGGCGAGTGCGTCGCCCGCAGCCTGCGCCTGCAGCACACGCGCCACGCGGCTGCGCGGCACGAGCACCTCGACGGCGCTCGCTCCGGACGAGACGAGCCCGTCGTCCTCGACGACGCGCACCACCACGGCATCCGGAACCAGCACCACCGGGGCGCCGAAGCCTCGACCCTCGCTCGCCGTGGGCGAGGCCCACACGTCGATGACGGCGCCCGGGCGCACGGCCGAGCTGGGCGGAGCGGTGAGCTCGAGCACGAGGGCCGTCGACCGGATCCCGGAGGCGTCTCCGACGGCGGAACGCGGCAGCAGTTCGCCGTCGCGGACCGGATGGATGACCACGAGACCGTCTGACGGCACCTCGTCGGCGCGCAGGTAGAGGCCATCGGCGCCGTCGAGCGACACCTCGCGCTCCACCAGGTCACCGCGGTCGATGCGCTCGCCGGGGCTGAGCGCGGATGCTGCCGCATAGACCGTCGTGCGCGTGTCGACCGCACCGACGAGCGCCACGACGCCGACCACCGATGCCGCCACGAGTGCGAGTCCGATGAGCAGGCGTGCATCGATCGTGCGGCGTCGTCGCCCGGATGCCATGAAGGCTGCCACGTGCCCCTCCCCTTCCGCCGCGTCGCGCGGCCCGCCCATCGTGCACCGACGCGGCCCCGTCGCGGGAGAGTTATCCACAGGCCCCCCGAAACGGGGACGCGGCGAACCCGAGCGACGCATAATCGGGACATGACAGCGGACGCCACCTCCGGCCTCGGTCGATTCTTGACCATCGCCGACACCGCCGAGATCCTCAACGTCTCCGCGGGCCAGGCGTACGCGCTCGTGCGCAGCGGCGAGCTGCCCGCCATCAAGCTCGGGGAGCACGGACAGTGGCGCATCGAGCGGCACGTGCTCGAGGCCTACATCGCGGCCCGCTACGAGGAGGCCCGACGCAAGGGGCTCTGGAACCAGGCCGAATTCACCGATCTGCCGGAGCTGTTCGTGTGATCTTCTCGGCGCGGCGATAAATCCGCCGCGATCGGCCGATCGGCCGGCCGTGCGCGAACGCCCGGCCGATCGAGTGCCGACACACCCGACCACCACAGGATCCGCTAGGCGCGGACGCGCACGATCGCGTCGAAGGGCACGAGGCGGACGCGGCGCACGACGCGATCGCGGCGCGGCTCGCCCGGCTCGTGCTCGGCGAGGTCAAGGTGGTCGCGGGCGACGCGGTCGATCGTGCCGGTCGCGGTGCCCACGCGGGTGCGGAGCTCGACGCCGGACCGTCGTCGACACAGATCACGCAGCACGAACGCGAGCCCGAGCCGACCCGAGAGGTCGGGAAGCGCCTCACTGGGCGGCGGACGCAGGCCCAGCTCGAGCTGACCTCGTTCCGGAATCACGCCGACGATCGCCCCGAGCGGAACGATCATGGCGTGCCGCACGACGCCGATCGTCACCTCACCCGCGATCCAATCACGACCGGCCGACTCGACCCGCAAGGCGAGGTTCTCGCCGTCGGTCAGCAGGAGCCCGACGGGCGCCCCGCCGCGCGCCATCGCCGTGATCCGCTCCCGCAACCCGATGCGTCCGAGACGCAGGCGCTCCTCCTCGGCGGCGAGTTCCTGACGCTCCACGTCGAGCTCATGCTCGAGCCGGCCCTCGAGGTCGGCGAACAGCTCATCCCAGCGCACGAAGCGACGCTAACCGGCCGGCGTCATCCGCCGTCATAGTTCTCCACAGCCTGCAGAGACACCTCGACACGAAAAGTATTCATCTGCCAAGGTGATCCACGGTCCCCCGTTACGGGGGCAGACGAGGCGGACGCACCCGCGACCGCGGAAGGGACGGCGATGCCCGGCAGCGAGATGGCCAGGGTCGAGGGCTCCACGGTTCGCGGGCTCGAGCCTCGACCAGCCTCGGACGACCTGTTCGGTCGTCAGCCGTCCGCAACGGGCGAGCTGCCCGATCCGCGGCCGTTGCTCGAGAACCTCACGCGTTGCGTCATCGAGATCATCGCCGGCGCCCGCGACCTCGAGCAGATCGCCCGCTGGGTCGACGACGGCGTCTACACGAAGCTGCTCAAACGGGTCGTCGTGTCGGCGCAGGCCCGGCAGGCTGCGCGACGCCCCGCGACGAGGCCCGTCATCACGCTCGGCAACGTGACGATGTGCGAACCGCGCGACGGCGTCGTGGAAGCGGTCGTCGTCGTGCACAGCCGCGCGCGCACGCGCGCCGTCGCGATTCGACTGGAAGGGCTCGACCGCCGCTGGCGGGCGACCTCCATCCACGTGCTATAGCAGCGCTCAGCCGCCGCGACGCTCCTGGGCGCGCCGCTGGGCGCGGTTGAGCGGCGCCTGCTGGCCCGCTGCGTCGCCGTCGACGCGCTGCCCGAAGGCTCCGCGCTCGCCCCCGCCCTGCTGCGACTGCTGTGCCATCGCCTGGCGCGCCGCCGCCTGCTGAGCGCGCGCCGTGGCGGCACGCTCCACCTGGCCCCGCTGGTTGCGCACCTCGACGCCACCCGAGACGTCGTCGCTCGGAGCCGAGTAGCTGAGCCCCTGCTGCGGCGCCGTCGAGGCGCCGAGCCCCTTGGCCGCCACCCGGGCCTGACCGTCGGCTCCCGTGACCTCGACCTCGAGGTTGTAGAGGAACCCGACCGTCTCTTCGCGGATGGCGTCCATCATCGACTGGTAGAGCGCGAAGCCCTCGCGCTGGTACTCCACGAGCGGGTCGCGCTGCGCCATCGCGCGCAGGCCGATGCCGTCCTTGAGGTAGTCCATCTCGTACAGGTGGTCACGCCAGCGACGGTCGATCACCGACAGCACGACGCGGCGCTCGAGCTCGCGCATGGCGGGGGAACCGAGGTCGTCCTCGCGGCGCTGGTAGGCGATGCGCGCATCCGACAGCACCTCCTCCTTGAGCGCCTTCACCCGCAGGCTGCCCTTCGAGCCGGCCTCCGAGAGCACCTCGTCGATCGTGATCGACACGGGGTAGAGCGTCTTAAGCTCGGCCCAGAGGGCGTCGAGGTCCCACTCGTCGCTCGTCGATGCGGCGGTGTGCTCGTCGACGACCTCGCTCACGACATCCGTGAGGAACTTCTGCACGCGATCGTGCAGGTCGTCGCCCTCGAGGATGTGGCGGCGGTCGGAGTAGATCGCCTCGCGCTGGCGGTTCAGCACGTCGTCGTACTTCAGCACGTTCTTGCGGATCTCGGCGTTGCGCGCCTCGACCTGCGACTGGGCGGAGCGGATGGCACGCGACACGGCCTTCGACTCGATCGGCAGGTCGTCGGGGGCACCGCGCATGAGCATCTCGGCGGCTCCGGTGTTGAAGAGCCGCATGAGGTCGTCCTGAAGCGACAGGTAGAAGCGGCTCTCGCCCGGGTCGCCCTGACGGCCCGAACGACCGCGCAGCTGGTTGTCGATGCGACGCGACTCGTGACGCTCGGTGCCGAGCACATAGAGGCCACCGGCCTCGCGCACCTTCTCGGCCTCGGTCTCGACGCGCTCCTTGACCGACTCGAAGACCGCGTCCCACTCCTTCTCGTACTCGTCCGGGGTGTCGACGGGGCTGAGACCGCGGTTGTTCATCTCGGCCACGGCGAGGAACTCCGCGTTGCCGCCGAGCATGATGTCGGTTCCACGGCCGGCCATGTTGGTGGCGACGGTGACGGCGCCGAGACGCCCGGCCTGGGCCACGATGGATGCCTCGCGCGCGTGGTTCTTCGCGTTCAGCACCTCGTGCTTCACGCCGCGCTTCGCGAGCATCCGCGACAGGTACTCGCTCTTCTCGACGCTCGTGGTGCCCACGAGCACGGGCTGGCCCGTGCGGTGGCGCTCGACGATGTCCTCGACGACCTGCTCGAACTTGACCTGCTCGTTCTTGTAGATGAGGTCGGCCTGATCCTTGCGGATCATGGGCTTGTTGGTCGGGATGGGCACGACGCCGAGCTTGTAGGTCGACATGAACTCGGCCGCCTCGGTCTCGGCGGTACCGGTCATGCCCGAGAGCTTCTGGTAGAGGCGGAAGTAGTTCTGCAGGGTGACGGTCGCGAGGGTCTGGTTCTCGGCCTTGATCTGCACCCCCTCCTTGGCCTCGATGGCCTGGTGGATGCCCTCGTTGTAGCGGCGGCCCTGCAGGATGCGGCCGGTGTGCTCGTCGACGATGAGCACCTCGCCGTTCATGACGACGTAGTCCTTGTCGCGCTTGAAGAGGGCGCGCGCCTTGATCGAGTTGTTGAGGAAGGAGATGAGGGGCGTGTTGGCCGACTCGTAGAGGTTGTCGATGCCGAGGTAGTCCTCGACCTTCTCGATACCCGGCTCGAGTACACCCACCGTGCGCTTCTTCTCGTCCACCTCGTAGTCGGTGCCCTCGACGAGGCGCTTGGCGATGCTCGCGAACTCGCTGAACCAGCGGTTGGCCTCGCCCGACGAGGGACCCGAGATGATGAGCGGCGTGCGCGCCTCGTCGATGAGGATCGAGTCGACCTCGTCGACGATCGCGAAGAAGTGGCCGCGCTGCACCATGTCGGATGCCTGCCACGCCATGTTGTCGCGCAGGTAGTCGAAGCCGAACTCGTTGTTGGTGCCGTAGGTGATGTCGGCGCCGTACTGCTCCCGTCGCTCGGCCGGGGTCTGCCCCGAGAGGATGCAGCCCGTGGTCATGCCGAGCGCGCGGAAGACGCGTCCCATGAGCTCGGACTGGTAGCTCGCGAGGTAGTCGTTGACGGTCACGACGTGCACTCCGCGAGCCGGGATGGCGTTCAGGTACGCCGCGGTCGTCGCGACGAGCGTCTTGCCCTCACCGGTCTTCATCTCGGCGATGTTGCCGAGGTGCAGCGCCGCGCCACCCATCAACTGGACGTCGAAGTGCCGAAGACCCAGGGTGCGCTTGGCCGCCTCGCGCACGGCGGCGAAGGCCTCCGGCAGCAGGTCGTCGAGGGTCTCGCCGTTGGCGTACCGCTCGCGGAACTCGACGGTCTCGTGGCGCAGCTCGTCGTCGCTCAGCTCCGAGAAGGCGTCTTCCAACTCGTTGATGGCGGATGCGTACGCAGCCAGTCGGCGCAGGGTGCGCCCCTCGCCGAAGCGCAGAGCCTTCTCGAGAACGTTCGCCACGAATGGCCTCCTGTCCGGGTTCCGGGCACGCGGGAGCGCCCTTGACCTGCACAGCCTAGTCGTCTCGGCGCTGGGAGCGCGGTGTGGGCGGCCTGTGCCGCGTCAGCCCGCCGTGGCGTGGGCGAGCGCCGCCACCTCCGTGTCGAGCTTGATGACGCCGTAGTCCCAGCCCTTGCGGCGGTACACGACGGCGGGCTTGTCGGTGCGGGCGTCGATGAACAGGAAGAAGTCGTGACCGACGAGCTCCATGCGGTCGACGGCCTCCTCGGCCGTCATGAGCTCGGCCGGGAACTCCTTCTCGCGGATGACGACGGGGCTCCACTCCTCGCTCGGCTCCTCCTCCACCACCGGCACGGCGCCCGTCGCGACCTTCTCGATCACGTCCGCCGCTGCCGGCACGACGTCGACGGCGCTGAACCCGTCGGCCGCCGCCTCGCTCAGCGAGGTGGGACGGCGCTGTCCGCGGTGCACCTTCTTGCGGTCCTTCGCCTGGCGGATGCGCTCCACGAGCTTGTCGTAGGCGAGGTCGAAGGCGGCGTACTTGTCGGCGGCGCCGGCCTCGGCGCGCACGATGGGTCCGGGCCCGATGAGCGTCAGCTCGATGCGGTCGTCGCCGGCGGCGCCACGGCCCTCGTGATGCCGGACGAGCTTCACCTCGAGGGCGAGTGCCTTCGGTGCGAGGTGCTCGACCTTCTCGGCCTTCTCGCCGACGTAATCCTCGAAACGATCCGGGATCCCAACGTTGCGTCCGGTGATGGTGACATCCATGGCGGCCTCCCTGATCCGGCTCGAAGTGCCGCCTTCGGATCAGGCGGTCGTCTCCTTCGCGCCTTTAGGGCCACCGTAGCCCGGCCTCCGGACTTTGTCATCCGGCGCTCTCGCAGACTCGCGGGGCAGGCGACCCGCCCCTCCACGCAGCGGCGTCGCCGCGATCGCGACCGCCGCGACCACCTCGCCGCCTGCCTGCCGGATGGCGCGTGCCGCCTCGCCCACCGTCGCGCCCGTCGTCACGACATCGTCGACGATCAGGAAGGACCGGCCGTCGAGACGGCCGCGCGCGCGATGGACGCCGCGCAGGTTGGCGCGCCGCTCGTCGCGGCCGAGGCCCTTCTGCACGTCGTGCGCCCGAGCCGGCCGCAGCACGCGCGCGTCGCGCCCTCCTGCGCGATCGAGCACGAGCCGGGCGGGGTCGAATCCGCGACGCCGAGACGCGGCCCGTGTCGACGGCACGACGCACAGCTCGACGGGCACCGATCGGGCCGCCGCATCGGCGAGCGCCGCGGCGAGGGCCACCCCGAGCAATGCGGCGAGCGGGCCGGCGAGCCCCGTGCGCCCCTGCTTGCAGGCGAGCACCACCCGTCGCACGCGGCCTTCGTAGGGCGCACCCGCGTACACCCGGATGCCGCCCGGCGCGGTCGTGGCCACGGGCGCGGGAGTCAGCTGCGCCCGGCACGCGGCACACAACTCGCGTCCCTCGCGACCGCAGCCGGCGCATTCGGCGGGCAGCACGAGCGCGAGCACGTCGAGCAGGGCTTCGCGAAGGGCGTCTCGCATGCCGCGAGCATGACGCAGCGCGCGGCATCCGCACAGCGGGACCCCGGCATCCGGGGAGAACGCTACTGCTGGGTGGCGAGGAAGGAGGCGACGATTCCCGTGGACTGCCAGCCGCCGCTCGAGTTGCGGCGCCACACGGCGCCCTCGGCGTCGCGCACCCGCATGCCGTCGGCGAAGTTGCCGCCCACGAGCTGAACCCCACCCGGGAGGCGACCGGCGAGCTCGTGACGGCCGCCGATGCGGTAGAGGTCGACGCGGGTCTCGTCGTCGTCGCGGGACAGCGCGGCGACCGTGGAGGAGTCGACCCAGCCCGCATCGACGAGCGAGGTGGAGGCGATGGGGAGGCTCAGCGGGTCGCCGAAGCCCGTCGGCACTCCGTCGCCGTCGCGCACGATGCCGGCGATCGTGAGAGCCGGCCCGCCCACGCCCTGGGTCGCGATGAGCAGGCGTGCGCCGTCGCGTGAGACCTTCGCCGCGAGGATCGTGCCGTCGAGGTTGGGGGCCGGCATCTCGTGCACCCCGCCCGCGGAGTCGATCGCTCGGATGCTGTCGGCGTGGTTCCCCACGGCCGTCCAGACGAAGCCGCGCGCGTCGATGCTCGGATCGATGAGCCCCGCGCGCGCATCCACGAGCACGGGCGCCTCCCCCGCGGTCACGAGCCAGACGCCCTGGGCGGTGCGCACAGCGGCGGCCTGCGCGTCGCGTCCGAGCGTCGCCCCGAGCGGCCCGAGCTGCTGTACGGCATCGCTGATGCCGGGCACCGGGTCGACCGTCGACGCCGTCAGATAGCCGAAGCCGCCCTCGGCGAGCCCCAGTGGATCGGGCTTGGCCAGGAACGAGGACTCGGCGGTCCTGCCCCCCGACACCTCGATCGGGAACCCGCCCGCCGTCATCTGCACGGCCTTCACCTCGCCGAGCGCCGACAGGCTCAGCCGCAACTGCTGCTGCATGCGCCAGCGCGTGTCGGCATCCTGCGAGGCCGTCTCGGCGGGCAGTGCCACCGTCGCCGTCCCGCGTTCCACCGTCACACCATCGGACTCCAGCTTGGTGCCCGTCGGGAACGAGGTGATGAGCACGCCGTTCTGGTACCAGGGGGCGGGCCCGGCGAGGAGCTGGCGCACGATGCGCTCGGCGCGGGCGGACGTGTCCGGGAACCAGCGCACGTCGGGCACGAGAGCCGTGCCGGAGGGGTCGAAGAAGTACAGCGGATACGCGACGAAGCTGCGCTCGAAGCCGCGGCTCGAGATCACGGTGCCCTCGGGCGCCGCCGAGATGCGCCACTCCCCCCGGTCGTCGCGCGCGAACTGGTAGTCGAGGGCCTGCAACTCGGCGCGCTGCAGCTCGGTGTAGACGCCCGACGCGTCGACGACGGCTTGCACGCTCGCGTCGATGCGCAGCCGGTCGTCGCCCCCGTCGGGTTGCGAGACCATGGGCGAGTCGCTCACCCGGACGAGGGCCGTCGGCATCCACTCGTTGCGGAACTCGTCGGCGAGGAACAGCCGCGCGGTGCCGTAGTTGTTCTGCGGAGCGCGTTGCGCCGCGAGGAAGCCCGCGAGGATCTCCGCGGGGCTCTGCCCGTCCTGCGGGCCGTCGGCGAGCGTCAGCAGCTTGTCGTCGGCGGTATCGTCGCCGATCGCGAAGGTGCCCACCGAACCGCCCGTGGGGATGCCGGCGCAGCCGGCGAGCACGAGGGCCGTCGCGAGCACACCGCCCAGCAGCATCCGGTTCCGTCTCATCATGCAGCCACCTCCGTGTCGGGAGGCAGTGCCAGCGGCGAGAGGCCGCCGAGTTCCTCACCGCTGTGCCGCGGCAGGGTCAGTCGGAAGCAGCTGCCCTCGCCGAGCTCCGACCACACCGCGAGCTCGCCGCCGTGCAACGCCGCATCCTCGAGCGAGATCGCGAGCCCGAGCCCCGTGCCGCCCGTCGTGCGCTGACGGGAGGGGTCGGCCCGCCAGAATCGGTCGAAGACGCGCTCGACGTCGGCGGGCGACATGCCGACGCCGTAGTCGCGCACGGCGATCGCGACCGCGCGCTCGTCGGAGTCGACGTAGACGACGATCGGCTTGGCCTCGCCATGGTCGATCGCGTTGCCCAGCAGGTTCTGCATGATGCGCCGCACCCGGCGCGCGTCGATGTCGGCCTCGAAGTAGCCACCGGGCGCCACGAGGCGGATCTCGCTGCCCTTCTCGTGCGCGAGCGGCTCGACGGCGGCGATCGACTCCTCGACGAGGCGCACGACGTTCGTGGGGTCGGTCTCGAGGTCGACCGCGCCCGCGTCGTAGCGGCTCATCTCGAGCAGGTCGGCGAGCATGAGCTCGAAGCGCCCGATCTGGGTGTGCAGGAGCTCCGCGGTGCGAGCGGTCGCCGGGGGGAAGTCGGCGCGCTGGTCGTAGAGCACGTCGCCCGCGAGACGGATGGTGGTGAGCGGGGTGCGCAGCTCGTGCGACACATCCGACACGAATCGCTGCTGAACGCGCGAGAGGTCGGCGAGCTGGCGGATCTGACGCTGCAGGCTGTCCGCCATGCGATTGAAGGAGCGTGCGAGGGTCGCGAGCTCGTCCTGCCCCTTCACGGGCAGGCGCTCCTCGAGCTGACCGGCCGCGAGCTTCTCGGAGGCGTTCGCGGCCACGCGCACAGGGCCGACCACGAGACGCACCACGAGGTAGGCGACGCCCCCGAAGAGCAGCACGAGCGCGAGACCAGCGGCCACCAGGATGCCCTGCACGAAGTCGAGGGTCTGCTGCACGTCGGCCAGGTCGTAGACGAGGTAGAGCTCGTACTCGCCGCCGGCGACCGTGTCGAGCAGCACGCCCGTCGTGATGCCGGGATCGGTGCGGGAGTCGGTCGCGATCGCGACGGGCTGCCACGCCACCTCCGTGCCGTCGCCGTCGGTGACGGTCGCGGAGAGGTCATCCGAGACGAACCGGGCGCGGAAATCGGCGAGACTCGCACGATCGTCGACGAGCTGCGGGATGTCGACCTGCCCGGGCGCGCGGAAGAGCCCGAGGTAGCTCGCCGTCGTGGAGCGCTGCACCGAGTCGAGCGCGGAGTCGGCGGTCGCCTGCACATCGCCGGCGTCGCCCAGCTCCGCCGCATTGGTGAAGGTGCGCTGCGCCTGTTCGGCCGCGCGGCCGGCCTCCGCGAGCACCTGGTCACGACGCGAGTCGAAGAGGTTGGTGCGCACCGAGGTCGAGATGACGACCCCGATCACGGTCACCGCGATCGCCGACAGCACAACCGTGATGACGATCGTGCGGGTGTGCAGCGAGCCGCGCCACAGATGGAGCAGGCGATCCCGCCAGGCACGCCAGTCCCACCTCACGATGGCACCCTACGTGACGGCTCCTGCACGGTACCCGACGCCGCGCACCGTCGTGACGATGCGCGGATTGTCGGGGTCGTGCTCGACCTTCGCGCGCAGCCGCTGCACGTGCACGTTGACGAGCCGGGTGTCGGCCTTGTAGTGGTAGCCCCACACCTGCTCGAGCAGCATCTCGCGGGTGAACACCTGCTGCGGTTTCGCCGCGAGCGCGAGCAGCAGCTGGAACTCGAGCGGCGTCAGGTTGATGCGCTCATCGGCCCGGCGCACCTCGTGTCCGGCGACGTCGATCACGAGGTCGCCCACCTGGATGCGCTCGGTCGTGTCGGGCAGCGCCGGCCGCAGTCGGGCCCGGATGCGCGCCACGAGCTCCTTGGGATTGAAGGGCTTCACGACGTAGTCGTCGGCGCCCGACTCGAGCCCCTGCACGACATCCGTGGGCTCGCCCTTGGCGGTCAGCATGATGATGGGCACGCCGCTCTCTGCGCGCACCGTGCGGCACACCTCGAGGCCGCTCATGCCCGGCAGCATGAGGTCGAGCAGCACGAGGTCGGGGCGCTCCCCGCGGAAGGCCTCGATCGCGGCCTTGCCATCGGCCGCGAACAGGGGGTCGTATCCCTCGCCGCGGAGGATGATGCCGATCATCTCGGAGATCGCGGGGTCGTCGTCGACCACGAGAATGCGCGCGTTCATGGACCTCGTTCGTTCCGTGTGCCCCGGGGCGGGGTTGTTCGCTTGACCCCAGGGTAGTGGCGGGTCCGAGACTCGTCACACCGCGCGCTGATCAGCCCGCCAGGAACGCCTCTGCTCCGCCGCCCTCGAGACGCCGGGCGGCATCCAGGTAGGCCGCGACGAATCCGGCGGAATCCGCGAGTCCGGCGAGCGTCGGCAGCGCCAGGAAGTCCAGCGGCGCACCCGTCGCCGCCTCCATCAGCTCGGCCGCCGACTCGTCGTCGAGGGTGAACTCCCCCGCGGCCGCGCGCCGGGTAAAGGCGCGCCAGCTCGCGATCAGCTCGGCACCCGTCTCGGCAGCCGCCCCCGTGGCGATGCGGTCGCGCAGGGTCGGCACGACGAACTTCGGGATGCGGTTGGAGGCATCCGTCCCGAGCCGCGCGAGCGTGTCGGCGACGTTCGCGTTGCCGAAGCGGGCGAAGAGCTCGTCGATGTAGGCGGGGATGTCGAAGCCCTCGGGCGGCGTGAGCGTGGGCACGCCCTCGCGCTCCATGTAGCGCCGCACCCATGCCGCGATGCGCGGGTCGGTGATCGCCTCGTCGACGAGCTCGTAGCCGGCGAGCCTGCCGATGTAGGCGACGGCCTGGTGCCCGCCGTTGAGCAAGCGCAGCTTGATCGCCTCGTCGGCGTGCACATCCGCGACGCGCGTCGCCCCCGCCTCCTCGTCGGGCGGGCGCCCGGCGGGGAAGCGGTCCTCGATGACCCACTGGGTGAACGGCTCGCTCGCGACCGGCCACGCGTCGTCGAGTCCG
>JBQCHI010000038.1:0-26039 GCA_051954835.1 Protaetiibacter sp. | reverse complement strand
CGGACGGCGCGGCCCACGCCCGTCTCGTTGCCGTACATCGCCGCCGTGTCGAGGCTCCGGTAGCCCGCCGCGAGGGCGTCGCCCGCGATCCGCTCCGCGTCCTCGGGCGGCACCTTGTACAGGCCGAACCCGAGCTGGGGGATGGCCACGCCGCGGGCAAGGGGGACCGTGGGGGACGCGATCATGGTCTCCACCCTACCGGCGCGCCCGGGCGGAACCGCCGAGCGCCGGGCAGCCGGGCTACGCATGCTCCGTGAGCAGGGCCCGGCCGGTCGCCTCGTCTACGATCAGGTCGGTGACGAGGCCGGCCTTCAGGGCTCCGCGCAGCGCCGCGGCCTTGGACGGGCCGGAGACGATGCACAGGCGGCGGGGAACCCTGCGCAGCGCCGCGAAGTCCGGGCCGGTGGCGCGCGCGTTGAGCCCGATCCCGTCCGAGGACCCGTCGGCCCGGAAGAAGACGGTGGCCACGTCCCCGACGACGCCCTCCGCGGCCAGCGACTCGAGGTCGTCGCGGTCGAGGTAGCCGCCGGAGTACACGTGGCTGGGCACCTCGGCGTCGACCGACCCCACGCCGAAGACGGCGAGGGACATGCGCTCCTGGACGGCGAGGACGCGGCGCACGCTGCGCTCGCGCCACATCCACTCCTTGGTCTCCGGCCGGTCGAAGAACGCGGGGACTGGGAACTCCTCGACATCGGCGTCGAACGCCCTCCCGAAGCGCCGCATGATCTCGCTCGCGTATCCGAGCCCCATCGTCTGGGTATTGGCCGCCCCATTGAGCTGCACCACGGTCGTCCCATGGGTGGGCTTGCGGTTGAGGTAGCGGCTCATGGCGCTGAGCGTCGAGCCCCAGGCGATCCCGATGACCGTCCTCGAGGAGACGAAGGGGGTCAGCGTGCGGGCCGCGTACATCGCGACGCGGTCCAAGGTCTCCGCCTCGTTGAGGTTCTCGACCTGCGGGACCACGTGGACGGAGGAGGGTGCCATGCCGAACTGCTCGGCGACGGCCGTCTCGAGCTCCACCGCCGAATCGATCGGGCTGTGGATCTGGATCTGGACGAGACCCGACTCACGGGCGAGCGTGAGCAGGCGGGAGACGGTCGAGCGCGAGGTGCGCAGCTGCCGCGCGATCCCGTCCATGGTGAGGTCCTGCAGGTAGTACAGGCGGGCCGCGAGGAGCGCGTCCTGATGCCGGCGCGAAACGGTCCCAGGTGAGCTTTGTCTCACCGACGGGCGGTACGGATCGGTCTCGGAGGGTCCCACGGCGGTCCTTTCTGCACGTTTGTGCAGACTGCTTGAACTTCTTTCGCAGCCCTTCAAAGAATAGCGGGAGCGCCACGCACAACCTAGGCCAAGGAGGTCCACGTGCCCCAGAACCACAAACCCGCCCAGCCCGCCCCCCGCACGGGGGTCGCGTCGCTCAAGGCCAGGCCCCACGCGAAGGTCCTGATCGTCGGCGGCGGCATCAACGGCGTCGGCACCTTCCGCGATCTCGCCCTCCAGGGCGTCGACGTGGCCCTGGTCGAGCGCGGCGACTACTGCGACGGGGCCTCCGGCGCCTCGTCGCACATGATCCACGGCGGGATCCGCTACCTGGAGAACGGCGAGTTCCGTCTCGTGCGTGAATCGGTGCGCGAGCGCAACTCGCTTCTGCGCACCGCTCCTCACTTCGTCACGCCGCTCATGACCACGATCCCGATCTACTCGACGTTCTCGGGGATCCTCTCGGCACCGCTTCGCTTCCTGACGCATCGCGAGCGGGGGCGCCCCACCGAACGCGGCGCCGCCTTGATCAAGCTCGGTCTGATGATCTACGACACCTTCTCTCGCGACGGCGGCGCGGTGTCTCGACATCGCTTCCACGGTCGGCGCCGCAGTCACCGTGATCTCCCCGACCTCGATCCGGCGGTGCGGTACACCGCGACCTACTTCGACGCATCCGTGAGCGATCCTGAACGGCTCGCGCTCGACGTGCTGCTCGAGGGCGAGCGTCATGGGGGTCTCGCTCTCAACTACGTCGAGGCGGTCGGGCTCGAGCGCGGCGCGGTGCGACTTCGGGATGTCGAATCCGGCACCGAGTTCTCGGTCGCAGCCGACGTGGTGGTTAATGCTTCTGGCCCGTGGACGGATCTGACCAACCGCTCCCTCGGGAGGCCGACGAACTATCTCGGGGGCACCAAGGGATCGCACATCGTGCTCGATCATCCCGAGTTGCTCGCCGCGACGCGAGGACGGGAGATCTTCTTCGAGCACTCCGACGGCCGCATCGTGCTCGTGTACCCGCTCAAGGGGCGGGTGCTCGTGGGCACGACCGACATCGAAGCGGATCCCCGTGAGCCGGCCCGCTGCACTGAGCACGAGGTCGACTACTTCGTCGACCTGATCGCCCACGTCTTCCCGAGGATCGAGGTCCGCCGCGAGCAGATCGTCTACCGGTACTCCGGCATCCGCCCCCTGCCGCGGCATGACGACATGCAGCCGGGATTCGTCTCCCGCGACTACCGCATCGAGACCGAGCGGATGGAGGGCACCACCGTCATGAGTCTCGTCGGCGGCAAATGGACGACGTTCCGGGCCATCGGCGAGACCCTCGCGGATGCGGTGCTGGCGGAGCTGCGTGAGCCACGACGCGTGTCCACCTGGCGGCGGGCGATCGGCGGCGGAACCGACTACCCGGGGGCCGACGAGCGCGCGGAGTGGATCGCGACGCACCTCGCGGCGCTTGCGCCCGAGCGCCGTCAGCTCGTCTTCGCCAGGTACGGCACCCGTTCCGCGGAGTTCGGTGCGCGCGTGGCATCCGAGGGGGAGACCCCGCTCGCCGGGGGCGTCGTGTCGGATCGCGAGCTGTGTTGGCTCGTCGAGCGTGAGCACGTCGTGCATCTCGACGACCTCGTGCTGCGTCGCACCGATCTCGCCTTCACGGGGGAGCTCGACGCCGACCGCCTTAAGGAACTCGCCGTGGGGCTTGCCTCAGCGAGCGGGTGGAGCGATGCGCGTCGCGACGAGGAGCTCGCGCGGTGTGTGGCGATCCTCGCCTCGGAGCATGGCGTCGAGCTCTCTGCGGAGATGGATGCCGCATCCCCGAAATGAGAACGGGTGCACATCCGTGCAACTTCCGCGGGAATCCGGCCGGGGCCCGCAGGAGTCCTCCTAGGCTCCGGAGAACCCGGCCACAGTCATCTGACAAAGGAGTTATGACCACCATGAAGACCTCACTCATGCGACGGAACGGGTTCTGGCTCGTCCTGTCGCTCGTCCTCGCGCTCGTCGCGGGCTTGGGCGCCTCGCTCGTACAAACCGGTGGCGGCTCGATCGCCGTCAAGGACCTCAAGTGGGAGACCTCGTCCGGTCGCTCGCTCAACGCCCTGCTCTTCGTGCCCGCCACCGCCTCCGCCGAGAATCCGGCGCCTGCAGTGGTGGTGAGCCACGGCTGGTGGAACAACCGCGAGATGCAGGACGCCAACTACGTCGAGCTCGCCCGCCGCGGCTACGTCGTCATGTCGATCGACATGTACGGGCACGGCAACTCCGACCCGCTGCCCGCCGATGAGATCGCCGTGGGCGGAACGGGCATGTACGACGCCGTCAAGCTCGTGGCCGAGCTGCCCTACGTCGACGCCGAGCGTATCGGCGTCTCGGGTCACTCCAACGGTGCGCGCGCTGCCAACTACTCGGTCGTGATCGACAACGCTGCCGATCCGCAGCTGATCGCCTCCGTGTTCCTCGTCGACAACGAGGCGTTCTACGCCGATGAGGATGGCGAGTACACCAACATCTACGGCACCCGCGATGTGGGTCTCGTCGCCGACCAGTACGACGAGTTCTTCTTCCGCAGCTACGGGCCCGAGGGCCAGGTGCTCACTGCCCCGCGCGACTTCGTCGAGACGGCGAACGCCCAGTCGTTCCTGCACTTCGGCGCCGACCCGAGTGATGGGCTGGAGGAGCGCACGGCCGGCGAGTACTACACCGCCGAGATCGACGGCGAGTCGGCGGTGCGCGTGCTCTTCACCCCCGCCGAGACCCACCCGTGGGGGACGTGGTCGGTCGAGACGGTCGGTGACCAGGTCGACTTCTTCGAGAAGACCCTCGGTGCACCCAACCCGATCGAGCCCGGTGCTCAGATCTGGCAGGCAAAGGAGTTCTTCACGACGCTCGGACTCATCGCCTTCGGCGTGTTCCTGGTCGCCTTCGCGCGGGCGCTGTTGCGGGTTCGTCCGTTCTCGACGCTGCGACTCGAGGAGGCTCCCGCGATCGAGCAGCCGGATCGCGCGGGCACGATGTGGTTCTGGGGCGGACTGCTCGTCTCGGCGCTCTTCTCCGCGTGGAGCTACGTGTGGCTGAGCCAGCAGACCTGGATGCAGGGCCTGGCGTTCGGCGTCGTGCCGTCGATCGTGCCGCAGGGCTCGGTCTTCTTCATCGCCGTGTGGGCTGCCGTGAACGGCGTGTTCGCGATCGCCGTGATGGTGCTCGCCTACCTGCTATACGGCAAGAAGCGCGGCCAGGACCTGCGCGCGCTCGGGGTGCTCCCGGGGTGGAAGAACCTGGGTATCGCGGCGCTGACCGGTCTGGCGACGATCGTCGCGGCGTTCCTGCTGGTGTTCGCGGTGCACTACTTCTTCACGAGCGACTTCCGAATCTGGGTGCTCGCGGTGAAGTGGTTCCCGCTGGACAAGATCGGCTATGCGCTGTTCGTGCTGCCGCTGTTCCTGATCTACTTCGTGGCCAACTCGATCGCGCTCAACGCGTTCAACCGCTTCCGCATCGCGGGCCGCGAGTGGATCAACACCGCGGTTTTGGCGCTCTTCAACGCGCTCGGACCGCTCGTGCTTGTCGTGGTTCAGTACGTGACGTTCGCGATCTCGGGGCAGCTCGTGCCCGGCTTCGGCGGAATCTACAGCATCTGGCTGTTCCCGGTGATCGTGATCCTCGCCGTGGCGGCGATCATCTCGCGGAAGGTGTACCGGGCGACCGGGAACCCCTACATCGCGGGCGTCATCAACGCCGGAGTGGTCGCGCTCATCTCGGCGTCCAACGCCCTGGTGCTCACCTACTGACGATGTGCGACGACGGCCCCGCACCCAGGTGCGGGGCCGTCGTTCGTTCCGCGTGCCTCTTGCGGAGTGAGCACTCACTCACTTATGCTCGCCCGGTGGCATTGCCGAAGGAGTTCCTCGTCGTCAGGGAGCGCGCGCGGCCGCTCGCGCCCGAGGAGCGCCGCGAGGCGATCCTGGATGCCGTGCTGCCCCTGCTGCGCGAGCGCGGTCGCGACGTCACGAGTCGCGAGCTCGCCGAGGCCTCCGGAGTGGCCGAGGGCACCATCTTCCGCGCGTTCGGCGACAAGGACTCCCTTCTCGAAGCGGCCGTCGTCAAGCTGCTGGAGCCGGAGACGTTCCGCGCTGAGCTGCGTCGCATCCCGCTCGACCTCCCGTTCGAAGACAAGCTCACGTGCGTCATCGATGCGCTGCGCGTGCGCTTCGGAGAGGTCTTCCGCGTCATGACGGTCTTCGGGCTCGAGGGTCCGCCGCCCGTGCGCGAGGCGGGCAACGGCGACTGGCTCGAGATCGTGCGCGAGCTGTTCGCGCCCGACACGCACCGCCTGGGCGTGCCCGTCGACACGGTCGCCTGGTACCTGCGCCTCGTGGCGTTCGGCGCCTCGATCGAACCGTTCAACCACTTCCGCTCGTTCGACTCCGCCGAACTCGCGGGCATCATCGCGCACGGCGTCGCCGTCGCCGGGGTTCCCCCGCATCCGCCGGCCCGTGCGAGCGCGTTCCCGGCGAGCCGCCCGTCCGTGGCCTGACCCCGGATCCACCCATCCGCCCTCGCTCCACCCCACCACCGAAGGAAGACCGTGCTCGGCAAACTGCTCGTGCGCTATCTGCGGCCCTACTGGCCGCTGCTGATCGGCGTCGTCGTGTTCCAGCTCATCCAGTCGATCGCGTCGTTGTATCTGCCGGCCCTCAACGCCGACATCATCGACGACGGCGTCGCCACGGGCGACACGGCGTTCATCATGCGCACCGGCGCGCTCATGCTCGTCATCACCCTGGGACAGATCGCCGCCGCGATCCTCGCCGTCTACTTCGGGGCGAAGGCCGCGATGGCGCTCGGACGCGACCTGCGCGCATCCGTGTTCCGCCGGGTCGGCGAGTTCTCGGAGCGTGAGGTCGCGCGCTTCGGTGCGCCGTCGCTCATCACGCGCTCGACCAACGACGTGCAGCAGGTGCAGATGCTCGTGCTCATGACCTGCACGATCCTGGTCTCGGCGCCCATCCTCTCGATCGGCGGCGTCATCATGGCGCTGCGCGAGGATGTCGTGCTCTCGTGGATCATGGTCGTCGCGGTTCCCGTGCTGCTCATCGCCGTCGGGCTCATCATCGTGCGCATGGTGCCGCAGTTCCGCAAGATGCAGGCCCGCATCGACAACGTGAACCGGGTGCTGCGCGAACAGCTCACCGGCATCCGGGTCATCCGCGCCTTCGTGCGCGAGCAGCGTGAGCGCGAACGGTTCGAGGTCGCCAACGAGGAGCTCACCGACACGGCCCTGCGCGCCGGGCGCCTGTTCGCCCTCATGTTCCCGGTCGTCATGCTCGTGCTCAACGTCTCGAGTGTCGCGGTGCTGTGGTTCGGCGCGTTCCGGATCGAAGACGGCGGCATGCAGGTGGGCTCGCTCATCGCGTTCCTCAGCTACCTCATCCAGATCCTCATGGCCGTCATGATGGCGACCTTCATGGCCGTGCTGCTGCCGCGGGCCACCGTGTCGGCGGACCGCATCGGCGAGGTGCTCGAGACCGAACCCTCCGTGGTCGCGCCGGTGTCGGCCATCACGGATGTCGCACCGGGGGGTGAGGTCGAGCTGCGGGGTGCGAGCTTCGCGTACCCGGGCGCCGAGGCACCCGTGCTGCACGAGCTGACCTTCCGAGCCCGGCCCGGCAAGATGACGGCGATCGTCGGCTCGACAGGGTCGGGCAAGACGACGCTCGTGAACCTGATCCCGCGCCTGTTCGACGTGACGGGCGGTGCCGTGCTGGTCGACGGTGTCGACGTGCGCGAGCTCGACCCCGAGGTGCTGTGGAGCCGCATCGGTCTCGTGCCGCAGAAGCCCTACCTCTTCTCGGGCACGGTCGCCTCGAACCTGCGCTACGGCAACCCGGATGCGAGCGACGAGGAGCTCTGGAAGGCGCTCGAGATCGCCCAGGCCCGCGACTTCGTGGAGGCGATGCCCGAGCAGCTCGACGCGCCGATCGCCCAGGGCGGCACGAACGTGTCCGGGGGCCAGCGACAACGATTGGCGATCGCGCGGGCCCTCGTGAAGCGGCCGGAGATCTACATCTTCGACGATTCGTTCTCCGCCCTCGACACGGCCACCGATGCCCGGCTGCGCCAGGCGCTGAACCGCGAGGTGGGCGGCGCGACGATGATCGTGATCGCGCAGCGCGTCTCGACCATCCTGCAGGCCGATCAGATCGTCGTGCTCGATCACGGCACGATCGTCGGCCTCGGAACCCATGAGGAACTGCTTTCGAGCTCGGCGGAGTACCGCGAGATCGTCGAGAGCCAGCTGAGCGCGGAGGCGGCGGCGTGAGCGACAACGAGGCACAGACAGACACCGAGCAGCCGGTGCGGCCCGCTCCACGCCGCGGTCCGGGGGGCGGTGGCCCCTTCGGCGGCGCCGGCATGCCGGCCGAGAAGGCGATGGCGTTCGGCCCTTCCGCGAAGCGGCTCATCGGCCGCCTGCGCCCGGAGCGCATGGGTGTGATCTTCGTGATCCTGCTGGGAACGATCGGCGTCATCCTGGCCGTCATCGGCCCGAAGGTGCTGGGGCAGGCGACCAACCTCATCTTCGAGGGGGTCATCTCGGCGAAGCTGCCCCCGGGGACCACGAAGGAGCAGGTGATCGCGGGCCTGCAGGCGCAGGGGCAGAACACGCTCGCCGACATGCTGCGCAGCATGGATCTGCGTCCCGGTGAGGGCATCGACTTCTCGGCCCTCGCGATCGTGCTCGGCATCGTGCTGCTGCTGTACGTGTTCTCCTCCGTGTTCATGTGGCTGCAGGGGTATGTGCTCAACGGCATCACGCAACGCACCGTGCTGCGACTGCGGCGCGACGTCGAGGAGAAGATCCACCGGCTGCCGCTGACCTACTTCGATCGGATGCCGCGCGGCGAGCTGCTCAGTCGCGTCACCAATGACATCGACAACGTCTCGCAGAGCCTGCAGCAGACGCTCTCCCAGCTGCTGACGTCGCTGCTCACGGTGCTCGGCGTGCTCGTCATGATGTTCGTGATCTCTCCCGTGCTCGCCCTCGTCGCCATCGTCGCGATCCCGATCACGCTCGTCATCACGGTCGTCGTGGCCAAGCGTGCGCAGAAGCTCTTCGTGGCGCAGTGGACCCACACGGGAGCGCTCAACGCCCAGATCGAGGAGGGCTACACCGGCCACGCGCTCATCAAGGTCTTCGGCCGGCACCGCGAGGTGCAGGCGCGCTTCGACGAGAAGAACGAGGAGCTGTTCCAGGCGAGCTTCGGCGCCCAGTTCATCAGCGGCATCATCATGCCCGCCACGATGTTCGTCGGGAACCTCGTCTACGTCGCCATCGCGGTCGTCGGCGGACTGTTCGTGGCGAACGGCACCCTGCGGCTGGGAGATGTGCAGGCGTTCATCCAGTACTCGCGCCAGTTCACGCAGCCGCTGTCGCAACTGGGGTCGATGGCCAACCTCCTGCAGTCGGGTGTCGCGTCGGCCGAGCGGGTGTTCGAACTGCTCGACGCCGAGGAGCAGAGCCCCGACCCGTCGCCCGCCGAGTCGCCTGCGGGCGCGACGGGCCGCCTCGCCTTCGAGAACGTGTCGTTCTCGTACGACCCGGCGAAGCCGCTCATCGACGACCTCTCGCTCGTCGCGGAACCCGGCCACACGATCGCGATCGTCGGGCCTACGGGAGCCGGCAAGACGACGCTCGTGAACCTCATCATGCGGTTCTACGATCCGCAGGCGGGCCGCATCACCCTCGACGGCATCGACACGACCCGGATGACGCGCGACGATCTGCGCGGTCGCACGGGCATGGTGCTGCAGGACACCTGGCTGTTCGGCGGCACGATCCGCGACAACATCGCCTACGGGCGGCCGGATGCCTCGGAGGAGGAGATCATGGCGGCGGCGACGGCGGCCTACGTGGACCGCTTCGTGCACGCGCTGCCCGACGGCTACGACACGGTGCTCGACGACGAGGGCGGCAACGTCTCGGCGGGCGAGAAGCAGCTCATCACGATCGCGCGCGCGTTCCTCGCGAAGCCCTCGGTGCTGATCCTCGATGAGGCCACGTCGTCGGTCGACACCCGCACCGAGCTGCTCGTGCAGCGGGCGATGAGCGCGTTGCGCAAGGACCGCACCTCGTTCGTGATCGCCCACCGGCTCTCGACCATCCGCGACGCCGATCTCATCCTGGTGATGGAGAACGGGGCGATCGTCGAGCAGGGCACCCACGAGGAACTGCTCGCGGCACACGGCGCCTACGCCCGGCTCTACGAGGCGCAGTTCGCGGCCCCGATCGACGACGGCGAGTCGGATGCGGTGCCTGTGCTCGCCCCGGCGCTCACCGGCGCTCAGCCGACCACGGGAGCCATCGTGCGCGACGCGCTCGCCGAGGAGGGCGCTCCGGAGAACGCCGAGTAGCCCGACTCTTCTCTGTGCGCGGCTGGAGCCACGACCGGGTGGCGGAAGAAACGACTCCCGCCACCCGGTCGTTTCTCCCGCCGTCTGCACGGGACGGGCCACGGGTGCGGTTCGGGCGGAGAAGTTCGCAGGGGGCCGGAGAAGTCACTCCCTCCGCCTGCACGCTGCTACGCCCGCGCGCGCGGGTACTCCCGCCGACGGCAAGCTACTGCCCGCGCGCGGGTACTCCCGTCGTTGCCGTTGCCGCGCGCTCATGCCTTGGCGCGCCTGGGGGATTCGGTGCGGGCCGCGGCGTGCCTCGGCGGTTCGGCGCGGGCTGCTTGCTGCGCGCCCGCGTCAGGCGGTCTGGCGGCTTTGGGCGTCGCCGGAGCCGGCGGAGTCGCGCCTGACCTCAGGCAGCTGGAGTTCCGGCCGGCCGACGCCGAGCTCGTCGAGCACCGCGAACTCGTTCTGTGTGAGGTGCTTGGGCGTCTCGTCGATCGTGCGCGGTTCGCCGATCACCTTCGATTCGTCGAGGGCGTCGAGCTTGCGGGCGGTCACCAGCACGCGCTGCTCGAGCGAGCTCGCGAACTTGTTGTAGTGGGTGACGGTCGATTCGATCGCGCCCCGCAGCCGGTCGGCGTGCTCGGCGAGGGTCGCGAGGCGCCCGTAGAGCTCCTTGCCGAGATCGAACAGGCGCTTGGCGTCTTCCGTGAGCACGTCCTGCTGCCACGTGAACGCGATGGTCTTGAGCAGCGCCCACAGCGTTCCGGGATTCGCGAGGATGATGCGCTTCGAGAACGCGTAGTCCATGAGGTTCGGATCGGCCTCCATCGCCGCGGCGAGCAGGGGCTCGTTCGGGATGAAGGCGATCGTGAAGTCCGGGCTCGCATCCAGGCCGGTCCAATACGACTTCGATGCCAGGGCGTCGACGTGGCTGCGCACCTGCTTGGCGTGCTGAGCGAGCAGCCGCGTACGCTGCGTCTCCTGCTCGCCCGTCGCCGTCGCCGGGATCGCACTCGCCTCGATGAACGAGTTGTACGGCACCTTCGCGTCGACCGGGATCGACTTGCCACCGGGCAGCAGGATCACCATGTCGGGGCGGCGCGTGCCGCTCTCGGATGCGATCGTCGACTGAACGCTGAAGTCGACGCGGTTGAGCAGCCCCGCCGACTCGACGAGCGTGCGCAGCTGCGTCTCGCCCCACACACCCCGCGTGGCGTTGTTGCGCAGGGCGCTCGCGAGCTGCTCGGCGGTCTGGCGCAGCCGCTCCTCCGACTCGGTCGCCGACTTGAGCTGTTGCGAGAGCTCCCCGTGCTGCTGGGCCCGCTGCGTCTCGAGCTCGATCACCTTGCGCTGCATGCTGGTGAGCGTGTCCTTGACGGGCGCGAGCTCCTGAAGGATCTTGTGCTCCGCGGCCGCCTCGGCCTGACGCTGCTTGGCCTCGAGCTCCTGGCGCTCGAGCGCCTCCCGGTACTGCGCCTGGGCTCCCGCGAGCTGCTCCCGCAACCCCGCGAGGGATGCCTCGGCCGCGGCGAGTGCTCGCTCGACCTCCGCGCGGGCGGCGGCCTCGGATGCTCGTACCTCGGCGACCACCGCATCGTGACGCGCCTGCAACAGTTCCGCATCCGCATCCGCCTGCGACCCGCCCGCCCCGGTTCGCGCCCGCACGACGAGAGCCCCCGCGCCCGCGCCGACGACCAGGCCGATCACGAGGCCGATGAGGAGGGGGAGCAGAGCATCCATGCCGCCAGTGTCGCAGCGGCCCCCGACATCCGCGCGGCGACCGGCCGCGGCATCCGCTCTCCGTGTCGAAAATGCAGGAGAACCCCACGCGCGCCCATCACCCGCTCCTGATAACTAGGCAGTCGGGGCGCAGATCTCCTGCATTTTCGACGTTGATGCGGGGCGGCATCCGGCGGGGGAGCAGGATGCGCATCCGCGTCGGCGAAGTCGGAAATGTTAACGGAATGTCTCCGGGTAGCCTCCTGCCATGACCACCGAGATCCTCGACCACTGGGTGGGCGGTGCCGTCTATCAGGGCGGATCGTCGCGCACCGCGCCCGTCTACAACCCTGCGAAGGGCGTCGTGCAGAAGGAGGTGCGGCTCGCATCCGTCGACGACGTCGACCACGCCGTGCAGACCGCGAAGACCGCGTTCGCGGAGTGGGGCGCCATGAGCTGGGCGAAGCGCCAGAACGTGCTGTTCAACTTCCGCGAGATCCTGCACACCCGCCGCGAGGAGCTCGCCGCGATCCTCACCGCCGAGCACGGCAAGGTGACCTCTGACGCGCTCGGTGAGATCGCCCGCGGCCTCGAGGTCGTCGAGTTCGCATGCGGCGTGCCGCATCTGGCCAAGGGCGAGTACGCCGAGAACGTGTCGACGGGCGTCGACGTCTACTCGGTGCGCCAGCCGCTCGGCGTGGTCGGCATCATCAGCCCGTTCAACTTCCCGGCCATGGTGCCGCTCTGGTTCTTCCCGCTCGCGATCGCGACCGGCAACACGGTCGTGCTGAAGCCCTCCGAGAAGGACCCGACCGCGGCGATCTGGATGGCGAAGGCCCTCCAGGAGGCGGGCCTGCCCGACGGCGTGTTCAACGTCGTCAACGGCGACAAGGAGTCGGTCGACGCGATCCTCGACCACGCGGATGTCGCATCCGTGTCGTTCGTGGGCTCCACGCCCATCGCGAAGTACGTCTACGAGCGCGGCACCGCCGCCGGCAAGCGCGTGCAGGCGCTCGGCGGGGCGAAGAACCACATGCTCGTGCTGCCGGACGCCGACCTCGACCTGGTCGCCGACTCGGCCGTGAACGCCGGCTTCGGCTCGGCGGGCGAGCGCTGCATGGCGATCTCGGTGCTCGTCGCCGTCGAGCCGGTGGCCGACGAGCTCATCGCGAAGATCACGGAACGGATGTCGGGCCTGCGCGTCGGCGACGGCACGCGCGGCTGCGACATGGGCCCGCTCATCACGCGAGAGCACCGCGACAAGGTGGCGGGCTACCTGGATGTCGCGGTCGCCGATGGCGCCGATCTCGTGGTCGACGGGCGCGGGGTGCAGGCAGACGGCGATGCCGACGGGTTCTGGCTCGGTCCGACGCTCGTCGACAAGGTGCCCACCTCATCCTCCGTATACACGGATGAGATCTTCGGACCCGTGCTCTCGATCGTGCGCGTCGCCTCGTACGAGGAGGGGCTCGCGCTCATCAATGCGGGCCGCTACGGCAACGGCACCGCGATCTTCACCAACGACGGCGGCGCGGCGCGGCGCTTCCAGCGCGAGGTGCAGGTGGGCATGGTCGGCATCAACGTGCCGATCCCGGTACCGGTGGGCTACTTCTCCTTCGGCGGCTGGAAGGACTCCCTCTTCGGCGACACGAAGGCGTACGGCCCCGACGCGATCCGCTTCTTCACGCGCGAGAAGGCGATCACCTCGCGGTGGCTCGACCCCTCGCACGGCGGCATCAACCTGGGCTTCCCCCAGAACGGCTAACCTCGGCGCGGCGGGCGCCGTGACCTGGGGTCGGCCGTGACGGCGCGGCGGGCGCCGTGACCGCACGGCGGGAGCAACGACTCCCGCCATGCGGTTGTGTCTCCCGCTGGGGGCGCTGCCGCGGCTACGGTCGCCTGGCGGCGAGGTCGCCGTCAGGTCGGCGGGAGCAATCGCACCATCGGCGGGAGCAGTCGCACGACCGGGCGGATGTGCGAACAGGGGGCGGGAGCAGTTGCTCCCGCCACACGTACGCTTCACCGTCCACGCCCGCGCCCGCTCCCGCGGACCGGGTCAGCAGCGCCGCTCGCGCTGACTCAGATCTCGGAGTCGAAGCGATAGGGCACCGTCGTGGGCCCGTCGTGCGGCCCGGTGTTCTCTGCTTCCCCGGCACGCCGGTAGATGAGCTGCCCCTGCTCCCAGGGCAGCACGAGCTCGTCATCGACGGCGTCGAGGCTGGTCGCCTCGAGCGGGATGATGCGGGCATCGAGTGGGCCGCCGGCGAGGCGCCCCAGGATGGTGTCGGCCATGACTCCTCCGTTTCGGCGTCAGCCTACGCTCGACCCGAGCCGGGGAGCGCCAACGCGGCCGCTCACGACGCGACGGCGACGGCCGGCGGAACGGTCGAGGCGATGCGGATGCCGGCGAGCTGCGCGAGCTCGGGCAGGTCGACGGCGCCGTGGCGATCGGCGGCATGGATCATGATCGCGGCGCACGCCTCGGCATCCGCGACCGCGTCGTGGTGGGGGAAGTCCTCGAAGCCGGCAGCCATGGCGACCATCGGCAGCCGGTACGACTCAAGGGTGTAGGTCTTGCGTGAGAGCTGCAGGCTGCACATGTACTCGTAGGCGGGAACCGGCTGGCCGGTGGCCGCGCACGCCGATTTGATCACACCCATGTCGAATCCGGCGTTGTGGGCGACGAGGATGTCGGCCTCTGCGAACTCGAGCAGGTCGGGCAGCTGCTCCACCCAGCCGGGGGCCTCGAGCACGTCCGCTGCCCGGATGCCGTGGATGCGTGTGTTCCACTCCACGAAGTGGTCGTGCCCTGGCGGGGGTTGGATGAGCCACCCGATACGGTCGACGATCTGGCCGTCGCGCACCTTCACGAGGCCGACCGAACACGCACTCGCACTGGAACCGTTCGCGGTCTCGAAGTCGATCGCGGTGAAATCCAGTGGCACGATCCGACTCTCGCACGGGGCACCGACAGCGCCTCGCGGGGCGCGCCGCGTCAGGCCGCATCCGCACATGCGACGGGGCCGTCGCCGGTGTGATCCGACGACGGCCCCGATGGCGGTCTCGCAGTGTGCGCGGCGCGCGTCACCGTACTCGCACGAGCGCGTGGGCGAGCGTGCGGGCCTGCTCGCGCTCGAGCTCGCGCCGCATCGCTTCGCGCTCGCGATGCAGCAGTCCCAGTTCGAAGCCGTTCGCGAGGCGCTCGTGCCGGGCGAGCTCACGCCCGGGGCGACGCCCCCAGCGGATGAGAGCCATGCCCAGGTGCAGCGCCGCGCGGTCGACGAAACTCAGCCGGCGCGGAACGAGCGACGGCTGCACCTCGTGCAGCGTGGTCGCCTCGTGGGGCGGATGATCGTGACGCGTCGTGGGCGTCAGCGTGGTGTTCATGATCGGTGTCCTCAGAGTGTGGTGGACGACGAGGCGCCGGATGCGGCGCGTCGGTGGTGCCGTTCGTGACGGCAAGGTATCGACCACCACCGACAGGCGGAGGGGTCGTGGACGGGGCGTGATCCGGGATGCGGAACAGCATCCGGGGATCGGGCTTCGTGAGCGTCGCCACCGTCGAGGACGGCGGCGCAGAGACGCTTAGCCTTCCCGAACGGTGAGGACGCCGACGAAGCCGGCTGCGGTTGCGAGCGTTCGCTCGCGGCAGATGAATGCTGCGTTCATGGCCGGCTCCTCTCGGTCTCGTGGTGCGCCGACGTTCGACGCGAGTTGCCACGTTAGCGGGCCGCCGTGGCGCGACGCAAGCATCCCGGGCGTGTCGCGCCGGATTGAGGACAGATCCGGGACGCACCCGGGACACGTCGCGCGCGGGCGCACGCCGGTAGGCTTGACCCCCGTGGCTCTCACCATCGGCATCGTCGGCCTGCCCAACGTCGGCAAGTCCACCCTCTTCAACGCGCTCACCAAGAACACCGTGCTCGCGGCGAACTACCCGTTCGCCACGATCGAGCCGAACGTGGGCGTCGTGAACCTGCCCGACGAGCGCCTCGGCATCCTGGCGCAGATCTTCGGCAGCGAGCGCATCCTGCCCGCCACGGTGAGCTTCGTCGACATCGCCGGCATCGTGAAGGGCGCCTCCGAGGGCGAGGGGCTCGGCAACCAGTTCCTCGCCAACATCCGAGAGGCGGATGCGATCGCGCAGGTCGTGCGCGGATTCGACGACGCGGATGTCGTGCACGTCGCCGGTGCGGTGAACCCGAAGGACGACCTCGAGGTCATCACGACCGAGCTCGCCCTCGCCGACCTGCAGACCCTCGAGAAGGCGATCGTGCGGCTCGAGAAGGAGGTCAAGGGCAAGAAGGCCGACCCGGCGGTGCTCGCCGCCGCCATCGAGGCGAAGAAGGCGCTTGACGAGGGCACCCCCCTGTCACGCGCATCCGGCATCGATCTGAGCCTGCTCAAGGAGCTCGGCCTCATGACGGCGAAGCCGATCATCTACGTCTTCAACGTCGATGAGGCGGTGCTGACCGACGAGGCCCGCAAGGCAGAGCTCGCAGCCCTCGTGGCGCCTGCGAAGGCGGTCTTCCTGGATGCGAAGGTCGAGTCGGAGCTCATCGACCTCGACCCGGAGGATGCCGCGGAGCTGCTCGCCTCGACTGGCCAGACCGAATCGGGCCTCGACCAGCTCGCCCGCATCGGCTTCGACACCCTCGGCCTGCAGACCTACCTCACGGCGGGCCCGAAGGAGTCGCGCGCCTGGACCATCCGCAAGGGCTGGAAGGCTCCGCAGGCGGCGGGCGTCATCCACACCGACTTCGAGCGCGGTTTCATCAAGGCCGAGGTCGTGTCGTTCGAGGACCTGGTGGCGGCCGGCTCGCTCGGCGAGGCCCGCGCGCGCGGCAAGGCCCGCATCGAGGGCAAGGACTACGTGATGCAGGACGGCGACGTGGTGGAATTCCGCTTCAACGTGTAAGTACGCGCCGTTCCGGTCCATGCCCTTCACCCTCGCCGAGCCGTACCACAGCGAGCTCGTCATCACGAAGAGCCGCTTCCTCGGTTGCGTCGAGCCGGTCCCCGGACGCGAACAGGCTCTCGCGCGCGTCGCCGAGCTGCGGCAGCAGCATCCGGGTGCCCGCCATGTGTGCTGGGCGCTCATGGCGGGCGGGCACTCCGCTGCGAACGACGACGGGGAGCCCGGGGGCACGGCGGGCCGCCCGATGCTCGATGTGCTGCGGCACCAGGAGCTCGAGGGCGTGCTCGCCACGGTGGTGCGCTACTTCGGCGGGGTGAAGCTCGGCGCGTGCGGCCTCGTGCGCGCCTACACGGATGCGGTGGCGCAGGCGCTCGCGGGTGCGGTACGCGTGCCGCTGGTCGGCACCCGCCGCATCCGGGTCACCGCGCCGTATTCGCTCGAGGGAGCACTGCGCAGGGAGATCGAGGCCCACGCGGCGGTGCTCACCGACGTCGAGCACGGCGAGCAGGTCGCATTGACGCTCGACATCGCCGACGATGTGAGCGAAGTCTTCGTCGCCCGCGTCGCCGATGTGTCGCAGGGCGCGGCGTCCGTGGAGGCCGTCAGCGTCCCCTGACCCGCCGAGACGGCAGTTCCGACCCGAAACCAGTGGCGGGAGGAGTCGATACTGCCGTTTCGGCGCGTGTTGCGAAGAAGTCACGCCGGGCCGCAAGACTGGGGCACATGCCCCTTCTCGACCACCTCGGCATCACCGTCCACGATCTCGACCGCGGTGTCGCCCAGTTCGACCCGGTGCTCACCGCCCTCGGATGCGAGCGCAGCGATGCCGAGAACAGCGTCGCCTGGTATCGCGAAGGCGAGACCGAGATCATCCTCTTCCCGACACGGGAGCCCGGCACCGGACCCCACCGGCACGGCCGGGTCGGATGGCAGCACCTGGCCTTCGCCGTCGACTCGCCCGAGGAGGTCGACCGCCTGCACGCGATCGCTCTCGCAGCGGGATGGACGGTGGTTCGCGACCCGAAGCTCTACCCGCGCTTCACCGAGCGCTACTACGCCTCGTTCCTCGAAGACGACAACGGCATCCGCATCGAGTTCATGCACAGCCCGCCGCGCGACGCAGGGTGACGCGTCAGGCGACGTCGTCCTCGGCCGAGAGGCGGGGCTCCACGCGGCGCTCGGGGCGGAACCCGGCCTTGTCGGCGTAGAAGGCGCGGATGCGGTCCATGTCGGCGGGGATGTCGCCCGTGAGCGAGAGGGTCGGCCCGAGCCCGGTGGTCATCGTCGTGCGATCCACATAGCCGAGCGTGACGGGCATGCCGGTCTCCCGCGCGATCCGGTAGAACCCCGACTTCCAGCGGGTGTTGCCGCCGCGCGTGCCGTCGGGGGTGACGACGAGGCTGAACACCTCGCCCGCGCGGATGCGGGCGACGATCTCGTCGACGACCCGGCTGGCGTCCTGCCGGTCGACGGGGATGCCGCCGAGCGCCCGCATGATCGGCCCGCGCCAGCCGGCGAAGAGGCTCTTCTTGCCGAGCCAGCGGAAGTCGACGCCGAGCCGCCAGGCGATGGCGAGCATGAGCACGAAGTCCCAGTTGGAGGTGTGCGGGGCGCCGATGAGCAGCGTCGGGCGGGTGGGAGCGGGCTCCGAGATGAGCTTCCACCGCGAGAAGGTCCAGAAGATCCGGGCGATGAAGCGGCGCATCTGCCCACGTTACGTCGCGGCGCATGGCGCTCGTGGCATCCGTGGTCGAGGGAGTGTGCTGCTTGTCGATACGCTTCGCTGAACGCCCTGCATCTGGAGGAACGAGATGGCCACCACACCCGCGAAGAAGAGCTCTGCCCGGAAGACCGAGACCGCCGATTCCAGCGCCACCTGGAAGCCGACCGCCGACGCGAAGAAGAAGGCCACGACGCTGCGCATCGTCGCGATCGTGCTGTGGGTCGTCGCGATCGCCGGTGAGGCGCTGGGCATCTTCTGGCTGCTGCGGCAGCGGCAGGCGGCCCAGACGGCGGCCGATACCCAGACCCTCACGCGCGACCCCGAGACGGGTCTGCTCGTGCAGAAGTCCGTGGAGTACGAGTTCCCCCAGTGGGCGCTCATCAGCCTCATCGTGCTCATGGTCGTGATCGCGGCGCTCTCGATCACGGGCTCGTTCCTGTGGAAGAAGGCGAACCGCCTCGACCCGGCGTCGAAGAAGGACACCGTGCGGTTCTTCGTGCAGAACCAGCTCGGCGCGATCATCGCGATCGTCGCCTTCCTGCCGCTCATCATCATGGTCTTCCTCAACAAGGACATGTCGAAGGGGCAGAAGTCGCTCGCGGGCATCGTCGGCATCGTGCTCGCGGTCGCCGCGGTCGCGCTCGGCATCGACTACAACCCGCCCTCGACCGAGCAGTACACGGCCGACCGTTCGGCCGTCGTGCAGCTGCTCGGCGAGGACCACGTGTACTGGGTGGCCGGCGGCTCGGTGTACCACGTGTGCAACGAGGTGTCCGACATCCAGAACGCGAGCAGCGAGCAGGCCGACGGCACGACCGCCGAGGCCGTCGCCGCGGGCAAGCAGCGCCTCACCCTCGAGCTGCGGTCCGAGCTGAACGCGTGCGGACTGCCGGTTCCCGAGAACGTCGACGAGATCGTCGATGCGCTGCGCTCGATCCAGAGCGGCGATGACGCGACGCAGCTGCCGCAGCCCGTCTACGCCGAGGGAGTGACGCCTCCGCTCGACCTGGGGTGAGGCCCGGGCCCCGCGGCTCAGCTGAATTTCCCTCTATCGCGCGGGGAGTCGGCTCACTAGGGTGAGCCGTATGACCGCCGTGCGCGTGTCAACGGGGTCTCTTCCCGGGTGGGAAGAGGTGGACGCGCTCGTGCTCGAGGCGTACCGGGATGCGCTCGACACGCGGGAGGGCGAGGTCGCCACCTACATCCCCCGGCTGGCGTCGGTGGACCCCGAGCTCTTCGGGGTGAGCGTCGCCGAGGTCGACGGCGCGGTGCATCAGGCGGGCGACGCCGACGTCACCTTCTCGATCCAGTCGATCTCGAAGGCCTTCGTGTACGCGCTCGTGTGCGAGGAGCTCGGGCACGATGCGGTGCGTGAGCGCATCGGCGTCAACAACACGGGGCTCGCGTTCAACTCGGTCGTGGCGATCGAGCTCAACGACGGCCACACCATGAACCCCATGGTGAACGCGGGCGCGATCGCGACGACCGCCCTCGTTCCCGCGAGCTCTGCGGAGGAGCGCTGGGGCCGCATCCAGCAGGGACTCTCCGCGTTCGCCGGGCGGCGGCTCGAACTCGACGGCGAGGTCTACACCTCCGAGGCGGACACGAACCAGCGCAACCGTGCGATCGGCACGCTCCTGCAGGCGTACGGGCGCATCGACGCCGACCCGCTTGCGGCGGTCGACGTCTACACCCGGCAGTGCTCGCTGCTCGTGAGCGCGACCGACCTCGCCGTGATGGGGGCCACTCTCGCGGACGGGGGCGTGAACCCCGTCACGGATGAGCGCGTCGTGTCGCCGTCGGTCGCGCGTGACACGCTCGCCGTGCTCGCCTCGACCGGCCTCTACGAGCGGTCCGGGGAGTGGCTCTTCGAGATCGGGCTCCCCGGCAAGTCCGGGGTCGCGGGCGGCATCGTCACGGTGTCTCCCGGCAAGGGCGGCATCGGCGTCTTCTCCCCGCGCCTCGACCGCGCGGGCAACAGTGTGCGGGGTCAGCGGGCCACGCGCTTCCTCTCCCAGTCTCTCGGGCTCGACGTCTTCGCGTCCGACCCCCACGAGCACGGGCCGTACCCCTACACACGAGAGAAGGACGGACGATGACGACCACGGGAACAGCGGAGGTGAGGGCTTCGTGGAGGCCGATGGTGGGCCTCTTCCTCGCCCAGATGCTCATGTCGTTCAACGTCGCAGCGCTCCCGGTGTCGATCGGCGGCATGGTCGAGGAGTTCGGCGTGCCGCCGACGACCGCCGGCACGGCGATCGTCGTCTACGGCCTCGCCGTGGCGGCGCTCGTCATGGTCGGCGCGAAGCTCGGACAGCGCGTCGGCTGGGTGCTGATCTTCCGCATCGTCGTGGCGACGTTCGCGATCTCCTCTCTCATGATGCTGCTGGGGCCGAACATCGGCTGGATCATCGCCGCCCAGGTGGTCGCCGGGGCGTCGGCGGCGATCATCGTGCCGTCGCTCGTCGCCCTCATCGCCGAGAACTACCGGGGCCGACAGCAGGCCACGGCGGTGGGGTCGCTCGGGTCGGCTCGTGCCATCTCCGGAGTCACGGCGTTCTTCATCGGCGGCGCGCTCGGCACGCTCGTAGGTTGGCGCCCCGTGTTCGCGGTGGTTCTCGGGATCGCGGTGGTCGTCTTCCTCTTGAGCTTCACCCTGAGGGGAGACAGGGGCGATGCGGGCATCAGCATCGACCTGGTGGCGGCGGTGCTCATCGGCCTCGCGATCGTCTCGCTCACGCTCGGTTTCAACAACCTCAACGGCTGGGGCGTGCTCTCGGCGACCGACAACGCGCCGTTCGACATCGGGGGAGTCTCGCCCGCGCCGATGTTGATCGTGCTCGGTGTCGTGCTCGGTCAGCTCTTCTTCCTCTGGACCCGGAGGCGAATCCGGGCCGGCAAGGTGCCGCTCGTGAGCCTCTCCGTGCTCGGGCGGGGCAGTGAACGCGCCGCGGTCTACGCGATGTTCATCGTCGTGATGCTCGAGGCGGCCCTCAACTTCACGGTTCCCCTCTACATCCAGATCGTGCAGGGCCGCACGCCGTTCGACACCTCGCTCGCGATGATGCCCTTCAACCTCACGGTGTTCGTCACGGCGACGCTCATCGTGCGCTTCTACGGGCGCTTCAATCCGCGCACGATCGGAGTCTTCGGCTTCGTGCTGACGACGGCGGCCCTCGTGTGGCTCTCGTTCGTGGTGACGAACAACTGGGAGACGCTCCCGACGATCCTGGGCCTCTTCGTGTTCGGCGTCGGGCAGGGTGCCCTCGTCACCCTCGTGTTCAACGTGCTCGTCACCGCGGCACCCAAAGAGCTCGCCGGGGATGTCGGATCCATCCGCGGCACGACGCAGAACCTCGCCTCCGCGGTCGGCACGGCCGTCGCGGGTGCCTTGCTCGTAGGGATCCTGTCGTGGGGCATCGCACAGGCCGTGCTCGCCAACACGTACCTGCCGCCCGAGCTCACCGAGGAGGTGAGCCTCGAGAACGCCAACTTCGTCAGCAACGACCAGCTGCGCGAACTGCTCGCGGGCACGAACGCGACTCCGTCCCAGACCGAGGAGTTCGTGCGCATCAACGAGGAGGCGCGTCTCTCTGCGCTCCGTGCGGGGCTGCTCGTGCTCGCGGGGATCTCGGCGCTCGCGATCGTGCCTGCCGCGCGGCTTCCCCGCTACCGCCCGGGCGAGATCCCGGATCCCGCGGCCGCGCCGGCGACACCGGCACCCGCGGAGTAGCGGCTCAGATCCCGGTGAGAAGCGCGTCGCGCAGCTCGGCCGAGAGGTTCGGCGGATCGTCGACCGGCACGGCGAGGGCGTGCAGGGCCCGAGAGTAGTAGTTGCGCGCGGCAGCCACGAGGGCGACGTCGACGATCTCGTCGTCCGAGAGGCCGAGTTCCCGCAAGCGGCGGCTGTCGGCATCCGTCATCGAGGCGGAGTCGCCGGAGACCTTCTGGGTGAACTCCATCATCGCGACCTCGAGTTCGGAGAGTCCCGCGTCGTGGAAGTCGCGTGCGATGCGTGCGAGCTCGCCTTCGTCGAACACGGTGAGCGCGTTCCTGCCGTGTGCGAGCCGGCATGCGCGCGACCCGATGGCCTGAGCGGCGGCGAGGGTCACGAGCTCGTAGCGTCGCAGATCCATCGTGCGCCTTCCGGCGCGCACGAGGGCCTCGAACGCGCGTTCCGCGGCCGGGTTGTTGGCCATCACACGCGTATGCGAGGGGACGTAGCCGAACTTGGCGAGATCCGCCGCATAGAGTTCGGCGGCCTCACCGGTGACCTCGGATGGTTCGGGGGTGCGGATGATCGTCATGGGAGCCTCCGCGACGAGCCTGGCACTCGCTGCCGCCTCGGGGAAGCCCCCGCGGGATAGCATGAGCGAATGGGCACCCTCTTCTACGCCGACCAGGCCATCGAGATGGACGACCGCACGCTCGCGCATCTCAAGGTCGCGGTCGTCACGAAGCTCCGCCGCGGCGAGAGCTTCACCTTGTCGTGGACGCACGCCGAGGATCAGCCCGTGGGGCGCACCACGATCTGGATGCACGAGTCGATCCCGCTGCGTTTCGAGTTCGACGAGCCGCAGCCCCCGCAGCTGCATCGCGAGTGGATCGAGGAGATCCTGCGGTCCGCCAACACGACCGGCGGCATCCAGCTCACCGCGGAGCACATCGAGACGGGGCAGATGATCCCCGTCTCCTCCTCCGTCGAGAACGTCTAGCGCCCTAGCACGTCTGGCCGCGAAGTGGAACGGGTTCGCGGCATCCGATCCCTCAGCGAATGATGTAGTCCGGGGAGACGATGAGAACACTGATTTACGGCGGATCCGAACTCGTCACGACCGATGCCGTGGCCGAGGCGGTCCTCGACTATGTCGTGACGCTGCCGCTCAACCGCCCGCCTGAACCCGTCACGATCCCCGCGCTCCAAGAGGGGCGACCGGTGACCGCGAGGTTCCTCGTCACGGCGCTCACGCCGCTGCTCGTGACGACGGCGGAGCGAGCGGACATCGCCCTCGATGGCGAGACGCATGCGATCGAGGTGCTCCGGCACAAGGCGCACCGGCTCGACAGCGTGGGCTACGAGATCCGCGACTGACGCATCGCGGCTCTCGCGTCGCGCCGAGGTCAGCGGGCGGGGTGGTCCTTGCGCTTCACGGAGTTGTCGTTCGACTTCACCGGCTTGTCGAGCACCGGATCCTCCGTCAAGACGAGGCCGCGCGTCGAGCTGGCCTCCATCACGAGCTCCTCGAGCCACTCCTTGTCGATGAGCGGGATGCGGCTGCCCGAATAGCGGAAGTACAGGGGGATCGCGGTGTCGAGCCAGACGGAGCTGCGACCATCGCCCACGGCGGGGGTGTCGCGCCAGCTGAGCATGAACGACTCGCGACGCCGGAGCTTGGCGTTGATCACGAGTTCCAGGTGTGCGAGCACCCGGTCATCGAATGCGATCTCGATCCCCGAATTACCGTAGATCAGTGAGCCCACGACCATTCCTCTCTGGCGCGATGCGCCGCTGATGCCGATGGTACGACACGCGAGGAGGTTCGATAACCTCCCCTCATGAGCGATGTCGCCCCCCTCGCCGCGCCGCAGCCGGTTCCCGCCGCCTTCTCACCGCTGCAGCAGCCGGTCGATCCGTTTCGTACGGCGACCCTGAGCCCCTGGGGGCACGCCGTCGCCGCGGCTCTCGCGCTCGGGGGAATCGTGCTCAACGTGATCGGCGGGGCCGGCTTCCCGAGCAACGCTCCCGTCGAGTGGATCATGAACGCCGGGCTCACGATCGACCTCGTCGCCGTGTTCATCGCGTGTGCGATCGGGTTCGGGGTGTCGGTACGGATGCGACCCGCACGCCCGTCGCTCGTCTTCCCGTGGCTCGGCCTCGGCTTCGCGGCGTTGGCGCTCGTGGCGTGGGCGCTCGCCTCGCAGGGGCTGTGGGAGACCCTCCTTGCGGACGGGCGGGGCCGCTACATGAACGACACCGCCGGGGCCTTCTACCTCGGCGTCCCGTGGACGCTCGGCGCGATCTTCAGCGCCTACGGGGTGCGCGGGCGGTCGCGTCCGCACCTCAACGCGGTCGCCTTCACGGGAATCGGCCTGTGGGCCATCGTGCTGATCGGCGTGCTCGCCTCGGCGCTGCTCTACGCCGCGGATCTCACGGACTGAGCCGGGCAGGCATCCGCTAGGCTGGCGCCACAACCGAACATCGGGCCGCACGCGATGCGGGAGAGCCGGGGCCACGCCACCGGCACCGAAGGAGCAAGCCTCCCCGCCAATCTCTCAGGTACGTGTACCGCATCGACAGGCCGCTCTGAAAAGTGCTTCCACGCGAAGCGCGGAAGCAGATCGAGCAGCCGCCGCGTAGGCGGCGTGTCGAGATCCCTCCCGCGACGCTGAGGCCGCCCACGGTGAAAGCGACCATGAATCGCGAATCTCTCAGGCACCGATGACAGAGGGGGAGTTCCACCGACAGCTCTGATCGGAGAACTCGACCATGACCGATGATTCGAACGGCGAACGCCGTTCCCCGCTCGACGCCGTGCACCGCGCGGCCGGGGCGAGCTTCACCGACTTCGCGGGCTGGCAGATGCCGGTGCGCTACAGCTCCGATCTCGCCGAGCATCATGCCGTGCGCGAGGCTGCCGGGCTGTTCGATCTGAGCCACATGGCCGAGATCCTCGTGCTGGGGCCTGAGGCGCCCGCCGCGCTCGACTACGCCCTCGCGGGACGCCTCTCGGCCGTCGAGGAAGGGCAGGCCAAGTACAGCCTGCTGCTTGCCGAGGACGGCGGCATCGTCGACGACCTCGTCGTCTATCGCACCGGGCCCGACCGCTTCCTCGTGGTGGCCAACGCCGGCAACCGTACGGCCGCCGTCGAGGCGCTGTGCGAACGGGCGGCGGGCTTCGACTGCGTTGTCGACGACGAGTCCGACGACGTCGCGCTCATCGCGCTGCAGGGCCCGCGCTCGGAGGAGATCCTGCGCGGCACCTCGGGCTTCGACATCCCCGGGCTCGACGGGCTGCGCTACTACCGTGCGATCACGGGCGACTTCCGCGGCCACGAGGTGCTCGTGGCGCGCACCGGCTACACGGGTGAGGACGGCTTCGAGTTCTACCTCGACCCGGATGCCGCGCCCGAGCTCTGGGAGGCGCTCGCCGAGACGGGTGCCGGCGCAGGGCTCGTGCCGTGCGGGCTCGCGGCCCGCGACACGCTGCGCCTCGAGGCGGGGATGCCGCTCTACGGGCACGAGCTCTCGCGCGAGACCCTGCCCCAGCAGGTCGGGCTCGGACGCGTTCCGGTGCTCGGCAAGCCCGGCGGTTTCGTGGGTGAGACGGCGATCGCGGCGGGTCCGCCCGCTGACGCGCCCGTGCTCGTCGGGCTCGCCGCCGAGGGGCGCCGTGCCGGACGCGCGGACTATCCGGTGTTCGCATCCCCGGATGCCCCGGATGCCGTGGGCGTCGTCACGAGCGGCGCGCTGTCGCCGACCCTCGGCCATCCGATCGCCCTCGCGCTCGTGCACCCCGCGCTGCGCGAGGTCGGCACCACCGTCTTCATCGACGTGCGGGGAACACGCATCCCCGCATCCGTCGTGACCTTGCCGTTCTACTCGAGAAAGAAGAGCTGATGCCCACGCTGGACCCCACCCTGAAGTACACCGCCGAGCACGAGTGGGTCGCCGTGGACGGCGACGTCGCGCGCATCGGCATCACCGCATACGCGGCTGAGAAGCTCGGCGACGTCGTGTTCGTCGAGCTTCCGGCTGTCGGCTCGACGGTCGCCGCCGGACGGGTCGTGGGCGAGATCGAGTCGACCAAGTCGGTCGGCGAGCTCTTCGCGCCGGTCGACGGCACCGTCGCCGCGGCCAACCAGGCCGTGGTCGACGCGCCCGAGCTGGTCAACAGCGATCCATTCGGCGAAGGCTGGATTTTCGCGCTCAAGATCGATAACGCCGACGATTTGAAAAATCTGCAGAGCGCAGCGGCCTACAAAAACCAGATCGAAAGATAATCGTCATCGGACATCTGT
>JBQCHI010000037.1:0-56867 GCA_051954835.1 Protaetiibacter sp. | reverse complement strand
CTGGGGCTCGACGCCCTCCTTGCCGTCGAACACGGCGACCGCGCCGTCGAGGATACGGAGGCTGCGCTCCACCTCGACCGTGAAGTCCACGTGACCGGGGGTGTCGATGATGTTGATCTGGTTCTTGTTCCAGAAGCAGGTCACGGCGGCAGACGTGATCGTGATGCCGCGCTCCTTCTCCTGCTCCATCCAGTCGGTGGTCGAGGCGCCGTCGTGCGTCTCGCCGAGCTTGTGGTTGACGCCCGTGTAGAACAGGATGCGCTCGGTCGTCGTGGTCTTGCCGGCATCGATGTGCGCCATGATGCCGATGTTGCGGACCTTGCTCAGGTCCGTGAGCACGTCTTGTGCCACAGGAGTGTCCTTATCTTTTCGTGCAGTCGTACTGCTACGAGGGGTGCCCGCCCCCGGCGGGTGGCGGGGGGCGAGCGAAGCTGTCACCAGCGGTAGTGAGCGAACGCGCGGTTCGACTCGGCCATCTTGTGGGTGTCCTCGCGGCGCTTGACCGCGGCACCGAGGCCGTTCGAGGCGTCGAGGATCTCGTTCTGCAGGCGCTCGGTCATCGTCTTCTCGCGACGCGACTTCGAGTAGCTCACGAGCCAGCGCAGCGCGAGGGTGTTCGCGCGGTGCGGCTTGACCTCGACGGGCACCTGGTAGGTCGAACCGCCGACGCGGCGGCTCTTGACCTCGAGGGTGGGGCGCACGTTGTCGAGCGCCTTCTTGAGCACGACGACCGCATCCTGGCCGGACTTGGTGGCCACGCCGTCGAGCGCGCCGTAGACGATGCGCTGGGCGAGGTCCTTCTTGCCGTCGAGGAGGATCTTGTTGACGAGCTGGCTGACGACCGGCGAGCTGTAGACCGGGTCGGCGACGACGGGGCGCTTGGCGGCGGGTCCCTTGCGAGGCATCTAACTCAACCCTTCTTCGCGCCGTAGCGGCTACGGGCCTGCTTGCGGTTCTTGACGGCCTGCGTGTCGAGGGCGCCACGGACGATCTTGTAACGCACACCGGGGAGGTCCTTCACACGACCTCCGCGCACGAGCACCATCGAGTGCTCCTGCAGGTTGTGGCCCTCGCCGGGGATGTAGGCGGTGACCTCGGTGCCGTTGGAGAGCTTCACACGGGCGACCTTGCGGAGAGCCGAGTTCGGCTTCTTCGGGGTGGTCGTGTACACACGGGTGCACACGCCGCGCTGCTGCGGGTTGGCCTTGAGGGCCGGCGCCTTCGTCTTGGCAGCCTTGGACTGCCGGCCCTTGCGGACCAGCTGCTGAATGGTGGGCAAAAGTGCTCCTTGCTCATGCTGCACGGTGACAGCGTGATGGTGGATCCATCGGTACCCGTCGCCTCGCGAGGATCCTCGCGAGGACAGCCGGCGGATATGCCGTGGGGGTCAGCCGCGACGGGTGTCACAGCCTGGCCCTGCGGGGCATCCGCTTCGCCTTCGAGCCTGCGGGCACCCGAGAGGGAACTCACGACGGCAGGGGAGGCGCGTGCGAATGCACACACGCGGTCAAGTGTAGCGAAGTGCGTAATCTGCCGCAATGTCGGGGCGATCAGGACCCGGGACAGCTGTACTGGCCCGGCACCAGTGGCCGTAGCGCCTCGCCCGGCGCCGGGTCGAGGAGGTACCCCGCGAGCGCAGCCGCGAACAGCACGGCGACCAGGGCGAGGTTCACGATCATCCCCGCGGTCGACCTCCCCTCGCGCGCAGCCAGCACGGGCGCGGCGGCGAGGCCGCCGACGATGCCCGTGATCGCCAGCAGTGCCGGGTAGGCCCAGTCGAAGTCGAATGCGGCGTGGCCCGCCGACACCACGAGGGCCAGCAGCGCACCCCAGCGAACGGGATCGTCGCGCAGTTCGGCGCCTGACGGGAGCCAGCGGACCCGGCGACGCGCATCCGGGACGAGCGGACGCCGAAGCGTGTCGACCGCGAGCCATCCGATCCCGACGAGCAACGCGAGCATCGGCAGAGCCGCGACGACGCCCCCCTCGGCCCACGCAAGCAGGTACTCGTTGTGCGGGTGCGAGGTGAGAGAGGTGTCGCGGATGCACTGCAGGGCGCGGCCGTAGGCCTGCAGGCCGATTCCCACGAGCGGTGAGCTCGCGCCGAGCCGCAGGGCGTCGCTCCAGAACCGCACGCGTTCGCTCACGGAGCTCCCGGCGGACGTGCGATCCTCGAGCCCCGCGGTCACGTCGCCCGCGCCATCCGCCCCGGGGAAGAAGACGGAGCTCGTCATGAAGACGGCCGCGAGCACCACGCCGACCGGCAGCACCAGGCCGCTCACGAGACCGCCCCAGCGCCGTGCAGCGAAGCCGATCACGACCGCCACGAGCAGCACCCCGCCGAGCAGCGTGAGCGAGGCCCGCGACCCGGATGCCACCACTCCGGCACCCGCGAGGAACGTGACGACGAAGCCGAGCAGGGCGAAGGCGCGCTGGCCGAGGACGGCGAGCACGGCGGCCACGGCGATGCCGATCACGAGGTAGATCGCGAACTGGTTGTGCCAGTAGAAGCTGCCCCACATGAGCTTCGTCGGATCTTGCCCGCCCCACCACGGGAACCACGCCGTGACGTACTGGTCCGCCGCGAGCGCCATCACGCCGACGCCCACCGCGAGCCGTCGGCGGGTCGTCGTCGCCCATCCGGCGACACCGAGCGCGAGCAGAGCACCGTAGCCGAACCGCGTGGCGCGAGCGACGCCGTCGAGGTAGCCGTGAGCGGCCGCCACGAGCAGGAGCGATACGGGCAGGGCGGCGGCGACCGCGTGCATCCACCAGGGAAGCCGCCAGCCCCGGCCGAGCACATAGAGCGGCACCGCGGCGATGAGCGCCACGAGAAGCCACGCCCCGCTGAGCCCCGCGTCGTTTCGCGCCACGAGGGCGGCCCCGAGCACGGCGAGCAGGAGGGCGAGAGCCCCTGCGACGCGGAGAAGGCGAGGGTTCATGGTCATGATGACGAAGCCGGCGACCGCGACGGGAGGGGCGCGGCCGCCGGCGGTCTCGTCAGCCCTCGGACGCCGGATCCGAGTCGGATGCCGTGTCGCCCCCGGCAGCTGTCGCCGGGGCGTTGGGGCGCACCAGCACATACATCGTGCCGGCCAGGGTGGTCGTGAAGCTGCCCTGATCCTCGCTGGTGTTGACCGTCGTCACGAGCATGAGACGCGAACTCGTCTGCACGCCGTGAGTGAACGCGAGCACCTCGTTCCATCCGCCCTTCACACCCACCGAGACCGGCACGAGCAGGAAGTTCTCGCTCGTGATCCGCGAATCGGTCACGGGGTTCGGAGCGAACTGCTCGTCGGCGGGTTCGCCGGAGGGAGCGGCGTACTTCAGGGGGTCGCCCAGGGTGATCGACTCGATCTGCACATTGCTCGCGCCCGCGAGGTCGTTGAGCGAGCGGATGAAATCGGCGGCTTTGATACCGCTCGGGATCATCACCTCGAGCTCGTCGGCCCGCTTCTCGTAGTCGGAGAGCTTCTCCTTCTGGGTGGCGAGTGTCGCGATCTTGGTCGCGATGCCCTCGTTCTGCGCCACGGCGTCGGCCCGCTGCTGCTCCGCCAGCGATCGCGCGGCGAGCAGAGGCGAGACACCGAGGAACCAGCCTGCGGCGAGCACTCCGACGCTCACCACGAAAGCGATGAGACCCCATACTCGGGTTCCGAGTTTCACTGTGCTGCCTCCTCTCCGTCGCTTGCGCCGTCCTGCTCGGACGATGCGTCATCCGCGTTCTTGTCGGCGGTCAGGCGGTTGGAGTACGCCTGGGCATCGATGTGCATCGTGATGCTCACGACGTACCCACGGGTGTCGTCGAGAGCGACGCTCCCGGGGTTCGCATCGACGTAGCCCGGCAGGTCCCGCAAACGGTTGAGCCAGTCGGGGATCTCGGGGAGCGTCGCGCTCGTGGCGGTGAACTGCAGCGTCGCGATGCGCGCGCCCTGCAGCGGGATGCTCGACTGCGGGTACTGCGACGTCACGGTGGAGGCATCGACCGAGAACGTGTTGAGCGCGACGCCGGCAGGAAGCGACGCCTGCACGCGTCCGAGGTAGTCCTGCCAGTCGATCTCCGTCGAACCACCGACGCGAAGCGCCGCCTCGCCGACATCGACCATGTTCACCGCATACTGCACGTCTGCGTACTGCTGCTGCTCGAGAAGCAGATCCTGCGTGCGCTTCTGCTCGTTGCTGAGGGCCACCTGGCTCGTGAACGAGAAGTACCAGGCAGCGGCGATGCCGGCGACCGTCAGCACGACGATCGCGAACATCAGCAGGCGAAGTGCGCGCTGGGTGCCGAGCGCCTTGTTGCGCTGGCCCAGCTCGGGCGGCAGCAGGGACACCCGGGGCGCGGCACCGAGAGGCACGGACTTGCGGGCGGCCGCAGCATCGCGCTTGCTCGCGGCCGGAGCCGTCGTCGCGGTCATGCCTTGCTCCCCAGGGTCAGGCCGACGGCGACCGGGATGCCCGCGGCACCCGCCGCCATCTGGTCGGGTTCCACGGAGCGGGCGATGGAGACGCTCTCGATGCCCGCGGGTGCCCTCACGGGCAGGCGCGTGGCGTCGGCGAGGGCGGTCGCGAATCCGTTCAGCTCGGCGCCGCCACCCGAGAGCACGACCCGTTCGACGACGGCGCCGGCACGACTCGACAGGTAGAAGCTGAGCGTGTTGCGGATGGCGACGACCAGGTCGCCGGTGACCTCGTAGATGACCTCGAACGCCGGCCGCAGCTCGGGACCGGCACCCTGGGTCGACAGCCCGAAGCGGCGCTTGATCTGCTCGGCCTGGTACTCATCCATGCCGAGACGCGAGACGAGCGCCTTGTTGACGTCGTCACTGCCGTTCTGCACGATGCGCACGAAGCGAGGAACACCGTCGACGGCGATCGTGACGATCGTGGTCTCCGCGCCGATGTGGATGAGCGCGACGTTGCCCTGCGCGACCGGTCCCGCCAGCAGCGCACGACTGAGCGCGAAGGGGATGAGATCGACGTCGACCGGTTCCAGCTTGGCCGCCTCGACGGCCTCGACGGTCGCGAGCACACCCGACTTGATCGCCGCCACCAGCAGCCCCTGGATGACCGGCTTGCCCTCCTCGTCACCCTCCGAGACCGGATAGAAGTCGAGGAGCGCCTCGTTCACCGGGACCGGCAGGATGTCCTGCACCTGGAACGGAAGCGTCTCTCGGATGCGATTCATCGGCATCCGCGGAACCGACAGTTCGCGCACGAGCACGCGTGCGTTGCCGACCCCGACGATCACCTTCCGTGTCTTGAACTTGCCCTGCACCCACAACTGCTTGAGCGCGGCGACGATGGTCTCCTTCTCGGTGACCTCTCCGCGATCGAGCGCTGTGGTGGGCACGGCGATCTGGTGGTAGCGCACGAGCGTGGGGCGGGCGGTTCCCGCTCCCATCACCTCGGCGGCACGGATCACCCCCCGACCGAAGTCGAGGCCCACAATGGTCGATGCCATCTTGTTTCTCCTCCCGTTGTCCCCGAGTCGTCAGCGCAAGCCGACGATGTCGAGGTAGCCGGCGGCCACGGGGCCTCCGGCCGCGATCCCGATCCAGGCGCCCAGAAGCATCCAGGGCCCGAAGGGAACCGCAGTCTTGCGTCCTGCTCGGCCGAGGAGCATCAGCGCGATGCCGAACACTCCGCCGAGCAGGAAGGCCCCGACCGCCCCCACGGCGAGCTGCGCCCACCCGAGGTAGCCGAGGTACATGCCGAGCACACCCGCGAGCTTCACGTCTCCGAGGCCCATGCCTCCGGGCTTGACGAACCACAGGATGCCGTAGAAGACCACCGACGCCGCCGCCCCGACTCCCGCGACGACGAGGCGCTGCGGCTCACCCGCCACGACCGCGGCGAGCGTGAGGAGCACCCCGCCCACGAGGTAGGCAGGGAGCACGATGGCGTTCGGAAGCCGGCGCACGTCGAGGTCGATCACGGCGAGCGCGATGCTGATCGCCGCGAGATAGAGGAAGGCGAGCAGTTCGATCAGGTGCGCCGGGTCGATCGAGATCGCTCTCGCCTCGCCGACGGCACCCCACGCGACGAGCGAGAAGGCGAGCGCCGTGCCCAGTTCCACAGCCGGATACCGCGCGGGGATGCGCACCCGGCAGTCACGGCATCGCGCTCCGAGGAGCACCCACGACACGACCGGAACGTTGTCGCGAGCCCGGATGTCGTGGCCGCAGCGCGGGCACGCGGACGCGGGCGCGACCAGCGACATCCCTGCGGGCACCCGGTAGATGACGACGTTCAGAAACGATCCGATCACCAGACCGAGCAGTGCCGCGACGGCGATGATCACCACGCTCATCGTGGTGAGCCATCCGCGTTGTACGCCGCGGGCACGGCGGCCGTGCGGGTCACGAGGAACGTCGAGACCGTGGACACCTTGTACTTCGGCGGATTCGTGGCGACGAGCTTCGGGTCGTACTCGTAGTACTTGATGTAGCCCGTGGTCGCCGTCAGGGTGGAGGTGTTGAGCGTCCCGACGGGACCGCGGTACTTCATCGCCATGCTGCCGAAGATGTGGAGCGTGCCGCGCGTCGATCCGCTGTCGTAGTTCTGCACCTGGATGGTGTGCTTGTTCGAGGTCAGGGCGCCGTAGATCTCCCGGCCCGTGTCGCTCAGCAACGTGCTGCCGGAACTGTTGACGGGGTTCCAGACCACGATGCCCTGCTGTCCGACGATGCCGAGCAGGTCGGCGTTGGGCGCCGAATAGGTGATGTCGCCCGTGACCCAGAAGTACCGATCGGCCGCGATGGTCATGCGGCCCGACAGCGTTCCGCTCACGAAGACGTCCCCCTGGGTGCAGGAGTACTTCGGCGTCTTGCCCGCCGACATGCTCTCGGTGTAGGTACCCGAGAGCGGGTGGCGGATCACCCTCTTGTCCGCCACCGAGTACCCCGTGGGGTTGGGCTGGGCCTGGTCCGTCGTGAAGCGCCACGACGTGCCGTCGGAGGAGCAGTTGATCTTCGAGTTGATGCTCGTCGTCGTCGAGTAGTTGACGTCGTTCGACCACACCGGCACGCCCTGCACGTAGACGAGGTTCATGTCGAGAACGCGGATGAACGCCCCCGCCGACGACTGCAGGTCGCTCGCGCGACCGCACTGGCCGTCATCGGCGGTTCCCGCGCCCGACACCGCGCGACCGTCGGTGTTCAGCGTCACCTGGGTCTCTTTGCTGAGCGGCGACCAGACCCGCATCCACCCGTTGCTCTCGAGCTTGATCGTGGTGGGGCCCGTGTACAGACATCCGGGCGAGGGGACGGCTGCCGGGTCGTTGAGCGTCGTCTCGGCCTTCAGCTCCGCCGTCGATGCCTTCAGCTCGTACTTGGGGCCGTGTACGACACCCTTCTTGTACACGCCGTTCGTGCCGCACGTGGTGACCGTGGGCGCGCGCGTGTCGTCGGCCCAGGCCTGCACGACCTCCCCGAACGTCGCGCCGCACACCACGATCTGGTCGTTGCTGTGGATCATGCCCAGGATCTGGTCGCCCTGCGAGGGGTTGCTGGGCTTGCCGAAGAAGCTGATGTCGCAGCTGGACGAGGCATTGCGAGGCGACTGCCACCGATAGCTGTCGCACGTCGCCGAGCCGTTCACCGACGGGTCGGAGGTCTCGTAGTCGGAGAAGTACACGAACTGGGTGAGGCCCTGCTGCTTGAGCTCGACCACGATCGACCGCGTGGACTCGCCGACCTTGCCGGTCGCCTGCACCTGCACGACGCCCGTGCCGCCGTAGTTCTGCACGCTCACGGCGTAGCGGAACTGGGCCTTGCCGCCTGAGCCCGGTACCGACGCCCAGGTGCCGCTCGTGCCGATACCGAAGGCGGGGTTGTCCGGGTCGAGCACGAGCGACGCGTTCAAGTCGGGCCGCCCGGATGCCGGCGGCGAGTTCTTCGTGAAGGGAGCGTCCTTGTTGCCGTACTTCACGTAGCGGATGTCGTTCTGGATGCGGCTGCGGTAGTCCTCGACGCCCGCGTTGGCTGCGGCGAGCGCCCCGGTCCAGTCGACCTCGGTCTGCGACTTCTGGGTGCCGCTCACCGTGAACACGAGGGCCGTGGAGATCAGGAGCGCCATGACGGCGCCGAGTCCGATCACGACGAGCAGCGCGTAGCCCGACTCGCGTTCGCGCATGCGCTCGAGCCGCAAGGTCATCCGCTTCATGGCGTGCACCCTCCTACGGGGATCCGGTCGCCGGTGTTGCCCAGGCCGATGCGATTCACAAGGCGCACATCTGCTTGAGAATCCGCGGCGCGAACGCGCACGTTGAACTCGACCCAGGCGATGTCGTCGATGCGACTCTGCGCGCCGCCGCTGTCGCTGCCCAGCTGGGTGCCGCAGATGTCGTAGTAGCGGAAGAGCGGTTCGAGCTGACACGTCGTGTCGCCGGAGGCGCACTGGGTCACGTTCACGACGACGTTGCCGAGGATACGGCTGGCCTGCGGCGTCGTCGTCGTCGGGGCAGCGTACTGGGGATACGCCGCCGTGCAACCCGAGGGATTCGTCAGCGAGCACCCGTTGGCCGCCCAGCGATCCTCGACCATGCGTCCCTGGGTGTCGACGCGATATCGCACCTGGAGGGGAACGGGGAAGCTCGGGCCGGCATCCGTGTAGCTGTACACGACGAGTGTGTTCGCCTCGGCGGTCTTGAGTGCCGGAAGCGGCGGATTCGGCACGCCGCTGCTCGACGGCTGGACGTCGATCGGCACCGCGCCGCGCACGGTCGTGGAGACGGCGTTCATGATGTTGCTCGCGTCGGCCGTGCTGCTTCGCAGGTCGATGCTCTCGGTCGTCTTGCGTGAGACGTTCACGAAGAGCGTGACGACGACGCTCAGGATGAGCGTGCTCAGCAGCATGACGATCATGAGCTCGATGAGGCTGACGCCCTCGTCGTCCGTGCGGGCGCGGTGCAGAGCGCGGGACACGCGGCGGATGCTCATGGTCGCCTCGGATCCAGGACGAAGGTGGAGCCGCTGTCGGAGCCCTCGGTCACCCGGTCGATGTCGATCGAGTACTGGTACTGCCAGCGCTTGTAGTTGAAGACGTTGCCGGTGCGCCACACCGTGGTGTTCTGCGTCGTGCTCAGCGACCAGGCTCCGAACGGCAGCAGGACGTTGACCTCGATCTCGCCGTTGGCGCCATTCTGGGCCGCCTTGAGAGTGGCGGTGCTCAGCGACATCGTCACCACGCATCCGGGGTTCTGCGCCCCTCCGGAGCCGAGCATGGTCGCCTTGATGGTGACATCGGCGTCCTGCACGGTCGTGTTCGTCGACGAGCTCGAGATCTCCTTCGCGTCGGCCTTGATCGTGAACTTGAGCACGCCCACGCCGACGCGCATCGGGCTTCCGGCGCTGCTCGAACCGGCGACGGCGTCCAGGACGCCGGCCTGCAGGCCGGAACCGGCGGGCCAGTTGGCGGGATTCGGGGCGAGGCAGCCCCCCACGCCGGCCTGGTTCGGCTCGGAATAGCTACCGTAGACGACGGAGTAGCCGAGTGCGTCAGGGAAGACACGCAGCGGGTTGCCCGCGAACGGGAGCGTCTTCGTGGTCGTCGAGCTGATCGGCACGAGGGTGATGGTCTTCGACCCGGGCCAGACCCAGCGCTGTGACGGCGAGGAGGCGTTGAGGTCGGCGTTCAGGGTGGCATCCCCGGTGTCCCACCACACGTTGTAGAGCGCACCCTTCGCCATGAACGCGGTCAGCGACTTCGTCGTGCCTGCCGTGAACTTGTAGGTGTGCGCCGTGGTGTTCTCGCCCGGAAGCAGGATCGGCTCGGGGTTGCCGTCGAGGTCGACGTAGGTTCCGTCCTTCGAGAGCGTGATCTTGTACTCCCCGATCGGCACGCCGATCGCGAAGGAGCATCCGTTGTCGTCGGTCGCGCTCGGCACCGGCACCGTGCCGTCGACGCTCCCGACCGGCGCGAGGTTCACGGCGACGCCCTTGACGCCGAAGCCGTCGGCACCCTTGACGGCGAGGATGAGCACACCGCGGTTCGGGTCGTTGAGCGAGCCGTTCGGCGCGAGCAGGGTGTCGGTCTGCACGGGCTTGATGGGGTTCATCTGACCGTGCCAGGTGACCGTGATGTTGACGCGCAGCATCACCATGTCGATGCCGCTGCCGCCGTTGCACGAGACGTCGTTGCCGGTGGAGTCCACCCATGCGGTGGTGCGGTGGATCGTGTAGACGGTGCCGTCGGCGACGTCCGGCGTGATGTCGCGCTCGTCATCCTTGACGTCGAAAACGCTCTGGAACGCACGGATGCGGTCGATCTCGCCGGCGGCGAGGCTGAGCGCCGTCACGCGGTTCTTCTGGTCGCTCGCGAGGCGGATCACCGTGACGAGGCCCTGGGCGATGCCCACGAAGAGGATCATGAAGATGAGGGCAGCAGCCATCACCTCGACGATCGTGATACCGGAGTCTTCAGATGTCCGGGTGCGAACGCGTCGCAACTGCTCGCCGACGAGTCGGTTCATCGCTCTCACCGCCCCCCACGGTTCCGTCGATCAGGAATCCGGTGGGATGCCGCGAGTGCGGCATCCCACCGGTCGTCCGGCTTCAGCCGGACTGGGTACTACCTGGTATTACGAGCAGAGCGCGTGCGAGGCGTCCACCTTCACGACACCGCTCGAGTCGGTGACGTAGAACTGCGAGGCGCCCGTCGAGGTGCTGGTGGCGGTGATGCAGAACGCGCCATCGGTGTCGCTGGTGTTGCCGCTGAACGCCGGCTCGTTGCCCGCGGTGTACTCCAGGCTCGGCCCGGGGTATCCCTGGCTCTTGAGGTTCGTGAGGTTGGCGGGCTCGGTGCCGTTCTGCGTGAAGTAGGTCACGACGGCGGTCTTGGCGTTGCCGAGGTCCGACGCCACGGCCGAGTCCTTGGCCGAGTCCTGCACCCCGATGTACACCGGGATGGCGATCGCGGCGAGGATGCCGATGATGATGACGACGACGAGGAGCTCGATGAGGGTGAAGCCCTCGTCCTTCTTGGCGAGCTGCTCACGCTTGGCCGCGAGGGCCTCCATGATGCGAGTCATACTTTTTCCATTTCCACTTGGTTTGTTATGGTCGCGAGCCGTCCCCCCAACGGTGATGACTCGACGCTTTGATGCTGGCCCGTGAATTCCCTTCGCGGTATCCCACGAGAGGGGGCCAAGGATCAGCCGCCGTTGACGACGCTGATCATGCTGAAGATCGGCATGTAGAGAGCGACCACCATGCCGCCGACGACCACGCCCAGGAAGGCGATGAGCAGCGGCTCGATGATCGAGGTGAGCGAGTCGGTGGTGGCCTTGACCTCGTCGTCGTAGAAGTCGGCGACCTTCGACAGCATGGTGTCGAGGGCACCTGCGTCTTCACCGACCGAGATCATCTGCGCCGCCATGGGCGGGAACACGGGCTCCTCGGACAGCGGACCCGAGAGCGACTTGCCGACGCGCACCGAGTTGGCGATGTTGTGCGAGGCGTTCTCGATCACCCAGTTGCCCGAGGCCTCACCGACGATGCTCAGCGCCTGCAGGATCGGCACACCCGCGTTCACCATGTCGGCGAGATTGCGGCAGAAGCGCGTGATCGAGATCTTGGCGATGAGCTTGCCGAAGATCGGCAGCTTGAGCTTGAGCGGATCGACGAACTTGCGCACGCGTTCGGTGTTCTTGTTCGCGTTCCACCAGACCGCGAAGGCGATTCCGCCGATGAGGCCGACCGGCACCACGACGACCATCGACTGGCTCAGCCAGACGAGCATCTGCGTGGGCAGCGGCAACTCCGACCCCATGCCCTCGAACATGTCCTTGAAGATCGGCACGATGAAGATGAGCATGATCACGACCGCGACGAGCGACATGATGAGCACCATCACGGGATAGGTCATCGCTGACTTGATCTGCTCGCGGAGCTTTGCCTCCTTCTCGTAGTTCACCGCGATCGTGTTGAGCGCGCCGTCGAGGAAGCCGCCGATCTCGCCCGCGCGGATCATGTTGACCATGAGCGGCGGGAAGATCCGTGGATGCTTGCCGAGCGCATCCGAGAGCGCCGACCCCACCTCGACATCGCGCGCGACCGTGCCGAGCGTCTCCTTGAGCTTCTTGTTCTCGGTCTGCTCGGCGAGGATGTTGAGCGTCTTGAGCAGCGAGAGCCCCGCCGCCACCATCGTGGCCGCCTGACGCGACAGCACCGCGAGGTCCTTGAGGCTCACCCGGCCGCCGAAGCCGAACTCGATCTCCTTGTTGAGGCCCGTGCCCGCGATGACCTCGGTGACCTTGATGGGGGCGAGTCCCATCGTGCGCATCCGGTCGATCGCGGCGCTCTCGGTCGGAGCATCGAGTCGGCCCTTGATGACCTTGCCCGCACCGTCGCGACCGCGATAGTCCCAGTTGCGTGCGCCCGCCGCGACGGTCGCGGCACCGGCCGCCATCAGATGCTCCTCGAGGTGCCCGAGCCGGCGAGATCACGCCGGGTCACCAGGCGGTTGAAGGTCTCCGGGTCCTGGACCTTCTCCATCGCGGCGTCGTAGGCGGCGTCGCCGCCGTTCACGAGCTCCGCGAGGTGCTGGTCCATCGTGTGCATGCCCTGCGCTCCGCCCGACTGCAGTGCCGAGGCCACCTGGTAGGTCTTGCCCTCGCGGATGAGGTTCGCGATGGCCGGCGTGATGAACATGATCTCGGTCGCGACGGCACGCCCGCGCCCGTTGGCGCGCTTCACGAGGGTCTGACAGACCACCCCCTGGAGCGTCGCCGCGAGCTGCACGCGGATCTGGTCCTGCTGATGGGGCGGGAAGACGTCGATGACACGGTCGATCGTCGAGCCGGCACTCTGGGTGTGCAGGGTCGCGAACACGAGGTGACCGGTCTCGGCTGCGGTCAACGCCACCGAGATCGTCTCGAGGTCACGGAGCTCGCCGATGAGGATCACATCGGGGTCCTGACGCAGAACGTGCTTGAGCGCGTTGCCGAAGCTGTGGGTGTCGGCGCCGACCTCGCGCTGGTTCACGAGCGACTTCTTGTTGGTGTGCAGGAACTCGATCGGGTCCTCGACCGTGACGATGTGGTCGCGTCGCGTGGCGTTCACGAGGTCCACGAGCGCGGCGAGCGTCGTCGACTTGCCGGAACCAGTCGGACCCGTCACGAGCACGAGCCCACGCGGGAGCTTGGCGAACTCGCCCACCTGCGGGGGCACGCCGAGCTGCCCCAGGTTCTTGATCTCGGTCGGGATGATACGGAAGGCACCGCCGATCGCGCCGCGCTGCTGGTAGAAGTTCACGCGGAAGCGGGCATTCGCCGACAGGGTGAAGGCGAAGTCGAGCTCGAGCACCTCGTCGAACTTCGCCCGCTGCGACGGCGACAGGATGCTGTAGAGCGCCGTCGCGGTCTTCTCACGGTCCCAGACGGGTTGCTCGTGCACGGGCGTCAGCGTGCCGTCGACGCGCAGCAGCGGTGCGGTGCCGGTGGAGATGTGGAGGTCGGACGCGCCGGCGAGCAGCACTTCGTTGAGGCAGTGCAGCAGGTCGGCGTCGGCGTTGGCGCGTGCCGCGCGGGCGAACTCGTCGTCGAGCACCGACTCGGCGCTTGCCGGCGCCGGCGGGGCGACCGCCGTCGGCGCTCCGACGGCCGGCGCATCGAAGCTCGGCACCCGCAGGTCCGGCGCGGGAGGCGGGGTCAGCCCCGGCATCGCGGCGGGCGGGGGGAAGGCGTCCGCCGAGAAGTTCGGATCGGTGTACACCGGGCTCGCGGAGGTGGGACCTGCGGGCGGCGGCGACGGCGGCGCTGCGGGCGCGACATCCGGCATCGTCTCGTTGCCGGGAGCCACCGGCGGCGGCAACTGCGAGAAGTCGACCGTCGGGCTCGCGTCCGGCGGCAGCACCCCGGTGGGCGGCGGCATCGTGCCCGCCGTTCCCGGCACGCCGAACGGCGGCGCCGCGGGATCCGTCAACGGGATCTCGTAGATGTTGTTGTTCACGCTCTGGTCCTCCCCCTCCATGCGGAACCTCCGAAACGCGGCGTCATGCGACGACGCGCAGGATCTCCTCGATGCTCGTCATGCCGAGCAAGGCCTTGCCCCAGCCGTCCTGTCGCAGGGTGTACATGCCCTGCTGCACGGCGGCGCGGCCGATCTCGGCGCTCGAGGAGCGCGCGACCGCGAGCCGCTCGATCTCCTCGGTGACCGACATGACCTCGTGCAGCGCCATCCGGCCGCGGTAGCCCGTGTTCGAGCAGTGCTGGCATCCGATCGGCCGGTGCAGCGTGGGCACGCCCATGCGCGGGTCGACCGCGAAGCCGAGTGCCTGCAGCTCGTCGGGGTTCGCGTGGTAGGGCTGCTTGCACTTGTCGCAGAGGCGGCGCGCGAGACGCTGGGCGACCACGCAGTCGAGCGCCGAACCGACGAGGAACGGCTCGATGTCCATCTCGATGAGACGCGTCACGGCGCTCGGCGCGTCGTTGGTGTGCAGCGTGCTGAGCACCAGGTGGCCCGTGAGCGAAGCCTCGATCGCGATCTGCGCCGTCTCCTGGTCGCGGATCTCACCGATCAGCACGACATCCGGGTCGGAACGCAGGATGCTGCGCAGCGCGCTCGCGAAGGTCAGCCCCGCCTTCACGTTCACCTGCACCTGGTTGATGCCGGCGATGCGGTACTCCACCGGATCCTCGACGGTGATGACGTTGATCTCGGGCTTGGCGACCTCGTTGAGGGTCGTGTAGAGCGTCGTCGACTTACCGGAACCCGTCGGCCCGGTGACGAGGATCATGCCGTACGGCTTCGAGTACGACCGCTTGAAGCGCTCGAGGTTGTGGTCGAGCATCGCCATCTGCTGGATGCCGAGCTGCGTCGCCGAGTTGTCGAGGATACGCATGACGACCTTCTCGCCGTACACCGTCGGCAGGGTCGCGACGCGGAGGTCGATCTTGCGGCCGCCGTGCATGACCGAGAGGCGGCCATCCTGCGGCTTCCGGCGCTCGGCGATGTCGATGTCGCTCATGATCTTGAGCCGGCTGATGACGCCGTTCTGAATCGTCTTCGGCGCCCGCTGCATCTCGTGCAGCACGCCGTCGATGCGATACCGCACCTGCAGTTCATGCTCGCCGGGTTCGAGGTGGATGTCGGATGCGTGATCCTGGATGGCCTGGCTGATGAGCAGGTTCACGAAGCGCACGATGGGGGCGTCGTCTTCGACCTCGGCACGCTCGAGCTCGGTGCCCGTCGGCTCGGCATCGCTCTCGATCTCGCTCGAGAGGTCGTTGAGCTCGCTGTCGGCACGCACGAAGCGGGCGATCGCGTTGAGCAGGTCCTGCCGTTCGGCCACGACGGCGCGCACCGAGAAACGCACGGCGGCGCGGATGTCGTCGAGGGCGACGACATTGTTCGGGTCGGCCATCGCCACGAGCAGGCGGTCGCCGTCGCGGCCGATCGGAAGCACCTCGTGGCGGCGCAACAGGCCGATCGGCACGAGGGCCACCGCCGAGTGATCGACCGGGTACTCGGTCAGATCCACGAACGGAAGGTTGAGCTGCGCGGCGCGAGCGGATGCGACCTGGCTCTCGCTCAGCAGTCCCTGCGAGACGAGCTCGCGGATCTGCGTCTCATCGTCGCTCGCGGCCACGTCGATCGACGTGATCGGAAGCTGACCACGGATGATCAGGATCTCAGACAGGGAGGCCATGCCACCCCCCTAGGTGTTCGCACGGTGTTCCGCGGCGCCGTTCCCCCCGAGCGGTGCCACGATCAGAGACCCCACATCCCTGAGATCGTCAGGCTAACCCGCTGCGCTGCTGGGGACGACCCCCGCATCCGGGGGATAGGCGGGGGTCGGGCCGGTGCAGGGTCGTGTCCGAGTCGCGTGTCAGAGCAGCCAGATCAGGATGAGGGTGAGCCCCGTGGCCGACAGGAGGCACGCGCCGATGAAGGCCGCGAGCGCCACCGCCCCGGTGCGGCGGGAGCGACGAGCGACCGACGGCAGGCTCCGGTCGATCCCCCGTGCGGGTACGGCATCACCTGGCGGCAGCACCTTCGGGGCCGGGGGCGGCGGCACGAGCCCACGGGGGGCGTAGTGCTCGACCGCGCCCGGGCCGACAGCGTTACGCGCCGGTGGCGCGAACCCGACCGGCACCGGAGGCGGCGCGATGCCCCGCCGCCGCTGCACGCGCGCTCGACGCAAGCTCGGCACCGGGGGCAGCTTGATCGAGGGGGCGCTGCGGTCCACCGAGATCGTCTCGTCGTCGGACTCGTCGCGCGGCCGCGCCACGGTGCGATCGGTGTCGTCGTCCGCATCCAACGGCGGGCGGCTCGCGCTCCGATCGGTGTCGTCATCGTCGTCGTCGTCGATGCCGAGCAGCCGGGGTCGCCGGTCGACCACGATCGTGTCTTCACCCGTGGACGAACGGTCCACCGCGACCGTGTCCTCGCTGGCAGCAGCGCGGTCGACGACCACCGTGTCCTCGACGTCGACAGCTCGGCGGCGGCGTGGACGCACGATCGTGCGCTCGGCGTCGTCGTCGTCGTGGCGCTGCACGACGACCGTGTCCTCGACGTCCGACTCGCTGTGCTCCACCCGCGTCACCTCACCGGGAGGGTGTCTTCGAGCAGGGCAGCCTGGCCGTCCGTGGTGTCGTCGCCGGAGGGCGCGCCGCCGCCGGCGAGCACGTCGATCACCACGACGGTGATGTTGTCCCGCCCGCCCGCGAGCTTCGCACGCTCCACGAGCACGCGCCCCGCGATCTCCGGCTGTCCGTTCATCGCGAGAATCGCGCGGATCGCCTCATCGTCGAGCTCGCCATGCAGCCCGTCCGAGCACAGCAGCAGCCGGTCGCCGTCGACGACCGGAACGAGCCAGCTGTCGGCGAGGCTGTCGACCGCCCCGATCGCGCGCGTGATGACGTTGCGGTTCACGAACGTCGCGAGCTCGTCCTCACGCAACTGGCCGCGCGAGACGAGCTCGCGACCGAGGGAATGATCCGTCGTGAGCTGCTCGAGCGCGCCGAGCGAGTGCCGGTACACGCGCGAGTCGCCCACATTGAACACGAGCCAGAACGGATACCCCTCGTGCGACACGAGCACGACACCCGTCGCGGTGCTGCCCGCGCCCCGCGTGGTGCCGGCCGCGACCACGGCGACGCGGTCATCCGCATCCAGCAGTGCGTCGCTCACAGCCGCGAACTCGCCGACGGCGAGGCTCGCGAACCGCTCGCGGAACGCCTCGACGACCGCCGCGCTCGCGCGATCCCCCGACTCGTATCCGCCCATCCCGTCAGCCACCACGAAGGCGGGCCCCTCGGCGAGGAACGCGTCCTCATTCGCCTCACGGCGGAGGCCGCGGTCGGTGATCGCCGCGACGTTGAGGGTCACGGTGCCGACGGAGATCGTCGTCATGCCGACGCGCCCTCCTCGAGAATCGACATCCCGACCTTGCCCAGGATGAAGCGGCCGGTCGCGGGGGCGCTCGCGCCCCGGTCGAGCAGCGTCTCGGTGCCGTCGTCGCCCACGATCACGACACCATTGGTCGACTCGAGATCGGTGATGACCCAGCCCCCCTCGCCGTGCTGCAGGCGCGCGTGCACCTTCGAGAGCGTACGCGTCGTGTCGGGAACCGCGACATCCTGAAGGCCCGACTCGCCGGTCGAGGGCCTGCGCCCCAGCACGACCGTGTCGGCCGTCAGCGGGATCGTCGGCCCGGCCTCGACCTGCAGTACATAGCGGATGCGCGGCCGCCGGTCGACGACGATCGTCTCGTCGACGTCGACGTCGACGTCGACATCGAGGGCCGTGTTCCGATTGAGAGGAGGCGCGGCCACGGGTTCGAGGGCTGGCGCGACCACAGGCACCGGAGTGGCCGGGGCAGCCGGCGCAGGCGGCGCGGCCGGGGGAACGGGCGGGACCGGCGGAACGACCAGGGGCACCGGGGGCACGTGCGCGACCGGAGGCGACGGCGGAGACGACGGTACCGATGCGCTCGCTGCTCCCCCCGTCATGGGGCCCGGAGGGACGGGTCGGATGACCGGCGCGGGTACGGCAGCCGTCGACTGCTCCAGCGCCTCCCCCTCCGGCGCGGCGCGCACGACTGCCGCTGGAGGGAGCGGGGCCGCCTCCGGCTCAGGGGTCCTCGGCGCGGGAGGGGGCGCAGGAACGACGGGCGGCACCGACGCCACGGGCGCGACCGGCACCACGGGCGCGACCGGCACCGCGGGGGCGACCGCGCCGCCGGCAACGGGCGCCCCCGCGGGCTGACCCGCGTATCCGGCGACGCGCTGCTCCAGCGGTGCGCCGGCCACCGGCCGGGCGGACGCGAGCAGCGTCGCCCAGAGCGGCGGCAGCACGATCGCGAGCACGGTCGTGCCGGCGCCACGGCCGAACAGGGCCCCGATGCGGTGCGCCGCGACGATACGCAGGTAGAGGTAGTACAGGCTCACGAATGGGATGAACGCGAAGACGATCGCCCAGCCGGGAACGCCGCCGCGCACGAGCACCTCCATGTCGTTCAGCACGGGCACCCAGCCCTTCCAGCTCTCCGCGCCGATCCGGGGGAAGAGCTTCGCGAGGGCGAGGGCGTACCAGAGGTACAGGCCGACCGCGATGAGCAGCCAGACGAGCAGGCCGATCATCGCCGCGATCGCGGAGCCGGGATCGCTCAGTGGGGTCATCGGTCATCCTTCTGTCGCTGTCGGGGGAGGGATCGGGGCACGCGTCGGCGTCCGTCGGCGGATGCGCTCGCAGCGGGTGACACCGGCGGCCGGTCGAGCAGGGATGCCGGGGTGAGGAACGCCCGCACCCGTCGCCAGAACCCCGCCTCACGCGCGAGTCGGCGGCGTTCCTCGTCGACGAGGCGCCAGCTCGCATCCCCGTCGGCATCGCTCGGGGCGTGCTCGGCGAAAACCGCGCGATCGACGAGCTCCGCGAGCACGAGAGCGCTCGGATGCCGCACCGCGTCGGCCGTCTCGGTGCGGGTGAGGCCGCGCGGCACCGGCTGCCGGTAGTCGATGTAGTGATCGAGCAGCTCCTGCCACGCGCCGACCATCGCGACCTCGGAGCTCGCGGTGCGGCGCCAGCGCCGCCGCGCGGCTTTCGCGACCGGGAACACGAGCAGCGGCAGCGCGAGCAGGACGAGCGCGAGCAGCGAGACCGCGACCGTCACCACGATCGGCAGCACCGCATCGAGCCAGTTCGTCTGGGTGGTCTCAGCGGGCGGCGAGGTCGAGCGGTCGTCGCTCTCGGCGGCGGGCGGGTCGAGCACCTCGGCGGCGGGCTCGCGCGGCACGGTCGGGTTCTGCGGAGGCTGCTCGCTCGGGCTCACGGTCGACGGCGTCTCGGCGAACTGCGGCGTCGCATCCAACGCCACCCAACCGCCGGATGCACCCCGCGCCTCGGCCCACGCGGTCACGTTGGCCCCCGTGCACACCTCACGGCACGGCTCCACGCCCGTATCGCTGCCCGCATCACCGAGGCGCACCCCCACGACGACGCGCGAGTCGAATCCGAGGTGGCGGGCGAGCAGCGCCGCCGCGGTGGCGAACTGCTCGTCGTCGCCGATGCCGGCGATCAGCAGCTGCTCCGATGCGTCGTCGCCTGCACGTCTCTGCTGCTCGACGAGCGATGCGAAGAGCTCCTCGATGCGCCCCGTGGAATGTCCGGCGCGGCTCGCGGCGAACTCGTAGTCCGCACGCGCCTGCAGGGCCGCGATCCACTGGCTCGCCTGCTCCCCCGTGCGCAGGGCGTGACTCAGGTAGCCGCGCGCGCGCAGCCGCTCCACGAGGTCGATGAGGTCGGCGCCGCTGCGCCCGACGTCTTGCAGCTCGACCCACGCCGCGAGCGCCGGGTAGGCGTCCTGCTCGAGCTTCGCATCGCCTCCGACGGTCGAGGCGAATCCGGCCTCCGCGCTCGGCTCGCTCACGGGGATGCGATAGCTGTCGCCCTCCTGCAGTCCCCCGCCCGAGGCATCCGTCACGACGACCGCCGCGTCGAGGGCGTCATCCGCGTAGAAGCCGTCGGCGAGCAGCTCGGCGTTCGGCCCCATGAAGACGGGCGCCACCTCTCCCGCCTCACCGAGCGGAACCCAGATGCCCGAGTAGCCTGCGCCGATGGTGACGGTGGCGCCTGCGTCGTGGCTCGCGGTGCGCGGAACGCGCGTGAACCGCGCGGCGGATGCGCCATCCGCGCCCGTGGAGACGCGGAACGTCTCGCCGTCGTAGTCGTCGAGCGTCGCGATCCGCAGGCGGTCGAGGCCTGCGGCACCGGAGACCCGGAACAGCTCGGTGTCATAGGCTTCGCCGGCGAACCAGCCGCGGTAGGCGGCGAGCGGACTCGGCTGGCGGGCGAGCAGGAGCAGCGGATCGACGCCCTCGCGCAGCACCTCGCGCCCGCCGAGGCCGGTCGCGAGCGGAGCCGCGGCGATACCCGCCACGAGCGCCACGATCACGAGCCCCGCCGCGAGCAGCTGGCGACGCAGGATGCCGGTGAGCGACTCGCGGCCCTGCCGTACGGTGGTCGCCTGCTCGCGCACGGCACGCAGCGCGCTCATGCGGGTGATGCGGGCCCGTCCCATGAGCCAGACGAGGCACACGGCGACCGCCGCGACGCCGAGCACCACGTGAGCCGGCGCCGGGATCCGCAGCGTGCCGAGCAGGGCATCTGCGCCGGTCTCACGCGAGCCGAAGGCCGCCCCGAACAACGGCATGGCGAGCATCGGCACGGCGGCGAGGGGCGCCCATCGTCCGCCCTGCACGATGAGCGCGGTGGCCGCGAGCGTGCCGGCGGTGATCACGACGAGCAGCGGCACGAGCACCGCCTGGTAATCGGATGCCGGCAGGTCCACGGTGAGCAGCTGCTTCCAGCCCACCACGACGCCGACCACACCGTCGATGACACCGCGCACGACGCGGCCCGTGTCGCCGGCCGCGGAGGGGATCGCGACGGGCACGACCGCCAGCAGGTAGCCGACGGCCGCGATTCCGGCCGTCCAGCCCCAGCGAAGTCGTGGGAACCAGCGCCGTCGCAGGAGCCGGCCGAGGAGCACCGACCCGCCGCCGAGCAGCGTGCCGACCCCCACCACGAGCACGACGCGCGTGCTCGCGTAGATGGGCCATGCCGCGACCCCCGCGATCGCCGCCGAGAGGACGACCGCGCCGACGCCCCACCACAGCTGAGCGCTCACCCCACGCGCCCCGCCGACCCCGGCGGGAGTCGCCAAGCGGCCCGGGACGCTCACGACGCCGCCCCCCGCGCGATGAGCTGCCCGAGATCGTGCAGCATCCCGATCGTGATGACCCGCAGTTCGCGCGCCGAGCGCAGAGTCGGCTCGGCGCCGGGCTCGCACCGCACCGCCACCACGGCCACATCGCTCGGGAACGCCACCGCGGTTGCCCGCAGTCGCTCGACCGGCTGCAGGCTGCCCGTGACGGCGAACACCATCGAGAGCTGCGGCGACGACTGCGCCGTCATCCGCGCCACCTGCTCGAGCGGCATCACGAGCACGCTCGCATCGAGCTCGCTCATGCTGTCGAGCGTGCCGCGCGGGGTGAGGGTGGGCAGTTCGCGGATCGAGTGCACGATGCCGAGCGAATGCTCGGGGATCTCGGCGCTCGTGGTGATGAGCACCTCGCGTCCGTCGCGTACGGCCTGCAGGGAGAGGGATGCGGCGGCGCTCACCGCGAGTTCGAACTCGTCGTCGCTCGCGTAGCGGGTGGCATCGAGATCGATGACGACGGCGATGCGCGAGCGGCGGGTCTCCTCGTACTGGCGCACCATGAGCCGGCCGGTCTTCGCCGTCGACTTCCAGTGCACGTGCCGGCGCGAGTCGCCCGGCAGGTAGCCGCGGATGGCGTGGAACGCGAGGTCGGAGTCGACGATGGTCGAGGTGGCCGCCCCCTCGAGGTCGCGCATGAGCCCGGCGCTCGTCGACGGGATGGGCGTCGTGACGGGGTGCACGTAGATGGTCTGCACCTCGGGCCACGCCTGCTCCCGCCGCAGCACGCCGAGCGGGTCGCCGCGCGAGATGGTCATGGGCCCGACGGGGATGACGCCGCGTCGGGTCGCGGCGATCGTGATGCGCTCGCGATGCTCGGCGTCGGCGCGCAGCAGGGGGATGTGGGCCTCGACGAGCCCCGCCCCCACGGGGATGTCGAGCAGCACCGGCAAGGCCGCGCGCGCCCCGCGGTTGGTCACCTCGAGTTCGCCCGTGACCTCGGAGCCGGCGATCACGCGGTCGCGATCGAGGGTGAGGCGGATCGCGTAGTCGTGCCGGCCCAGCAGGAACGGCACGCACACCACGAGCAGCGCGCTCGCGACCACCGCGGTGACCCATGCCTCCGTCCACCCCCACGCGAGCGCCGCGCCGAACCCGGCCGCGGCCGCACCCACCAGCAGCCACCCGCCGGGGCTCACCGTCTCGGCGAGCCAACGACCGCCCGCGCGCAGCACCGTTCCGACGCGCGTCGCGGCGCGTCGGCCCTCCTCCACGCTCGCCGCGAACCCGGTGCGCGTCGTGGCGTACCGGGTGAGCGTCGATCCGCGGGTGCGGGTGCCCGTGACGGTCGAGGTGCGACCGTACCGGACCTCGGTGCTGTCGTTCACCTAGCTCACGCGGCCCCGTTCTCGGCGGGCGGCGCGACATCCAGCAGCACCTGGCCGACGACATCCGTCGCCGTCACCCCGTCGAACTCCGCTTCGGGCTGCAGGATGATGCGGTGCGAGAGCGCGGGGACCGCCAGGTCGCGCACGTCGTCGGGCGTCACGTAGCTGCGGCCGTGCGCGGCGGCCCACGTCATGACGAGTCGCGCGAGGGCGATCGCGCCACGCACCGAGACTCCGAGGCGCACCTCGCTCGCCCGGCGGGTGGCGTCGACGAGGCGAAGGATGTAGTCGGACACGAGCGGGTTGACGTGAACGCCGCGCGTGAGCTGCTGCATCGTGACGAGCGTGTCGGGCGTCACGATGCCCGACACCTGCCTCGGCGGCTCGGTGACGCCCTGCAGGATGCGCAGGGTCGCGCCGTCGTCGGGGTACCCGATCGAGGTCTTGATCATGAAGCGGTCGAGCTGCGCCTCGGGCAGGCGGTAGGTGCCGGCCTGCTCCACGGGGTTCTGGGTCGCGATCACGAGGAAGGGGCTGCCGACCGGACGTGTCACGCCGTCGACGGTCACGTTGCCCTCCTCCATGACCTCCAGCAGCGCCGACTGGGTCTTGGGGCTCGCCCGGTTGATCTCGTCGGCCAGCACGATGTTGGCGAAGATGGGGCCCGCGTGGAATTCGAACTCGCCGCGCTTCTGGTCGTAGATCGTGATGCCCGTGACATCGCCCGGCAGCAGGTCGGGCGTGAACTGGATGCGCGAGGAGGTGCCCATGACCGTCTGGGCGAGCGTGCGGGCGAGCGCCGTCTTGCCGGTGCCGGGCACGTCTTCCAGCAGCACGTGACCGCCCGTCAGGGCCGTCGCGAGCACGAGCTCGATCACGTGCCGCTTGCCCAGGATCGCCTGCTCGACGTTGTCGGCGAGCAGGCCGAAGGTCTCGGTGAACCACGCCGTCTGTTCGGGCGAGATCGTCATGGGGTGTCCTCTCGGAGGGATGGATGAGGTCGGATGCGCCGTCGGATGTGGCGCTCACCCGCCGGGGGGCGGGTCGACGGGGGGATCCACCGGGGGCGGCGCGCAGACGGAGTACGTGCGCGTGGAGGCGGCGAGCACGCTGTAGTCGCCGGTGAAGGTGACGCTGTAGGTGACCGTGCCGTCGCCGTTGTCGGTGACGACGGCGGCTGCGAGGTTGCGGCTCACGATCACGTCCCCGGGCACGGGGGCGGTCACGCATGCGGCGCTGGGGTAGCTCACGCGCACGATGTTGGGCGCCGATCCGGCCGATGGCGTGAGGCCCACGGTGTCACCGCAGTAGTTCGCGTTGAAGCTCAGGCAGTTGCGCACCTGCGGCTGCGGGGCCTGGTCGGCGGAGAGCGCGAAGCTCTGCGACCAGCCGCTTCCGTTCGTGTACCAGGTGGTGAATCCGGCGGGCGCCGCGGGAGACGGCGGGGTGACGAGGTCGTAGACGTCGACGTCGCCCTGCTGCGTCGGCGTCGTCGCGATCGCGTACGTCAGCGTGCCGCCTGGTGCGCCGGTGGCGCCCCAGGTGATGACCTCCTGCGGGGCGGAGAGCGCGGCGCCGAAGCCCGCGGCCCCGCACACGGCCACCTTGTACTGCTGATACTGCGTGAGCCCCCCGATGACGTTCGTCGTCGAGGTCACGACGCCGGCGCCGACGAGCTTCGCCTCGCCCGCGGGGGTCATGGTGCAGCTCGGCGTGCCGCTCAGCCACGCACCCCACACCTGCGATACCGGTTTCGCGCTGAAGTTGGCGTTGAGCACCGCCCCGGTGAGCGTGGCCTGCTCTGCGGATGCCGTGGCGGTCCCGGCCGCGTCGTAGCGCGGTCGTCCCGCCACCTGCACCGCCGTCGAGAGCTGCTCGCCATCGGATCCGCCGGTCGTCGGCGGCTGGAACCGGCTCACCGGCACGAGCTGCACGGTGCGCGGTCCGACGTCGAGCTGGATGCCGAAGACGGTGGTCGCGCCGGAGCGGGCGACGTACTGGCCCGTGTTGAGCACGCGGAAACCGGCTGTGTCGGCAGCGGAGGCGACCGAGACCTCGACAGCGCCCTTGACATCCGAGGTGATCGAGGCATCGAACACGGGGGTCGCGGTGAGACCGGATGCGACCGGCGGCTGGTACGCCCACGTCGTCACGGCCGTCGTGTCGAGGGACTCGCCGACGGCGTTCACGGCGCGCGCGGTGTAGCTGTGCTTCTCGCCGTTCACGAGGCCCTGGATGACGCATCCGAAGCCCACGGCGCCACGCGTGCAGTCGGCGGCGACCGGTGTCCCGTTCTCGAGGATCGTCACCCCGGTCACAGCGGGGTGCGCCTGGGCGGCGTTGCCGAGGGTCACGAGCAGCCGCACCGAGCTCGCCGTGTAGCTCTGGGTGGTGATGCTCGCGGGCGTCTGCGGATAGCCGAGCACGTCGAGCGTGAGCTGCCCCTGACCGGTGCGGCCCTGGGCGTCGGTCACCGTGAAGGCGACGACGCATTCGCCTCCCACGGGCTTCGGTCCGGACGGCCAGCTCGCGGTGAGGTGCGTCGCGCTCGCCTTCGTCACCGTCGTCACCGGGCACACGACCGAGCCGGAGCTCCCGACCGAGGCGATCGTCAGGCCCGAACCGGGCTTGCCCGCGAAGGGGTCGTACTCCCCCGCGAGTCCCACGGCCGGGATGAGACAGCTCGCGCCCTTCGACACGTCGCACGTGAAGCCGAAGCTCGCCCCGCGTGGGGCATCGGGTGCCGCGATCCCCACGACGAGGGTGATGGTGCTCGTGAGTCCCCCGTACGAGGAGACCTCGAGCCGCACCGTCTCGCGCGTGCCGGGGCGCGCGTCGGCCCGCGCCTCGACGGTGAGCGCGCCGCCCACCGACGTGACGAGGAAGGCGCTGCCCGCGTAGCTCGCTGCGAAGTCGAGAACGCTGACGTCGCCGACGCGACCACCCTCCCAGCCGACCGTCTCGCGGATCAGGTCGATCGTCTGCGTCTCGCCCGGCGGCACCGTGCGGCTGATCGGGCTGAGGATGGCCTGCGGATCCTTGGGGAGGATCGCGAACGGCACCGCCACGACACTCCAGCGCTTCTGACCGGCGAGCCGCACCGCGACGCTGCAGCTGTCGCTCCACGGCGCCTCGCGACCCGCGGAGTACGACACGCGGTCCCCGCCCGACGCCGCGCACGAGGCGTTCGCCCGCTGCACCGCGAGGGCATCGCCCTTGCGCACCTCGATGCGATCGGCGGCGTCGAGGTCGAGCAGCTCCCCGACCGCGACCTCGACGGTCTTCTCCTCGCCGACCTCGACGGGATCGAGCCCGGGCCGCAGCTGCACGCGCAGGTCGTCGAAGGCGGGCACCCGCAGGAAGCCGTAGCTCGTGACCGCGTTGCCCGCGGCATCCGTGCCGGTCAGCGCGAACGGCACGATGGCCCCGTCCGTGGGCACCTGGCCCGAGATGCGGCGCCCGTCGACCACGAAGCCGGGCGTCTCGCCCCACAGGCTCAACTCGAGTGCGCCGACGTCGCCGGTGGCCCACTGCACCCTGCCGGTGACGACGTCGATGCCGGATGCGAGGTCGTGCCGTGTCTGGGCCGTCACGATCGTGTCGGCCACCACGGGCTGGTCGGGAGCGGGGGTGTCGCTCACGCCCACGACGATGAGGCCCTCGGCGGTGCTGAACGTGGCTGAGGACTGCACCGTGTAGACGTAGGAGTGGGTACCCGCCACATCTCCCGGTCGCAGCACGACGGTGCCGTCGGGCAGGGAGGTGGCCGCATCGTCGAGCAGGGCGGCGAGACGTTCGTAGTCGGCGCTGCCCGCGGGGGCATTGGGCTCGATGTCGATGATCGTCAGCTCGCCCTGCTTCGGGTCGCGGTCGTTGCGCAGCGGGCTCACGGTGACGGGCGACGTCGACCCGAGCTGCGCTGCCACGTAGTCGCTGTAGGTGACGGGTGCGACGTCGCTCAGCTCGCCCGAGAGCACGCCGATGCGCACGAGGCCGGAGGCCTCTTCGCCGGCCGCATCGCGCACGGAGTAGGCGAAGGCGACCTGGCCCCCCGGAACGCCGCCCGCTGGTGCGCGGTAGACGATCGTCGACCCGGTCGCGTCGATCGAGGCGACGCCCGCACCGGCTCGCGGTTGCTCGACGTCCGCGAGCACGACCGCATCCCCGTCAGGGTCCAGGCCGGTCGATGGCACGCTCACCGAGACCGACTGTCCGGCGAGCACCCGCGCGGTGAGGATGGGCGGCTGCGGCGCGCGATTCGACCCCGGCCCCAGCACGGTGATCGTCACGGCGGCCGCGTCGAGTCGGCGCGGGTCGTTCTCGAGGTAGCTCGAGTAGCGCACGGTGTAGACGCCGGGCGTCTGCGGGGCGAGGTAGCGCACGAGATCACCCGAGGCGAAGACCAGCTCGCCCGCGGCGCCCGACCCCTCGACCTCCGGATGCAGCTGGGCACGTTCCCCGCGCGGGCTCACGTCGTTCGCGAGCACCGGGATGTCGACCTGCGCACCCGCGCGCACCGAGATGGCATCGGGCACGGCGATCGGACCTGTCCCGTGGCTCGGAGCGAGCAGGAAGACCGTGAGCTGCGTGGAGGCGGTCGCCCCCGTGCCGTCGGTCACCTGCACCTCGGCCACGCCGATGCGCCCGGGCAGCCCGTCGTCGGTGCTGCCGCTGACCCGCACGTACGACTGGCCGATCACGCTCGCGCTGAGGCCCGGACCCGAGCTCGTGACCTGCGACACCATGAGCACGCGTCCGCTGGTGTTCTGTGCAGCCGCGAGCACGTCGACGGTCGCGTCCTCGCCCGGGCGCACGAACGCTGTCAGCGGCGGCAGGGCCAGAGCGCGGTCGCCCTCGGCGACGGTGAAGCGGATGACGGCGGTCTGCCGCGCGAGGGTCACGGTGTCCTGAACGGTGTAGCTCGCGACGTAGCGCCCCGGCCGGTCGGCGGCGAGCTCGATCGTGCCGGTCGCCGAGCTCGGCGCGACCGTGAAGCCGTCGGAAGCACCCGAGACCGCGACCGCGTCGGCGAGCCGGTACGACCCGGAGCCGCCGACGACCGAGTCGGCGACGGAGAGCTGCCGCTTCTCACCGGCGCCCGCCGCGAGCGCGACGGGCGATGCCCGCAACGCCGGTGAGGCGGTCACCCGCACCTCGAGCGGCAGCGTCGCCGTCGCGCCGAAGGTGTCGCTCACGGTGACGGTGATCGGGATCACGGCGTCGCCCGCGTTCGGGTCCTGGTGGCGCACGACGACGCGTCCGTCGGCGGTCGGCACGACCGTCACGGGAGCGTTGGGATCGTCCGGGCGCGCGTCGGCGAGCGACACCGTGTCGCCCTCGGGGTCGACCCACCCCGCGAGCACCGGGATCGACACGAATCCCCCCGGCGCGATCTGCGGCGTCGGCCACTCCTGCAGGCAGCCCTCCACTCCGCACCAGACGGGGGCGGTGTTCTGCTCCTCGGGCACGACCGTGAGCGTCACGGTGACGGGGGCGGAGCTCGCGGTGCCGTCGGTCACCGCGTAGCTGAAGGTCGCCGATCCGGATGCCGCGCTCACCCGCGCGACGATCGCCTGGTCGTCGGCCACGAGACCCAGCTGGCCGAAGCTCGCATCGCTCAGCGCCGTGAGCGAGGCGGGATCGATCGTCAGCACATCCTTCTTGTTGGGGTCGTGATCGTTGAGCAGCACGGGCAGGCTCACGAGAGCGCCGCGGCGCACACCGAAGGCATCCGGCTCGGCCACGGGCGGCTCCTGCTCGATGACGTCGTCGACGTCGACCGTGCCCTCCTCCTGCACGCTGTCGTCGAGGGCCGTCCACTCCTCCACGGGAACGAGGCGGCCATCCGGCACCGTCCAGATCATGCCTGTCGAGTTCTCGACGAGCACCGCGCGGTCGCCGTTGCTGCGGAAGACCGGCTCGATGGTGCGCGCGTTCTCGAGTTCGTCGCCGTCGAGGGTGAGGGCGACCACGGCATCCCCCGCGCTCGACCAGAGGGTGCCGCTCGCGGCCTGGAGCCAGGCCGCATAGGCGACGCCGCCGACCACGATCGGCGCCGCAGGGTTACCCGAACCCTCGGCGAGCGTCGTGACCGCTCCGTCGGAGGTCGCGACCGCGACGAGCGCGTCGGAGTCGGCCAGCAGCACCCGCGGCTCGTCGGACGCGCCCGACTGCAGTCGCGCATCGGCGCCGCGACCGGTCTGCACGGGCGCCGACAGACCCTCGATCCACAGCAGCCCCTCGGCCGCGTCCGAGAGCACCCAGTGGCCGCCCGCCAGCACGAGCTCGAGCTGGGCGTCGTCGTCGGGGGGCTCCGGCACCGGGGCGACGTCGCCCGAGAAGCGTCCGGACGCGGCGTCGTAGCTGCGCACCGCACGCTCGAGCGCCGAGTACATCACGACCCGGCCCGTGTCGTCGAGCGCCGCCGCCGTGGCGACGTAGCGCGGAGGCTCCGCGCCCGGGGCGGCTTCGGCATCCGCGAACGGGTTCAGCTGGGCAGGACTCTCGAGCGCGCCGTCGGCCGCGAAGCCGCCGAGGTGGAGTTCGCCCGTGCTCGTGAGGTACAGGATGCGGTCGCCCGCCGCCGTGATCGCGCGCGTTCCCGCGGGGGTCGCCGCGCCCGCCGAACCGGCCGTCTGATCATCGTCGGGCGCCCCGAGGTCGAGCGGCGAGGCCGCATCGATCGGCCACGCCTGGCCGAATCCCTGCGTGAAGACGACCCCGGCCGCACCCGCTTGCACGACCCCGCTCGGATCGGAGACGGCGCGCACCGTGTCGAGCTCGGCGAGATCGGTGTTGACGCGCCCGTACTGCCCATCGGCGCGGGTGACCCACACGGCGGTCTCGAGGCGCGGCACCTCCTGCGCGTCGTAGCCCTGGGCGACGACCGCGAGGGTCGTCACGGTGCCCACGACGGCGATCCCGGCGGCGATCCTGGTGGCGAACCCCCACGATCGCCGACGCGGCTCGGCGCGATCCGCCACTACAGCACCCCCGTGCCGGCGAGGATCGCGAGCACCGCTCCGCCGACGACGATGACACCGGCCGCCGCACCGATCCCGGCGGCGGCGAGCGGCGAGAGCTTCCGCGCGGCGGCCGCGCTCGCCTGCTCATCCCGGCGACGCTGGGCCGAGGCGAGCGTCTGGGCGCGTGCGGCGCGGCGGGAGTCCTGCCGCACCGTCGAGATCACCGGGCCCCGGGGCGCCGAGGTGGAGAAGTCGACGGCCGCCGCCGCGCCCGCCCACTCGGGTGCGGCGACCTCGAGCGCGGTCGGGGGCAGCCCGAGGTCGTACTGCACCCAGCGCAGCTCCTCCGCGAAGGCGTACATCGAGGCGAAACGCGTGGCCGGGTCGTGCGCCATCGCCCGGGCGAGGGCCGCCTCGAGGCGTTCCGACACGTCATCGCGACCGGTCGGCACGAGCTTCCCGCGAATGATGCGGGCCTGCAGCTGGTCGCGCGGGATCCGCTCGCGCGACGCCGGCTCGAAGGGGCTGCGCGAGGCGAGCAGGGTGTAGAGCGTCGCGCCCAGGCTCCAGATCTCGCTCGGCACCGATCCCGACACGGTCTCCTGCAGCACCTCGGGCGAGCTCCACGGGATCGACATCGCGAAGACCTCGGGGTCCTCCTCGGCGCGCGCGAGCGCGGCGGCGATCCCGAAGTCGGCGAGCACCGGCGTGCCGAGACTCGAGATGAGCAGGTTCGACGGCTTGATGTCGCGGTGCAGCACGCCGCTGCGATGCGCGGTCTCGAGAGCGGCCGCGATGCGCACCCCGGCATCCAGCACCTCGCCGAGCGGCAGCGGTGCCTTCTTGTAGCGCGCGCTCATGTTGTCGGGGCAGTACTCCATGACGAAGTACGGGCGGCCATCCGCCGAGATGCTCGCCTGGTAGATGGTGACGATCGAGGGATGCGCGCTCAGCCGCGCGAGGATGTCGGCCTCCGCGTTGAAGGTGCGTTGCACCTCGGGGTTGATCGCGTCGTCGAGCAGCACCTTCACCGCCACGACGCGGCGCGGCATGTCCTGCTCGTAGAGGAAGACATCCGCGAAACCGCCGGAGCCGAGCGGACGGATGTAGCTGTAGCCGGGCAGCACCGGCGGCGGCGCGGTCGTGCGTCGAGCCACGACTCTCCTCCCCCCGGGCGGCACAGGCGAACCCCTGCCGCGACGATGCACTGCGCTCCCGCGTCGCCAGGCGGCGCGATGGTGTGGGAGCCCCTCCGCTTCGAGGGTAACCGCTGCACGCATCCGAGCCGTATACCCCCATGGTGGAGGGGTGCCCATCGGCTCAGCGCGGACGGGTGCCCGAGGGCTCGCGGCGGAACCAGGCCCAGCATCCGATCGGCGGCGCGAGAGCGAGCAGCGATGCTGCGAGCACGAAAGGGCTCACCGCCTGCTCGAGGGTCAACGCGGTGTCGACGACGAAGGCCGCGGCGATCACCGCGAGGTAGACGCCTGCGGCTGTGGCGATCGCCCCGAGCCACGGCGTGCGCGCCGGCACGGTGAACACGATGCCGAGGTAGACCACGACGAGCGAGAGCAGGATCGCTCCGAGACCGAAGTACGGGCTCACGGCCTGCTCGACCGGATCGCGGTCGAGCAGCACGGCGAGCACGCCGAACACCGCGAACGCGAGCGCGGCCCACACGACGGCGACGAACAGGCCCGCGACGCGCTCCGGATGCCGCGGCCGGTCGTGAGGTGACGTCGGCTCAGACGGAGGGATGTGCTCGCTCATATTCGGCGCGGCGGTCCGCGACGCTCTGCTCGAAGGCGGCGCGATCAGCGGCGTTGCGCTCCTTGACGCGGCGGCCACGCGCCGAGATGGCGAGCCCGAACCACAGGGCGGCCTCGCGTGCGATCACGAGCGCCGCGAGCATGAGCGCGTTGCCGGCGAGCGCGCGGAAGAACACCGCCGCCTCGTCGGGGGTCATCGCGACGACGTTGTGCAGCAGCGCGATGATGCCGAGCGACGTGGCGTAGGTGAGCACGGCGACGAACAGGCTGCCGACGACGTGCGCCCACCACGCGGCGCGGTTGACGATGAGCGCGAAGACGATCGAGAAGACCGCGTATGCCGCGACCGGCACCCAGAAGGCCTCACTCGCGAGGAAGCCGCTGAACGTCGATTCGAGGCGGGTGCCCGGCGTCACGAGGAAGGCGACGGCGGCCGCACCCATGTAGAGCAGTGCGAAGGCAACGGTGCCGAGCAGCGAGATGAGCACGCCGAAGCCGCGGTTGTGACGCGGCGCGGGGGGCGTGGGCGCCTGCACATAGACGACCTCGCGCGCGGCGGCGGCCGCAGCTGCGGCGGACGTGTCGGATGCCGGGGCGACCGGCTCGACGACGACGGGCTCGACGACGGCCGGCTCGACGACAACCGGCTCCGCGACGACCGGCTCGACCGTCACCGGGCGCTCGACGTCGTCGACCACCTCGTCGTCGTCCACCTCGGGCACGACCGGGTCGACGCCGACGTGCTCGGTTGCGGAGACCGGCGATGCCGGCTCGACCGTCTCGGCCACCACGGGCTCGGACGAGTCGGTGGGCTCAGTGGGCTGGGCCATGGCGTGCTCCTTCGCGTGGGGACTCCAGCCTAGCGAGCGAGCCCCCGCGCGGGAACGACGAAGGCCCCCGTTGACACGGGGGCCTTCGCTGTGGTTCCTACTCAGGAATAGGTACCGGGCTGGAAGTCGTCCGAGCTGAAGCTGTCGAAGTCGACGAAGCTCAGGTCGGCCTCCGAGAACGCCGAGTCGTCGGCGAAGATGCGGTTCGGGTACCGCTCCGCCTTCGCCTCCTCGGTCGCATCCACCGACACGTTCCGGTACTTCGAGAGTCCGGTTCCGGCGGGGATGAGCTGACCGATGATGACGTTCTCCTTGAGCCCGACCAGCGGGTCGGAGCGCCCCTCCATGGCCGCCTGCGTGAGCACGCGGGTGGTCTCCTGGAAGGAGGCCGCCGACAGCCACGACTCGGTCGCGAGCGAGGCCTTGGTGATACCCATGACCTCCTGACGCGCCGACGCGGGCTTCTTGCCCTCGACGATCGCCGCACGGTTGATCTCGGTGTACCGCGAACGGTCCACGAGCTCACCCGGCAGCAGGTCGGTGTCGCCGTGCTCCACGACCGTCACCTTGCGCAGCATCTGCCGCACGATGACCTCGATGTGCTTGTCGTGGATCGGCACACCCTGGCTGCGGTAGACGCCCTGCACGCCGTCGACCAGGTGCTGCTGCACGGCGCGGACGCCCTGCACGCGCAGCACCTCCTTCGGGTCGAGGTTTCCCACCACGAACTGCTGGCCGAGCTCCACGTGCTGGCCGTCCTCCACGAGGAGGGTGGCGCGCTTGAGCACGGGGTAGATCTGCGGCTCCTCGCCGTTGTCGGGCGTGAGGATGATCTCGCGGCGCTTGTCGGTGTCCTTGATCTCGATGCGACCCGCGGCCTCCGCGATCGGGCTCGCGCCCTTCGGAGTGCGAGCCTCGAAGAGCTCGGTGACACGCGGCAGACCCTGCGTGATGTCGTCCGCACCGGCGGTACCACCCTGGTGGAAGGTACGCATCGTGAGCTGCGTTCCGGGCTCACCGATCGACTGGGCGGCGATGATGCCGACCGCCTCGCCGATGTCGACGAGCTTGCCGGTCGCGAGCGAACGTCCGTAGCACGCGGCGCAGACGCCGACCGCCGACTCGCAGGTCAGCACCGAGCGCACCTTGACGGTCTCGATGCCGGCCTTGATGAGCGTGTTGATGAGCACATCGCCCACGTCGGTGCCGGCCTCCGCGATCACGGTGCCCTGTGCGTCGACGGCGTCCTCCGACAGCGAGCGGGCGAACACCGAGTTCTCGACGTTCTCGTCGCGCACCAGCTCGTCGCCGACCTTCGCCGCGATCCGGATCTCGAGGCCGCGCGAGGTGCCGCAGTCGTCCTCGCGGATGATGACATCCTGCGAGACGTCGACGAGACGACGCGTCAGGTAGCCCGAGTCCGCGGTACGCAGAGCCGTGTCGGCCAGACCCTTACGAGCACCGTGCGTGGCGATGAAGTACTCCGCCACACTCAGACCCTCGCGGTACGACGAGATGATCGGACGGGCGATCGTCTCACCCTTCGGGTTGGCGACGAGGCCACGGATACCCGAGATGTTTCGGATCTGCAGCCAGTTACCACGCGCACCCGACGACACCATCCGGTAGATGTTGTTGTCCTTCGGGTAGCTCGCCTGCATGGACTTGGCGATCTCGTTGGTCGCCTCCGTCCAGATGTCGATGAGCTCCTTGCGGCGCGTGGCGTCGTCGATCAGACCCTTGTCGTACTCGGACTGGATCTTCGCGGCCTGCTTCTCGTGCTTCGCCACGATCGCCGGCTTGTCCTTGGGCGTGATGATGTCCGAGAGCGCGACGGTCACACCCGAGCGCGTGGCCCAGTGGAAGCCGGCGTCCTTGATGCGGTCGAGTGCAGCCGCGACCTCCACCTTGGGATAGCGCTCGGCGAGATCGTTGACGATCGCCGAGATCTTGCCCTTGTCGGCGAGCGCCTCGACGTACCAGTAGTCCGCCGGGAGCGCCTGGTTGAACAGGGCGCGACCGAGGGTGGTCTCGACGAGCTTGCTCGATCCCTGCACGAAGCCCTCGGGAGCATCCTCGAGGTACACGCCCTCGAGACGGATGCGCACCTTGGCGTTGAGGTCGAGGGTGCCCTCGTCCTTCGCCAGGATCGCCTCGGCGATCGACGAGAACGCACGGCCCTCGCCGACGGCACCCTCGGTGAGCGTCGTCAGGTGGTGCAGACCGATGATCATGTCCTGGCTGGGCAGGGTCACGGGGCGGCCGTCCGACGGCTTCAGGATGTTGTTCGAGGCGAGCATGAGGATGCGCGCCTCGGCCTGCGCCTCCACCGAGAGGGGGAGGTGCACGGCCATCTGGTCACCATCGAAGTCGGCGTTGAACGCGGCGCACACGAGCGGGTGCAGCTGGATCGCCTTGCCCTCCACGAGCTGCGGCTCGAACGCCTGGATGCCGAGACGGTGCAGCGTGGGCGCACGGTTCAGCAGCACGGGGCGCTCGCGGATGATCTCCTCGAGCACGTCCCACACCTGCGGGCGCGAACGCTCCACCATGCGCTTGGCGGCCTTGATGTTCTGCGCGTGGCTCAGGTCGATGAGGCGCTTGATGACGAACGGCTTGAACAGCTCGAGCGCCATCTGCTTCGGCAGACCGCACTGGTGCAGCTTGAGCTGCGGGCCCACGATGATGACCGAACGACCCGAGTAGTCGACGCGCTTGCCGAGCAGGTTCTGACGGAAGCGACCCTGCTTGCCCTTGAGCATGTCGCTCAGGGACTTCAGGGCACGGTTGCCGGTGCCCGTGACGGGACGGCCGCGGCGACCGTTGTCGAACAGGGCGTCGACGGCCTCCTGCAGCATCCGCTTCTCGTTGTTCACGATGATCTCGGGAGCGCCGAGGTCGAGCAGACGACGCAGACGGTTGTTGCGGTTGATCACGCGACGGTAGAGGTCGTTGAGGTCGGAGGTCGCGAAGCGGCCGCCGTCGAGCTGCACCATCGGGCGCAGCTCCGGCGGGATCACCGGAACGACGTCGAGCACCATCGCGGCCGGCGAGTTGCCGGTCTGCACGAAGGAGTTGACGACCTTCAGGCGCTTGATCGCGCGGATCTTCTTCTGACCCTTGCCGTTGGCGATCTGGTCGTGGAGGAGCTCCGCCTCCGCCTCGAGGTCGAACGACTCGAGACGGCGCTTGATCGCCTCGGCGCCCATGTGCGCCTCGAAGTACAGACCGAAGCGGTCCTGCAGCTCGTGGAAGACCGAGTCCTCGGGCTTGAGGTCGCCCACCTTGAGGTTGCGGAACTGCTCCCACACCTCCTCGAGCTGCTTGATCTGCTCGTCGTACGACTTGCGGACCTGCGCCATCTCCTTCTCGCCGGCGTCCTTCACCTTGCGCTTCTGGTCGGCCTTGGCGCCTTCCTCCTCGAGCGCGGCGAGGTCGCCCTCGAGCTGCACGAGACGCGCGTTGATGCGGTCGTCGCGCTGCTGCTCGAGGTTCTTGATCTCGAGGCGCAGCTCGTTCTCGAGCCCGGGGAGGTCGGCGTGGCGCCCCTCCTCGTCGACGTCGATGATCATGTACGCGGCGAAGTAGATGACCTTCTCGAGGTCCTTCGGCGCCATGTCGAGCAGGTAGCCGAGGCGGCTGGGCACACCCTTGAAGTACCAGATGTGCGTCACCGGGGCGGCGAGCTCGATGTGGCCCATGCGCTCACGACGCACGGAGCTCTTGGTGACCTCCACGCCGCAGCGCTCGCAGACGATGCCCTTGAAGCGCACGCGCTTGTACTTGCCGCACGAGCACTCCCAGTCGCGCGAGGGTCCGAAGATCTGCTCGCCGAACAGACCGTCCTTCTCGGGCTTCAGGGTGCGGTAGTTGATGGTCTCGGGCTTCTTGACCTCGCCGTACGACCACTCGCGGATGTCCTTGCTGGTGGCAAGGCCGATGCGGAGCTGATCGAAAGTGGTTGCGTCGATCACTGAGTTCTCTCTCGCTTCTTCTCTATGTCTCTAGATCCTGTGGGCCCGGCTCAGATGTCGTCGATCGACGACGACTCGAAGCGGGTGGAGATGTTGATGCCGAGCTCCTCCGCGGCACGGAAGACCTCGTCATCCGTGTCCTTCAGGCTGAGCGCCGAACCATCCGCGCCGAGCACCTCGACGTTCAGGCACAGGGACTGCATCTCCTTGATGAGCACCTTGAAGCTCTCGGGGATGCCGGGCTCCTGGATGTTCTCGCCCTTGACGATCGCCTCGTAGACCTTGACGCGGCCGAGGATGTCGTCGGACTTGATCGTGAGCAGCTCCTGCAGGGCGTACGCGGCACCGTAGGCCTCGAGCGCCCACACCTCCATCTCGCCGAAGCGCTGGCCGCCGAACTGCGCCTTCCCACCGAGCGGCTGCTGGGTGATCATCGAGTACGGGCCCGTGCTGCGGGCGTGGATCTTGTCGTCCACGAGGTGGTGCAGCTTGAGGATGTACATGTAGCCGACCGACACCGGGTGCGGGAACGGCTCGCCGGAGCGGCCGTCGAACAGGCGGGTCTTGCCGGAGGCGTCGATCATGCGCACGCCGTCGCGGTTCGGCAGGGTCGAGTCGAGCAGACCCTCGATCTCCTCCTCCGCCGCGCCGTCGAACACCGGGGTCGCGACCTTCGTGCCGGGGGCGGCCTCGAGGGCGCCCTTGGGCAGGTGCGCGGCCCACTCGGGCTTGCCCTCGACCTTCCAGCCCTGCTTCGAGATCCATCCGAGGTGGGTCTCGAGCACCTGGCCGAAGTTCATGCGACCGGGGATGCCGAGCGGGTTCAGGATGACGTCGACGGGCGTGCCGTCGGCGAGGAACGGCATGTCCTCGACCGGCAGGATCTTCGAGATGACGCCCTTGTTGCCGTGACGGCCTGCGAGCTTGTCGCCCTCGGTGATCTTGCGCTTCTGCGCGATGAACACCACGACGCGCTGGTTGACACCCGAGCCGAGCTCGTCGTCGCCGTCCTGGGCGTCGAACACCTTGACGCCGATGACGGTGCCCTCCTCACCGTGAGGAACCTTGAGCGAGGTGTCGCGCACCTCGCGGCTCTTCTCGTTGAAGATGGCGCGCAGCAGGCGCTCCTCGGCGCTCAGCTCGGTCTCGCCCTTCGGCGTGACCTTGCCCACGAGGATGTCGCCGGGGCGCACCTCGGCGCCGATTCGGATGATGCCGCGCTCGTCGAGGTCGGCCAGCAGTTCCGGGCTCACGTTCGGGAGATCGCGGGTGATCTCCTCCTTGCCGAGCTTGGTGTCGCGCGCGTCGACCTCGTACTCCTCGATGTGGATCGAGCTGAGCACGTCGTCGGCCACGAGACGCTGGCTGAGGATGATCGCGTCCTCGAAGTTGTGACCCTCCCACGGCATGAACGCCACGAGCAGGTTCTTGCCGAGCGCGAGCTCGCCGTTCTCGGTCGCGGGACCGTCGGCGATGACCTCGCCGACCTCGACGCGCTCACCGGCCGAGACCACGACACGGTGGTTGTAGCTCGTGCCCTGGTTGCTGCGGTCGAACTTGCGCAGGAAGTACTCCTGGGTGCCGCCCTCGTCCAGCTGAACGGTCACGACATCCGCCGAGACCTCGGTGACGACGCCGGCCTTCTGCGCGGTGATGACATCCCCCGCGTCGACGGCGGCGAAGCCCTCCATACCGGTGCCGACGAACGGCGACTCGGAACGAAGCAGCGGCACGGCCTGGCGCTGCATGTTCGCGCCCATGAGGGCGCGGTTCGCGTCGTCGTGCTCGAGGAACGGGATGAGCGAGGTCGCGACCGACACCATCTGGCGCGGCGAGACGTCCATGTACTGCACGTCGGAGGGGTCCACGAGCACCACGTCGGAGCCCTTGGGGCGCACGAGCACCTTGTCTTCGACGAACTTGCCGTTCGCATCCAGCGGCGCGTTGGCCTGGGCGACGAGGTACTCGTCCTCCTCGGATGCGGTGAGGTAGTCGATCTGGTCGGTGACCTTGCCGTTCACGACCTTGCGGTACGGCGTCTCGATGAAGCCGAACGCGTTGATCCGTCCGAAGGTGGCGAGCGAGCCGATGAGGCCGATGTTCGGGCCTTCCGGGGTCTCGATGGGGCACATGCGGCCGTAGTGGCTCGGGTGCACGTCGCGGACCTCGACGCCGGCACGCTCACGGGAGAGACCGCCGGGGCCGAGGGCGCTCAGGCGGCGCTTGTGGGTCAGGCCCGCGAGCGGGTTGTTCTGATCCATGAACTGCGACAGCTGGCTCGTTCCGAAGAACTCCTTGATCGCGGCGACGACCGGACGCACGTTGATGAGCGTCTGCGGCGTGATGGCCTCGATGTCCTGCGTCGTCATGCGCTCGCGCACGACGCGCTCCATGCGGCTGAGGCCGGTGCGCACCTGGTTCTGGATGAGCTCGCCGACCGCACGGATGCGACGGTTGCCGAAGTGGTCGATGTCGTCGGTGTCGAGACGCAGCTCGATGCTCTTGCCGTCGCGCACGCCCGGGAGCGTCGTCTCGCCCGCGTGCAGGGCGACGAGGTACTTGATCGTGGCGACGATGTCGTCGATCGTGAGCACCGAGTCGGACAGCGGGGCGTCGAGACCGAGCTTCCGGTTGATCTTGTAGCGACCCACCTTCGCGAGGTCGTAGCGCTTGGGGTTGAAGTAGAAGTTGTCGAGCAGCGCGCGGGCGGCCTCGGCGGCCACCTGCTCGCCCGGACGGAGCTTGCGGTAGATGTCCTTGAGCGCCTCCTCCTTGGTGAGGATGGCGTCCTTCTCGAGGGTCGAGGCGATCGACTCGTAGCCGGCGAAGGCCTCGAGGATCTCCTCGCTCGTCATGCCGAGCGCCTTGAGGAAGACCGTGACCGACTGCTTGCGCTTGCGGTCGATGCGCACGCCGACCTGGTCGCGCTTGTCGATCTCGAACTCGAGCCACGCACCGCGGCTCGGGATGACGCGGGCCGAGAAGACGTCCTTGTCGGAGGTCTTCTCGGGGGTGCGCTCGAAGTACACGCCCGGGCTGCGCACGAGCTGCGAGACCACGACACGCTCGGTGCCGTTGATGATGAAGGTGCCCTTCTCGGTCATGAGCGGGAAGTCGCCCATGAAGACCGTCTGGGTCTTGATCTCGCCCGTCATGTGGTTCATGAACTCGGCGTTGACGTAGAGGGGGGCGGCGAAGGTCTTGCCGCGCTCCTTGCACTCCTCGATGGAGTACTTGGGCTCCTCGAGCTCGGGGTTCGAGAAGCTCAGCTGCATCGTCTCGCCGAGGTCCTCGATGGGGGAGATCTCCTCGAAGATCTCATCGAGACCGGTCGTCGTCGACGCCGTGGGGTCGCCCGCGATGCGGGCCTTCCACGCCTCGTTGCCGACGAGCCAGTCGAAGCTCTCGGTCTGGAGGGCGAGCAGATCCGGAACCGTCAGGGTGTCCGTGATCTTGGCGAACGAGAGGCGGGATGCGCCGCGACCGTTCTTCGGGGAGTTCTGGGTGGATGCGGAGCGCGCAGCAGCCAAGGGAAAATAACCTCCGTGAGGCCCGTCGGTCTCAGTTCGTGTCGGTCAGTGAGGAGGCGCTCCGCACCGAATGGGCGATCCCGCCGCCATTTTCGGGATCCGCCTCCAAGCACACACCGGCCGACCGCAATATGAGGGCACACGTGTAGGGGGAGCGCAAAGAACAACTATAGGTCGAAACGACGCGCCGTGTCTACTTATTCCTTGACATCGATCCCGAGCGGGTCTATAAAGCCCGGCGGCCGACATCATCCGGTCGGCGGGAGCAGCCGCACGCGCGGGCGGGGGATACAGCACGCGGCGGGAGCACCTGCCCCCGCCGCGCGACCGCTACGCCGCCCGGTGGCGCGTCAGTCCTCGACGATCTCGCCGAGCCCCGAGACGTCGCTCGTGATGCGCGGGTCGCCCGTGACGTGGATGTCACCGAGGCCTGAGATCGTGGCGTCGAGCGTCTCGGTCGCGTGCACGCGGATGTCGCCCGCGCCCGCGACCTCGGCCTCCGCGCGCCGCAGCACGAGGTCCTCCGCACGGATGCTGCCCGCCCCGCCCACACGCAGCTCGCCTTCGTCGGCGGTTCCCTCGATATGCACATCGCCTGCGCCGTTGATCTCGACGTTCACCTCGGTGGCGGCGACACCGGTGGCGCGCACGTCGCCGGCGCCGTCGACGACGATCTCCACCTGATCCGCGGCGGAGAAGTCGGCCTGCACATCGCCGGCACCCTCGAGCTCGACGGTGTCGAACGATGTCACGGTCAGCACGTACTCGACTTTGCCGCTGGTCCAGCCGGGGCCGCGGAGGCCGAGCACGAGGGTGCCGTCGTCCTCCTCGACGGTGAGCCGGTCGCTCACCGACTTGGGCGCACGCACCGTGAGCCCGGGCTCGTCGCCGAGCCGCACGGTGACGTCGCCTGCGGTCTCGAGGCGCAGACCGTGCACGGCATCCGAGACCTCGTGCTCGGTCTCGACGCGCGGGCCCGACGGAGGTGCCGGCAGGCGCACGCATCCGGCGAGCGCGAGGCCGGCGACGGCGAGAGCCGCGACGGCGGCGATGGTGCGGTGGGGGGCCGCACGGCGGGTGGTGGTGTGGGACATGGGGGTCTCCTCTCGTTGCTCTTCGAGTGTGCGCCCGTTCTGCGCCGGGCGACAGACGGCAGACCCCCGCCGCTCGTAGGGGTGACCCCCGCATCCGAGGTCGGGTCCGCGGATGCTGCGGGCGGGGGCGAGAATGGCGGGGTGGAGGAGCTGCCGAACGCGCGACTGTCGAACGGGATGCGGGCCGAGGTGCGCCCGGACCGCCACACCTCGGGCTTCGAGCTCGTGGTCGACGGCACGCCGCAGTCGCACGTCGACCTCGACGACCCCACGCACCTCTTCTACGAGTACATCGCGCGCATGGGCCACGTGATCGACGAGCTGCGCGACCCAGGCGAGCCGATCACGGCCGTGCATCTCGGCGCGGGCGCCCTCACGATCCCGCGCTACATCGCGACCACGCGGCCGGGGTCGCGCCAGCAGGTCGTCGAGCTCGAGCCGGCGCTCGTGGAGCTCGTGCGGGCGCAGCTGCCGCTGCCGAGGGACGCGTCGATCCGGGTGCGCTACGGCGATGCACGCGAGGTGCTCGGCCGGCTGCCCGCCGGGCTGCGTGGCGCTGTCGACCTGCTCGTCGTCGACGTGTTCTCGGGGGCGCGCACGCCCGCGCACGTGACGAGCGTCGAGTTCTACACCGAGTGCGCGGCCCTGCTCGCCCCCGACGGCGTGCTGCTCGCCAACATCGCCGACGGGCAGGGCGCCGCGTTCGCGCGCGGCCAGGCGGCGACGCTCGGCATGGTCTTCGCGGATGTCGCGGTGCTCGGCGAGGCGCAGGTGATCAAGGGGCGGCGGTTCGGCAATTTCGTGCTCGCCGCATCCGCGACCCCGCTGCCGCTGGACTGGATGCCGCGCCTGCTCGCCGGCGGACCGCATCCGGCCCAGCTCGTGCACGGTCCGGCGCTGCGCTCCTGGATCGCGGGGGCGCCCGTCGTGACCGATGCGACCGCCGTGGCCTCTCCTCCCCCGGGTCGGGGCGTGTTCCAGATCCCCCCGAAACGCTGAACCTCGGGGCCCGTGTCGCCGCGCAGTGCTGGAATGGAGGCATGACCCCCCGCGCACCGCTCGTGGCGGCCACCGTTCTCGCGGTGGCGCTGCTCGCGGGGTGCGCCGCGCCGGTTGCAGCACCGTCGGCCACGGCGTCGGTGTCGGCGGCGCCACCCGCGCCCGCCGAGGGGCCGGTGCAGCCCGCGGGCGATCCGGCAGTGATCGCCTCGGGGCTGACGAGTCCGTGGTCGGTCGCGCTGCTGCCGGAGGCACCGGGTGAGGCGCTCGTGAGCGAGCGCGACACGGGCGTCGTGCAGCACCTCTCGGCCGATGGCTCGCTCGCGCCGATCGGCACGGTTCCGGGGGTCGTGCACCAGGGAGAGGGCGGCCTTCTCGGGCTCGCCCTGCTCGACGACGGCACCACGCGCTGGCTCTACGCGTACCTCACCACGGCCTCCGACAACCGGATCGTGCGGATGCCGCTCGGCGACGACTTCGCGCTCGGGTCACCGAGCGAGGTGCTCACGGGGCTCGGGAAGGCGGCCAATCACGACGGAGGTCGACTGGCCTTCGGTCCCGACGGGATGCTCTATGCGACGGTCGGCGATGCGGGAGCGCCCGAGCGCGCTCAGGACCTGTCGAGTCTGAACGGCAAGATCCTGCGCATGACGCCCGAGGGAGGCGTACCCGCCGACAATCCCTTCGCGGGGTCGCTCGTCTACTCATCCGGTCACCGCAATCCCCAGGGCCTCGCGTGGGACGATGCGGGCCAGCTCTGGGCGGCCGAGTTCGGGCAGAACACGTGGGATGAGGTCAACCGCATCGAGGCGGGCGGCGACTACGGCTGGCCCGTGGTGGAAGGCAAGGCCGGGGTCGCCGGCTATCTCGACCCCGTCGTGCAGTGGCCGACGAGCGAGGCGAGCCCCAGCGCGCTGAGCTACGTCGACGGCACCTTCTTCCTCGCGGCGTTGCGCGGCGAGCGCGTCTGGGCGCTCTATCCGACCGCCGACGGCGGGCTCGACCCGGTGGCGTGGTTCGTGGGCGAGTACGGGCGCATCCGCGACGTGCTTCCCGCGGCCGACGGCACCCTCTGGTTCGTGACCAACAACACCGACGGCCGCGGAACGCCCGCGCCGGGCGACGACCGCATCCTCTCGGTGCGGCTGACCCCGCTGGTCGAGGGCTGAATCGTGGCTCAGATGCCGACCGAGTCCGCGCAGCGCCTCGCCCGCATGCGGGTGTGGGCCGACGCCCTCATCCGCATGCATCTCGATGACAGCTGGGATTTCGCCTTCGACCACGCCAAGACACGAGCGGGGCTGTGCAACTACACCGCCAAGCGCATCTCGATCTCGCGGCACATCGCCCTGCGCTCGGACGACGACGAGGTGCACCAGACGCTGCTGCACGAGGTGGCGCATGCCATCGCCGGGCCGGGGGCGGGACACGGTGCCGAGTGGAAGCGCGTCGCCTCCGAGATCGGATACGTCGGGGGGCGCACCCACGACGGGCCCGTTCCGAACGAGCTCGCGCCCTGGGTGGGCACGTGCCCGAACGGCCACATCGCCTACCGCTATCGCCGACCGACCCGGGTGACCTCGTGCGGCAGGTGCTCGCGACGCTTCGATCCGACCTTGCAGATCCGCTGGGTGCGACGCCCGTGAGAGTCCAGTTGAGCTTCACCGTGGCGTGCGACGCAGACATGGCATGGTCGATCATCACCTCCCCCGAAGCGGCGGCCCGGGCGTATGCACCGCTCATGGCCATGACCCCCGAGGGCGAGCTGCCCGAACGCTGGCGCGACGGCGACGAGGCGATCGTGCAGTTGCGCGCTGCCGGTGCGCTGTCGCTCGGCCGTCAGCGCATCGCGATCCGCACGCGGCGCCGTGGAGCCACCCGCATCCTCGAGGACGCCGGCGGGCCCCTCACCGGACCGCTGGCGATCGTCGACTCGTGGCGTCACCGCATGGCCGTCACCCCGCTCACCTCGGGCGGCACGCTCTACCGCGACCGCCTCGATGTCACGGCAGGGCTCGCCACCCCTCTCGTCTGGTTCGCGCTGTGGATGGTGTGGCAGGCGCGCGGCCTCCGCATCCGACGCATGATGGACGGCCCCCGTGATACGACAGCCGCACGGCCGCGTCGTAACCGCCTATAGTAGTTACGTGAGCACCGGTCAGTGGATGCATCCCGCCCACGGCTCGCCGTGGTTCTTCGACGCGGGCGCCGAGAGCCTCGACTTCGCCTACACCGGCGACATGGGCCGGGGTGTGCCGGAATGGGAGCGGATGCGCGCACCCCGCGATCTCGGCAGCTGGCTCGCCGAGCACGTCGGCCCCATCCGCCCCGACGACGCGAGCGAGCGCGACCTCACCGACGCGGTCATCTTGCGGACGGCGCTCACCCGCCTGTACATCGCGGCGGCCGATCGCGAGCCCTACGCGCCCGACGACATCGACACCCTCAACCTCTTCGCCGCGACGCCCGACATCCCGCCGGCCCTCGACGGCGGTCGGCGACAAGCGGGCGCGGGCCGGATCCGCGTCGCTCAGGCTCTCTCGACCCTGGCGCGTGAGGCCGTCGCCCACCTCGCCGCGCCCGACGACCGCATCCGGCGTTGCGATGCCGACGATTGCCGCATGGTGTACCGCGACGAGTCGCGCACCAACAACCGCCGCTGGTGTTCGATGCAGCGCTGCGGCAACCGAGCCAAGGTGCGCGCGCATCGGGCGCGCGCCCTCGCCCTGAAGGAGGACCGATGACCGTCACCCACCTCAACCCCGCAGCCCTGCACCGCAATCCCGCGTTCTCCCAGGGCACGATCGCGCCCGCCGGACGCACGCTCTACGTCGGCGAGCAGAACGGCACCGACGCCGCCGGCGACATCGCGGGCGGCCTCGAAGAACAGACCGCGCAGGCGCTCCGCAACGTGCTCGCCGTGCTCGAAGAGGGCGGGGCAACCGTCGCGGATGTCGTGAAGCTCACGATCTACCTCGCCGAGTCGGTCGACCCCACCGAGGCGTACCGCGCATCCGCCGAGGTCTGGGGCATGAACCCCACCGCCGTGACGGTGCTCAAGGTCGCCTCGCTCGGGCGGCCGGAAGCGCTCGTGGGCGTCGAGGCGATCGCCGCACTCGACTGAGGCAGGCGGCGAGCCTACGCGGTCTGCGAGACCTGCACGTCCTTCCAGAACGCGACGAAGCCGCTGAAGTCACGACCGACCTTCTCGATCGCGGTCGGGTACGGCTCCGGATAGGCCCACGCGCGGTCGGTGAGCCAGTCGTCTCCCGAACGCACGCTGTAGTACTGGCACTCGCCCTTCCATGGGCAGGTATACGGGGTCGGGCTGTCGCGCAGCACTCCCTCGGCCACCGACGCGGGCGGGAAGTACACGTTGCCTTCGATGTGCACGACGTCGGCCTCGTCGGCCTCCGCGATCACCTGATCTCCGAGCTTCGCCTGGAACATGATCCGAGGCTACGCCCGCACGCGGATCGCGCGCTGGCTCAGGCGAGGTCGGCCAGATGGTTCGCGCCGTGCCGCAGCACCTTCACGACGACACCCCGCGAACGCAGCGATGCGATCGTGCGCGCCTCCTCGTCGGGCGCGCGGCCGAGTGCGTGACGGTTCGCCACGACGAGCACGTCGCCGCGCTCGAGCCGACCGAAGGAGCGCTCGAGGCGCTGTTCCCAGGTCTCATGCGTCTCGGGGGCCGGGTGGCGGAAGTCGTGGATCGACACCCCGAACCGTGCGAGGTCGGCGCGCTGCTCCACGATCGGCGGCAGATCCTCGCGTGCCACGACGAGCCCGACGAGCCGGGCGCCCTCGGGCCGTGCGCGCCACCACTCGCCGTCGCGCTGCAACTCCACGAAGCACTCGGGGCACGCCCCCAGAGCGTGCTCGTGCGTGCCCGCCGGAGCGACTTCGTTGCTCGTCGCGTCCACACCGATCACCGCCTGTTCCGATCCGGACCCATTGTCGCAGTTCGGCGGGGGTTGCGGGCGCCTCGCCCACGACGGGCCGAGGCGGCCCTCAGCCCAGGCGTTCGACCTCGGAGGCCGGCTCCAGGTCGAGCTGGGTCACTCCGAGCTCGCGCGCCGACACGGACGCCGTGAGCAGATGACGAGTGGCACCCCGCAGCCCCGCGAAGGCGGCGACTGCCGCGGCGGCCTCCGGTGAGGTGTGGTCGATGCCGAGGTCGGAGATGGCCTCGATGATCGCGCCGGATGCGAGCAGATCCTCCACGGTGAAGCGCAGCGAGCCGTCGGGTTGCCGGGCGCCCGCGGCCACGACCGCGATCACGAAGCGACCCCCCAGCTCGGCCTGCCGCTCGAGGGACCCGCGGGCCACGGCATCCGCGCTGCGCAGCGCGCCCGCGACGACCTCGACGCCGAGCTCGGGCACCTCTTCGCTGCCGAGCTCGTCGACCCACACGATCGCGTGCACGCCTTCGGCGACGGCACGCGCGCCCTCGGCGCCCCACTCGAAACGGACCTGGTAATAGCTCTGGGCGCGGGGCGACGTCATGACCCGAGGGTAGCCACGGCTGGGCATCCGCCTCGAAGTCGGATGTCATGCTTCGACATCCGCTATGGTTGCCGAGGCGCTCATGCGCCTGCGTCGTCGAACGCTTCCCTCCCGCCCGGTGCTCTCGCGCCCAGTGCTCTCGCGCCCAGGCGATGACATTCCTTCACGGCGAACCGACGTGCCGACCGGCACGCTCGCCCATTCCCGCTCGCGCAGCTCTGCGCGCGGATCACCCCGAAAGCACCACATGACCACCGACTTCAGCACGCTCGGCGTGCCCGCCCCCCTCGTCGCCGCCCTCGCGGCCGACGGCAAGACCACCGCCTTCCCCATCCAGATCGACACGCTGCCCGACACGCTCGCCGGCCGCGATGTGCTCGGCCGCGGCCGCACCGGCTCCGGCAAGACGCTCGCGTTCTCGCTGCCGCTCGTGGCGCGTCTCGGCACCGGCCTCGCGGGCGGTGCACGCCGATCCGGACTGCCGCTCGCCCTCATCCTGGCTCCGACGCGCGAGCTCGCGACCCAGATCGCCGCGGTCGTCACCCCGCTCGCCGACGCCTACGACCTCACCGTCACCACGATCTACGGCGGCGTCTCGCAGAACCGTCAGGTTGCGGCGCTCAAGGCAGGCGTCGACATCGTCGTGGCCTGCCCCGGCCGACTGGAAGACCTCATGGGCCAGCGCCTCATCCGCCTCGACGCGATCGAGATCACCGTCATCGACGAGGCCGACCACATGGCGGACCTCGGCTTCCTGCCGGGGGTCACGCGCATCCTCGCGGCAACCCCCGCGGGCGGCCAGCGGCTGCTGTTCTCGGCGACCCTCGACAACGGGGTCGACAAGCTCGTGAAGCGCTTCCTGCAGAATCCCGTGCTGCACTCGGTCAACGAGATCGACGAGCCTCCCGTCAAGATGACCCACCACGTGTTCGGCGTCGAGGGTGTGGAGGCCAAGAAGGAGCTCGTGCAGCGACTCGCCTCGGGCACCGGTCGCCGCATCCTCTTCATGCGCACCAAGCACCACGCGAAGAAGCTCGCGCAGCAGCTCACGGCATCCGGCATCCCGGCGGTCGACCTGCACGGCAACCTCTCGCAGCCGCAGCGCGACCGCAACCTCGCGGCGTTCTCCGACGGGTCGGTGCGCGTTCTCGTGGCCACGGATGTCGCGGCGCGCGGCGTGCACGTCGACGACGTCGAGCTCGTGGTGCACGTCGACCCGCCGACCGAGCACAAGGCGTACCTGCACCGCTCCGGCCGCACGGCTCGCGCCGGCTCCGAGGGCGACGTCGTGACGCTCGTGCTGCCCGCGCAGGAGAAGGATGTGGCGCAGCTCATGCGCAAGGCCGGCATCCAGGCGAGCGCCCAGAAGGTCACCGCGGATGCGGCTCCTGTCGTCGCGCTCGTCGGCGAGGTCGCACCCTATGTGAAGCCCGAGCCCCGTGCGCCCCAGCAGCAGGGCGTCGGCCGCAGCCAGGGCGCGAACGCGCAGCGCAAGCGCGCGGCGCGCGGTGAGCGGGATGCGGCGCAGCAGCCGCGCGCGGATCGCCCCCGCCGCGACCGCTCGGGTCGCCCCGCGGCCCAGGGTCAGCGCTCGGGCGCGGCAGCTCAGACGCGGTCGGGCTCCGGCCGCTCCGGCGCCGGCCGCTCGGCCGCCCCGCGCAGCGGAAGCACGACCGTCTACAGCGCCTCGAGCTCGGCCCCGCAGGGCAACCCGCGCACCGGCGGACGCCGGGCGAACCGCCCCGCGGGCTGAGGCATCCGGCGGCGCTCGGCGCACCCCGTCTCCCAAATCAAGGAACGTCCCTCCCGAATCAAGGAACGCGGGGCTGCTGGCGGCCCCATCCGCCCCAGGAGCCGACGTGAGTCACATCCGCTCCGTGACTCGGGCAGAGCGTTCCGTGACTCGGGCAGCGCGGAGTCAGCTGTCGCGACGTCAGCCGAGCACGCCCACCGAGGCGAGCGCGGCCCGCAGCAGGGTGCCGCGGCCACCCTCGAGCTCGGCATGGAAGCCCGGGCTCGACGCCTCGGCGGGCGTCACCCAGGTGATCTCGAGCGCATCCTGCCGCGGCTCGCAGGTGCCGGTCACGGGCACCACGAAGGCGAGCGACACGGCATGCTGGCGTTCGTCGAGGTACGCCGAGAGCCCCGGGATCGGAAAGTACTCGGCCACCTGGAAGGGCACCGGACTCGCCGGCAGCAGGGGGAACGCCATCGCCCCGAGGTCCTTCTCGAGGTGCCGGAAGAGCGCATCCCGGATCGTCTCGCCGTACATGACGCGACCCGAGACGAGCGTGCGGGTGATCTCGCCCGCGGCATTGGCACGCAGCAGCACACCCACCTGGGTCACGACGCCGAGCCCGTCGACCCGCACGGGGACGGCCTCTACATAGAGCAGCGGCAAGCGGCCGCGCGCCCATTCGAGCTCGTCGTCGCTCAGCCAGGCCGAGTTCGGTTCCTCACGAGGAGGTTCGGGGATTCCGGCGCCGACGGTGCTCATGCTTCATTCTGACGCACCGCGCGCCATACCGGACCCCGCCGCTCGGCGCCCCGGAGAGCGGAGCTACGAGCGCTCCGGCAGGTCGAAGAGGCTGCGGGTGCCCGCCGCGATCGTCTCCCGCTCCTCGGAGGTGAACGCGCGGAGGAGGGCAGCGCCGTTCACCACGGGATCCGAGACGGAGAACGGGTTGTCGGTGCCGTAGGCGAGTCGGTCGAGCCCGACGGTGTCGCGCGCGAGCCGCATGGGGTGCTCGTGATAGAGCACGAGATCCAGGTGCAGGCGGGCGATGCACTCGCTCGGCGGCACCGGGAGGCGCTCGTGGGTCGTGGGGTCGGAACGCCAGGCGGCATCCATACGCCCCGCGAGCACGGGCACCCCTGCGCCCCCGTGCGCGGCCATCAGGCGGAGCTGCGGATGCCGGTGCAGCGCGCCCGAGAAGATGAAGCGCGAGAGCGCGATGGTGGTCTCGAAGGGGAACCCGACGCTCACCGGCAGCGCGTGCCCGAACCCGGTGAGCTCGGTCGGGGCGGCCGAGTAGTGCGGGTGCAGGAAGACCGGCAGCCGAGTGCGCGCCAGTTCCGCCCACAACGGCTCGAGCTCGACATCGTCGAGGGTGCGTCCGCAGATGCGCGAGCCGACGATCACCCCGTGCAGCCCGGGGGTCGCCGCGATCTCGGCCGCGATCGCCACGGCATCCGCGACGCTGTTGCTCGGCAGCACGCCCATGCCGACGATGCGACCGCCGGTGGCGTCGCCGTAGCCGGCGAGCTCGGCGTTGAGCTCGCGGGCGATCTGCGGGCTGTCGTCGCCGTCGAAGGGATCGAGCCAGGGGTTGCCGAGGCTCACGACGCTGCGGTCGATGCCGTTGCGATCCATGTGCGCGAGCTTGGCGTCGAGGCTCGTGTACTCGACCCCGAACTCCCGGCCGGGCACGGGCCCCGGCGCGTCTTCGTGGGCGAAGATCACGAAGTACTCTTTGCCTTCGTGCTCCTTGACCCGCGGGATCGTCGGCCGCGCGCGCAGCCGCTCGATGTAGCTGCGGGGGTAGATGTGCGTGTGGGCATCGATGAGCTCGGGCGTCGCCATGGGATCTCCAGTCGTGTTCATGCGGAGCGGCTTCCGGCGCCGGGCAGGAACCGCCCCACCCCGGGTTCCGCGAGGAAGCCGTCTCCGGCGATCAGTTGGCCTCGCAGGTAGCTGCGGACGGTGCGCCCCACGAGCTCCCGTCCCTCGAAGGGCGACCAGCCGGCCTTCGACGAGAGCTCGGATGCCGTCACCGTCCAGCGGTGCGCGGGGTCGACGAGGATCACGTCGGCGTCGGCGCCGGGCTCGAGACGACCCTTGCCGACGATCCCGTAGATGCGTGCGGGGGCCTCGGAGTAGCACGCCACGACACGTTCGTAGCTGATGAGGCCGCGCGCCGCCGCGTCGAGCAGGATCGGCATCGTCGTGTCGATACCCGGCAGCCCGAAGTGCACGTCCCAGATCGAGCCGTCGGCCTTCTGCTCGCGCGTCGAGGGAGCATGGTCGGAGGAGATGTGCGTGATCTCGCCCGCCGCGAGCGCCTCCCACATGTGCGCGAGGTCGGCCGGCTCGCCCGCCCGCGCCGGGGGCGTGAACTTGCGCAGCGCCCCCTCGCGCAGCACCTCGTCGGCGAGCAGCGTCAGGTACTGGGGGCAGGACTCGGCCCACATCGAGGCACCGGCCGCGCGTGCCGCGCTCACGGTCTCGATCGCATCCGGTCGGCTGAGGTGGGCGGAGATGATCCGCGCACCGCTCGTCTTGGCGAGCGTCGCCACGACCGAGAGCGCGACGAGCTCCGCATCCGGATGCCGCCACTCGGGGATGACGCCGTTGTCGTCGCGACCCGCCGCACGCAGCTCGGCCTCGAGCTCGGCGGTGATGGAGTCGTCTTCGCCGTGCACGAGGGCGGGCGCGCCGACCCGCGCGAGCTCGGTGAAGAGAGCGCGCAGCCGCGCGGCGTCGAATCCCGGGATGCCGTGTGTGGTGCACGTGAAGGCCTTGAAGAAGGTCGCACCGGCACGCCAGAGCGGCTCGATCTGGTCGATGCGGTCGGGGAAGGCGTGCGCCGCGAGCGCGAAGTCCACCCGGGAGCGGTCCGCGAGATACGCGACCTTGGCCTGCAGATCCGCGACCTCCCGCACCGCGCCCGAATGGGTGTGCTCGACGATCGTCGTGACACCCGCACGGGCCGCGGCCGCGGTGCCGCTCGGGAAGTCCTCGCGCGTCGCATCCCCCGGGTCCATGAGGTGCACGTGCGTGTCGATCATGCCCGGCATGACGAGCAGACCCGTCGCATCGACGCGCTCACGCGCGTCGAGCCTCTCGGCCGAGATCGCCGCGATCCGGCCACCGCTCGTGTAGAGGTGCGCGGGCATCCGCCCGGACCCCGTCACGAGCGTCCCGCCCTCGATTCCCAGTTCGAACATCTCCGTCACCTCACGTATCGGTTGGCGAGCGTGCCGATCGACCCGATCGTGCACTCGACCAGTTGGCCGGGTTGGACGTACGCGCCTCTGCGCACGCCGTCGTCACGTTCATAGGGGTCGGCACGCAGCTCGGCGTCCGAGCCGAGCGCGGGCCCCCCGGGGGTGCCGCACGCGATGACCCATCCGGGCCGCAGCGTGACCGACCGCGAGTAGTAGGAGACGAGCTCGGCGACACCCCAGATCGCCGACTCCATGGTGTTGTTCTGACGCAGCTCGCCGTCGACCCTCGTGCGCAGGGCCAGCGTCCCGGGGTCGGGGATCTGCTCGACCGGCACGACCCACGGGCCGATGGGGCTGGAATCGCGGAACGACTTCCCCGCCCCGAATCGGCCCTGCGAGGTGCCGTCGTCGTCGAGGAGGATCTGATGGTCGCGCGCCGAGACATCGTTGAGGATCGTGTACCCGAAGACGTGCGAGAGCGCGTCGTCGAGCGTGACGTTCCGCGCGGGCGACCCGATCACGATCGCGAGCTCGACCTCGTAGTCGTACTTCGTGAATCCGTCGACCATGCGCACGTCCTCACCGGGCCCGATGACCGAGCTGGGTGTCACGAAGAAGAACTCGACCTCCGTCGCCCGGGCGCGGCTGGTCTCTCGCAGGTGGTCGTCGAAGTTCGCCCCCGCACAGATGATCGCCGAGGGCGCAAGGGGCGCCAGCAGCTCGACGTCCGTGAGCGCATGACGCGGCCCGGATGCCTCGAGAGCACGCACCGCCGCCGCGCGGTACTCGGGCCCCTGCGCGATGAGCTCCCCGAGGTCCGCGGCCACCGGCAGCCCGGCCGCATCGAGCACGGGTGCCACGGGCGTGACACCGGTCTCGTCACCCCAGCCGAGCACCTCGTGTCCGCCGTGCCGATAGCGGAGGAAGCCGCTCATGAGACCGGCCCCTTCTCGAGGTGCGCCTCGACGCGCCCCACGTCATCCGCTTCGGCCCAGACCGTCTCTCCCGCGCCGTAGTCGACGCTTCCCACGTGGCGCAGCTCGGGTCGCCCGCTGCCGAAGTCGAGGGCAGGGCCGCGACGGCTCCCGGCGAGCAGCAGGATGCTGCGGTCGAGCTCGAGCCCGCGGTTGACGAACGCGGCGAAGTCGGCCACATCCGCCCAGGAGATGACATCTCGCCCCTCGGAATGCCGGATCTCGAGATCATCGCCGCGGCGATCGCCGGCGGCGACGGGCTCCCCCACCCGGCACGCCCCGTCGAACGCGACGCCTTCTGCGTAGCGCACGTGCCAGCGCGGCCCCTCCCATCCGATGGTGAGGCGGTCGGCTGCGATGAGCTCGATCACGAGGCGGAAGCTCTCGAGGGTCTCGAGGATGCGGTCGGCGGGCGTGCCGAGCGCGGTGCCGGCGAAGGTGAGCCCGAGCTGCACGCGATAACCCATACCTCCGAGACCGTGCACGTCGACCATCCGCCCTCCGTCGATGACCGAGGCCGGCTTGACATGGAACTCGCGATAGCGCCGGGCGTGCGCGTCGCCCGCCGGCAGCAGCGGACCCGGCGCGATGACCGCGCTGATGTCAGTTGTCGACATTGCCGTCCTCGTCCATGCGCTCGCGCAGCAAGCGGTGCGAACGCTCGATGTGGGCCGCGACGATCTGGGCGGCGTGATCGCCGTCGCCCGAGCGCAGGCTCGCGACGATCTCGGCGTGCTCGGCGGCGAATTCCTTGCGGTCGCGGCGCGTGCCGACGGCGAACGGCACTCGCCCGAATCCGAAGGTGCGCTCGCGCAGGTCTTCGCTCGCCTCGACGAGCACCCGGTTGCGGGATGCGACGGAGATGGCCCGGTGGATGCGGGTGTTGACCGCCGCGCGCCGGTCGTCGTCGCCCTCCCGCAGCGCCTCGGCGTCCTCGGCCACGAGCCCCTCGAGACGGTCGAGCTCGTCCTCCGAGATGCGCTCCGCGGCGAGCCGCACCGCCATCGTGTCGAGCGCGGAGCGGATCGCGCACTCCTGGTCGAACTCCGCGCGGGTCGTCCGGTGCACGGTGAGCCGCCCGCGCGCGTCGCGGTCGAGGTACTCCTCGAGCTCGAGGCGGTGCATCGCCTGCCGGGCCGTCGTGCGACTCACCTCGAGCGACTTCGCCGTGACGGCCTCGGTGAGCGAGGTGCCGACCTCGATCTCCCCCGCCAGGATCGCCCGCTTGAGCGCGTGGTAGGACTGGTCGGCGAGCGACAGCCGGGGGGTTCCGCGGCGGGCATCGGCGCTGTGCGCGGGAGTGCGTCCGCGCGGGATGAGCTGCACGAGCAGGCTCATGTGCTCGCGCATGGCCTCGACGCCGCCCGCGGTGTCGCCGTCGCGGATCGCCGCGACGACCGACTCGTGGCCGGCGGCGAGCCGCCGTTCGTCGTCGGGATCGCCGGAGGCGTGGATGCCTTCCCGAGCGAGGCGGTCGACGAACTGGGTGATGAGCCGCGAGAGCGGGCGGCTGCCCGCCGCGTGGCCGACGGCCTTGTGGAATGCACGGTCGGCGGCGGCGGAGGAGTGGCTGGGAGCGAGATCCGGATCGGCGAGGGCCAGTCGCCGGGCCGCGTCATCGCGGCGGCACGCCCATTCGACGGCGAGCGGCTCGAGGGCGAGGCGCGCCTCGTAGTGGTCGACGATCTCCTTCGTCGTGAACCTCCGCGGCACATAGCCGCCCGCGCGATTGTCCTCGATCATGCCGACGATCGAGAGCCGGTTGAGGGCCTCGCGGATGGGCGTGCGGCTCATCTGCAACCGCTCGGCGAGATCCTCCTCGACGAGCTGCTCGAGCACCCAGAGATCACCCCCGGGCAGGAGCCCCTCGCGCAATCGGTCGAACGCCTGCTCGGCGAGCAGGGGTGGTCGCGACACGGGAGCCACCGCCAGCCGGGGCGCATCGCCGACGCGGTCGTGATCTGTCTCTGTCACGGTATGCACGGTATCCGAAATCGGCCCTCTCTGTCGAGGGGAACCACTGTCTCGTCGCATGAATCCCCAATAAATCAAGGAAAAGCGGGGATGTTGACAGTCCATCGGCGGTCACCTACGGTATACAGCATCCAAAGACGGAAAGGCCCAGAGCAGTGCCGACAGTTCTCTTCAGCAACGGTTACGTCGTGACCGTCGACGCCGATCGCCGGGTTCTCCCCGGCGGCTGGGTCCTCACCCGGGACGACGTGATCGCCGCGATCGGCTCAGCGGACGACCCGCTGCCCGAGGCCGATCAGGTGCTCGACATGCACGGCATGCTCGTGATGCCGGGGCTCATCAACGGCCACAACCACTTCTGGGGATCGCTGTTCAAGAACACCGGCGACGGACTGCTGCTCGAGGAGTGGATCGACGAGGTCACCTTCCCGCTCAAGGGGGCGCTGCGCACCGAGGACCTCCGGGTCGCCGCCTACCTCGGCGCCCTCGAGCAGCTGCGCACAGGCACCACCACCTCGCTCAACCACCTCAACAACGAGAACGACGAGGAGACCATCCGCGCCACGATCGAGCCCGTCCTCGAGGTGGGTGTACGCCAGCTCGTCGCCAAGGAGCTGCGCGACGCACCCGACCCCGTGTTCTCGACCTCGCATCCGCCCCACCACTACCCGCGCTCGCGCGGCGAGGAGATCGCGCTCGCCGAGAGTCTCGTGCGGCAGTGGGACGGCGCCGGCGGCATCATCCACATGGGACTCGCGATCGAGACCGGCGCCATGTGGCTGCTGCACAACTCGACCTCGAACGAGATCATCCTCGAAGGCGTGGAGCTCGCCCAGCGTCACAACCTGCGCATCACCAACCACTGCTCGGCCGGCAGCTCGTGGCTCTCGATCAAGGAGCTGCGCGACATGACCGGCGGCGGCGACATCGACTACCTCGTGCGCCTCGGCGCCCTCACCTCGAACTGGGTGATGATCCACTGCCTGTGGCTCACCGATCGCGAGATCGCCCACATGGCGCGCGAAGGCGTCAGCGTCGTGACCAACCCGGTGAGCAACGCGTACAGCGCGGACGGCATCACGCCGCTGCGCAGCATGTTCCAGGCGGGGCTCACCGTCGGCCTCGGAACCGACGGCACCTACGTCAACTGTTCCCCCGACATGGTCGAGCAGATGAAGTTCGCTGCGCTCATCCAGAACGTCACGCATCTCGACCCGGCCTTCATGACCGCCGAGCGCGTGATCGAGATGGCGACGATCGGAAGCGCCCAAGCGCTCGGTCTGGACCACCTCATCGGTTCGCTCGAGGTCGGCAAGCGCGCCGACATCGTCGCCTTCGACCTCGACCGAACCCACATCACGGTGCCCAACCGTCCCGTGTCGGCCCTCGTCTTCTCGGCACACGGCACCGACGTCGACACCGTGATGGTCAACGGCAGGCTGCTGCTGCGGGAGGGCGAACTGCTCGCACCGCTCGACGAGCGTGCGATCCGCGCGGAAGCGCGCGCCCGCGCCTCCGAGGCGATCGACCGTGCCGGAATCCGTCATCGGGTCTCCGAGCACTGGCGACGCTGACATCCCCACCCAGATAGAACACACACCAGGAGAGGCAATGCGAACACGAAAGATGCTCCCCGTCCTCGCTCTCTCGGGCCTGCTCGCGCTCACCGCGTGCACGTCCGACGGAGCACCGCAGGGAGACGACAACGGAGACGAGCCCACACTGCGGGTCGCTCTCATCCTGCCCGGCGAGACGACCGACAAGGGCTTCAACAAGACCGGTGAGCAGACCGTCGAACTGCTCGAGAAGGAGTTCGGCGCCGAGGCGACGCTCACCGAGAGCGTCAACCCGGCGCAGCAGGTCGACGTCTACCGGCAGTACGCCCAGCAGGGGTACGACCTCGTCGTCGGATGGGGTGGCCAGTTCAGCGACGGAGCTGTCGCGGCCGCCGAGGAGTTCCCCGACACGAAGTTCCTGGTCGTGAGCAGCGGCGTCGAGAACGGCAGCAACCTCGCCTCCTACGACACGGCCCTCGAGGACTGGCACTTCATCGGCGGCTATCTCATGGGGCGTCTCTCCACGAGCGGCGTCGTCGGCCAGGTGAGCGGCCAGTGCTTCGCGAGCACGGCATCCGGGCAGAACGGCACACGCGACGGCGCGAAGTACGCCAACCCTGACATCACCTGGCTCGCGACTTACACGGGCGACTTCGAAGACCCGACGAAGGCGCAGCAGGCGGCCCAGGCGATGATCGACCAGGGTGCCGATGTGCTCGCCACCAACCTCAACCAGGGCGTCTACGGCGTCGTGCAGGCGGCCAAGGCCAACCCGGGCACGGGCGTCGTGACCGAGTGGCTGGACAACAGCGCGGACGCGCCGGGCGTCATCCTCTCGGGTGTCGACAAGTCCTACGCACGCTTCGTGGGCGTCAAGGTGCAGCAGATCATCGACGGCACCTGGAAGGGCGACCACGAACGCTTCTTCCTGCCCGAGGACTGGGGCCCCGCGATCTTCAAGACCGCGGACATCCCGGACGACGTCTACCAGGACGCCCTCGACGTGCAGGCCAAGATCGCCAGCGGCGAGCTCGACGTCGTCCGCGACGAGACCTGCCCCGGTTGATCCTCCGTCCCGCGGTGCCCCCACTCCCGTGGGGCCGCGCGGGGCCCCCACCACCCCCCCCCCCGCGAACCGCAAAACCCCATGACCGAGAGCACCCCCCCGCGCCCCGCCCCAGGGGTCACGAAGACCAAAC
>JBQCHI010000036.1:0-31003 GCA_051954835.1 Protaetiibacter sp. | reverse complement strand
GCGCAGGAACGCGACGACGTTCGCGGCGGGGTCGCTCGTGATCCATCCGAAGCCGGCCGGATCCGCATCCAGCTCCCACAGGGCCGGATGCTCGCGGTAGACGCGGTTGAGCTGACGCACCAGGTCGGCGAGGCCACGGTGCATGGGCTGGTCGAGGATCCACCAGTCGAGTCCGTGCTGCTCGGACCACTCCGAGGGCTGACCGAACTCGGAGCCCATGAACAGCAGCTGCTTGCCCGGATGCGCCCACATGAACGCGAGGTAGGCGCGCACATTGGCCAGCTTCTGCCACTGGTCGCCCGGCATCTTGGTGAGCAGCGAACCCTTGCCGTGCACGACCTCGTCGTGGCTGATCGGCAGCAGGAAGCTCTCGCTGAAGGCGTACAGGAACGAGAAGGTGATGTCGCCATGGTGGTCGCCGCGCCACATCGGATCCTCGTGCATGTACTGCAGCGAGTCGTGCATCCAGCCCATGTTCCACTTGAGGCCGAAGCCGAGGCCGCCCGCATCCGTCGCGCGCGTGACGCCGGGCCACGAGGTGGACTCCTCCGCGATCATCACGATGCCGGGGTTGCGCTTGTAGGCGGTCGCGTTGACCTCCTGCAGGAAGTCGATCGCCTCGAGGTTCTCGCGCCCGCCGTGCACGTTCGGCACCCACTCGCCCTCCTCGCGGGAGTAGTCGAGGTAGAGCATGCTCGCGACCGCGTCGACGCGGAGGCCGTCGATGTGGAACTCCTCGAGCCAGTACAGGGCGTTGGCGACGAGGAAGTTGCGCACCTGCGAGTCGCCGAAGTTGAACACGTAGGTTCCCCAGTCGGGATGCTCGCCCACCCGCGGGTCGGAGTGCTCGTAGAGGGCCTCGCCGTCGAAGCGGGCGAGCGCCCATTCGTCTTTCGGGAAGTGCGCGGGAACCCAGTCCATGATCACGCCGATGCCCGCCTGGTGGAGGCGGTCCACGAGGAGGCGGAAGTCATCCGGATGCCCGAAGCGGCTCGTGGGGGCGTAGTAGCCCGTCACCTGATATCCCCACGACCCGCCGAAGGGGTGCTCGGCGAGCGGCAGGAACTCGACGTGCGTGAACCCCATCTCGGTCACATAGTCGATGAGCTCGTCGGCCGCCTCGCGGTACGAGAGACCGGGTCGCCAGGAGCCCAGGTGCAGCTCGTAGACGCTCATCGGACCCTGGTGCGGATCGCGCGCGGCGCGCTGCGACATCCACTCCGCGTCGCTCCACAGGTAGCTGGAGCGGCCGATCACCGAGCCGGTGGCCGGGGGCACCTCCGTGAAGCGGGCCATCGGGTCGGCCCGGGGCACCCACGCGCCGGATGCCGTGAGCAACTCGAACTTGTACACGCCGCCCGCGCCGATGCCCGGCACGAAGAGCTCCCAGACGCCGTTGTCGTCGAGGCGGCGCATCGCGTGCCCCGTGCCGTTCCAGGAGTTGAAGTCGCCGATCACCCGCACGGCCCGGGCATGCGGGGCCCACACGACGAAGCCCGTGCCCTCGACGCCCTCATGCTGCTTGAGATGCGCGCCGAAGACGTGCCAGAGCTGCTCGTGGCGACCCTCGCCCCACAGGAACAGGTCGATCTCGCCGATCGACGGCACGAAGCGGTAGGGGTCGTCAGCCACCCAGTCGGGCCCGTCGGGATAGCGGGTCAGGAGGCGATAGGCCTGGCCGGCTCCGGGGGCGTAGCCCTGCCAGAGCCCGTCTGCGACGTGCTCGAGGGCGATCTCGGTGCCGTCGGCGCGCACGGCGACCACCTCATCTGCGAGCGGCCGGACGGCGCGGATCACCCATCCGTCGCCGAGGGCGTGCTGACCGAGCCAGTCGTGCGGCCGGGGGTGGCGACCCTCGACGAGGCTCGCGATGAGGCCCGCGTCCAGCGGCGGCAGGGAGGAGCGGGCGGCCATGTCAGCGTCCTTTCGGCGGCTCGACGACGAGCAGGTGCACGGGCTCCACGAAGGCGTCGAGGCGCACGTAGTTGCGCGCGCCCCACGTCCATCGGGCTCCCGTCACGAGATCACGCACGGTGAAGGTGTCGTCTGGCTGCATGCCGATCGCCGGAAGGTCCAGATACACCATGGTTTCCCGCACCGAGTGCGGGTCGACGTTCGCGACGACGAGCAGCGTGTCGGGGCGGCCGTTCGGGGTGAAGGCGCCGTCGAGGTGCTTCGAGTAGACGAGGATCGCGTCGTCGTCCGACCAGTGCACGCGCAGGTTGCGCAGCTGCGCGAGAGCGGGATGCGCCTGCCGCGTGCGGTTGAGCATCGTGAGGTACGGCGCGAGGCTGTTGCCGCTCGCCTCGGCGGATGCCCAGTCGCGGTGCTTGTACTCGTACTTCTCGTTGTCGATGTTCTCCTCGGACCCGGGGCGCGCGACGTCCTCGAAGAGCTCGTAGCCCGCGTAGACACCCCAGCTGGGTGAGGCGGTCGCAGCGATCGCCGCGCGCACCTTGTAGGCCGGTCGTCCCCCGAACTGCAGGTACTCCGTGAGGATGTCGGGCGTGTTCACGAACAGGTTCGGGCGCAGGTAGTCGGCCGATGCGCCCGCGAGGTCGGTGAGGAACTCCTCGAGTTCCTCCTTGGTGTTGCGCCAGGTGAAGTACGTGTACGACTGGTGGAAGCCGGCCCCGGCGAGCGAATGGAGCATCGCGGGACGGGTGAACGCCTCGGCCAGGAAGACGACATCCGGGTGCCGGTCGGCGATCTCGCCCAGCAGCCACTCCCAGAACTCGAGCGGCTTGGTGTGGGGGTTGTCGACCCGGAAGATGCGGATGCCGCGCGAGATCCACAGCTCGAGGATGCGCAGCACCTCGGCGCGGATGCCGTCTGGGTCGCGGTCGAAGTTGATCGGGTAGATGTCCTGGTACTTCTTCGGCGGGTTCTCGGCGTACGCGATCGAGCCGTCGGGGCGCTGGGTGAACCACTCGGGGTGCTCGCGCACCCAGGGGTGGTCGGGGGAGGCCTGCAAGGCCAGGTCGAGGGCGACCTCGAGGCCGAGATCCGCCGCCTGCTTCACGAAGTACCGGAAGTCGGCGACCGTTCCGAGCTCGGGATGGATGGCGTCGTGCCCGCCCTCGGCAGATCCGATGGCCCACGGGCTGCCCGGATCACCTGGACCCGCCACGGTCGAGTTGTTCGGGCCCTTGCGATGACTGTGCCCGATCGGGTGGATGGGCGGCAGGTAGACGACGTCGAATCCCATCGCGGCGACCGCCGGCAGGCGCTTCGCGGCCGTGCGGAACGTGCCCGACTTCCAGCTCCCGTCGCGCAGGCGCTTGGCGCCCTCCGAGCGCGGGAAGAACTCGTACCAGGAGCCCACGGCCGCGCGCGTGGTCTCGACGACGAGGTCGATCGTCTCCGACTCGGTCACCAGGGAACGCACCGGATGTCGGTGCAGTTGCGCCACGAGGCGTCGATCCGTGGCGACCTTCAGGCGCTGCGCGGGGGAGGCATCCGCATCGAGCAGGGCGGCGCGAGCATCGGCGGCCGTCTTGCCGGGCACGTGCTCGAGCAGCTCGGCACCCATCGCGAACACGAGCTCGGGGTCGTCGCCCACCCCGAGCTTGATGGTGGCGGCGTGCAACCAGGTGGCCCAGTCGTCCGCGTACGCGCGGATGCGGTACCGGTGGAGCCCGGTCGCCGTGGGGCGCACCTCGACGCGCCACCGATCGGTGCCGGGAGCGAGCAGGTGCATCGGGTGCACGGTCTCGACACCTGCCGGATCGGTCAGCAGCAGCTCCGCCCCGATGAGCCCGTGGCCCTCACGGAAGACGGTGGCCTCGAAGGGCACGACCTCGCCGAGGTAGCTCTTGGCGGGCCAGCGGTTCTCGGGCTGGCGCGGCGAGAGGTGGCGGATCGGGATGCGGCCGATCCGCGCCGTCCGCTGCCTCGGGGCCGGCGTGGTGTGTTCCGTGGGCACCATCCGACCGTATCGCGTCCGTTCCCGGATGGCCCGGCACTGGCCGGGGTACACGATGTCGATAGACAACCCCTTCTATCCACCCCATGGCCCCCGTGCGGGGGTGGACCGCCTGAGGATGTACCCCACGGATATGCGGCGGGGGGCGCGACATGGGAACGTTATGATCAATGTTTATCCTGGTCAGCCGCCAAATAGGCCTGTGCGTGGGAGCGCTCCCATGGCCCCCGCACTGGGGCGGCACGCGTCCCCTTTGTCCTCACTATGGAGGACGTTTAGTTTCGTCAAGTGGGGTACCCGAACCCCGCCCGCAGACGGCCCGCGCACGGCGCTGACCGGTAGACAACCCGACGACTCGACGTGCCTCCGGCGCGCCTTGCGTCATGCGCAGAACCGCACCATCGAAAGGAATAACCATGAACAAGTTCACCAAGGCGTCCATCGCCACCGGTGCGGGAATCGTGCTGCTGCTCGGCGGCGCCGGTACCTTCGCCTACTGGAACGACGACGCGACGCTCAACGCCGGCACGATCACCTCCGGCACGCTCACCATCGTGGCCGGCACGACCGGCACCTGGACCGACACGAGCGACAACTCCACGATCAGCAACATCGCGAACTTCCGCGTCGTGCCGGGTGACGAGCTGCTCTTCGCCCAGGACGTCAAGGTCAACGCGACCGGTGACAACCTCGTCGCCACGCTGTCGGTCGACAGCAGCACCGTCGCCTCCGGCGCCCTCGCCGACGAGCTCGAGTACGAGGTCTCGGCGACCGCCGCCGGCACGACCGTCGTCGACAACGGTGACGGCACCTTCGAGATCACCCCCGGCACCGCCGGCGTCACCGACCTCGCGGTCAAGGTGCGCGTGATCTTCCCCGACACCGTGACCGGTGTCACCGCTCAGGGCGTGTCGGCCAACCTCGCCGGCCTGAAGCTCGTCCTGCAGCAGCACTGATCCGACGGGCGGGTGGGCGCGACCCGAACGCGCCCACCCGCCCGCCGCCTTCATCCGCACCCCATCCCCTCGAGAGGAGCGCATCATGGCCCGTCACCGCCAACGTCGGCCCCAGCGCACCCCTCGCAGCATCCTCACCGCGACCGCGGTCATGGCGGGTGCGGTCATCCTCGGCGTCGCGGGTGCCGGCGGCACCTACGCCATGTGGAACAGCTCCACGACCCTCAACCTCGGAACCATCACATCCGGCACGACGGGGCTCACCGTCAACGCCCAGAACAGCTACGCGATCCCCGCGTCGTCGATGGTCGGCGCCCTTCTGCCCGGGCGCAGCGTCATCACCTCCGCGCCCCTCGCCGTCAAGAACACCGGATCGGTGGGCCTCACCGTGACGGCCGGCTCGGCGGTCGTCACCGGGGCGCTGGGCAGCAATCTCGCCGTCGCCGTGCGCCAGGTCGCGTCGAGCTCGAGCGCCTGCACCCCCACGGCGACCGGCGGCACGATGAGCACGATGACGGCGCCCGTCACGGTGGCCGCGGGCTCCACGATCTATGTCTGCGTCGAAGCGCAACTCGCCTCGAGCGCCCCCGCGACGGTGCAGGGACAATCGGCGAACTTCACGATCCCGTTCACCGGAACGCAGGTCCACCCGTGAGGAATCGCATCGCGGCGACCCTCGCGTTCGTCGTCTTCCTGGTGCTCGTCGGAACGACGGGCGCTGTGGCGTACTGGAGCACCCAGGCATCCGCGACCGGCACCGTGACCGCGACGAACATCGTCGACGGCAACTGCACGGCCCCCGTCAAGCTCACCAACGGCGGATTCGAGACCCCGAGCATCGCCCCCGACACCATCCGTTCGATCGCCAACGGCACCGGGGTGACCGGGTGGAGCATCCAGAACGACAACGTCATCGAGGTCTGGCGCGGATGGGAGGGCGTGCCGCGTCTCGAGGGCGACCAGATGATCGAACTCAACGGCAACGGTCTCGGCCGGCTGTACCAGGTGGTCAGCACCACTCCCGGGCAGGTGCTGCACTGGTCGCTGCTGCACCGCGGACGCCAGGGCACCGACACGATGGCCGTCGCGATCAACGCCAACGGGGGCGCGCTCGTATACCAGCGGCCCACGGGCGCCGCGAGCACGACGATCGCGACCGGCACGTCCGGATGGGTGCGCTACCAGGGGGAGTATGTCGTGCCGGCCGGGCAGACCAGCACGCGCTTCACGCTCGTCGCCCTCTCGGGCACGAACGACACCGTCGGCAACCTCGTCGACGACGTCTCGTTCGGCACCGGGCCGTGTCTGAGCTCGGCATCGACCATCTCCAATGTGACGAACCCGGGGTCGACGACGTTCGGCGTCGGCGACACCGTCGAGTACACGACGACGATCGCGAACTCGGGCGGGGGGCCCGCGGCCGCGAGCGTGTTCACCGCCGGGGTGCCGACGGGCGCCGCGTACGTGGCCGGAACGCTTGCGATCAACGGCGTGACGAAGTCCGACACCGCGGGCAACGACGAGGCCGAGGTCTCGGGTGCGACGGTCACCGCGCGCCTCGGAATCGGGGCGAGCGCGAGCGCCGGGGGCCTCATCCCGCCGGCCAACACGGTCACGGTGCGCTTCCGCGCGACCATCCAGGCGTCGGCGTCCGGCGGCACCTTGACGTTCGTCCCGACGACGGCCTTCGTCGACGCGGTCGTGCCGAGCTGGCAGCTGAGCGTGAGCTCGCCCCCGGTCACGACGGCGGTGACCGCGCGCGCAGACCTCGCCACGACGCTCACCTCGAACGCGATCCTCGGCACGAGCAACCGCGCGGCCGAATGGGTCTTCCGGGTCGCTAACGCCGGCCCCGCGGCGACCGCCGCGAGCATCGCCGTCTCGACGAGCGGCACCCCTGCGATGACCGGCCGCACGATCGAGTACAACACCGGCAGCGGATGGGTCACCGCCCCCGGCGCGACGTTCACGGTTCCGTCGATCGCAGCCGGCGGTGGAGTCGACGTGCGCATCAAGGCCACCGTTCCGACCTCGGCCACCAACGGCACGAGCTACTCGGCGACCGTCGCGGCGACGGCGACCACGGCGCCCGACCCCGTCGCGGGCAACAACTCGGCGACCAAGGCCGTCGTCTACGACCTCGTGGCACCCTCCGTGCCCACGGGCGTGCAGGCGACCCGCGTCTCCACGAGCCGCATCGACGTCACCTGGATCGCCTCCACCGACACCGGCAGCGGCGTGAAGGGCTACAGCGTCTTCCGCAACGGCGTCTGGATCGCCGACGTCGAGTCGGGCACGAGCTACCAGGACACGACGGGCCTCACCCCCCACACGCCCTACTGGTACACGGTGCAGGCGTACGACTACGCGTCGAACATCAGCAACCCGTCCACGGGCGACGGCGCGGTGACCTATGCCGAGAACACGAGCTATCGCATCGCCTACCCGTACAGCGGCGCCAACAACCTGTGCGCGGTGTTCGTGGACGGCGGATGGTTCGGCGTGGACAGCCTCGAGGCCCGTTCGTGCACCTCCACGGAAGCCAACAGGCAGTGGAAGTTCACGACCGTCTCGGGCGACACCGTCTACATCCAGGCGTTCTCCGGATCGACTCGCCGCTGGACGGCGGGGAACAACAACTCGGGAACCGACGTCTCGTTCAACAACGGCACCAACAACGCCGCGAGCCAGTGGGAGCTCACCGCCTACTGGGACGGCACGACCGCGCACCTCGAGATCCGGCGAGCGAGCATCGCGAACATGTGCCTCGACGTCGACGGGGCCGCGACGACCTCCGGCGCCGCCATCCAGCAGTACACGTGCAACCAGACGGTCGCCCAACGGTTCCGGTTGGTGCAGCCGTGACCGCCCGCCGGATGCTGCGCCTGCTCGGGGCGTTCGCGCTCGGCGGTGCGCTCGTCGGCGCGCCGCTCGCCGTGCCCGCCCCGGCATCCGCGGCCCCGGGCGACATCCTCGTCAGCACCGACGGCACGACGTTCCAGGCCGCCGACCTCGTCGACCCGCTCGCCGGGATCGGGCTGCTCGTGCCGGGCGATTCCATCCAGCGCAGCCTCTGGGTGCGCAACGGCACGGCCCGCGACGCGTACCTGCGCCTCACCGTCTCGGATCTCGTCATGCCGCTGACCGCCTACCCCGACGCCATCACGGTGACGACGACACTCGGCACCTCGGCCCGCTTCGACCGGCTCTCCGACCTCACGGTGTGCTCCGCCCTCGTGCGGTCCGCGGCGATCCAGGCCGGCGCCGTCGCGCGCATCGACTTCACGATCGCGATGGACTCGGCCGTGCCCGGGCTCGTGGCACAAGACGAGACCGCCCAGTTCGGCGTGCGGGTCGCCATGCGCGACGTCGTCGGCGGAGCGTACCCGAGTGTCGACGGATGCGTGCCGGAGAACGCCGCTCCCGCGCTGCCGTCCACCAGCGGGGGGCCCAGACTGCCCTTCACCGGTGCGGATGCCATCCCGCTCGTGATCCTCGCCGTCACGTCGCTCGGGGGCGGCGTCGTGGCTATCATCGTTGCGCGCCGACGTCGTCGGCGTGAGGAGGCGGAGACGCCGTGACGGCGCATGCGCTCACGGCGACGGCGAACGGGGGACGGGTGAGCAGCCGCACCGAGGGCGCAAGCCTCTGGCAGTACCTCAAGGTCGCGCTGAGCGTCTCGCTCTTCATCCTCATGCTGGGGCTCGCGGCGCTCGCGATCGTGGTGCCCGCGGTCACCGGCTCGACCCCGCGCACGGTGCTCACGAGCTCGATGGAGCCCACCTACCCGCCGGGCACGCTCGTGATCGTCCGGCCGATCTCGCCCGACGAGGTGCGGATCGGCGACCCCATCACCTACCAGCTGGAGTCGGGCAAGGCGGACGTCGTCACCCACCGCGTGATCGGCATCACGACCAACTCCGACGGCGACCGGCGGTTCCTGCTGCAGGGCGACAACAACTCCCTGCCCGACGACCCGGTGCGCGATGAGCAGATCCAGGGCAGGGTCTGGTACGCGCTGCCCCTGCTCGGCTGGGTGAACACCTGGATCAACGGCGACGGTCGCGCGTGGATCGCGCCCGTCGCAGCGGTCGTGCTCTTCGGCTACGCCGCCTGGATGATCGTGTCCGGCATCCGCGACAAGGCGAAGAAGAAGCGCGGGCTCGCGACGGCCGATGCCGGGGATGCCGAGCCCAAGCCCTCCGGGAGACGCCGGATGGGCGTGCCCACCGACTCCGCGTCCTGATCCACGTCATCCGCTCGTAACCGGCCGAGCCTAGGCTGACCTGCGTGAAAGCCATCCGCCGATTCACCGTTCGTCCCGTGCTGCCCGAGCAGCTCGCGCCCGTCGAGGAGCTCGCGGCGAACCTGCGCTGGTCGTGGCACCAAGCGACCCTCGAACTGTTCCGCGACATCGCGCCCGAGCTGTGGGATGAACTCGGCAAAGACCCGTACGGGCTGCTCGGCGAGGTGGCCCCCGCGCGTCTGGACGAGCTCGCCGCCGACCCGGTCTTCGTCGAGCGCGCGACGGCGTTGCGCGACGAGCTGCGCCGCTACCTCGCCGAGCCGCGCTGGTATCAGGGGCTGCCGGATGCGCCCGCCACCATCGCGTACTTCTCTCCCGAGTTCGGAATCGCCGACGCGCTGCCGCAGTACTCCGGCGGACTCGGCATCCTCGCGGGCGACCACCTGAAGGCCGCATCGGACCTCGGCGTTCCGATCGTGGGCGTCGGCCTCTTCTACCGCTCCGGCTACTTCCACCAGGCGATCTCCGCCGACGGCTGGCAGCTCGAGAGCTACCCCGTGCTCGACCCCGACGGCCTCCCGATGAGCGTGCTGCGCGACGCCGACGGCGCCGCCGCCCAGATCGAGCTCGCGCTGCCGGATGGCACGGCGCTCACCGCACGCATCTGGCTGCTCGCGGTGGGGCGTGTGCCGCTGCTGCTGCTCGACACCGACATCCCCGAGAACACCGACCAGCTGCGCACCGTGACCGACCGGCTCTACGGCGGCGGGGGAGAGCATCGCCTCCTGCAGGAGCTCCTGCTCGGCATCGGCGGGGCGCGCGCGGTCGCGCTCTACGCCCGCATCGCCGGCATCCCCGAGCCGAGCGTCTTCCACACCAACGAGGGGCACGCCGGGTTCCTCGGGCTCGAACGCATCCGCTCGCTCATCGGCGAGGGTCTCGGCTTCGCCGAGGCGCTCGAGGTGGTGCGAGCCGCGACGGTGTTCACCACCCACACGCCGGTGCCCGCCGGCATCGACCGCTTCGAGGCGCCGCTGGTCGAGCGGTACTTCCGGGGCGAGCTGCTTCCCGGTGTCGACGTCGCCGACGTGCTCGCGCTCGGTGCAGAGGACTACGAGGGGGGCACCCCGGACACCTTCAACATGGCCGTCATGGGCCTGCGGCTCGCGCAGCGCGCGAACGGCGTCTCGCGCCTGCACGGCGACGTCAGCCGGCACATGTTCGGTGCGCTCTGGCCGGGCTTCGACGCGGATGAGGTGCCCATCACCTCCATCACGAACGGCGTCCACGCCGCCACCTGGACCGACCCCGCGGTGCGCAGCCTCGCGAGCTCGAAGCTCGGCACCGACGACGCGACGGCGTGCGACTGGACATCCGACGCCGTCACCGACGAGGAGCTGTGGCGACTGCGAGCCCGACTGCGCAGCCAGCTCGTCGACGACGCGCGGCACCGCATGGCCCAGGCCTGGGCTGAGCAGAACCCCGGCTCGCGCGCTCCCGCGTGGTACGGCGAGCTGCTCGATCCCGAGGTGCTCACGATCGGCTTCGCGCGGCGGGTGCCGACCTACAAACGGCTCACCCTCATGCTGCACGACCCCGATCGCCTGCGGGCGCTGCTGACCGACCCCGAGCGGCCCGTGCAGCTCGTCGTGGCCGGTAAGTCGCATCCGGCCGACGACGGCGGCAAGCGGCTCATCCAGATGCTCGTCGAGTTCTCACAGGACCCCGAGGTGCGCGGGCGGATCGTCTTCCTGCCCGACTACGACATCGGCATGGCGCAGAAGCTGTACCCGGGCTGCGATGTGTGGCTCAACAACCCGCTGCGGCCGCTCGAGGCGTGCGGCACCTCCGGCATGAAGGCGGCGCTCAACGGCTCGCTCAACCTGTCGATCCTCGACGGGTGGTGGGCCGAGTTCCACGCGGAGGGGCTCGGGTGGGCGATCCCCTCCGCGGATGCGGCCGGCGACGCCGCGGAACGCGACGCCCTCGAGGCGGCCGCGATGTACGACCTCATCGAGCATCAGATCGCGCCTCGCTTCTACGACCGGGGCGCCGACGGGGTGCCGACCGCCTGGGTGGCCGACATCCGCCGCACGCTCGCGACGCTCTCGCCGGCGCTCTCGGCCGAGCGGATGGTGCGCGAGTACGTCGAGCGGCTCTACCTGCCCGCCGCGGCATCCGAGCGCGCCGTGACGGCCGACGACTTCGCGCCGGCACGGGAGCTCGCGGCCTGGGTCGCGAAGCTGCGCGCAGCGTGGAGCGAGGTGAGCGTGGCGCACGTCGAGTCGGCGGGCTTCGCGGCGTCGCCCCACGTGGGGGAGGAGTTGCACGTGCGCGTGCACGTCGAGCTCGGCGATCTCGCACCCGACGACGTCGCCGTCGAGCTCGTGCACGGTCGCCCACGCGCCGGAGAGGAGCTGGGCGAGACGCACGCCGTGACGCTCGGCCTCGAGAGCCACGACCTCGGGCGCCCCGCCGTGTACGCGGGCGGCGTGCGCTTCGCGCGCGCGGGAGCCTTCGGCTACACGGTGCGCGTCGTGCCGCGCAACCCGCTGCTCGCCTCGGATGTCGAACTCGGCCTGGTCGCGCTCGCTCAGTAGCGGCCGTGGTGGTCGGACGAACGGCCGCCTCGCTCGCGTCAGCGCGCGATGTCGGCGACCACGGCATCCGTGGCACGGATGAGGTCGGCCGGGGCGAGGCCCAGGTCGAATCCGCGGCGTCCTCCTGAGACGTAGACGACATCCCACAGCTCGGCCGTCTCGTCGAGCACGGTCTCGTGCCGCGTCTTCTGCCCGATCGGGCTGATGCCGCCCACGACGTAGCCGGTGCGTCGCTCGGCGAGCGCGGGGTCGGCCATCGTGGCGCGCTTGCCGCCGACCGCGGCCGCGAGCGCCTTCAGGTCGAGCTTGCCCGTGACCGGCACGATCCCCACGACGAGGCGCCCGTCGACGTCGGCGAGCAGCGTCTTGAACACCTGATCGGGGTCCAGTCCGAGTGCGGTCGCGGCCTCCATGCCGAAGTCGCGGTTGGCGGGGTCGTGCACGTAGGCGTGCTCGGTGAACGGGATGCCGGCGGAGGTGAGCGCGGCCGTCGCGGGAGTGCCCGCCATCAGTCGGCCCGGAACAGCAGCATCGACGTGGGAGCCATCACGAGTGCATCCCCGGGTCGGTGATCCCCCTGCACTTCGCTGATGTCGTCGTGGCCGGAGTCCCACAGCAGCGTGTAGCGATCGACGCCCTCGTGCGCGGGCAGGGTGACGGTGACCTCGGTTTCGAGGCCGTGCACGACGAGCAGGATGCGGTTGAACGGCTCCTCGACGGGTGTCGATGCGGCGAGGTACTGCAGGGTGCGCTGCTCGGGCGAGTCCCAGTCCTCGATGCTCATCGTGGCGCCGTCCTTGTTGTACCAGTCCATCTGGCTGGCACCCGGGGTGGTCTCGCCCCAGCGTCCGTAGCGCACCGGGCGCAGCGCGGGGTTCTCACGTCGGAGGCGGATGAGGGTCTTCACGACCTCGAAGAGGTCCTCCTGCCAGTCGCTGCGGTCCCAGCTGAGCCAGGTGAGTTCCGAGTCGTGGCAGTAGGCGTTGTTGTTGCCGCGTTGACTGCGCCCGAACTCGTCGCCGGCCGTCAGCATCGGCACGCCGGCCGAGAGCAGCAGCGTGCCGAGCAGGTTGCGCACGGCCTTGCGCCGGATGCGCCGCACCTCGGGGTCGTCGCTGGGCCCCTCGACGCCGTGATTGAACGACTTGTTGTCGTTCGAGCCGTCGCGGTTGTTCTCGCCGTTGCCGAGATTGTGCTTGCGGTCGTACGTCACCAGGTCGGCGGCCGTGAAACCGTCGTGCGCCGTCACGAAGTTCACGGATGCCAGCGGCCCGCGCTCCAGCGCGAACACGTGGTTCGAACCCGCGAGGCGCCGCGCGAGCGAGCCGATGCCCTCGCTCGCGGTTCCGGATGCGCGTGCCTGGGCGATGTCGCGCAGCCAGAAGTTGCGCATGCGGTCGCGGTAGCCGTCGTTCCACTCCGACCAGCCGCGCGGGAAGTTGCCCACCTGCCAGCCGCCCATGCCGACATCCCACGGTTCGGCGATGAGCTTCACCCCTTGCAGCGCCGGGTCGTCGACGATCGCCTGCAGCAGCGGATGCGCGGGGTCGAAGGCGGCATCCGCTCCCCGCCCGAGGGTGGCGGCGAGGTCGAAACGGAACCCGTCGATCTGCAGCTCCTGGGCCCAGTAGCGCAGCGAGTCGAGCACGAGCCGCTGGGCGGCGGGCAGCTCCGCGTTCAGGGTGTTGCCGCATCCCGTGGTGTCGATGTAGGCGCCGTCGGCGCCCTGCCGGTAGTAGCTCGCGTTGTCGATGCCGCGGAACGAGGTCGTCGGGCCGCTGCGACCCTCCTCGGAGGTGTGGTTGTAGACGACGTCGAGGATGACCTCGAGGCCCGCCTCGTGCAGCAGCTTCACCATGCCCTTGAACTCGCGCAGCACCGCATCCGGTCCCGCATGCTGGGCCGCGCGCGTCGCGTAGGCGGTGTGCGGGGCGAAGAAGCCCAGGGTGTTGTAGCCCCAGTAGTTGACGAGGCCCATCTTGACGAGCCTCTCCTCCGACACGAACTGATGCACGGGCAGCAGTTCGACGGCGGTCACGCCGAGCTCGGTGAGGTACGCGATCGTCGCGGGGTGCGCGAGTCCGGCGTAGGTGCCGCGCAGCTCATCGGGCAGCTCGGGATGCAGACGGGTGAGCCCCCGCAGGTGCGCCTCGTAGACGACGGTGCGATCGAGTGGCGTGCCGGGCTTGGCGACTCCGCCCCAGTCGAAGTCCGTCTCCGTCACCACGGAACGCCAGGTGCCCTCGGGGCTGCGGGCGAGGCCGCGTGCGTAGGGGTCGAGCAGCAGCTGCTCGGGGTCGAAGGCGTGCGTGGGGCCCTCGGGCCCGTCGACGCTCAGCGCGTAGCAGGTGCCCGCGGTGAGCGCAGGCGTCGTGACACTCCACACGCCGCCGTCGCCGGGTGCCAGGGGCACGCGCTCGGCGATCCAGTCGCTCTCGGCGTCGAGGATGCACAGCTCGATCGCCGTGGCGTGGGCGCTCCACGCGCGCAGCGTCCCGCCGCCCGGGGTGAGACGCACACCGAGGTCGCGGAGCGGGTCGGCGTGCGGCATGACGTCTAGGTTAGGTGGTGCGCGAGGCGGTCATCTGAACGCGACCCGCGCGCATCCGAATGGAGGCGTATGGCGGTCTACCTCGACCATGCCGCGACCTCACCCATGCCGGATGAGGTGCTCGCCGCCTACGCGCACGCCCTGCGGATCGTGGGCAACCCGGCCTCGATCCACGGCGCCGGCCAGGCCGCGCGCGAGCTGCTCGAGTCGGGGCGTGAGGCGATCGCCCGCGCGCTCGGCGCCGACCCGGTGGAGGTCGTGCTCACGAGCGGGGGCACCGAGTCGATCAACCTCGCGGTGAAGGGCATGTTCTGGGCCAGGAACTCCGGGGCCCGGCGACCGCGCGTCATCGCCCCGCTCGGCGAGCATCATGCGACCCTCGACGCCGTCGAGTGGCTCGCCCGCCACGAGGGCGCGCGCATCGACTGGGTCGAGCTCGACGGCGAGGGCCGCATCCGCCTCGATGCGCTCGCGGCGGCGCTCGCGGTCGACCCCGACGAGGTGTCGCTCGTGACGGGGCTCTGGGCCAACAACGAGGTGGGAACGCTGCAGCCGGTGGCCGAGATCGTCGAGCTCGCGCACCGCTACGGCGTGCCCGTGCACCTCGACGCCGTCGCGGCGTTCGGTCAGGTGCCGATCGACGTGCACGCGGTCGGGGCGGATGCCGTGTCGGTGTCGGCGCACAAGGTCGGTGGCCCGGTCGGCATCGGGGCGCTCGTGCTCGCCCGCACGGCCAGGGTCGAGCCGCTGCTGCACGGCGGCGACCAGCAGCGCGGACGCTCGGGAACCCAGGATGCCGCGGGGGCCTGCGCGTTCGGCGTCGCTGCGGCGCGCGCGGTCGGCGAGCTGCCGCTCACCCGGGTCGCGGCGCTGCGCGACCGGCTCGTGGCGGGCGTGCTCGCCTCGGTCGATGGCGCCGTGCTACGCGGCGCACCGGGGGAGGGGCGCCTGCCGGGCAATGCGCATTTCACCTTCGCGGGGGCGGACGGCGACTCCCTGCTCTACCTGCTCGACGCATCCGGCATCGCGGTGTCGACCGGCTCGGCATGCCAGGCCGGGGTGCCCGAGCTCTCGCACGTACTGCTGGCCATGGGGGTGCCCGAGGCCGAGGCGCGCGGGGCGCTGCGTATCACCCTCGGACGCGACACGCGCGACGCCGACGTCGACGCGCTGCTCGCCGCCCTGCCGGATGCTGTCGCCCGCGCCCGCGCGGCGGCCGGCTGACGGACACCCCCACCCTCAGCGAACCGAGCGCCCAAATCAAGGACCCGAGCGCCCAAATCAAGGAATCCGTGTGGCTCGTGTTGGGCACAGTTGCTGGTGAGCCGAGTCGCCCGCGCCTAGTCCTTGAGATGGGCGATCTGGTCCTTGATTTGGGAAGCAGCGGATGCCGGCGCCCGCGCGTCGGGCAGTGGCGGCGGCCCGGCCAGCGGCGGAGAGCGCGGCGGCGCAGCAGACGGCGGCGCGCCCCGCGTACCCTAGTGAGGTGAAGATCCTCGCGGCGATGTCGGGCGGCGTCGACAGCGCCGTGGCCGCTGGGCGTGCGGTCGAAGCCGGCCACGAGGTGGTCGGCGTGCACCTCGCGCTCTCGCGCAACCCCGGAACCCTGCGCACCGGATCCCGCGGATGCTGCACCATCGAAGACGCGATGGACGCGCGCCGCGCCGCCGCGAAGCTCGGCATCCCGTTCTACGTGTGGGACTTCTCGGAGCGCTTCCGTGCCGATGTCATCGACGACTTCGTCGCGGAGTACTCCGCCGGGCGCACCCCGAATCCGTGCATGCGCTGCAATGAGCGCATCAAGTTCGCCGCGCTGCTGGAGAAGGCGCTCGCGCTCGGCTTCGACGCGGTCGTCACCGGCCACTACGCCGAGGTGCGACAGGGCCCCGACGGCGTCGAGCTGCACCGCGCGGCAGCCTGGGCGAAGGATCAGTCGTACGTGCTCGGCGTGCTCACCGGTGAGCAGCTCGCGCACGCCTGGTTCCCGTTGGGCGCCACCCCGTCGAAGGCCGAGGTGCGCGCCGAGGCCGAGGCGCGCGGCCTGTCGGTCGCGGCGAAGCCCGACAGCCACGACATCTGCTTCATTCCCGACGGCGACACCCGCGGGTGGCTCGCCGAGAAGGTCGGAGCCGAGGAGGGCGCGATCCTCGACCGCTCGGGTGAGCGCATCGGCACGCACCCGGGCGCCGCCGCGTTCACGGTGGGGCAGCGCAAGGGGCTCAACATCGGCTACCCCGCCCCCGACGGCCGCCCGCGCTTCGTGCTCGAGGTGCGTCCGAAGACCAACGAGGTGGTGGTGGGGCCGCGCGAGGCGCTCGCCATCGCCGAGCTCGCCGGGTCTCGCTTCACCTGGGCGGGGGCTGCGCCCGCGGATGCGGCATCCGGTTTCGCCTGCGAGGTTCAGGTGCGCGCGCACGGCGACCCCGTGCCGGCGCGGGCGGTGCTCGAGGCCGGCGAGTTCGTGGTGCGGCCCGACGAGCCGATCGAGGGTGTCGCCCCCGGCCAGACCGCTGTCGTCTACGTCGGCACGCGCGTCGTCGGGCAGTGCACGATCGACCGCACGGTCGCGGCCGATCGGGTGCCCGCTCTCGGCTGATCCGGGACCAAGGTCCATGGCACCGGCGGCCCGTGCCGGGTAGACCGGCAGCATGGATGTCGTTCCCGCCGTGCAGACCGCGATCGCCTTCACCTGGCTCGGCATGGTGCTCGGCATCTCGTTCCTCGAGGCACCGCTCAAGTTCCGCGCGCCCGGCATCACGATCCCGCTCGGGGTGGGCATCGGGCGGCTGGTCTTCCGGGCGCTCAACCTCGTCGAGGCGGTCTTCGCGGTCGTGCTCGTCGTGACCGTCGTGCTCGCATGGCCGCCGACGGTGGTCACGGCGGTGATCGTCGTCGCGCTCGTGGTCGTGCTCGCGATCGGCGCGGGCGTGCTGCGCCCGCGGATGGATGCGCGGGTGCGCCGCGGCGAGCTCTCGGACGGTCAGCCGCGGCATGCGCTGCACATCGGATTCGTCGCGCTCGAGACGGCGAAGGTGCTGCTGCTGCTCACGCTCGGCATCCTGTTGCTGGCCGCGTGAGATCCGCGTTGCAACCCCCTTCCGCTGTCGCCGGCCGCCCGTAGGCTGGCACTCGTGGCACGCGGAGCGAAGACCGACGACATCGAGCAGCTTCCCGACGAGACGAGCGCCGATCTCCAGCGCGCGCACGAGGAGGCGGCGGCGCTGACCTCGCGCATCCTCGAGCTGCGCGAGGCGTACTACGAGCACGACACGACCCTCGTCGACGACGCCGAGTACGACGCGATGATGCGCCGCCTCGAAGAGCTCGAGCGCCTGTTCCCCGAGCTGCAGAGCCAGGACTCGCCCACGCAGACCGTCGGCGGGGGCGTCGAGGTCGGTGGCCTCGACACCATCCAGCACGCCGAGCGCATGCTGAGCCTCGACAACGTCTTCTCGGCCGACGAGCTGCGCGAGTGGTGCGTGAAGACCGCGGATGCCGCCGGTCGCCCGGTGCACTGGCTCACCGAGCTGAAGATCGACGGCCTCGCGATCAACCTCCGCTACGAGGACGGGGTGCTCACGAGCGCGGCTACGCGAGGCGACGGCCGCGTCGGCGAGATCGTCACCGAGAACGCGCTGCGGCTCGCCGACGTGCCCGAGCGCCTGAGCGGCACCGGGTATCCGGCGCTCGTCGAGGTGCGCGGCGAGGTGTTCATCCCCGTCAAGGCGTTCGAGGGGCTCAACGAGCTGCAGGCGGAGCTGCGCGAGCGGGCCTTCGCCGACGCGGCCGACCGGGCGGCCGGGCGCAGCGCGGTGTTCGACGAGGAGAAGGCCCGCGCGGCGGCCGCGCGGCGCTTCCCGGCGTTCGCGAACCCGCGCAATGCGGCATCCGGAGGCCTGCGCCAGCAGCTCGAGAAGAAGGACGGGCTCGAGCGCGAGGCGGCGCTCGCCCGCATCGGCTCGCTGCGCCTGTTCGTGCACGGCATCGGCGCGTGGCCCAACCCGCCGGTGTCGGCGCAGAGCGAGATCTACGAGCTGCTCGCCGGGTGGGGCCTGCCGACCACCCCCTACAGCAGGGTCAGCGCCGACGTCGACGGCGTGCTCGACTACGTCGCCCACTACGGCGAGCACCGGCACGACGTCGAGCACGAGATCGACGGCATCGTCGTCAAGGTCGACGAGCTCGCGCTGCACGACGAGCTGGGGGCCACGAGCCGCGCACCCCGCTGGGCGATCGCCTACAAGTACCCGCCCGAGCAGGTCAACACGAAGCTGCTCGACATCGTCGTGTCGGTGGGGCGCACGGGGCGGGCCACGCCCTTCGCCGTCATGGAGCCGGTGCGGGTCTCCGGCTCGACGGTGCGGCAGGCCACGCTCCACAACCAGGACGTCGTGAAGGCCAAGGGTGTGCTGATCGGCGACACGGTCGTGCTGCGCAAGGCGGGGGATGTGATCCCCGAGGTGCTCGGGCCGGTGGTCGAGCTGCGCGACGGCTCGGAGCGGGCGTTCGTGATGCCCGCGAACTGCCCCGTCTGCGGCACGCCCCTCGCCCCGGCCAAGGAGGGTGACATCGACCTGCGCTGCCCCAACGCGCGGGCCTGCCCCGCGCAGGTGCGGGGGCGGGTGGAGCACATCGGCTCGCGCGGCGCCCTCGACATCGAGGGTCTCGGCGAGGTGGGCGCCGCGGCCCTCACCCAGGCGGAGGTCGGTGCACCGCTCGAGACCGAGGCCGGGCTCTTCGACCTCACCGTGGAGCAGCTCATGCCGATCGAGGTCGTCGTGCGCGACCCCGAGACCGGACTGCGGCGGCAATTGCCCGACGGCTCGTACGATCTCCGCGCGCCGTTCCGCAAGATCGTGCAGCACGCCCGCAAGGACCAGCCGGCGGTCGAGGGGCCCTCGGAGGTGGCGAAGACGCTCATCGACGAGCTCGAGAAGGCCAAGTCGAAGGAGCTCTGGCGCTTCCTCGTGGCGCTCAACATCCGTCACGTCGGGCCGGTGGCGGCGCGCGCGCTCGCCGACTGGTTCGGCTCGCTCGCCGCGATCCGGGCGGCGTCGCGCGAGGAGCTCGCCGCGGTCGACGGGGTCGGCGGCATCATCGCGGATGCGGTTCTCGACTGGTTCGAGGTCGACTGGCACGTCGAGATCGTGGAGCGCTGGGCTGCGGCCGGGGTCCCCTGGGCGACGCCCGGCCATCCGGGTCCGGGCCGCGCGGCATCCGTGGAGGGACCGCTCTCCGGGCTCACGGTGGTGGTGACGGGCGCCATGCCCGATCATTCGCGCGACGAGGCGCAGGAGGCCGTGATCGCCGCGGGGGGAAAGCCCGCGTCGAGCGTCAGCAAGAAGACCGACTACGTCGTCGTGGGCCCGGGCGCCGGGTCGAAGGCGACGAAGGCGGCCGACCTCGGCATCCCCGTGATCGAGGCCGACGACTTCAGCCGATTCCTGGCCGAGGGGCCCGCGATCCTCGAGTGACGCACTTTCATATTCGCGGGTCCGGAAGTGCATGCCCGCGGTAGAATGTGGCTTGTTGGCTGCTGAGCGTCGCTGGGAAGGACAATCAGCTGTTCGAGATCGCCTTGCTGCTCGTTGCCCCGGTAACCCTGACCGGGGTCTTCGGCGCGCCCGCGGCCCCGATCACCGTCGCCGTCGCCGAGGCACCCGTGACCGACCCGATCGGGGGGCCATCCACCCCGCTCGATCGCCTGCACGGCATCGCTCTGCTCGACCGGCTCGACTCGCTCCCGCGCGGTGACGTGCGGTTCTTCCTCGACACCCACCCGCAGGCGGTCGAGGAGCTCATCAGCTCGCCGCCGCGAGCCGCCGACGTGGCCGCCTGGTGGGAGGGGGCGCCCACGAGCGGACGCAGCATCCTGCGCACCGTCGCGCCCGAGCTGATCGGCAACCTCGAGGGCGTGCCGTACGGTGCCCGCGACATCGCCAACCGCCAGGTGCTCCACGACGCCCGGCAGCAGCTCGACGAGCGACTCGACGGAATGGTCGGGCGCGCCGAGAGAACCGAGCTCGAGACGCGCCGCCACATGATCGACCAGGTCGCGAAGGCGCTGCGCGGCGACGGGCGGCGACTCGTGAGCATCGACGTCACGGGCGACGGGCGCGCGGTGATCGCGATCGGCGACCTCGCCGAGGCGGACTACGTGAGCTATCTCGTGCCGGGTATGTTCTTCGGGGTCGACGCGCAGATCGAGGCATGGACGGCGACGGCCCAGGCCCTCGTCGACGATCAGGAGCACTGGCTGGCCGTGCTGCATCCGGACTCGGATGCGACGGTCGCCGCCGTCGCCTGGATCGGCTACACGACGCCCAGCATCGTCAACGTCGCCTCGATGGAGCTCGCGCGCGAGGGGCAGACGTCGCTTACGGCGGCCCTCCAGGGGCTGCGGGCCGTGCGGGGCGACGACCAGCCGTTCCTCGCGGTTCTCGCGCACTCCTACGGGTCGACGGCGGCCCTGCTCTCCCTCGCGGAGGACGACGTGAGCGTCGACGCACTTGCCGTGGTCGGCTCGCCCGGGAGCCCCGCGCGCTCCGCCGACGAGTTGCACGTGGGGAGCGTCTGGGTGGGGGCGGCCGACTGGGATCCGATTCCCGCATCCGGGGTGTTCGGCAGCCAGCCCGCGTCGCGCAGCTACGGTGCGCAGCTGTTCTCGGTCGCGGCGGGCAGCGATCCGCTCTCGGGTGCTGCGCTGGGTGGGGCGTCCACCCACAACGACTACTTCGCGCCCGGCAGCATGTCGCTGCGCAACATGACCCTCATCGCGCTCGGCGAGGGGGAGTGGGTGGTGGGGCCGGACCACTCCCGCGGCGACTTCGCGCGGGCGTTCACCCACATCCGCTAGCCAGGAGCCGGTCGAGGAGCGGCGGCCGAAGCCCGACGCGTCTCGAAACCAGCACCCTCACCCCCGCCTAGGATGGAACTCGTGTCTGAGATCACCCCTGACCTCGTGCGCCATCTCGCGCACCTCGCCCGCATCGGCCTCACCGACGACGAGGTGCAGCGCCTGACGGGCGAGCTGGGTGTCATCGTCGACGCCGTCGCGACCGTCACCGAGGTGGCGACGCCGGATGTGCCGGCCACCAGCCACCCGATCGCGCTCGGCACGGTGACGCGCCCGGACGTCGTGGGCCGCACCCTCACGCCGGAGGAGGCGCTCGCGGGCGCCCCGGAGCGCGACGGCGACTTCTTCAAGGTCACCTCGATCCTGGGGGAGGAGCAGTGATCACCCGGTCGGCGGCCGAGCTGGCCGCGATGCTCGACTCCGGCGAGACCTCGAGCGTCGAGCTGACGCAGGCCCACCTCGACCGCATCGCGCAGGTCGACGGTGACGTGCACGCGTTCCTGCACCTGAACGAGAACGCCCTCGACACGGCGGCGGCCATCGACAAGGCCCGCGCCGAGGGCACCGCATCCGGGCTCGCCGGTGTGCCCATCGCCATCAAGGATGTGCTCTGCACCTTCGACATGCCGTCGACCTCGGGCTCGAAGATCCTCGAGGGCTGGGTGCCGCCCTACGACGCGACCGTCGTCGCCCGATTGCGCGCCGCCGGTCTCGTGCCGCTCGGCAAGACCAACATGGACGAGTTCGCGATGGGCTCCTCCACCGAGCACTCGGCGTTCGGAAACACCCACAACCCGTGGGATCTCTCGCGGATCCCCGGCGGCTCGGGCGGCGGGTCGGCGGCGGCCGTCGCGGCGTTCGAGGCGCCGTTCGCGCTGGGTTCCGACACGGGCGGCTCGATCCGTCAGCCGGCATCCGTGACCGGCACGGTGGGCATGAAGCCGACCTACGGCGGCGTCTCGCGCTACGGCGCGATCGCGCTCGCCTCCTCGCTCGACCAGGTCGGCCCGGTGAGCCGCACGGTGCTGGATGCGGCGCTGCTGCACGATGTGATCGGCGGGCACGACCCGAAGGACTCGACCTCGATCCCGGATGCCTGGCCGTCGTTCGCGGATGCCGCGCGCGCCGGGCAGCGCGAGGGCGCTGTGCGCGGTCTGCGCGTGGGCGTCGTGACCGACCTGGCGGGCGGCGAGGGCTTCCAGCCCGGTGTCGTGCAGCGCTTCGAGGAGGCGCTCGCGCTGCTGGAGGCGCAGGGCGCGGAGATCGTGCCGATCTCGGCGCCGTCGTTCCGCTACGCGATCGCGGCGTACTACCTGATCCTCCCGGCCGAGGCCTCGAGCAACCTCGCGAAGTTCGACTCGGTGCGGTTCGGCCTGCGGGTGACCCCCGAGGGTCAGGCGACGGTCGAGGATGTCATGTCGGCCACGCGTGAGGCGGGCTTCGGCGACGAGGTGAAGCGCCGCATCATCCTGGGCACCTACGCCCTGTCGGCTGGCTACTACGACGCGTACTACGGCTCGGCGCAGAAGGTGCGCACACTCATCCAGCGCGACTTCGCCGCCGCCTTCGAGCAGGTGGACGTGCTGGCGACGCCGTCGGCGCCGACCACCGCGTTCCCGCTCGGTGCGAAGGTCGACGACCCGCTCGCGATGTACCTCAACGACCTGACGACGATCCCGGCGAACCTCGCGGGTGTTCCGGGCATCGCGCTGCCGTCGGGCCTCGCACCGGAGGATGGCCTGCCGGTCGGCATCCAGTTCATGGCGCCAGCTCGTGACGACGCGCGCCTGTACACGGTGGGTGCCGCGCTCGAGCAGCTGCTCGTGGAGCAGTGGGGCGGTCCGCTGCTGGCGCAGGCGCCTGCGCTCTGAGCTGGTCTGCATCGCCCCCGTTCACCGCTAGGCTGGGCGGAATTGTGCCGACGGTGTCGGATGCGGGCGCCCGACCCGCGGGGGCGAGGAGTTTTCAGTGCAGAAGATGAACGGAACGGGAGTCGCTGGGGGGCGGCTCGTGCGTCGTATCGGCGGTGCCACCGGCGCCGTCGCGATGATCGGTGGCGCGGCGACGGTGTTCGGCACCGGGGGCGCCGCGCTCGCGGCACCCGGCGAGACCTGTGAGGCGACCACTCCCGTGGCCACCCTCATCGCAGACGGCGTGTGCGAGCTGCGCATCACCACGAGCGGCAGCTACACCTTCCCCTCGTCGATCAGCAAGCTCTCTGCCGTCCTGGTCGGTGGTGGTGCCGGTGGGCGCGCCCTCTCCTCCGGTGACTATGCCGGTTTCGGCGGTGGCGGCGGCGCGGTGACCTATGTCGACAGCGTCGCGCTCGACGTGCCGCTCGCCGCGGTCGTCGGCGCCGGCGGTGTCGCCGGTGCGAACGGCGAGACGACGAGTCTCGGCACGACATCCGCTGCCGGTGGGAGCATCTCGAACGGCACGGTCGGCGGTTCGAGCGGCAACGGCAACGCGGGTTCGCGCCAGGACGGACCGAGCCCGACCAACGGGGCGTCTGGTTCGGGCGGCGGGGCCGGGTCTGCGGCCTCCGCCGGTGCGACGCCGGGGGCGGGTGTCGTGTTGTCGGCGATCGCCACGGATGCGACGTTGTTCCCCGCGAGCCTGGACGGCTCCGATGTGTTCGGCGTGGGCGGCACGGGCACCCCGAACGGTTCGACCCTCGCCCCTGTCACGCCCGGCACCGGCCAGGGTGGCAGCGCCGTCGCGGGCGACAACGCGGAGGGCGGCGGCACCGTGGTCTCCGCCAGGGCGAGTGCCGGAGCGGGCGGCGTGATCGTCATACGGTTCCCGGCGACGCCTCCGGCACCGCCGGCCCCGGCTCCTGCCCCGTCGTCGCCGCAGCTCGCGGAGACGGGCGCGTCGGATGCCGATGCCGCTGTCGCGCTCGGTGGCGGGGCGGCGTTGCTCGGCGGTGCCGCGCTGCTGGCCGCGTCGCGGCGCATGCGCGCGCGCGTCGAGGCGTGAGCACCGGGTTCCCCGGGTCGGCAATCCACGGAGAGTCCGCGGCCTGGGCGGAGGACGGCCCGCTTGCGGCGTTGCGTGCCTGGGCGGGTGATGCGCCGGATGACCCGGCCGTCGTCGGTCCGACGACGATCCTCAGCGCGGGCGAGCTGTGGGACACCGCGCTCCGCCTCGTGGCCTGGGTGCGCTCCTCGGGTGTATCGGATCGGGAGGCTGTTGCGTTCGCCGTTCCCGACGAGATCGCACCGGCGTGCGTCATCGCCCTGCTGCTGCGTGGCGGCGTCGGCGCCTCGTACGTGCGGGGTGTGCCGGTCGGCGCGGATGCGGTCATCTCGCGGGTGCTGTCCACCGATGCGATCGCGGGGGTGCCCGAGGATCGTCGCATCCGGTTCGATGCCGACACGCTGCAGGGCATGGCCGAGGTGGACGTCTCGCGGGTGGAGCCTGTCGCGCGCCCGGCGGGGTCGCCCGCCTGGCTGATCTTCACGAGCGGGACGACGGGCGTGCCGAAGGCGATCGGGCTCAGCGAGCCGCAGCTGTGGGCGCGACTCGAGGCGAGCGAGGTGGCGTACCCACCGGGCACCCGTTTCACGACCATGTTCGGTCTGGGTTCGCTCGGCGCCCAGATCGGTTTCCTCGGCTCGCTGCGCGACCGGAAGGCCCACATCGTGCCCGGTCCGCCGCGCTGGCGTCTCGAGGTGTTCCGGGAGCGTGCGATCACGATGCTCGCGGGGTCGCCTCAGCAGTTCGTCGAGCTGCTGGAGGCTGCCCAGGCCGTGGGTGAGCGGCTGCCGGCGCTGTCGCGCATCATTCTGGGGGGCGCGCCGCCCAGTGGGCACCTCATCGAGGCTCTGGCCGACTGGTTCGGTGTCGAGGTGTGGGACATGTACGGGTCGACGGAGGCTCACGTGGTGGCTGCGCGACGTCTCGATGGAGGTCGCGAGCACGGGCCGGCGTTCATCTTGCCCGGCGCCGAGGTGCAGATCGTGGACGAGCGGGATCAGCCTCTGCCGGATGGCGAGGTCGGTGCGCTGCGGGTGCGCACTCCCACGATGGCGGCGGGGTACATCGGCGGCGACGCGGATGGCCCACAGCACGGGTTCTCGGATGGTTGGTTCTATCCCGGGGATCTCGCATCCCGATCCGGTGCGGAGCTGCGGCTCGCAGGTCGCGCAGATGACCTCATCAATGTCGGCGGCAGCAAGGTGCGGCCCGAGCGGATCGAGTCGGCGGTGAGAGAGCTGCCGGGCGTGCGGGATGCGGGGGCTGTCTCGATCGCCGACCGTTTCGGGAATCCGATGATCGCCGTGGGCATCGTCAGCGATCTCGTGATCGACCCCACCGAGCTGACGACGTTGCTGCGAGATCGCTTCGCCGCGTTGGCGCCGCAGGCGGTGGTGCGGCTCGCCTCGCTGCCGAGGACGGAGACCGGCAAGCTCCGCCGCGGCGAACTGGCCGAGCAGCTGCGGTCGCGACTGGGTTCGAGCGCCGCCGAGCACTGAGCGAGCTGCCGCGAATCGCCCTCGAGCCGGAGCCCGTGGCCCGGGCGACTTCGGGCCCGCCACGGGCGCTCGGCCGAGGCGAGCGCGCCTCGCTCGGCGCCCTGGCCGGTCAGTGGTGGTGGTGCCCCTCGCCTGCTGTCACGTGCGGGTCCGCTCCGTAGAGCGCCGCGACCTCCCAGGAGTTCATCCAGCGCGACCCGGGGTGTTCGTCTTGCGGCCACCCGTCGGGGGAGTCCTGCCACGCCTCTTGGCGCCCGTAGGGCAGCAGATCGATGAGCGGGAAGGTGTGGCTGAGCTGCTCGGTGCCGCGGCCATCGGTGTGCCAGGTGCGGTAGACGGTGTCACCGTCGCGGAGGAAGACGTTGACCGCGAACCCGCCGCTCCGCGGTGCGCCGACGTCGCCGCCGAAGGTGCTGTCGGCGGTGGAGTACCACTCCATCCGGTTGCCGACCTTGTCTCGGTAGGCCAGGAGCTGCTCGATTCGGCCCTGTGACACGATCACGAACCGCGCGTCGTAGGCGCCGAGGAAGTCGAGCCGCGTGAACTGGGCGGTGTAGCCCGTGCATCCGGGGCACTGCCACTCGGCGTCGTGCTGCCACATGTGGTGGTAGGTGATCAGCTGCCGCTTGCCCTGGAAGATCTCGGCGAGACGCACCGGGCCGCTCTCGCCGACGAGCGTGTACTCGGGCAGTTCCACCATGGGCAGCCTCCGACGCTGTGCGGCGATGGCGTCGAGCTCCCGGGTGGCCGCCTTCTCGCGGCGACGCAACTCGGCGAGTTCTCGTAGCCAGGTGTCCTGGTCGGTGACGGTGGGCAACAACATGGCGTCCTCCTCGCATTCAATGTGGACACTGTACACATCTGCGGCGCCGTGCACGAGGTTCATGCGGTGGCTCGCAGGAGTCGTTGTGCGGCGGGGCTACGCGAGGGCAGCGGTGTGCGGCGGAGGGTGCCGTCGGGGTCGGGGTGTTCGAGGTGGTAGGCGCCGTGCTCTCGGCGGATGCGCCAACCGCGGTTGTGGACCATGAGGTGGCAGTGGCGGCAGAGGAGTACGCCGTCGTCGATGTCGGTGCGGCCGTGGTGCTCGTCCCAGTGGTCGATGTGGTGTGCTTCGGTCCAGGACGGAGGTCGGTCGCACATGAGGCATCCGCCGTCGCGGGCGGCGAGAGCGATGCGCTGCGTGCGGGTGAAGAGGCGCTGTTCACGGCCGAGGTTGAGCACGCGTCCGGTGTCGTCGTCGAACAGGATCGGGATGGCTCCGGTGCTGCAGATGTGTCGTTCGGCGGTGCTGATGGAGACCGGTTCGCTCTGGCCCTCGAAGTACGCGGCGCCGGGACGTTCACCGTCGCCGTTCGGGGTGGTGTGGAGGTCGCGTGCGCTGACGAGGACCCGCACGCCGGGCGTGCGGTCCCCGAGCACGGTGCCGTCATCGACGCGGCCGCCGATGCGGATGAGTTCGACGACACTGTCGAGCATGAGCTGCTCCGGGGTGCGTGCGTCGCGCACGAGGTCGTCGACGGTGGGTTCGGCATCCGGGGCGGCGAAGCGGGGTCCGGGGCGTCGCGGGTTGGTGATCGCATCGACGATCGGCACGATGATCGCCGCCGATTCGCGGTCGAGCAGTCCGGTGAGGCGAACCATCCCGTCCGGCTGCGGGGTCAGGCGCAGGTAACGGCGCTCGTGCTGTTCCCGCTCGCGCGTGGCAACTCCTGCCGCATCGAGGTCGTCACGGGCCTGCCCAGCTTGCACGATGAGCTGTTCGAGGGTGAGTCGTGGCGCCCGATCGACAAGGGTACGGGCGGCATCCGTCAACGCCCGCATCGCATCCGCACCCGCACCCGCACCCGCGCCCGGGTCGGCTCCAGCGGCGGCCACGGCGCGGGCCACCTCAGTTGAGGCGAGGCGGCTGCGGACGACTGCGGCGGCCCCGACCGAGATCGCTGCCGACGCGACCGCATCCCCGATCACCGCCAACCACTCCGCCACCGGTGCCGTGCTCGGCCGCGGCGCCGCCGTCGGCATCAGTTCGCCGGCCTGCACCAGGGTGCGCGCCTCCCGCGCAGACCCACCCGTGAGGTGCGAGATGAGCCCCTCAACACTGCGCTGCCCGCGCGAAGCCGCCAGCCCGCTGTGCCCCAGTTCGCGGCGGGAGCGGTGCGCGATCTCACCCGCCACCGCCGCTGCGATCGCCGAGAGTCGCCGCTGCACCTCGGCCACCTCACGCTGTGCATCCAGCAGCTCCTGATCTCGCATCCGGCCCACCGCGGGCAGTATGACCGGCACCGAGGTGTCGCCCACCCGGGTCAGGAAGCCGGTCGAAGAAGTCATGCGCCAAGTCTTCCAGGCATCGAATACGTATTCGACAGAATCCGAGAATCTCCGCATAAGTCACCTACATGCGGGCTGGGGAGGAATCGACGAAGGCGACCCGAGCTGGAGACGAGCCCACGAAGGCACGCTGCCGGGAGGTGCCGGCGCCGCACGCGATGACGCCGCACGCGTGGAGCAGCGCCGACGCCGCCGGCCCCCGCCTAACCCCCTCACCGCTCCCCGTCAAGGCCCTGACCGCATCCGCCGACCTCGCGTTGGCTGGTACCGACGCAAAGGAGACCCCTATGACGCAGATCACCGAAAGCATCGACGTCGACGTTCCGGTCACGACGGCCTACAACCAGTGGACCCAGTTCGAGTCGTTCCCGCACTTCCTCGACGAGGTCGAGTCGATCACGCAGCAAGACGACACCCACCTGCGCTGGAAGGTGAAGGTGGGCGGCGCCGAGCGCGAGTTCGACACCGTCGTCACCGAGCAGCACCCGGATGAGCGCGTCGCCTGGACGAGCACCGGCGGCGACACCCAGCATGCGGGCGTGGTGACCTTCCACAAGCTCAGCGACGCGAGCACGCGCGTGACCGTGCAGCTCGACTGGGAGCCGGAGGGCGTGCTCGAGGTGCTCGGCTCGTGGGTCGGCGCCGGTTCGCATGCCGTGCGCAAGGACCTCAAGAACTTCAAGGAGTTCATCGAGTCCCGCGGCGGCGAGACGGGCGCGTGGCGCGGCGACGTGCCGCGCTGAGCTTCGCACCGGCATGACAGCCACCCGACGGGGGCGACATGGTGAACATGTCGCCCCCGTCGTCGTGTGGGGACGCGACGCCTGGTCGCAAGAACTGCCTCTCCGTATGCGATAGCCAGTTGTCCGCATACGGTAACTCTGCTATCGTCGACGATAGAGCCCGACGGAGAGGACACGCAATGGCGCCGGACCGCAATCAAACGCCCGCTGTGCAGCTCGCGCGTATCGAAACGTCCGAGCGCGGGGCGCTGGGTGAGAACGTCTACGAGGCGTTGCGCGAAGCGATCCTCGAGGGTGTGCTTCCTCCCGGAACTCGCATCGTCGAAGAGACCTTGGCCCGGCAGCTCGAAGTCAGCCGCGCCCCACTTCGCGAGGCCCTCTGGCTGCTCAAACGCGATGGCCTCATCGTCGACGAGTCCGCGCGCACCACCCGAGTGGTGCAGCTCGACGCCGACTCGATCCGCGAACTCCACATGCTCCGCACCCTGCTCGAGACCGCGGCATATCAGAGTGCCGCGCAGCGGATCACCACGGATCAGGTGCACGCGATCGAGCGGATCATCGCCGACATGCAGTCCGCCGCCGACGAGGGCGATCGTTCCCAGGTCGCGCGCCTGGACTATGAATTCCACAGCGCGCTGTGCAGCGCGTCGGGGATGCCGCGTCTGGTGGAGATGTGGGAACAGCAGCACGTGCTTTTCCGGCTCTGGCTGAACATGGTCGGCCAGACCCTCGTTGACTCATCGGACCACATTGCCGACAGCCACCGGCGGATCCTCGACGCCGTTCTTCAGGGCGAGCCCGACCACATCTTCAGCCATGTCCTCGAGCACGTGTACCTCGTCGGCTCGGCCCTCAGCACCGAACGGCACCGGTGGGCCGCCGAGCAGCCCCGCGTCGGTGCGCCCCTCGATGCGAACCACCTCACGACCCACGGAGACAAAGCAACACCATGAAGATCCACAACCTCACCCTGCCGCTGTACCCGCACATGCCGGTCGGGAACGTCTGGGCGTGGGATTCCCCGTTCCGGATGACGCGCACGATGACGCGGGAACAGCACGGCGTCGAGCAGTACGCGATGAGCTTCCACAGCGAAGCGGGAACCCGCCTCATGCTGAGCGCATGCTACGACGACGACGCCGCCCGGATCGACGAGTTGGACTACAGCGGCTTCGTGAACCGTCCCACTGTCGTCGTCGACATCCCCAAGGAGCCGGGCGAAGACCTCGGCCCGGATGACTTCACGCGTGCACTCGAGAACAACGACGACTTCCACGACGGCGACGCCGTGCTCATTCGCACCGGGTGGGGGCGCACCGACCGCCACCGTGAGCTCGGCGACGACTACGCGAAGTACACCCCGCATTTCACCGTCGCGGGCGCCGAGCGTCTCATCGAGTACATGAAGGCGAAGAACACCGACCTGATGCTCACCGACTGCGCCTATGTCGGCAACCTCGGTGAGGGCTTCATGTTCCGGGAGTGGGCCGAGCGCGAGCCGTGGGATCGCCCGCCGTTCCCGTCCGACCAGGCGCGGGCGTACATGCGGCACTACACACCGGCCCGTGGCGCCGGCGGTGGTGCGCCCGATTGGGCCGCGTCGTTGCCTCTTCATGAATGGCTCACACCGGTTCCGGCGCTGACGGGGGTCGAGAAGATCACCAGCACGCGCATCCGGGTGACCGTGCTCCCCCTGTATCTGGCAGGCGGCGAAGGCGCGCCCTGCACCGTTTTCGCTTTCGAGGAATGACCCGATGACCCAGCTGATCTCGCTCACCCGACCCATCTCGACCGCATCCGCGACCGGCACCTTGCTGCCGTGGGAGCGCCCGTACACGACCGAGCCCATCGCGACGCTCACGCATAACGGCGCCAACCTGTTCCACATCGACATGAGCCCGTCGGCAGCCACCCGGATCCTGACGCAACGTCTCGCCGACGAGAACGCGACGGGTGCGTTCGAACTCGATCCCGCCCGCATCCTGAACCGCGCTGCAGTGGTCGTCAGGATCCCCGACGGCAGCGGAGAGATCGCCGAGGGCGACCTCATGGCCGCCCTCGACGGCGTCGAACTCGCTGCCGGGGGCGCCCTCGTGATCGTGACCGGGTTCGAGGCGGCGGCAGCAGCGGATGCCTCGGTGCGCCGCTTCTTCACCCGGGAGGCAGCGTCTCGCCTCGCCGAGGTCGTGCGCACCTCGGGCGTGGATCTCGTGCTCACCGACCTGCCGTATCTGACCGCGCCACGCGACGGTCACGTCGCTGCGTGGCTCGATGCCGCCCCGTGGATGCGACCGAGCTGGCCGTCGCCGCAGGCGGC
>JBQCHI010000035.1:0-88209 GCA_051954835.1 Protaetiibacter sp. | reverse complement strand
CGCGCCGGATGCCGCAGCCGCTCTGTGGAACGCCCTCGCCGAGACGGGGGCGGGCTCCGGCCTCGTCCCGGCGGGTCTCGCGGCCCGCGACACCCTCCGCCTCGAGGCGGGCATGCCGCTGTACGGGCACGAGCTCTCGCGGGACATCGTGCCGGCACAGGCGGGCCTCGGGCGCGTGGTCGTCGAGGCGAAGGAGGACTTCGTCGGCAAGGGGCACACCACCCCGGCGGAGGGCGCCCCCGTGCTCGTCGGCATCGTGTCCGACGGGAAGCGCGCGGGCCGCGCCGGCTACAGCGTGCTTCGCGGCGACGACGTCGTCGGCGAGATCACGAGCGGGGCGCTCAGCCCCACCCTCGGCCACCCCATCGCGCTGGCCTTCGTCACCCCGGCCGCGGCCGAGGAGGGCACCGAGCTCTCCATCGACGTCCGCGGCACCCGCATCCCTGCCACCGTCACCGCCCTGCCCTTCTACCGGAGGAACAAATGACCGATCTCGACGCCCTCAAGTACACCGCCGAGCACGAGTGGGTCGCCCTCGACGGCGATGTCGCCACCATCGGCATCACCGACTACGCCGCCGAGCAGCTCGGTGACATCGTCTACGTCGACCTGCCCTCCGCGGGCTCCACGGTCGCCGCGAACGACGTCTGCGGCGAGATCGAGTCCACGAAGTCGGTCGGCGAGCTCTACGCGCCGCTCGACGGCGAGGTCGTCGAGGCCAACCAGGCCGTCGTCGACGACCCCTCGCTCGTGAACTCCGACCCGTTCGGGGCCGGATGGATGATCGCAGTGCGCTTCAGCGAACTGCCTGCCCTGCTCTCCGCCGACGAGTACGCGGCGCTGACCGCAGAATGACGACCGCTTTCGCCGATCGGCACATCGGCACCGACTCCGCCGCCCAGAAGACGATGCTCGAGGTGCTCGGCTACCCCAGCATCGACGCGCTCATGGACGCCGCGATCCCGGCGGGCATCCGGGTCGCCCCCGACGCGGCCACGACGCTGCCGCCCGCCGCATCCGAGACCGAGGCGCTCGCCGAACTGCGCGCACTCGCGGCCCGCAACCGCGTGGCCCGGCCCATGATCGGGCTCGGTTACTACGGCACCCACACGCCCGCCGTGATCCAGCGCAACGTGCTCGAGAACCCGAGCTGGTACACGGCCTACACGCCCTACCAGCCCGAGATCTCGCAGGGGCGGCTCGAAGCCCTCATCAACTTCCAGACGATGGTGACCGACCTCACCGGCCTCGCCACGGCGAACGCCTCGATGCTCGACGAGGGCACCGCGGTCGTCGAGGGGATGCTGCTGGCGCGTCGTGCGTCGGGCGCCGGGTCGCGCGTCTTCCTCGTCGACGTCGACATCCTGCCGCGCACGCGGGCGCTGCTGGCACACCGCGCGGAGGCGGTCGGCATCGAGCTCGTCGATGTCGACTTCGCCGGCCAGGGGCCGAGCGGCGAGCTGCCCGAGGCCTTCGGGGCGGTGATCCAGTACCCCGGAGCGTCCGGGCGTGTCTGGAACCCCGCGGATGTCGTCGCCCGCGTGCAGGCGGCCGGTGGTCTCGCGGTCGTCGCCGCCGACCTGCTCGCGCTCGCCCTCCTCGCCTCGCCGGGGGAGTTCGGCGCGGACGTCGCGGTCGGCACCACGCAGCGCTTCGGCGTGCCCCTCGGATTCGGCGGGCCGCACGCCGGCTACATGGCCGTGCGAGCGGGCCTCGAAAGGCAGCTCCCGGGCCGCCTCGTGGGCGTCTCGCAGGACGCGTCGGGTTACCCGGCCTACCGGCTGTCGCTGCAGACGCGCGAGCAGCACATCCGCCGCGAGAAGGCCACGAGCAACATCTGCACCGCGCAGGTGCTGCTCGCCGTCATGGCGTCGATGTACGCCGTCTACCACGGGCCGCGCGGCATCCGAGCGATCGCCCACCACAGCAATCGCATGGCGAACCTCATCGCCGACGCACTGCGCGCCGGTGGCGCCCGGCTCGTGCACGACGAGTTCTTCGACACGGTGCGAGTCGCCGTGCCCGGCCGCGCCCGCGAGATCGTGGCCGCGGCCGACGCCGAAGGCGTGCTGCTGTGGCAGGTCGACGACGACGCCGTGCAGTTCTCGACGGATGAGACCACGACGGCCGCCGACACCCTCGTCGTGCTCCGCGCGGTGCTCGGAGATGCCGCACCGGGCGCGCTCGGGGTGAAGCCCGTCTCCCGGTCGATCTCGCCGGAGCACATGCGGCAGTCGGAATATCTGACGCATCCGGTATTCCACACCCACCACTCCGAGACCGGCATGATGCGGTACCTGAAGTATCTGGCCGACAAGGACTACGCGCTCGACCGCGGCATGATCCCGCTCGGCTCGTGCACGATGAAGCTCAACGCCGCGAGCGAGATGGCGGCCATCAGCTGGCCCGAGTTCGCCGGACTCCACCCGCTCGCACCGGCTGCCGACACCGCCGGCTACCTCGAGCTCATCGAGCAGCTCGCCGGGTGGCTCGCCGACGTGACCGGCTACGACGAAGTGTCGCTGCAGCCGAACGCGGGCAGCCAGGGGGAGCTCGCGGGCCTGCTCGCGATCCGCGGCTACCACCGTGCGGCCGGCCAGGCGCACCGCACGGTGTGCCTCATCCCCTCGAGCGCGCACGGCACCAATGCCGCATCCGCCGTGCTCGCGGGCATGAGGGTCGTCGTCGTCGCATGCGACGAACTCGGCAACGTCGACCTCGACGATCTGCGCACGAAGGTCGCCGAGCACGCCGACGACCTCGCCGCGCTCATGGTGACCTACCCGTCGACCCACGGCGTGTACGAGCACGAGATCCGGTCGGTCACGGATGCCGTGCACGCGGCGGGCGGGCAGGTCTACGTCGACGGTGCCAACCTCAACGCCCTGCTCGGCTATGCGCGGTTCGGCGACTTCGGGGGAGACGTCTCGCACCTCAACCTGCACAAGACCTTCTGCATCCCGCACGGAGGCGGAGGACCCGGTGTCGGCCCCGTCGCGGCCAAGGCGCACCTCGCGCCCTATCTGCCCGGCGCGGCACCCGGCGCGAACCCGGTGAGCTCCGCTGAGCACGGCAGCCCCAGCATCCTGCCCATCTCCTGGGCGTACGTGCGGATGATGGGCGCCGACGGGCTGCGTCGCGCGACAGGAGCCGCGGTGCTCGCGGCCAACTACATCGCCGAGCGCCTGCGCACGCACTTCCCGGTGCTCTACTCGGGTGACAACGGCCTCGTCGCTCACGAGTGCATCCTCGACCTGCGGCCGCTGCGCGAAGCGACGGGCGTGACCGTCGACGACGTCGCCAAGCGGCTCATCGACTACGGATTCCACGCGCCGACCATGTCGTTCCCCGTGGCGGGCACGCTCATGGTCGAGCCGACGGAGTCGGAGGATCTCGCCGAGATCGACCGCTTCATCGACGCGATGATCGCGATCAAGGCTGAGGCGGATGCCGTCGGTGCCGGAACCTGGCCCGCGGACGACAATCCGCTCTCGGGCGCGCCGCACACGGCCGAATCGGTCATCGCGGGGGAGTGGACGCATCCGTACGACCGCGAGACGGCGGTCTACCCGGTGCGCTCGCTCGTGCACGGGGGCAAGTACTGGCCGCCCGTGCGCCGCATCGACCAGGCCTACGGCGACCGCAACCTCGTGTGCGCGTGCCCGCCGGTGGAGGCGTTCGCGTAGGCCTCTCTCGACGCTTCGCGGGGGTGGGCGATCAGTCGCGCGACGCATGCCCCCGCGTATCGCCTGGCGGCGATGCGCTCCCGCCAGGCCCGATGCCAGCGTCGCGCGACTGATCGCCCACCCCCGCTTCGCTCGACAGGTGCGCGCTTCTTAAGCGACCACGGGCACAGGTGGTCGAGGAGCGCCGTGCCGCAGGCGCGGCGCGTCTCGAAACCGCCGTCGCGCGTGTTCGTCGGGTCGAGGCTTCGAAACGCGGCTGCGCCGCTCTCAGCCAGCTCCGGTCGACTCAGGCGGGGGGAGGGGGCAGGTCGAAGCGGACGGCTCCGTCACCGGGCGGGGGCAGCTCGAAGCGGGTGGCTCCGGCGGGGGGAGGGGGCAGGGCGGGGCCGTCAGCAGGCTCCTGGCTCTGCATCGCGGTCGCCGACTCCCCCGTGTCGGGCTGAGACATGCGAGAGATTCTACGCGCGGTCCGAAAACGCGCGGGAGCCCCCTAACCGGGGAGGCCGAAGAGCGACGGCCACCAGCCGGTCGCGAGCGGATATCCGATGAAGACGACGGCATCGAGCAAGAAATGCGCGACGAGGAACGGCAGCAGGCGCCCCGTGCGGGCGTAGAGGAATCCGAACAGGAGTCCCATGAGCAGATTGCCCACGAACGCCCCCGGGCCCTGATAGAGGTGGTAGCTCGCGCGCAGCACCGAGGTCGCCACGATGATCGGCCAGCTCCCCCATCCGAGCTGGCGCAGGCGGGTGAAGAGGTAGCCGAGCACCACGAACTCCTCCTGGACTGCCGCGCGGACCGCCGACAGCAGCAGCACCGGGATGGTCCACCAGAAGTCGCCGAGGCCCGCCGGGTTCACCGCCACGAAGAGGCCGAGCGCACGTCCTCCCGCATAGAGCGCCAGGCCCGGCACCCCGATCGCCACGACGAGCCCCACGCCCCAGCCGACGTCGCGGCCCACCCGCGTGCCGTCGAGGCCGAGCCGCTGCAGATGCGGCGGACGCGTCGACCACAGCAGGAAGCACACGAGCAGCGCGGGGACCAGGGCGAACACGATCCCGAGCACCTGGTAGATGAGGTCGAACACCTCGCGGTCGCTGAGCGAGGGGATGAGCGTGGTGCTCTGATCGCCGAGCGCGGTCTCGCGCGTCAGACGGGAGATGAGCGCGACGATCGCGTAGACGGCCGACTGGCCGAGCCCGAGCGCCAGCACGATCGCGATCTCCCACCACAGGCGGCCGCGCGATGGCGTGGACGCGGTCGTCGTCGCGTCCGGATCGGGCATGCCTCGATGCTAATCGGCGCGCGCCGGAGGCGGATGCAGCATCCGGATGCCCCGCCCAGACGCCGCATTCCGGCACCTCGATGAGAAATCCTGCGCCACTGGAGGAATCGCGCAATAATCCCGCGTTGCGGTTTCCTCCATGTAACGATTCCGCGATCCGGTTTGGCGGTCGGGACATCGAGACTTAAGGTTGCACGCATCACCGCCATGCGCGCGCACGCCCGCATGGCGTCACATTGTGTACAGGAGGAACCGTGCGAATCACTCGCATCGCAGCAGCAGCCGGAGGCATCGCAGTCGCCGCCGCGCTGGTCCTCTCCGGTTGCTCGTCGGACAACGGCGGCAACAACGGAGGAGGATCGGCATCGACCGGCGTCGTCAACGTCGCCTGGGGCGAGCCCGAGAACCCGCTGATCCCGGCCAACACCAACGAAGTCAACGGTGGTCAGGTTCTCAACAACATGTTCGCCGGTCTGGTCTACTACAAGGCCGACGGCTCGTGGGACTACGACGCCGCCGAGTCGATCGAGTCCGACGACTACATCACCTGGACGGTCAAGCTCAAGGCTGACCAGAAGTTCTCGGATGGCACGCCGGTCACGTCCGACTCCTTCGTGAAGGCCTGGCAGTGGGCCGCGTCGAACCCCGACCTCCTGAACCAGTGGTGGTTCATCGACGCGATCGCGTTCGAGGGCGGCACCTACGACGGTGGCGAGAACACCCTCGCGCTCGACGTCGTCGACGACACGACCTTCACCGTCAAGCTCGCCCAGCCGCGTGCGGACTTCCCGGTGGCGCTCGGCTACACCGTGTTCTTCCCGCTGCCCGAGTCGTTCTTCGACGACCCGGACGCGTTCGGTGACGCGCCGGTCGGCAACGGCCCCTACAAGCTCAGCGAGGACGGCTGGGTGCACGGCGAGAGCCTCAACCTGGTGCCGAACGAAAGCTACAACGGCCCGCGCAAGGCCCAGAACGGTGGCCTGAACTTCATCGTCTACGCCACCCAGGACGCCGCCTACGCCGACCTCCTCTCGGACAACGTCGACATCATCGACACGGTGCCGACCAACGCGCTCGGCACGTTCAAGGACGAGCTGGGCGACCGCGCCGTCGAGCAGGCGAGCGCCGTCTTCCAGTCGTTCACGATCCAGCCCACGCTCGAGCACTTCGCGTACGACGAGGAGGGCACGCTCCGCCGCGCCGCGATCTCGCACGCGATCGACCGCGCCGAGATCACCGACGTGATCTTCCAGGGCACGCGTACGCCCGCCGAGGACTTCACCTCGCCGGTCATCGCGGGCTTCGACCCGGGCTCGATCGAGGGTTCCGACGTGCTCGAGTACGACGTGGAGAAGGCCAAGGAGCTGTGGGCTCAGGCTGACGCCATCTCGCCGTGGTCGGGCAGCTTCCAGCTCGCGTACAACGCGGATGGCGGCCACCAGGAGTGGGTCGACGCGACCGTCAACTCGATCAAGAACACGCTCGGCATCGACGCCGTCGGCCTCCCGTACCCGGACTTCAAGGGTCTGCGCACCGAGGTCAACGACCGCACCATCAAGGCCGCGTTCCGCACCGGATGGCAGTTCGACTTCCCGTCGGACGCCAACATCCTCGGCGCGCTGTACGTGACCGGTTCGGGCTCGAACGACGCCGACTACTCGAACGCCGACTTCGACAAGCTGTTCCGTGAGGGCCTCGCGGCCTCCACGCAGGAGGAGCAGTCGAAGCTCTTCAACGAGGCGCAGCAGTACCTGTTCCGCGACCTGCCGGCGATCCCGCTGTGGTACGGCTCGGTCACCGCGGGCTACTCCAAGCTCGTGGACAACGTGGAGTACGGCTGGGACAGCTGGCCGATCCTCTACAGCGTGACGAAGTCCGCGTAAGTAGAGTTCGACCGAATACACGCACCGTGGGGCGGCGTCATGACGGCGCCGCCCCACGGGGTGCGTGTGTGGCCCACGATTTCTGAAACGCTGAACTCCCCATGATCTGGTACATCGTCAGGCGCCTGCTCCAAGGCATCCCGGTCTTCTTCGGGTCGACGTTCATCATCTTCTCGATGGTGTTCCTCACCCCCGGCAACCCGGTGCTGCGGATGTTCGGCGACCGCACCCCCGCCCCCGAGCAGATCGCGGCCCTCGAGGCCAAGTTCCACCTCGACCAGCCCTTCCTCACCCGCTACTTCCTCTACCTGGGCGACATCCTGCAGGGCAATCTCGGCACGACCTACGCCGGCCAGTCGGTCAACGAGATCCTCGCCCGCACCTTCCCGACGACCCTGCGTCTCGCCCTTCTCGCCGTCATCATCCAGCTCGGCATCGGCGTCCTCGCGGGTCTCATCTCGGGCCTGCGCAAGGGCGGCCTCTTCGACAACGCCGCCTTGATCGTGACCCTGCTCGTCATCTCGATGCCGGTCTTCGTGTTCGCGTTCGTCGCGCAGTGGATCTTCGGCATCCAGCTGGGGTGGTTCAGACCCACGGTGGGCGCAGGTGCCCCCTGGAGCGATCTGATACTCCCCGCGATCGTGCTCGCGGGTCTCAACATGGCCTACGTCGTGCGCCTGACGCGCGCCTCGGTCATCGAGACCAGCCAGAACGACTTCGTGCGCATGGCCTACGGCAAGGGGCTCAGCCGCAACCGCGTCGTCCCGGTGCACATCCTTCGCAACTCCCTCATCCCCGTGACCACCAACCTCGCCGCCGACTTCGGCATCCTGATCGTCGGCGCGACCGTCACCGAGGGAATCTTCAACGTGCCGGGCGTCGGCAACGAGCTGTTCAAGGCGATCAACCGGGGAGACACCCCCGAGATCGTGTCGATCGTCACGATTCTCGTGATCGTCTACGTGCTCGTGAACATCGCCATCGATCTCCTCTACGGAGTGCTCGACCCGAGGATCCGCTATGTCAAGTAAGAACCCCGTCCGCACCGCACCGCATTACGTCGCCGAGGTGGACGAGGGCGGCCTCGGCGCCGTCGACGCGGTGCGCGTCAGCGATCGCAAGTCGAACCTGTGGCTCGACGCCTGGCGCGACCTCCGCGGCAGATGGATGTTCTGGGTCTCGGCCGTGTTCATCGTCTTCATCGTCTTCGTCGCCCTGTTCCCCACGGTCTTCACCCAGGTTCCGCCGAATGACGGCTGCATGCTGAGCGTGAAGACCCCGGAGGCCGCCGAGGCGCTCGGGGTCCCCATCGGCACCCGGATCTCCGACCACGGCCCGCTCCCGGGGCACCCGCTGGGCTTCACCAAGCAGGGATGCGATGTCTTCTCGCGCATCGTGCACGGCACCGGCACATCGCTCTCGGTGGGCATCATCGTCACCGTGCTCGTGGCGATCATGGGCATCGTCATCGGTGCCTTCGCCGGCTACTTCGGTGGATGGCTCGACTCGGTGCTCATGCGCGTCGGCGACATCTTCTTCGCGATCCCCTACATCCTCGCGGCGGTCGTGATCATGTCGCTCTTCCTGCACGAGCGCAACATCCTGATCATCTCGCTCGCGATCGGATTCTTCAGTTGGCCATCCACGGCCCGCATCCTGAGATCCGAGGTGCTGAGGGTGAAGAACCTCGACTACGTGACGGCGTCGGAGGCAATCGGCCTGTCGAAGTTCCGCACGATGTTCACCCACGTCATGCCGAACTCGCTCGCGCCCGTCATCATCATCTCGACGGTCGGCCTCGCCGGCGCGATCACCGCCGAGGCGACCCTGTCGTTCCTCGGGGTCGGGCTGCCCAACAACATCTTCATGTCGTGGGGCAACGACATCTCGGCCGCGCAGACCAGTCTGCGCACGGCGCCCTTCACGCTCATCTACCCGTCCATCGCGCTGTCGCTGACGGTGCTCGCGTTCATCATGCTCGGCGAGACCGTGCGCGACGCGCTCGACCCGAGGGCGAGGGCCACCCGATGAGTGCACTCGAACCGCTGCTCCGCGTCGAGAACCTCGAGGTCGCGTTCAAGACCCAGGACGGCGTCGTGCCGGCCGTGCGCGGCGTGAACTTCGACGTGTACCCGGGCGAGACGGTCGCCATCGTGGGTGAGTCGGGATCCGGCAAGTCGACGACCGCGCACGCGATCATCAACCTGCTCCCCGGCAGCGGACGCATCACGGGCGGCAAGGTGCTGTTCGAGGGACGCGATCTCACCCAGCTGGGACGTCACGACATGGAGTCGCTGCGCGGGCGTGAGATCGGCCTCGTGCCGCAGGACCCGATGAACTCCCTCAACCCGGTGCACCGCATCGGGTTCCAGGTGGAGGAGACCATCCGCGCGAACGGCCTCGCGACCTCGAAGCGCGAGGTGCGCAAGCGTGCCATCCAGGTGCTCAAGGACGCGGGGCTCGCGGATGCCGATCAGCGGCTGCGGCAGTTCCCCCACGAGTTCTCCGGCGGCATGCGCCAGCGCGTGCTCATCAGCATCGGCCTGTCGGCGCACCCCAAGCTGCTCATCGCGGACGAGCCCACGAGCGCCCTCGACGTGACCGTGCAGAAGGTCATCCTCGATCACCTCGAGAGCCTCACGACCGAGAGCAACACGGCGGTCATCTTCATCACGCACGACCTCGGCCTCGCCGCCGAGCGCGCCGAGAACCTCGTGGTCATGCACCGGGGTCGCATCGTCGAGTCGGGGCCCGCGCGCGCGATCCTCCAGGATCCGCAGCACCCCTACACGCAGCGTCTCGTGGCCGCGGCTCCGAGCCTGGCCTCCAAGCGGATCCAGTCGGCCGTCTCGCGAGGCGCGAGCCTCGAGTCCGAGGAGACGAAGGGGGCCGACCCGTCGGTCGATCTCGTCACGGTCGCGGAGCGCACCGTGGAATCGGCGGGAGACGCGTCCACCCCCGTCATCGAATTCCACGACGTCACGAAGGTCTTCAAGATCCGCACGGGCGGCCCGCGGTCGATCCCCTTCACCGCGGTCGACAAGGTCTCCTTCCAGGTGCCCAAGGGCTCGACGATGGCGCTCGTGGGCGAGTCGGGTTCGGGCAAGTCGACGGCGGCGAAGCTCCTGCTGCGCCTCGAGGACATCACCTCGGGCTCGATCCAGGTCGACGGCAAGGACGTCGCGAGCATGGGCAAGCACGAGCTTCTCAAGCTGCGCCGCAAGATGCAGCCGGTCTTCCAGGACCCGTACGGCTCGCTCGACCCGCTGCACAACATCGGCAACACGATCGCCGAGCCGCTCAACGTGCACAAGCTCGGCGACGTCGAGTCGCGCAAGGCGCGGGTGCGCGAGGTGCTCGAGCAGGTCGCCCTGCCCGAGACGGTGCTTACGCGCTACCCGAACGAGCTCTCCGGCGGCCAGCGTCAGCGCGTCGCGATCGCCCGTGCTCTCGCGCTCAAGCCCGAGATCGTCGTGCTCGATGAGGCCGTCTCGGCCCTTGACGTGCTCGTGCAGGCGCAGGTGCTCAATCTGCTCGCCGAGCTCCAGTCGGAGCTCGGGTTGACCTACCTCTTCATCACGCACGACCTCGCGGTGGTGCGCGTGATCGCCGACCATGTGACGGTCATGCAGCGGGGCAAGGTGGTCGAGCAGGCGACCGTCGACGAGGTCTTCGACAATCCGAAGACCGAGTACACGCGCGAGTTGCTCGCCGCGATCCCGGGCGCCGACATCCCGCTGGGGGTGTGACCGCGCCTAGGCTGGTGAGGGTGAGATCCCCCCGTCTGCTTGCGCTCGTCGCCGCCGCGCTCGTGGCGGCGACGGCGCTGTCGGGCTGCACCGAGCAGGACACCGTGGTGGCGGGTTCCCAGGCCACCGTCGCGGTGACGGGGTCGCTCACCTCGCTCAACGCGAACAGCAGCTACGGCCGGGCATCGAGCCTCAACGCCGACGTCGCGTACCTCACCGGGAGCGCGTTCGCGTATCCGGATGCCGACTACCAGCTCGTGCGCGACACGAGCTTCGGCACGGCGGAGGTCACGGAGCGCGACCCGCTGACGGTGCGGTACACGATCGCCGACGGCGCGGTCTGGTCGGATGGCGTGCCGGTGACCCCGGCGGACCTGCTGCTCGCGTGGGCGGCCAACTCGGGTGCCCTCGACACCCAGGGGCTCGACGTCGAGGCGTACATCGATCCCGAGACGGGGCGATTCGGCGAGCTGCCCGCTGACGTCGTCTACTTCGACGGCGCGCGCGGTCGTGGCCTCGAGCTCGCGACCCAGACGCCGCAGCTCGGCGACGACGGACGTTCGCTCTTCGTGCACTACGACGCGTTCACACCCGGCTGGGAGACCGCGCTCGCCCCGGGCCTGCCGGCGCACATCGTGGCATCCCGGGCGCTCGACCTTCCGTTGCGCGCGGCGGATGCCGCCTCGACGGCCGAGCCGGACGCCGACGAGGCGGAGGCAGCGCAGCGGGCGCTCGTCACGGCGATCCGGGAGGGCGACACCGAGAGCCTCTCCGCCATCGCGAACGTCTGGAACGGCGGGTACGACCTCACCGGCACCGCCCCGGACGCCGAGCTGCTCGTCGCGAGCGGCCCCTACCTCGTGTCAGCCGTGACCGACGGTGTCGTGACCCTCACGGCGAATCCGCGCTATCGCGGCTCACGCGCCCCGACGATCGAGACGATCGAGCTGACGACGGTGGGCGACCCGGCCGAGCTGGTGCGCCGACTGCGCGAGGGCGAGGTGGATGTCGCATCCCCGAGCCCCGATGCCGAGCTCGCCGGCGAGCTCAGCGACATCCCGGGGCTCACCGTGACCGCAGGATCGCAGGCGACCTTCGAGCACCTCGACCTGCAGTTCTCCGCGTCCAAGAGCGGTCTGTTCGGCGACGCGCGGGTGCGGGAGGCGTTCCTGAAGGTCGTGCCCCGCCAGCAGATCGTCGAGGAGCTCGTGGCACCGGTCCAGGCGGATGCGGGAGTGCTGGACTCGTTCGTGGTGCGCCCCGGGGCGCCGGGCTACGAGGCGGTGATCGCTGAGAACGGATCGGCCGACTACCAGTCCACCGACGTGGACGCCGCGACGAGGCTGCTCGCGGAGGCGGGCGTCACCTCGCCCGAGGTGTGCATCCTGTACGACCGCGGCGACGAGCGTCGGGTGGCCGAGTTCGAGCTCATCCAGAGCTCTGCCGCGCGCGCTGGATTCCGGGTGACCGACTGCTCACGCCCCGACTGGTCGAGCCTGCTCGGTGTCGCGGGCGCCTACGACGCGGCGCTCTTCGCCTGGGACACCACGCGGCTGGGGCCGTCGGCGATCTCGGCCGTGTTCCGCAGCGACTCCGCGATCGCCAACCTCAATCACTTCGCGGACCCCGCAGCCGATGCGCTCGTCGACGAGATCACGGGGAGCGACGATCCCGAGACCCAGGACGCCGCCCTGCAGAAGCTCGACGCCATCCTGTGGGCGGATGCCTACGGGGTGCCGCTGTTCGCGCATCCGACGCTCACCGCGGTCTCCGACCGGCTGAGCGGCGTCACACGCTCGCCGCTCGCTCGCGGGGTGCTGTGGGACGCGTGGGCGTGGACCCCGGCGACGGCCACGTCGACGCCCGCGGAATGAGGCATCCCGCGGGCCGCGGATCGCTCCGCTAGGATAGAACGTCGCTTTTCGGCGCCATCTTCTTCCCCTCAACGTCTCCGAGGTCCCTGCATGCCCATCGCCCATCGTTCCGATCTGCGGAACGTCGCCATCGTCGCCCACGTCGACCACGGCAAGACCACCCTCGTCGACGCCATGCTGCGCCAGACGAACTCCTTCGGCTCGCACGAGCACGTCGAGGAGCGCGCCATGGACTCGAACGACCTCGAGCGCGAGAAGGGCATCACGATCCTCGCCAAGAACACGGCGATCATCTACGAGGGCGTTCACGCGACCGAGGGTCCCGTCACGATCAACGTCATCGACACCCCCGGCCACGCTGACTTCGGTGGCGAGGTCGAGCGCGGACTCTCCATGGTCGACGGCGTCGTGCTGCTCGTCGACGCATCCGAGGGACCGCTCCCGCAGACCCGCTTCGTGCTGCGCAAGGCGCTCGAGGCGAAGCTGCCGGTGATCCTCGCCGTCAACAAGACCGACCGTCCGGATGCGCGGATCGAGGAGGTCGTGAGCGAGAGCCACGACCTGCTGCTCAACCTCGCGAGCGACCTGTCCGACGACATGCCCGACCTCGACGTCGACGCCCTCCTCGACCTGCCCGTCGTGTACGCATCGGGTCGCAACGGTGCGGCATCCCGCAACCGCCCGGCCAATGGCGAGCTGCCCGACAACGCCGACCTCGAGCCGCTCTTCGAGGCGATCCTCGAGCACGTGCCCGCGCCGAGCTATGACGACGAGGCACCGCTGCAGGCGTGGGTCACCAACCTCGACGCCTCGCCGTTCCTCGGCCGTATCGCGCTGCTGCGTGTGTTCGCCGGCACCATCAAGAAGGGCCAGACGGTGGCCTGGGTTCGCCACGACGGCACCCACTCGAACGTGCGCATCACCGAGCTGCTGAAGACCAAGGCGCTCGATCGCTACCCGGCCGAGTCGGCATCCGCGGGCGACATCGTCGCCGTCTCGGGCATCGAGGACATCACGATCGGCGAGACGATCGCCGACCCCGACGACATCCGGCCGCTGCCGGCGATCCACGTCGACGAGCCGGCGATCTCGATGACGATCGGCACCAACACGAGCCCGATCGTGGGCAAGGTCAAGGGGCACAAGCTCACCGCGCGCATGGTCAAGGACCGCCTCGACCGCGAGCTCATCGGCAACGTGTCGATCCGCGTGCTCGACATCGGCCGCCCCGACGCGTGGGAGGTGCAGGGCCGCGGCGAGCTCGCCCTCGCGATCCTCGTCGAGAACATGCGTCGTGAGGGCTTCGAGCTCACCGTGGGCAAGCCGCAGGTGGTCACCAAGCAGATCGACGGCAAGGTGCACGAGCCCTTCGAGCACCTGACGATCGATGCTCCGGAGGAGCACCTGGGCGCGATCACGCAGCTGCTCGCCGCCCGAAAGGGCCGCATGGACGGCATGACGAACCACGGCACCGGCTGGGTGCGCATGGAGTTCATCGTTCCGAGCCGCGGACTCATCGGCTTCCGCACCGAGTTCCTCACGATCACGCGCGGCACCGGGATCGCCAACGCCCTCGCTCACGGCTACGAGCCCTGGGCGGGTGACATCACGACGCGCGTCAACGGCTCGATCGTGGCCGACCGCGCGGGTGTCGCGACGCCCTTCGCCATGATCGCCCTGCAGGAGCGGATGTCGTTCTTCGTCGAGCCCACGCAGGAGGTCTACGAGGGCATGGTCGTGGGCGAGAACTCGCGCGCCGACGACATGGACGTCAACATCACCAAGGAGAAGCAGCTCACCAACATGCGCTCCTCGACGGCCGACACCTTCGAGAAGCTCACGCCATCGCGCAAGCTCACGCTCGAGGAGTGCCTCGAGTTCGCGCGCGAGGACGAGTGCGTCGAGGTGACCCCCGAGGTGGTGCGCATCCGCAAGGTGGTGCTCGATGCGACCGAGCGTGCCCGCGCGACCTCGCGTCTCAAGCGCCAGAACGCGAGCGCCTAGGGGTACGTCACCCTTGTACCCCACGGACGCGGGGTACAAGGGTGAAGAATCCTTTGCTAGCGTGGCCGGACGCCCGTCGACAGCTGAGGATCCGATGCAGCCCCACCATTCCATCGCCCCCGCACGCCCGAAGACCACGCGCTTCACGATGGCGCTGGTCGCCCTCGTCGGGCTCGCCGCTCTGAGCGTGCTCCCCGCAGCCCCCGCCCAGGCCGACACGTCCCCTGAGAAGCTGCATCTGGACGCGTACCTCGTCTCCACGAAGTACAGCGGCATCGCGGTCGACATCAAGGCGCTCGACACCGTCGCCATCGCCGATCTCGATGAGGTGCGGGTGACGGTGCGCCGCGCGTCCGGACCGGATGTGGTGAAGCTCAGCAAGGGGATGGGCGTCGTCACGACGCTCAAGGCGGGGAACGCGGTCACGGCGCCGATCGTGGTCATCCCCGGCAGCTACGACGAGGCTGCGAGCTCGAGCTGGGTGAAGCCCGACGCTCTCTGGGCGGCGGAGACCGTGCCCACGGGCCTCACGGTCGAACTGCTCGATGCCGCCGACGCGGTGCTCGTCAGCAAGACGATCACCGCTCCCGCGACCGGGCCGACCGGGACGACCCTCGCCGACATCATGCCGTCGGTGTCGACGTTCACCACCCCCACAGCGAACTTCCGCGTCGGAGCGGACTACACCGGAATCGTCGTCGACGTGCGGCTTCAAGGCCTCACCGACGCCAAGCAGATCACGGTGCAGGTGGACCGTGCCGGGGCCGCCCCCGTCGTCAAGACCAGCAAGCCTGCGCTGATGGCCTCCGTCAACACAGGAGGGGCGGTGTCGATCTCGGCACCGATCGTCATCCAGGCCGGCACCTACGATGAGGCCGCGAGCAGCAGTTGGCAGCTGCCCGGTGCCGTGTGGACTCCCACGACGACGCCGGCCGCGGTCACGATCAGGGTCGCGCGCGCCTTCGGCCCGGACCTCGTGACGACGCTCCCGATCGGCGGCTCCATCGCGGGCGTGTTGCCGACCGCGGCGGACCCCGTGGAGATCCCGCTTCCGAGCGACACGCCTCTCGACATCGTGATCCCGGAGGGGGCCGGCGAGGTGTCGGTCAAGCTCGGCACCCCCGCGGGCGGCGTCGTCACGACGCCCGCCGACCTCACGGCCACGACGCCCGATGGTGCGATCGTCGCGATCCCGGCCGGGACGACCGTCACCGCAGATGATGCGGCGTGGGACGGCGTGATCCAGCTGCCCACGGTCGTCTCGGAGGTCAGCGTGCCCACGCCCGCCGGTGCCGAGAAGACGTCTGTCAGCTACGCCATCCAGGTCGGCTCCGCCACCACGTCGCTCGTGTTCGACGCGCCGGTCAAGCTCGTGCTGCCGGGGCAGGCGGGCAGCCGGGCGGGCTTCATCGAGCCCGGCGGCGCCTTCACCGCGATCGCCGACGTCTGCGCCTCCGCGACGCCGTCGCTCACAAGCGGCGCGTGCGTCCTCGACGACGGCGACGATCTGGTGATCTGGACCACCCACTTCACGACCTTCGTCGCCTACGACGTCACGATCGCCGCCGCTCCCGGGGGCGGCAGCCTTGCAGCCACGGGCGCTGAGGTCGGCATCGGCCTGGGGATCGCCGGTGCGCTCGTGCTGCTCGGCGTCGGCATCACCGTCGCCGTCCGGCTGCGCCGCCGTCGCGACATCCCGGTCGGCTGATGCTCTGATCCGATCAACGGGCCCGGAGGCCGACGGCATCCGGGTCCGTTCGCGTCAGTGCAGCAGGCCGTCGCCGATGGAGCCGCCCTCGCGGGCGCCGGGCGGGATCGCGAAGACCGCCGAGCCCACGTGCTTCAGGTACTCGTTGAGGCCATCGCGCGCGAGTGAGCGCTGCACCGTCACGAAGCGCTCGGGGTCGTTCTGGAAGCTCAGGAAGAACAGTCCCGCGTCGAGCCGGCCGAGCGCGTCGTTGCCGTCGACGAAGTTGTATCCGCGACGCAACAGGCGGATGCCGCCGTTGACATCCGGATGCGCGAGCCGTACGTGCGCGTCGGCTGCGATCACGGGGCTCCCGTCGCTCGCGGTGGCGGCGAGGTCGATCGCGGCGAACTCGGAGCCGCCCGACATGGGCCCGCCCTCGCCCTTGGTGCGCCCGACGAGTGCCTCCTGCTCGGCGAGCTGCACCCGGTCCCAGCTCTCGATGATCATGCGGATGCGCCGCGCCACGAGGTAGCTTCCGCCGACCAGCCAGTCGGGGCCCTGCTCACGCGACACCCACACGTGCCGGGCCACGGCATCCGGCTCTTCCGCTTTGAGGTTGGCCGTGCCGTCCTTGAAGCCGAACAGGTTGCGCGGTGTCGTCTGACTCGTCGAGGTCGAGGAGGTGCGGCCGAAGCCGAGCTGCGACCAGCGCAGGCTCGCGCGGCCGAACGCGATACGGCTGAGGTTGCGGATCGCGTGCACGGCGACCTGCGGATCGTCGGCGCAGGCCTGGATGCAGAGGTCACCCCCCGACCGCTCCGGAAGGAGCGCGTCGCCGGTGAACCGCGGCAGCGGTGCGAGCGCCTGCGGCCGACGGTCGGCGACGCCGAAGCGGTCGGTGCCGTCGGCGGTCTCGAAGAGCGTCGGCCCGAATCCGAAGGTGATCGTGAGGCCGGATGCCGCAAGCCCCTGCGCCTCGCCGGTGTCGTCCGGCGGCGCGTAGGGGGAACCGCCGACGGCGCCCGTCTCGCCGAGCTCGCGTCCCTGGGTGAGCTCGGCCGCGGCATCCGTCCAGTCGGCGAGCAGCGCGCCGAGGTCGTCGCGGGTGGCACCCGGCGCGAGGTCGAACGCCGCGAAATGCAGGCGGTCCTGGGCGGGAGTCGTGATACCGGCCTGGTGCTCGCCGAAGAAGGGGTAATGCGCGGATGCGGGCGACGCGGCCGTCGAATCCCGCGCCGACGCGATCGCCGCCCCGGCCGCGAGCCCGGCCACTGCGCCGACGCCCCCCGCCGCAGCGAGCCCGAGGAGGCCGCGCCGCGAGATCGTGGTGGCGTCCGAATCGTTCATCAGACTCCGAGCACGGTGCTCGTGAGCTGCGCGAGCGGCTCGGCGAGGGCATTGACCGCATCGGAGAGCTGCTTGCGCTCCGCGTCGCTCACCTGGTCGTAGGGGGTGAAGCCGTCCTCGAATGAGCCGTAGCGTGCGAGAACTCGCTCTAGGGCGTCGAACTGCGTCTCGATCCGGGTCACGAGATCCGCCCCCGCTTCGCTCTGCGCGGCGAGCTTCGTGACATTCCCGAAGGCGACGGATGCGCCGTCGACGTTCGCCGCGAAGTCGCTGAGGTCGGTGTGCGACCACCAATCCTCCTCGCCGGAGATCTTGCCGGTGGCGACCTCGTCGAGCAGCGCGGTCGCGCCGTTGGAGATGTCGGAGAGGCTCAGCTGGAACGAGGGATCGGTCACCTGCTCGAGCAGTTGCTGCACGTCGGCCACGAGCTGGTCTCCGAACTCCGCACGCTGCTCGGGAGTGGAGGGCATCCAACCGATCCAGGCACTCGCCCCGTCGGAGTTCAGTGCGTCGGCGCCGGGCACCCAGAGGTCCTTCTCGATGCGGTGGAAGCCCGTCCAGTCGAGGCCCTCCGCCACCGCGTCGACCTCGCGGTAGTCGATTTTCGGGTCGAGGTCGCCGAAGGCCTCGGCGGTCGGCTCGATGCGCTCGTACGAGACCCGGGCGGATGCGTAGAGGGCGCGCGCTCGTTCGTCGTCGCCCGAGCGATAGGCGTCCACGAGCGCCTGCACCGCAGGCAGCAGCTCACCCGCCTGAGAGCGGACGTAGGCGAGGTAGCCGGCGACGGCCTCCTGCTCGAGGGCCGCGCGGTCGGCGTCGACCGCGAGCGCGTCGCCCGTGACGGTGAACTCGGCGAGCCCGGTGGGTGCCCCCACCATCTGGAACTTGCACGCCGTGTAGTAGGTGCCGGGGTCGAGCTGGGCGACATAGCTCACCGTCTGGCCGGGGGTGATGTTCTCCTTCTCGCCGACGATGCGCAGCTGGTCCTCCGCGAGGATCTCGAACTCGTTCGCATCGGTGCCGCTGTTGCTGAGCTCGAAGCGCACCGCGCCTGCGGGTGCCGTGTCCGCAGAGACCTCGCACCCCGTGTCGGTGATGTCGACCGTGAGCACTGTGCCGGCGGGCGCGTTCGGCACGCACCCGACGAGCACGAGGGCGGACGCGCCGAGAGCGGCACTCGCGACGAAGCGGGGGCGGGCGGACGAGCGGGCGGGCATGGGACTCCTCGGAGGCGGTCGGGCGGCGGGTGGTGGGGGCGGGTGGTGGGTGGGTGACGGAGCGACGGCCGGGGGGTCAGGCGACGCGTTCGGCAGCATCCGGGGCAGCGCGGGGAAGCGCCGGATCGGGTGCGGGTGTCCGGCGGGGCGCGCGATGGCTGAGGCGCAGGAAAACGGCGCTCGTCACGACGATGTAGGCGAACCAGGCGACGAACTGCGCCCAGGTGGGTTCGGGCGTGAAGTTGAAGATGCCCGCGAGCAGCACCCCGTACCAGCTCGTGGCAGGGATCAGGTGGGCGAGGCTGAAGGCGTGCTGGCCCCATCCGGGGATCACCCCGGCCTCCTGCAGCTCGCCCACGCCGTAGGCGAGCACGCCCGCGGCGACCAGCACGAGGAAGAGGCCCGTCCAGCGGAAGAAGACGCCGAGGTTGATGCGCACGAAACCGCGGTAGATGAGGTAGGAGATCACGACGGCGGCGAGGATGCCGAGGACGGCGCCGAGGGTGCCGAGCAGGGGGTCGCCGGTCGATTTCGCCGCCGCCCACACGAAGAGCGCCGTCTCGACGCCCTCGCGCCCGACGGCGACGACGCCGAGCAGCACGAGACCCCAGCCGGCACCGCCGGCGGAGCGGACGAGCGCTGTGTCGAGACCGCGTTCGAGCTCGCCGCGAAGGCCGCGCGAGTGGCGCAGCATCCAGAAGATCATCCACGTCACGAGCCCGACGGCGAGGACCGACAGCGTGCCCCCGAGGATCTCCTGCGCCTGGAAGCTGAGCCCGTACGGACCCCAGGTGAGCAGCGCCCCGACCGCGAGGGAGACCGCGACCGCGGCGCCGATACCGAGCCACAGGCGGGGGAGGAGCTCGTCGCGCCCCAGCTTGCGCAGGTAGGCGATGAGGATGCCGACGACGAGTCCGGCCTCGAGGCCTTCGCGTAGGCCGATGAGTGCGTTGGCGAGCACGGGTGACTTTCCGGGAGGTTTAGGTAAGGCGACCCTTACCGGCTGCGAGCCTACGCCCGGGTACGGGCGGCTGTCCACTCGCCCCCGCGGGCCAGGTCACGCACCCCCACGTGCCCCCGGCTATCGTTGCGCCGTGCCCCTCCTGCTGCGCATCGCGACCGCGGTGCTCGCTCTCCTCGTCGGCGCCGCGGTCGGCACCGTCACGACCTTCGCGCATGCGGCGCTCGAACCATGGGCGCTCATCGCGGGTCTCGTGATCGTCGCGGCTCACGTTCTCGGGGTGAGACTCGCCTTCCAGGAGCGCCTTCCCGGCGTCGTCGCGGGCGCGGGCGTCATCGTCGCGCTCGTGCTCATCGCGGTCGTGCCGGTGGATGCCGTCATCATCCGCCCCGACCATCCGCTCGACCTCGTGTGGCTCGTCGTGGCTCCGCTCGTCGCGGCCGCTGCCCTGCTGTGGCCCGTCCGCGACCGTCCGGTCGCGGCATCCGAGTCGCCATAGGATGGAGGCGTGACCTACGTCATCGCCCTTCCCTGCGTGGATGTCAAAGACCGCGCCTGTGTCGACGAATGCCCCGTCGACTGCATCTACGAGGGCGACCGGATGCTCTACATCCACCCCGACGAATGCGTCGACTGCGGTGCGTGCGAGCCGGTCTGCCCCGTCGAGGCGATTTACTACGAAGACGACCTGCCCGAGCAATGGTCCGACTACTACACGGCCAACGTCGAGTTCTTCGAAGAGATCGGATCTCCCGGCGGCGCTGCGAAGATCGGGGTGATCCCGGGTGACCACCCGATCGTCGCCGCTCTCCCGCCGCAGGGTCAGTCTTGACCCGCGCGCTTCCCGACTTCCCCTGGGACCTCCTGACGCCCTACGGCGACGAGGCCCGCGCGCACCCGGGCGGCATCGTCGACCTCTCGGTCGGCTCGCCCGTCGACCCAACGCCCGCGCCGGTTCGCGAGGCGCTCGCCGCGGCGACGGATGCGCACGCCTACCCCGCGACGGCGGGCTCGCCCGCGCTGCGCGAGGCGATCGTCGACTGGTACGCGCGTCGGCGAGGTGTTCCGGATCTCACGACCGACAACGTCATCCCGACCATCGGCTCGAAGGAGTTCGTGGCGTTGCTGCCGACACTGCTGGGCCTCGGCCCGGGCGACGTCGTCGTGCAGCCGACCGCGGCCTACCCCAGCTACGCGGTCGGCGCCGCCGTGGTCGGCGCGAGCGTGGTGAGCTCCGACGAGCCCGAGGATTGGCCCGCCGAGACCAAGCTCGTGTGGCTCAACAGCCCCGGCAACCCCGACGGGCGCGTGCACTCGATCGAGTTCCTGCGCCGCGCCGTCGTGCGCGCGCGAGAGCTCGGCGCCGTCATCGCGAACGACGAGTGCTATGCCGAGCTCGACTGGTCATCGGAAGCTCCGACCCCGAGCATCCTGCACCCCGAGGTGACCCAGGGCTCGCGCCGGCTCACGCTCTCGGTGTACTCGCTCTCGAAGCAGTCCAACCTCGCCGGATACCGCGCGGGATTCGTCGCCGGATGCAGTGCCGTCGTCGGGGAGCTGCTCGCGGTGCGCAAGCACCTCGGGCTCATGCCTCCCGCGCCCGTGCAGGCGGCGATGATCGCGGCGCTCGCCGACGAGCAGCACGTCGCAGCGCAGAAGGAGCTCTACCGCCGACGGCGTGAGGCCCTCGTGGGGGCGCTCACGGCAGCCGGATTCCGGATCGACGGATCGCACGCCGGACTGTACCTCTGGGCGACCCGCGAGGAGGACTGCTGGCAGACGGTCGCATCCCTCGCGCGGCTCGGGATCCTGGTCGCGCCGGGCTCCTTCTACGGCGCCGCAGGGGGCAGGCACGTACGCGTGGCGCTCACCGCGAGCGACGATCGGGTAGACGAGGCTGTCTCCCGTCTCGGCTCGCGGTGACTCCGTGCGCCGGTAGTCTGTCATGGTGAGCGACGTGACCAGCAGCGAGAAGGTGACCCTGGATCTCGGCGATCGGGTCGCGGAATTCCCGGTGCTGAGGGCGGTCGACGGGCGCGATGCCGTCGACATGTCGACCTTCACGAAGCAGACCGGTTTCAACGCCTACGACCCCGGCTTCGTCAACACAGCATCCACGCGCAGCGCCATCACCTTCATCGACGGCGACGAGGGCATCCTGCGCTACCGCGGCTACGCGATCGAGGAGATCGCGGCGCACTCGACGTACCTCGAGGTGGCGTGGCTGCTCATCTACGGCGAGCTCCCGACTCCGTCGGAGCTCGCCGAGTTCTCGGAGAAGGTGCGGCGCCACACGCTGCTCCACGAAGACCTCAAGCACTTCTTCTCGGCGCTGCCGCACACGGCGCACCCCATGTCGGTGCTCTCGGCGGCGGTCTCGGCGCTCTCGACCTACTACGAGGACTCGCTCGACCCGCGCAACCCCGAGATGGTCGAGCTGTCGATGATCCGGTTGCTCGCGAAGCTGCCGGTGATCGCCGCCTACGCGCACAAGAAGTCGCTCGGGCAGGCGTTCCTCTACCCCGACAACTCCCTCGACTTCATCGAGAACTTCCTCAAGCTCAACTTCGGCAACCTCGCCGAGCCCTATCAGGTGAACCCGGTGCTCGTGAAGGCGCTCGACCGGCTGCTCATCCTGCACGAAGACCACGAGCAGAATGCCTCGACCTCCACCGTGCGCCTCGTGGGGTCGACCGAGGCGAACCTCTTCGCATCCATCTCGGCGGGCATCAACGCGCTCTACGGGCCGCTGCACGGCGGCGCCAACGAGGCGGTGCTCACGATGCTCGCGCGCATCCGCGACTCCGGTGAGTCGGTGTCGAAGTTCGTGGAGCGGGTGAAGGCGAAGGAAGACGGCATCCGACTGATGGGCTTCGGCCACCGCGTCTACAAGAACTACGACCCGCGCGCGAAGCTCGTGAAGGAGTCGGCCGACGAGGTGCTCGCCGACCTCGGTGTGAAGGACCCGCTGCTCGACATCGCCAAGGAGCTCGAGGAGATCGCGCTGAGCGACGAGTACTTCCAGTCGCGGCGGCTCTACCCCAACGTCGACTTCTACACCGGTGTCATCTACAAGGCGATGGGCTTCCCCACCCGGATGTTCACGGTGCTCTTCGCGATCGGCCGTCTGCCCGGATGGATCGCCCACTGGCGAGAGGCCAACGCCGATCCCTCGACGAAGATCGGCCGCCCGCAGCAGCTCTACGTGGGGCCGGCTGCGCGCTCCTGGCCTGCCGACCGCTGAGCCGCGGGGCGCGGTGCGCCCCCTCCGTCGTGCGCCAGGCGGTCTACCGCCGCATCCCCGCCGCGCCCGCATTCCGGTGCCGTGTGTCGAAAATGCAGGAGTGGCCACGTGGATGGTCCGCGTTGACGGACGCCGACGCCGCGACCCGCCCGGGAACTCCTGCATTTTCGACATTGCAGGAACGCCTTTAGAGCAAGGCGATCGAGGGTGAGGCGCGCTAGCGGTGGTCGCCGCGGGTGAGGGCCGCGCTGATCGCGGCGAGCACCTCATCCGGGCGATAGACCACCTGAACGTAGCTGAAGTGCAGCACGCGGTAGCCGCGAATGCTGAGCCGCGCATCGCGCGCCCGGTCACGTTCGAACGCCGCCGGATCGTGATGATGCTCACGGCCGTCCACTTCGACTACGAGGCGGCCGATGAGGAAGTCGACGCGCATGTCATCGATCCACATCTGGATGCGGAACGGGATACCTGCGCGCACGAGGTACCAGCGCAGCACGGATTCGGGGAAGGACTCGGAACGGGGATCGGCGAGGTCGACGATCTCGCCTCGCGTATTCGGCAGCCTTCGGCGCAACTCACGTACATCGGCACGCGTGAGCACGCGCCGCGCGAGTCCGCTGTCGAGCGCGCCGAGCACCCAGGCGGGAGCATGGCACGCGGCGAGATCGATGACGCACTCGAGCGCGGTCGCCCGAAAGCGGTCATGAGCATCGGCCTCGCGCCAATGCACGACTACACGGTCGTCTGGGTGCTCGCTCAGCCGGGTGTGCCGATCGTCGGGACGCCGCATCCGAGCATGGTTGGGCGGCACAGCCACGTGCAGCTGCTTGTCGGGCGGCGTCCACATTCCGTATGACGCGGCACCGTTGACACAGGTCGACAGCCCGCCGACCCGCCAGCTCGATGACATCAGCTCGTCGATCTCAGTGAGCGCGTACCAGCCGTTGCGGACACGCTGCACCCATCCCTGTCGCGCCGCGTAGTCGAGCGTGCGGTAGGTCCAGCCCAGCTGAAGAAGTGCGTAGGCGGGCGCGAGGCCGCCCAGCTGGCGGATGTCTGCGCTCAGGCTCATGCGGAGCATGGTGCCCGGACTCGGCTGGGACCCGCGGGGCCGAGTCCTCAAACGGTGGACAGCATCCGCTTTCCGCGGCTGTTCACGACCGGAGCCACGTAGAAAATGCAGGAGCGCTCGGGCGTGTCGTCATCCGTAGCCCAGTCGACAGAGACTTGCCCGTCGCCGACTCCTGCATTTTCGACAAGGGCAGGGGGGATGCCGGCGGATGCGGGGGGCGCGGGCGGGGGCGCAGGCAGCGGCGCGGGGTGCACCAGCAAGGCGGCGGCGAGGCGGAGGCGGCGCCCGGGCTACGCGTGCAGCGCCGCGTTGAGCTGTACTCCGTGGCCGTCGCGGGGGAGCGCCTCGACTGCGCCCGTCATCGAGTTGCGGCGGAACAGGATGCCGGGAACGCCCGAGAGCTCGAGGGCCTTCACGGTGCGCGGGCCCGCCGGCAGTTGGTAGGTGACCTTGGTGCCGGCCGTCACATAGAGGCCCGCCTCGACGACCGAGTCGTCGCCGATCGAGATGCCGATGCCGGAGTTGGCGCCGAGCAGCGCGCGCTCGCCGATCACGACGCGCTCGGTGCCGCCGCCCGAGAGGGTGCCCATGATCGAGGCGCCCCCGCCGATGTCGGAGCCGTCGCCCACGACCACGCCCTGCGAGATGCGGCCCTCGACCATCGAGGCGCCGAGGGTGCCCGCGTTGAAGTTCACGAACCCCTCGTGCATGACGGTCGTGCCGGGGGCGAGGTGCGCGCCCAGGCGCACCCGGGCGGCATCCGCGATGCGCACCCGCTCGGGCACGACGTAGTCGAGCAGCCGCGGGAACTTGTCGATGCCGGTCACCGACACCCCCGCCCGCTGCAGGCGTGCGCGCCCCGCACGCAGCACCGACGGATGCACGGGCCCCGCCGTCGTCCACGCCACGATGGGCAGGTGGGCGAAGAGCCCCTCGAGGTTGACCTGGTTGGGGCGCACGAGCAGGTGCGAGAGCAGGTGCAGGCGCAGATAGGCGTCCGGGGTCGAGGCGGGAGCGGCATCCGTGTCGATCTCGACGAGGAGCGCCCGGGTCTCGACGGCGCGCACGGCATCCGCTCCGACCCCCTCGACGACCTCCGCGGGTGCCGTCGCGTCCAGCGGCGCGGCGCCGAGCAACGGGGAAGGGAACCACGTGTCGAGCGTGGTTCCGTCGGCGGCGATCGTGGCGAGTCCGTAGCCCCAGGCGGTCGTCATGCAGCCAGGCTATCGGCTGCGGCGGTCGCGATCCGCGGCGTCGGTAGGGTGGACGGGTGCGCGCCCTCGACCTGTCCGCCTCGACTCCCGAGCTCACGCGGCAGCTCGTCGACATCGCCTCCGTCTCGGGCGACGAGGCGGCGCTCGCCGATGCGATCGAGGGCGTCGTGCGCACCCAGCCGCACCTCGAGGTGACGCGCGATGGGGATGCCGTCGTCGCCCGCACGATGCTCGGCCGCGCCCAGCGGGTGGTCATCGCCGGGCACATCGACACCGTGCCGATCAACGAGAACCTGCCGGCGCGGCTGCTCGACGGCGGTGCGATGCTCTGGGGTCGCGGCACGGTCGACATGAAGGGCGGCTGCGCCGTCATGCTCGCGCTCGCCGTGCAGCTCGTGGAGCCGGCCGTCGACGTCACCTGGGTCTGGTACGACAACGAAGAGGTCGACTCCTCCCTCAACGGCCTCGGCCGCATCGCACGCGAGCACCCCGAGCTGCTCGAGGCGGACTTCGCGATCCTCGGCGAGCCATCGAACGGCGAGATCGAAGGCGGATGCAACGGCACGATCCGTGTCGACGTCACGACCAGGGGCCGCCGCGCCCACTCCGCCCGCGCCTGGATGGGGGAGAACGCGATCCACGCCATGGCTCCCGTTCTCGAGCGGCTCGCCTCGTATGAGGCCGGCGAGGTCGAGGTCGACGGGCTCGTGTACCGCGAGAGCCTCTCGGCCGTGCGCATCTCGGGCGGGGTGGCGGGGAATGTCATCCCCGACGCCTGCACCCTGCACGTCAACTACCGTTTCGCCCCCAGCCGCAGTGGGGCCGAGGCGCTCGCGCATCTCGAACAGCTGTTCGCGGACCTGCCGGTGGAGATCACGGTCGCCGACCTCGCCGAGGGCGCCCGTCCGGGTCTCGACGCGCCGCTCGCGCAGCAGTTCGTGGCCGCGGTCGGCGGCGAGGCGCGTCCCAAGTACGGCTGGACGGATGTCGCCCGCTTCAGCGCGCTCGGCATCCCGGCCGTCAACTACGGCCCGGGCGACCCGAGCCTGGCGCACGCCGACGACGAGCGCGTTCCCGTGGAGCAGATCGAGCGGGTCGAGGCGGGCCTGCGCCGATGGCTGACCGCCGGCTGATCACCCCGGCGCGTGTGCGCTGGCGCCTGCTGCCATGGTGGGCGCGCGTGCTGCTCGTGTTCGGCGCGAGCCGCATCGTCACGACCGTCGTGCTGCTCTGCTTCGCGGTGGTGCAGGCGCGCGCTACGGGTGGCCCCGTGCCCGAGCTGTTCACCCTCTCGGCCAATTGGGACGGCCAGTGGTACTGGTTGATCGCCGCGAACGGCTATCCGAGCCAGCTTCCGGTGAACGACGCGGGGTATGTCACCGAGAACGCGTGGGCGTTCCTGCCCGTGTACCCCGTCATCCTCGGGGCGTTCATCCGGGTGGGGTTCCCGTTCCCGGTGATCGCGGTGCTGCTCACGCTCGCCGCGGGCGCGGCTGCCGCTCTGCTGTTCGAACGGCTGCTGCGGGGCGCCGGAATGGATGCCGCATCCGCTCTTTTCGGGGTCGTGCTGCTGTGCACCGCGCCGCTGTCGCCGATGTTCCAGGTGGCGTACGCCGAGGCGCTCGGGCTCGCGCTGCTGTTCCTCGCGTTGCTGCTCGTGCAGCGGCGGCGCTTCCTCGTGCTGCTGCCGGTGCTTGTGGTGATGTCGCTGACCCGCCCGACCGGGCTCGCTTTCGCCCTCTTCCTGCTGCTGTACTTCGTGCTGCGGATCGTACGGTGGCGACGAACGCCGGATGCGCATCCGCTGCCGCGACGCGAGGCCGGTGGGATCGTCGCGGCGGGTCTCACGAGCTTCGCGGCGGGGCTCGCCTGGCCGGCGATCGCGTGGGCCGTGACGGGCTCGCCGACCGCCTATGTCGACACCGAGTTGGCGTGGCGCTCGGGGTACGTGGGCGCCGGCGAGCTCGTGCCGTTCGAGGGATGGTTCGCCGGCATCGAGTTCTGGCTGCGGTTCGCGGGGGTGCCTGGGGCGGGCATGCCGCTCGCCGTCGTGACGGTCATCGCGCTGAGCGCTCTCTTCGCGGTGTTCCTGGTGACGCCGTGGGCCAGGCGGCTCGGGGTCGAGGTGCGGCTGTGGCTCGTGAGCTACCTCGTGTACCTGATGGCGGTGTTCTTCCCGCAGTCGAGCACCTGGCGCCTGCTGCTGCCGCTGTCGCCCGCGCTCGGGGCGTTCGCGGTGCCGCGTTCGCGCGTGCTCCGCATCGCCCTGGTCGGACTCGGGATCGCGGGGCAGCTCGTGTGGGTGTACTTCTGCTGGATCCGGGTCCCGGGGGACTGGTCGCCGCCGTGATGCGGGCCGAGTTGCGGAGCTGGGAGCTCCGCGCTCCGCAGATTCGCCCGTGTCGGCTGCATGCGGGATAATGGGGGTGAGCAACCGTCGAAAGGGGACAACTCATGGCAGCCATGAAGCCGAGGACCGGTGACGGCCCGATGGAGGCTGTAAAGGAGGGGCGCCTCATCATCGTGCGTGTTCCGCTCGAGGGCGGCGGCCGTCTCGTCGTCTCCGTCAACGATGACGAGGCCAAGGAGCTGCACGACGCTCTCGCGGGCGTCATCGCCGGCTGACATTCGCGTTGCGCGGCGATACCTTCGGGATCGTCGCGCAACGCTTCTGTATTTAAGGGCGCCGCGGTCATCCGCGGCGCCCGCCGATTCCGGGCACGGGCGGCGCGTCAGTCTCCGGTCTTGACGATCTGGAGCAGTCCGTCGCCCGCCGTGCTGAGCGCCGCCGTCACGGCACCCGACTCGGCGATCGTCGTGAGCAGCGCGCGGAAGTCGGCGACCGTCTCGTCACGCTGGGCCGGGTCGGCGACGCGACCGCGCCACAGCGCGTGGGCGACCACCACGACGCCGCCTTTCCGTGCGATCCGCAGTCCGTGCTCCACGTAGTCCAGCACGGATGCCGCATCCGCATCCACGAGCACGAGGTCGTAGGCGCCGTCGTTCATGCGCGGCAGCACCTCGGTAGCGCGGCCCGCGATGAGGCGTGTGCGGGCGGCTGGGATGCCCGCGTCCACGTATGCCTGCCGGGCGCGATTCTGGTGGTCGATCTCGACATCGATCGTGGTGAGCGTCGCCCCCGGCGCGCCCTGCAGCAGCCACAGGCCGCTGACCCCGGCGCCCGTGCCGATCTCGAGGATGCTGTCGGCGTCGATCGCCGCGGCGAGCACGGCGAGCTGCGCGCCCGCCGCCGGTGAGATCGGGTCGATGCCGAGCTCGAGGGAGTGCTGGCGGGCGAGCTGGGTCGCGGGAGGCTCCACGGGGAACTCCTCCGCGTACTTCCAGCTCAGGTCTTTGTCGCTCACATCGCCTCCGCCACCAGCGTAGGGGCGACGCCGCGTGGGACGGTTATCCTGAGCGGGTGTCCTTCGGGTTGACCTTCGACAAGATCCTGATCATCTTGGTGATCGCGATCTTCCTCGTCGGCCCCGACCGCCTTCCCGGCTATGCAGCGCAACTCGCCCGCCTGACGCGCTCGCTGCGCGACATGGCCAACGGGGCGAAGGACCGCATGCGCGAGGAGATGGGACCGGAGTTCGACGAGGTCGACTGGGCCAAGCTCGACCCTCGCAAGTACGACCCTCGCCGCATCATCCGCGACGCCCTGCTGGAGGAATCCCCCGACGCGCCGGTGCCCGACGGTCCGGCGACGCCGACGCGATCGACGGCGACCGCCTACGAGCTGCGCCAGCGCCGCCTCGGCAAGGGGCCGGTGCCGCCGTACGACGGCGAAGCGACCTAGGCCCGCCTGTTTCGCAACTCAGGAGAAGCTGACTCCGGACCGCGGATGCCCTGCCCCCCGCGGCCGTCGTCCTGAGTTGCGAAGGCGGCCGGTTTCGCAACTCAGGAAGCTGCCACGACATCCGGGCGGGTCGCCTCGCCATCGCGGGTTTCTCCTGAGTTGCGAAGACTGCCGGGCTCAGCGGCGGCGGATCGCCTTGAGCGACTTCAGGGTGAGCACCATGATGCCCACGAGCCGGGCGAACTCGGGCCCGGTGCGCGGCAGCTGCAGCAACCCGGTCGCCTCGGCGACCGTCGTGGCCTCGGTGAACCGCAGCAGTCCGTCGAGGCCGTTGCGGCGGCCGACGCCGGAGTGCTTGACCCCGCCCATCGGGGCGTCGATCGACCCGAAGGTGGCGCGGTAGCCCTCGTTGATGTTGACCGACCCGGCACTGAGGCGCGCCGCGACCTCGCGCGCCCGCCGGCGGGATCCGCTCATGACGGATGCGTTGAGGCCGAACTCGGAGGCGTTCGCGGCGGCGACCGCGGCATCCGCGTTCTCGACCACGGTGACGGCCACGAGGGGGCCGAAGGTCTCGCCCGCGAAGCACTGCATGGCGTCGGTCACGTCGGTGAGCACGGTCGGCTCGAGCACGAAGGGTCCGAGGTCGGGGCGGGCGGTGCCGCCCGCGAGCACCGTGGCGCCCTTGGCGACGGCGTCGTCGAGGTGGGCGGTGACGCGCTCGAGCTGGGTCTTCGTGGCGAGGGATGCGACATCCGCCGTGTAGTCGAAGTCGACCCCGAGCGAGAGGTTCTTCACGCGCTCGGCGAAGGCGGGAACGAAGCGGTCGGCGATGCCCTTCTCGACGTAGACGCGCTCGATCGAGACGCACAGCTGACCAGCGGCGGAGAAGCATCCGTAGGCGGCATCCGCGGCGGCCTTCTCGGGGTTCACGTCGTCGAGCACGATGAGCGGGTTCTTGCCACCGAGCTCCATCGACGCGCCGATGAGGCGGCCCGCGGCCCGCTGGGCGACCGTGCGGCCGGTCGCCGTGGATCCGGTGAAGCAGATGTAGTCGGCCTCGTCGACGACCGCCGAGCCGATCTCGGCGCCGGGGCCGGCGACGACCTGCCACAGCTCGGGCGGGAGGCCGGCGTCGAGGAACGCGCGGCGGGCGAGCAGCACCGAGAGGGCGCCCTGGTCGTCGGCCTTCTGCAGGATGCCGTTGCCGGTCGCGAGCGCCGGTGCGATATCCATGAGGGTGAGGCTCAGCGGGTAGGTCCACGGCGTGATGACGCCGACGAGACCCTTGGGGGTGCGGCGCACGCGCGTGCGCATCACGAGCGGGATGCCGGCGCGGCGGCCCGCGGTGCGCAGCACCCGGCGCGCGCTGAGGGCGGCGTACCGGGTGGCGGCGGCCGAGTTGAAGACCTCTTCGAACGCCTGGCCGCGCGTCTTGCCCGTCTCGGACTGCACGGCGTCGAGCAGCAGCTCGCGGCGATCGAGGAACAGATCGTGGCCCCTCAGCAGCACCGCCCGGCGGTGTGCGTCACCGGCGGCCCACCAGGCGCGCTGGGCGTCGCGGGCGCGCTGGGCAGCATCCTGCACCTCCGCGATGGACGCATGGGGGAGCTCGTAGAGCTCCTCACCGGTGAAGGGGGCGATGACGGAGAAGGGGGCGGCGGCACGTCCGGCGAGGTCGGTGGTGAGCTCGTCGGCGAGCGACCGCGGCAGCAGCTGGCCGGGCATGGCGCGAGTCTACTTGGACGCTCGTCCAAGTTCAGGCCCTCGAACGGGTCTCACCTGCCACGTGTTGTCGCCTCCGTGCCGGTGAGGCGGCAACAACGGGCAAACGAGGCGCGCGAGCCCGCAGAGCGCATAGACTGACCGGGCGAAGGGGAGTATCCCACCTCGTCGCGACCGTCATCACGGGCTCCGATGCCGCAGCCCCGGTCGCGACCGCGGCATCCGCATCGGCACCGCCGACGGGAGCCGCGCGGGAGAGACGTTCGAGGCAGTTCCCTACCTGAAAACCTCGAAAGGCTCCTCGTGCACCTGGCCCTCCCCCTCTGGTTCGAGATCGGCACCTACGTGGTGCTCCTGCTCATCCTCGGCCTCGACCTGTTCATCGCGTTCCGACGCCCCCACGTGCCCTCGAGCCGCGAATCCGCGCTCTGGATCGGGTTCTACGTCGTGCTCGCGCTCGTTTTCGCGGGTCTCATGCTGTGGCTCGGCGACGCCGAGCACGCCGGACAGTTCGTCGCCGGCTGGCTCACGGAATACAGCCTGTCGATCGACAACCTGTTCGTGTTCCTGCTGATCATGTCGCGCTTCGCCGTGCCGCGGCGCTACCAGCAGGAGCTGCTCATGGTGGGCATCATCCTGGCGCTCGTCTTCCGCGGCATCTTCATCCTGCTGGGCGCCGCGCTCATCGAGAACTTCAGCTGGGTGTTCTACATCTTCGGCGCGTTCCTCGTCTACACGGCCATCCAGCAGGTGCGCACGGGGCCTCACGACGAGGTCGAGCGCGAGAGCCGGATGCTCACCTGGGTGCGCAAGCGCGTCGCCATCACCGACACCTTCGACGGCGCCAAGCTGCGCACCGAGATCGACGGCAAGCGCGTCTTCACCCCGGTGCTCATGGTGCTCGTCGCACTCGGCACGACCGACCTCGTGTTCGCCCTCGACTCGATCCCGGCGATCTTCGGCATCACCCAGAGCCCGTTCATCGTCTTCACCGCCAACGTCTTCGCCCTCATGGGCCTGCGACAGCTCTACTTCCTGCTCGGCGACCTCGTCGACAAGCTCGAATACCTCAAGTACGGCATCGCGTTCATCCTGCTGTTCATCGGCGTCAAGCTCGTGTTCCACGCGATGCATGCCAACGAGCTCGGCTTCATCAACGGCGGCCGGCCGATCGAATGGGCGCCCGAGATCGACACGTGGACCTCGCTCGCCGTGATCGTGGCATCCATGGCGGTCGCGGTCGTCGCGAGCCTCATCCGTATGCGCGTGCGGGCATCGAAGTCCGGTACCGGCGGCGATCGCACTTGACGCGGTAGGCGCGCCCGGAAATGATCAAGGGGTGAACGAGCGCACGCCGGGGTGGGAGCCAGAACAACCTGTGCTGCGCCCGCCGTGGCTCTCGGGTGATCTCGACCCGAGCCTCGTCGACACCCGCACCAAGGTCGTCGGTCGCGGCCTCCCGCCGCGCGATCCCTCGGAGCCGGTGTTCTTCCCGGGTGGTCCGCCCCAGCACCTGACCGGATGGGTGCTGCTGCTCGCCGACGGGAACCGGATCACGGTCGAGCGGCCGGTCGTCGTCGGCCGCAAGCCCTTCGAGGTGGAGGGATTCCCCGGCGCGCAACTCGTCGCGGTCGAGGACCGCGAGAAGACGGTCTCCAAGAACCACGCGATCCTGCTGCCGTACGACGGTGGGCTCTTCGTGCTCGATCTGAACTCGACCAACGGCGTGTCCGTCGTCGCCAACCGCCGCCGCACCCCGGTGACCTCCACCGAGTTCTCGCCGGTTCCGGATGGCGCGGTCGTCGAGCTCGGTTCGTATCTGCTCGGCGTCGACCACGTTCCGGCGCCGGCGACCGAGGCGTAGCGCGAACCGCCTCCCATGGGGAGTGCTCCCCATCGGCACCGCGCCGCGCTCGCCTGCGGGTTGCTAGCGTTGCACGGACGGCAGAGGGCGGGAGACGGTGTCGGTGGAGACGCGCGAGGAATTCGCGATCGGGAGCGCGACCGTGCGACTGCGCCATGCGGGCCACAGCCACGTGGGCGCTGTGCGCTCCAACAACGAGGACAGCTTCCTCGCTGCGCCCCCGTTCTGGATCGTCGCCGACGGCATGGGCGGCCACGCTCACGGCGACCTCGCGAGCCGCTCTGCGGTGGAGGTGTTCGACCGCATCCGCGACGACGGTGCGGCCAATGCCCGCAGTGTGCTGCGCGCGGTGCAGGAGGCGAACGCCGCCGTCCTGGGATTGCGCGATGGGGAGCTCTCGGGCACGACCCTCACGGGGGTCGCGATCGTCGACATCGAGGGCGCCGGTCCGCACTGGATGACCTTCAACGTGGGCGACTCCCGCACCTATCTGTGGGACGGCCGGCGCCTCGAACAGCAGAGCATCGACCATTCGGCGGTGCAGGAGCTCGTCTCCGCCGGCGTCATCAGCCCGGAGGATGCCGCCGTCCATCCCCAGCGCAACGTCGTCACGCGCGCCCTCGGCGCGGAGGACGAGATCGAGCCCGATGTGTGGCTCGTGCCGCTGCGGGGCCGGCAGACCTTCCTGCTGTGCAGCGATGGGCTCACGAAGGAACTCGACGACGCGGAGATCGCGCGCATCATCGTGTTCCACGACCAGCAGGCGTCCCGTGAACCGGAGGGCCCCACGCTCCCCGAGCGGCTCGTGGGAGCTGCGGTCGCCGCCGGAGGACGCGATAACGTGACTGTCGTGGTCGTGGAGTCGGAGGTGCCGGACGGCACCTTCGACCCGGAGGAGACGATCGACCGCGACGCGCGACTTCTCGAAGACACGATGCCGAGGGCCTAGACGTGACGCACCGCTATACCGCCGCGAGCGACGGCTGGCTCGCCTTCATCACGCCGGCACGGCAGCTGTTCGTGGCCGGCTCCCAGGATGCCGCGAGCATCGACCGGCTGTGGACCCGCATCCGCGACGAGCGCGGACCCGCGGGCGTGCTCGAGGCGCTCACCGCCGCCGGGCTGTTCGCCACGCCGCCGTTCGCGTTCGTCGAGCTCGGCGACGGCGGGGTCGACGTGATCGTGCGCGGCGACGCCGTGGTGCGGGCGGGTGCCGAACAGGTGTCCGGATCGGGCGCCACGACCTGGATCGAGCGTCGCCTTCCCGGCGGCTCGGTCGGTGTGACGCTCGCGGGTTCGGGCTCCCTCGAACTTCCCATCGAGGCGGGCGTCGTGCGTGCCTCGGCGTTCGCCACCGGCGGCACACCGTCGGCGCGGCCGGCGACGGTGCCCGCTGCCGCTCCGAGCATCCCTCCCGTGGAGCCGGCGCCCGCTGGGGCGATGATCGAGCTGCCGACGGACGCGACCATCCCGCTCGCGCAGTTCATCGCGGAGGAGGAGGCGCGCGCCCGCACGGCAGCCGTATCGGATGCCGCATCCGTCTCGGAGGAGACGGTCGTGGGGCTGCACGACAGCGCCGAGCCGGTCACGTCGACGGAGTCGCCCGCTGGGGCGCCGGTCGAGGCGGGCGCCGCATCGGGGGACGGCTACGACTACCTCTTCGGGGAGACGGTCTACCACTCGGTGCAGGATGCCGCCGTGCGGGCCGAGGAGCCCACGGAGGAGGCCGCCGAGGCGCAGGCGCCCGCCGTCGACCCGCCGCTCGAGGGCGACCACGACGGCAGCACCGTGCTCGCCTCCTCGATCACGCGGAGCGGGCGCACGCGGCGGCCACGCGGAAAGGCCGCCCCGCCCGCGGCGCCGGCGATCGCCGTCATGCTGCCGAACGGCGCCCGGGAGGTGCTCGACGAGGCGCTCGTTCTCGGCCGCTCCCCGAGCGTCTCGGGCGTGCCCGGCGGGCAGCTGCCGCGGCTCGTGACGCTCTCGAGCGGCGATCAGGACATCTCGCGTTCGCACGTGCGCATCGCGCTCGAGGGCGGGACGGTCGTCGTGACCGACCTGCACTCGCGCAACGGAACCTCGATCGTGCTGCCGAGCGGCGAGACGCAGAAGCTGCGCGGCGGGGAGCCGACCCCCGTCATCGTGGGAACCGTGGTCGACCTCGGCGGCGGCGTCGAACTGCAGGTCGAGGAGCTCTGATGCGCCGACCCGCGTCGACGCCTCCTGAGCTTCCCGGCCACACCTTCGTCCGCTTGCTCGGCTCGGGCGGATTCTCCGATGTGTTCCTGTACGAGCAGCAGCTGCCGCGGCGTCGCGTCGCCGTGAAGGTGCTGCTGCTCGACGAGCTCACCGCAGCCAACCGTGCCGCGTTCGTGGCCGAAGCCAACCTCATGGCGCAGCTCTCCGCGCACCCGTACATCGTCACGATCTACCACGCCGATGTGGCATCCGACGATCGACCGTACTTCGTCATGGAGTACTGCTCGGGGCCGAGCCTCGCCGAGCGCTACAAGCAGGCGCCGCTGCCCGTCGTCGACGCGCTGCGCACCGGCGTACGACTCTCGAGCGCCGTGCAGACGGCGCACCAGGCCGGCATCCTGCACCGCGACATCAAGCCCGCCAACGTTCTCGGCAACGACTACGGGTGGCCGGCACTCACCGATTTCGGCATCTCCTCGGCCGTCGACGACGCGCTGCCGGCGCACACCACGACGCTCGCCGGTGCGGCATCCGACACGAGCACGGGCGGCACGAGCGGACAGGTGGGCCTCTCGGTGCCCTGGTCGCCGCCCGAGATGTTCGAGGACGATCCGGATCCGGATGTGCGCAGCGACGTGTTCTCGCTCGCCGCCACCATCTGGACGGTGCTCGCGGGCCAGACCCCGTTCGAGGTGCGAGGCCGCGGCAACGGCACGCTCGACCTCATCGGCCGCATCGAGCGCGGCGCCATCACGCCGATGGATCGCACCGACGTGCCCCGCTCGCTCATCGCCGTGCTGCAGAAGGGCATGGCGACCGAGCGCGAGGACCGCTTCGCGAGCGCGCTCGACTTCGGCCGCGCGCTGCAGCGGGTGGAGATGGAGCTCGGCTACGCCCGCACCGAGCTCGAGGTGCCGAACCTGCGATTCGACGCCCCCGAGCGATCCGCGGATGTCGGCGGGGCCGATGAGACCCGCGTGCGGCAGGTGGCGACGATCGAGGCGCAGCCGGTCGTGGCCGCACCTGTCCTCCCGGTCGACGAGACGCGGGTGCGCAGCACGACGACCGTCGAGGCGCAGCCGACGTCGGTGTCCGCGCCACCGCGTGTGCCCGCCGCGCCGCCCGTCGCCGCACCGGCGTCCCACGTCGCGGGCGTCGACGCGCTGCCTACCGAGACCGTCGTGCGTCCACGTGGCCCCGTTGCGCCGCCGCCCGAGGCACCCGCCGCGCAGGCGGCCCCGGCATCCGCCCCGACGTCCCGGAGGGGGCTTGTCGCGGGGATCGCCGTGGGAGTGATCGCGGCGCTCGTCGTGGCGGCAGTCGTCGTGGGAATCGTGCTGTTCGGCGGCGACCCCGCCGAACCGACGCCGAGCGAGAGCCCGAAGCCCGGGTCGACAGCCGCCGTGCCGCAGCGCATCGAGCCGCCCGCGCTCGCCGGCGACCCGGCCCTCGACGGCACGACCGTGGTGTTCACGGTCGAGAACCCCGACGCCGCCGACGGCGACAACCTCATCTGGAAGCTCAGCGACCGACCCGACCGACCCGAGCAGCACCCGGTGCCCGCCGACGGCATCATCCGCGTCGAGGGCTTCAGCGGCGCTCCGCTGTGCATCGACGTACTCATCGTGCGCAAGGGCAAGACCTCCGACCCGCTGACCGCGTGCTACCCGCCGGCCTGAGACGACCATGAACGCATCCACCAGCACCCTCCGCGTCGAGTTCTGCGGCGAGCGGTACACGGCCGTACCGGGTACCGACTTCGTCGTGGGCCGCGAGGGCGACCTCGAGATCGACGACAACCCCTACCTGCACCGCCGCTTCCTGCTCATCACCGAGGAGGCGGGCCTCTGGTGGATCGCGAACGTCGGCAGTCTGCTCTCGGCGACGATCACCGACGGCTCCGGCGGGGTGCAGGCCTGGCTGCCGCCGGGGGCGCGACTGCCCATCGTCTTCCCGCGCGTGCAGGTGCTCTTCAGCGCGGGAGCCACGACGTACGACTTCTCGATCGAGAACGACCAGGTCTACTTCTCGACCACCCATCTTCACGCCGGCGCCTCCGGCACGACGACGATCGGCGCCGTGCCCCTCACGAGTTCGCAGCGGCTGCTCGTGGTGGCGCTCGCCGAGCACGTGCTCTCGCAGGACTCGCCGGGTCGCGGGCAGATCCCGAGCTCGGCGGAAGCCGCCGAGCGGCTCGGCTGGCCGCTCACGACCTTCAACCGCAAGCTCGACAACGTGTGCGAGAAGCTCGACAAGGTCGGGGTGCAGGGACTGCGGGGCGGACGCGGCAAGCTCGCCACCAATCGACGCGCGCGGCTCGTGGAGTACGCCGTGGCGAGCCACCTGGTGAGCCGCGACGACCTCGTGCTGCTCGAGCGCAACGCGGCCGCGAACGCCGAGAGCCCGGGAGATGCGGACGGGGAGTAGTCCCCATGTCCGGCGCGAGGACGGTCTCGGCGACCGTGTTAGCCTGATCCGGCTGTACCCCGATCCGGGGCAGAACGCACGGCACATACGTTCGCGAACACATGCGGGGGGCCTTGAGGTGATCGCGGAGGTCTGGCGCACGCGTCGCAAGACCATCGCATCCGCGGCCGTGATCGCGCTCGTCGCGGGCGGCACCCTCACCGTCGCGGCGTTGCACCCCGGGTTCCCGGTGAGCGATGTCGACCTCACCTCGCGCGACGTCTGGGTCACCAACGGCACGCAACTGCTCGGCGGTCGCCTCAACAAGCAGATCGATGAGCTCAACGGCTCGATCACGACGACCTCGCCGGCGAGCGATGTGCTGCAGCGCGGCGACGCCGTCTTCGTCGTCGACCCCGACAACGACCGTCTCGAGTCGGTCGACCCGGCGACGACCTCCATCACGAGCTCGGTCGACCTGCCGCCGGATGCCGAGGTGGCCTACGGGGGAGAGGTCATCTCCGTCGTCTCCCGCGGCAAGCTGTGGGCGCTCTCCTCGATCGGCGACCTCCGGCTCGACGTCGTCTCCCAGCCGCCGCTGCTCGATCTCGGCGACGGGGGGCACGCCGTCGTGACCGAGAGCGGCCAGATGGTCGCGGTGTCGCCCGCCGATCGCACGCTGTACCGCATCCGCACCCTCGCCGACGCGCCCGTCGAGTCGGCGTTCCCGAAGATCGGCGAGTTCCAGCTCGCTGCGATCGGCGAGCGCGTCGTCGCACTCGACGAGTCGACGAACGAGCTCGTGCTCGACGATGGGACGGTGCGGCCGCTCGGCGAGGACCGTGCGCTCGAGCTGCAGCAGAGCGGCCCGGCATCCGACTACGCGGTGCTCGCGACGGGTTCGGGGCTGCTGCGCGTGGCACTCGACTCTGGCGACATCGACGCCATCGACGCCGACGTCGCGCGCGGCACGGACGATCCGGATGACGTGGCTGCGCCTGTGAACCAGGACGGTTGCGCACACGGCGCGTGGGCGCAGTCGCAGCGCTACCTGCTCGCATGCGAGGGCGCCGAGCCGTTCGCGCAGGACATCGACCAGCCGACCGCGGGTGACCGCCTCGAGTTCCGTGTCAACCGATCGATCGTCGTGCTCAACGACCTCGACAACGGCAACGTCTGGCTGCCCGCCGACGACATGCGCCTCGTCGACAACTGGGATGACGTGACGCCGCCCGAGGAGCAGGAGACCGAGGAGGAGGGCGACGACAAGTCGGCCCTGCAGTCCTTCGAGGACACCCTGGCCGAGCGAACCGACGAGAACAGAGCGCCGACCGCGGTCGACGACGAGTTCGGCGTGCGACCGGGCCGCACCACGATCATCTCGGTGCTCGACAACGACACCGACCCCGACGGCGATGTGCTCATCGTGGCCGAGCACGGCGAGGTCGCCGAGAGCACCGGCCGTCTCGACTACATCGACGGCAATCGAGCACTCCAGTTCACCCCCGCCGAGGGCTTCGTCGGCACGGTGCAGTTCGACTACACGGTCGACGACGGGCGAGGGGGACGGGCGACTGCGCACGTCGTGGCGCGCGTGGTCTCGGATGCCGCGAACCAGCCGCCGGTCGAACTGCGGCGCTCCGCGGTGAGCGTCGAGATGAACCAGACCATCGAGTACAACGTGCTCGCGAACTGGCGCGACCTCGACGGCGACGAGCTGTTCCTCGTGGGCGCGGCCCCCACCTCGGGTGACCTCGTGCGCTTCACCCCCGACGGCGTCATCACCTTCACACATCAGACTTCGGAACTCGGCGAGAAGGAGGTGCAGTTCCAGGTCACCGACGGCTCCGGCGATGCGGTCACGGGGGTGCTCGTCGTCGATGTGAAGCCCGCGGGCTCGCTCGATCCCGTCGGCACGCCCGACTTCGCGACCGCGTTCGTGGGCGAGCAGGTCACGATCTCGCCGCTTGCCAACGACCTCTCGCCCAATGGCGCGCCGCTGCACATCACGGCGATCGAGGATCCGGGCACCGGCACCGTCGCGAGCCTCGACACCGACGACGACACCGTGCGCTTCCAGGCGGATGCGGCGGGCATCTACTACTTCACCTATACCCTGCAGGCGGGATCCGCCGACAGCGTGGGCATCATCCGGGTCGACGTGCAGGAGGTTCCGGCCGACCTCGCGCTGCCGCCCATCGCGGTCAAGGACACCGCCTACCTGCGGCCCGACCAGCCGACGACCGTCTCGGTGCTCTCCAACGACGTGAGCCCGACGGGTCGCATCCTCGCCGTGCAGTCGGTGAGCGTGCCCGCCGATGTGCAGGCGAAGGGGGTCGTGGTCGAACTGCTCGAGGCGACGCTCATCCGGGTGACCGCGCCGCAGGCCCTCACGAGCCAAGTCGGGTTCAGCTACACGATCTCCGACGGTCTGAACACCGCATCGGCGGGTGTCACGATCGTGCCGGTGCCGGCGCTCACGAAGCATCAGCCCCCCATCGCCGTCGACGATCAGGCGACGGTGCGGGCGGGCGACATCGTGACCGTGCATGTGCTCGACAACGACACGCACCCCGACGACTCGCGGATGTTCCTCGCCGACGAGCTCATCACCGAGCCGACGGCGGGCATCGCGTTCGTCAACGCCGACACCGTGCGCTTTCAGGCGCCGATGACACCGGGGCAGTACACCGCCTCGTATCGTGTGCTCGACCCCTATGGCGAGAGCGCGGCGGCGACCGTCGCCTTCACGGTGACGCCGGCCGACGAGCAGAACAACCGCGATCCCGATCCGCGTGCGGTCACCGCGCGCGTGCTCGCCGGCGGCACCATCCGTATCGAGTTGCCGCTCGACGGCGTCGACCCCGACGGCGATTCGGTGTACCTGCTGCGCTTGCCCACCGGTCCGGCTCTCGGCACGATCAGCGAGCAGGGTGACGACTTCCTCGAGTACACGGCGGCCGAGGGCGTCTCGGGCACCGACGAGTTCAGCTACCAGGTGTACGACGCGTACGGGGCCACGGGTACCGCGAGCGTGCGCATCGCCGTCATCCCCCCTCCCGACCAGCTCATGAACCCGAACCCGGTGCCCGACAGCATCTCGGTGCGGCCCGGACGCATCGCCCAGGTGGACCTCACGGCGAACGACTCCGACCCGCAGGGTTCGCCGATCAAGGTCGCCGAGGAGCTCATCGACGTGCCAGACGGCGTCGAGGCCGAGGTCGTCGACAGCCGCTACCTCGTGCTGACGGCTCCCGATCGCGAGGGTGCGTTCTCGTTGCGCTACACCCTGGAGAACGAGCTGGGCGGCTCAGCGAAGAGCTACGTGCAGGTGCAGGTCACCCCGGATGCGCCCCTGCTGCCGCCGAGCGCCACCGACCTCACGCTGACGCTCAAGCAGATCGCCGGCAAGAAGAACGTCACGGTCGACATCTTCGACGGGTACGCCTTCAACCCCGCGGGGACGAACGCCGAACTCGAGGTCAGCCTCGAGGGTCCCAACGCGGATGCCGCCTCGCTCGTGCCGGATCAGCACGGCAAGATCACGGTGACACCAGGGGAGCGGCGGCAGGCGATCGCCTACCGCGTCACGAACGTCGACGACGAGCTCGCCGCCACCGCGTTCATCGTCGTGCCGCCCGCGGTCGACGACTCCTACGACGACCCGCCCTACATCGACCCGAACCTGCCGGTGCAGTACGTCTCGATGAACGAGTCACGGGAGTGGAAGCTCTCGGATCTCGTCAAGGTTCCGTCAGGACGTACGGCGTGGATCCCGGATGCGTCGAGCGTCAGTTCGATCCAGAGCGACGGCACCTCCAACTACGTCGACAAGGACACCATCCGGTTCCAGGGCGCACTCGACTACCGCGGCCCGGCATCGGTGAGCTTCACCGTGACCGACGGCGCCTCGAAGGACGACCCGAAGGGCAACACGGTTCCCCTCACGCTGCGCATCGTGGTGGGCGACCCGGAGTTCCGCGACACCCCGCCGACGTTCACGACACCCAGCCTGCAGGTCGAGGTTGGCGAGACGACCACCTTCGACCTGCGCGCGGCGACGGGGCATCCGAACCCGGCGATCTTGCAGCAGGTCGGCTACTCCGAGCTGACGGGCACGAGCACGCGGTTGACGGGCTCGCTCGACGGTTCGACGCTCAGCATCTCGACGCCGCGCAACACGCCGAAGGGCACGACCTTCACGCTCGGCGTCACGCTGCGCTGGGACAAGTTCACCGTGCCGGGCACGGTCGAGGTGACGGTCGTCGGATCGACCCGGCCCCCCGCGCTCGCGGTGGCCGACAGCTACGAGACGCAGCGTGGCGACGGCGCCGTCGTGGCGAGTCCGCTCGTCAACGACTCCAACCCCTACGCGGCCACCGGCGAACCGCTGCGCATCGTCGGCGCATCGGTGCAGAACACGGGCGAGCCCGCGGGGGTGACCTTCACATCCGACACCGTGCGGGTGACGCCCAACCCGGCACTCAAGTCGGGCACGATCGTCGTGGTCTACACGATCCAGGATGCGACAGAAGACCCGGATCGCGAGGTGAGCGGCACGATCACGGTCGTCGTGAGCGATGTCCCCGACGCGCCGCAGAAACCCACCGTGCCCGCCCAGGGAGACGAAGGCACCGTTCAGCTCGGGTTCCAGGCACCCGCGTCCAACGGCAAGGAGATCACCTCCTACGAGGTGCGCTCGACCCCGGCGGTGCCGACACCGACCACCTGCACACCGCCGTCGTGCGTCATCACGGGACTCACCAACGGCACGAGCTATCAGTTCTCGGTGCGTGCCATCAACGAGCACGGTCCCGGCGAGTGGTCGGTCTGGTCGAACGCGGTGATCCCGTACGGCACACCCGGTACCCCGTCGAGCGTCGCCCTCGCCTACGGTGACCAGTGGACGGGCTCGAGCGACAGCGGGGAGCTGAACGGGAGCTGGAGCAGCGTCAACGCCAACGGCGGCTCCGTGACCTTCCATTGGCAGCTGCTGCGCGGGGGAAGCGCGGTGGCGGGCAAGTCGGGAACGACCACCGGCACGACAACGGGTGCGATCTCGGGCCTCGCCGCGGGCTCCTACACCCTGAGCGTCTATGCGGTGAACTCGGGCGGAAAGCAGGGAGCTGCGGGAACCTCGGCCGCCAAGAGCATCACGGCACAGGGCACGCCCGGGCGTCCGTCCGTATCGGCGACCGTGAACTCCGCGTATGCGCCGAACGGCAGGATCACGTGGAGCTGGGGCGCGGTCACGGCCTCGCCCGGCGGTTCCGCGAACATCAGCTACCGGGTGAGCACGAACGGCGGCTCGAACTGGACGAACGTCGGAAGCGACCTGAGCTACAGCCGCTCGGGTCTGGGAGCAGGCAGCCACTCGCTCGTCGTGCAGGCCATGAACAAGTCGGGCGCGGGCCCCTCCTCCGCGGCCTCGAGCGCGACGATCCAGCCGCAGCCGAGGAACCCGGGCGTCGAGATCGTCGGCACCAGCTCGACGACCTACACGTGCTCGAACGGCAACTACGCGTGCAAGAAGGTCGCCGTGCACTTCACCGACACGGGCGGCACGTACAACGTGGCGATCCAGGTCGAGGGTGGCGGCACCTCCAACACGACGTCGATGCCCGGATCGGGCACCCACCTCACGCAGTCGTTCCAGGCGTCCACGGGCGGCAAGTCGGTGCGCGTGGTCGCGAGCGGCGGGAACGACGGAACCCTCTACTCGCGCTGGTACAGCTCTGCGGAGTGGGACAGCTTCCGCAACAACGGACCGTTCTATTGAGCCGTGCGACGAGGATCCGAACTGCCATGACCCCGGCGACCACGAAGAGAGATTGAGGAACATGCCCGTCACCCAGGAGCAGGCGACCTGGTTCGCCGACGCCTTCCAGAAGCTCATCGCCAACGTCGACAAGGCGATCGTCGGCAAGGACCACGTGATCAAGCTCGTGCTGACCGCGCTCGTCTCCGACGGCCACGTTCTGCTGGAGGACTTCCCCGGCACCGGCAAGACGGTGCTCGCCAAGTCGCTCGCCAACACGCTCGACGGCTCGACGAGCCGCATCCAGTTCACGCCCGACCTGCTGCCGTCGGACGTCACGGGGGTGCAGATCTACGATCAGTCGAAGGGCCGCTTCCAGTTCCACCCCGGCCCGATCTTCGCCTCGATCGTGCTCGCGGATGAGATCAACCGCGCCTCCCCGAAGACCCAGTCGGCCCTTCTCGAGGTGATGGAGGAGGGCATCGTCACGGTCGACGGGGAGGGCCACGCGGTCGGCGCGCCGTTCCTCGTGATCGCGACCCAGAACCCCGTGGAGCAGGCCGGCACCTACAAGCTGCCGGAGGCGCAGCTCGACCGCTTCCTCATCAAGACGAGCCTCGGCTATCCGGATGCCAAGACCGCCGTCGGCCTGCTCATGGACTCGTCCACGCGGGCCCGCGCCTCACTCGTCTCGCCCATCATCAAGCCCGAGTCGATCGTGGCGATGTCGGCGCTCGCCTCCGAGGTGCACGTCGACGAGGCCGTCATGCAATACCTCTCCGACATCGTCGATCAGACCCGCACCCACCGGGATGTCGTGCTCGGCGTCAGCATGCGCGGCGCGATGGCGCTCGCGCGAGCCGTGAAGACCTGGGCGATCTCGGCGGGGCGCACCTATGTGATCCCCGACGACGTGCGCGAGCTCGCGGTGCCGGTGCTCGCCCACCGTCTCGTGATCGACCCGGAGTCCGACTTCGCCGGTGTCAAGGCGGAGGATGTCATCTCGCGGATCCTCGTCGACATCGAGCCGCCCGCCTACCGCGCCGCCTGAGCATGACGGCAGCCCCTCTCGAGAACGCGCCCGCGCTCGCGCGGTCCGTCAGCGTGCGCGTGCGCCGGTTCGCGGTGGGGCTCGGCCGCGTGCTCGCGCTCGCCGGCCGCGTCGTCTGGCGGGTCGTCGGTCCTGTGCTGCGGGTCGTCACGCCGGTGGGCTGGGTGGTGCTCGCCCTCGCGACGCTCGCCCTCGCGCTGAGTGCGGCTTTCGGCTGGCAGGAGTTCACCTTCCTCGGGTTCGTGTTGCTCGCATCCGTCGTCGTTGCCGCGTTCTTCCTCATCGGGCGGTCGAGCTACGGCGTGGTCATCGAACTCAATCCGCGCCGGGTCGTCGTGGGCGACCGCGCGATGGGCCGCATGGTCGTCACCAACTCGGGCGCCCGCGCGCTGCCGCCCACCCGGATGGAGTTGCCGGTCGGGCGGGGTGTCGCCGAGTTCCAGCTGCCGGGCATGGCGCCGAAGCAGGAGCAGGAGGAGCTCTTCCAGGTGCCGACGAACCGGCGCGCCGTGATCGTCGCGGGGCCCGCCGAGTCGATCCGCGGCGATCAGTTGGGGCTGCTGCGCCGGGCCGTGCGGTGGGCCGATCCCGTCGACCTGTTCGTGCATCCGAAGACCGTGCGGCTCATCTCGAGCGCCGCGGGCCTCGTGCGCGACCTCGAGGGGCAGGTGTCGAACAAGATCACCAACAACGACCTCGCCTTCCACGCACTGCGCCCGTACGTGCCAGGCGATGACCGTCGCTACGTGCACTGGCGCACCTCCGCGCGCATCGGTCAGCTCATGGTGCGGCAGTTCCAGGAGACGCGGCGGTCGCAGATCATCGTCGTGGTGCCGACCGCCGCGCGCTTCTACGCCGACGAGCAGGAGTTCGAGCTCGCGGTGTCGGTGGGGGCCTCGATCGCCGGCCAGGTGATCCGCGACGGCACCCAGCTCGACGTCGTGAGCGAGCGGGGCGCCTGGCGCACCCGCACCGTCACCTCGATGCTCGACTCCTCCTGCCGCCTCGAGTTCGGCGAGACCGGCGGGTTCTCGTCGCTGCGTGAACTCGTGCGCGAGCGCACGCGGCGGCTCCCCGCTCCGAGCGTCGTCGTGACCGTCGGGGGATCCGCGATGTCGGCCGGCGACATCCGCACGGTGCAGACGGTCTTCGGCCCCGACACGGCCCACATCGGCGTGCTCATCGAGACGGGGGCCCAGCCGCGCCTCGGTCGGGCGGGCGGCACGCTCGTGTTCACCGTCGGTCGCCTCGAGGACCTGCCGGCGCTCTTCCAGGGGCTCGCCTCGTGACCGCCGCGACCGCCCCGGATGCCGTGGCCACCCGCGCGACACCGGCCGTCTCCCGGCGCGAGGGTCTGGCGCTGCCCACCGCACGCACCTGGGTCGACGTCGTCGTGCTGCTCGTGCTCGCGACCCTCGGCGTGCTGGGCTTCGCCCCGTCCTACGGCGGGTACAGCTTCCTGCTCGCCGGACTCGGCGGCCTCGCGCTGGGAGCTGCGACCGGCATCCTGAGCTCGATACTGCGTTTCGGCGGCCTGCTCACCCTCGCCGTCGCCGTCGTCGGCTACTTCGTGGTCGGGCCGGCGGTCGCCGTGCCGAGCCAGACCATTCTCGGGGTCGTGCCGAGCCTGCAGTCGCTCGCGAGCCTCGCGATCGGCACGGTGTTCGGCTGGGCCGATCTGCTGACGCTCTCGACTCCCGTTGGGGCACCCGCCTATATCGCGGTCGTGCCGTACGCCGCGAGTTGGCTCGTCGCCCTCGTGTCGACCCTGCTCGCGATGCGCTGGCTTGCCACGCGCCCGCGCACCGCGTGGCGGTTCGCGATCGCGGTCGTGCCGGCGCTCGCGCTCTACCTCACCGGCATTCTCGTCGGAACCGCCGAGGCGTATCAGGCCGGCATCCGCGGGGTCGTGTTCGCGGTGCTCGTGCTCGTCTGGCTCGGCTGGCGGCGACCGGTGGGCGGTGAGGCGGCGACGACCGTCAGCTCGCTGCGCACCCGCAAGGTGATCGGCACCGTGCTCGTCGTGTCGATCGCCGTCGTCGCCGGTGGCGGGGCCGGATTCTGGTTCTCGCCCGCGAAGGATCAGCGCTTCGTGCTGCGCGACGAGATCGAGCCGCCCTTCGACCCGCTCGACTACCCGAGTCCGCTCGCCGGCTTCCGGCACTTCACCAAGCAGGTCACCGACGAGGACCTCTTCACCGTGAGGGGCCTGCAGCCCGGCGACCGCATCCGGATGGCGACGCTCGACTCCTACACCGGCAAGCTCTGGAACGTCACGGGCGCGGACGCCTCGGTCGGCGGTTCCGGGTCGTACGAGCTCGTCGGTCGCAACCTGCCGAAGGCCCCGCTCGCCACGCCCGTGCCGCACGACGACGTCGAGGTGACGATCTCGGGGTACCGGGATGTGTGGATCCCCGGCGTCGGCTACCCGAGCGACTTCGCCCTCACCGGCGGGCCGTCAGTCGGACGCTCGGACGACCTCCGCTACAACGCCGCGACCGGCAGCATGGTGCTGACGACCGGTCTGCAGGAGGGCGACAGCTACGCGGTCGAGCCGGTCACCCAGCAGCAACCGAGCATCGACGAGCTCGCCGAGGTGCCCGTCGCCGCTGTCGAGCTGCCGCCGGTGCAGAGCGTTCCGGATGTCGTGACCGCGAAGGCGCAGGAGTGGGCCGGAACCGCGACGTCGCCGGCCGAGCAGCTCGAGGCGATCCGTCAGGCGATCGTCAGCCAGGGCTACCTCAGCCACGGCCGCGCTTCGGATTCCGCGCCGTCGCGCGCGGGCCACGGCGCCGATCGCATGAGCGAGCTGCTCGAGCGGCCCCAGATGGTGGGCGACCAAGAGCAGTACGCGTCGCTCTTCGCCCTCATGGCGCGCAGCCTCGGCTACCCGGCACGCGTCGTCATGGGATTCGCACCCGAGGTCGTCGACGGCGGGACGCCCGTCACGGTGACGGGCGACGACGTGACCGCATGGGTCGAGGTGGCCTTCGACGGCGTCGGATGGGTGAGCTTCGACCCCACTCCGGATGAGACCGACATCCCGCAGGATCAGGTGCCGAAACCGCAGAGCGAGCCGCAGCCGCAGGTGCGCCAGCCGCCGCGCTCCGACAAGGAGCCGGAGGACCTGCTCACCCCCGTCGAGCTCGAGCAGCAGGAGGACGACGAGGACGACCTGCCCTTCGCGCTGCCCGGCTGGGTCTACGGCATCGCGGGCGGTGTGCTGGGCCTCGCGGCGCTCGTCTTCGTGCCCCTGCTCGTGATCGCCGCGCTGAAGTCCCGCCGGATGCGCAAGCGGCGCAGCGGGACGCCGGCCGATCAGGCCGCCGGTGCCTGGGAGGAGCTCGCCGACCGCTACTCCGAACTCGGGTACCGCGTACCGCCGAGGCTCACCCGTTCCCTGCTCGCCGTGCGGCTCGAGCACCAGTTCCCCGCGACCGAGCAGCAGGCGCCACCGCGCCTGCGCGTGCTCGCCTCCGACGCCGACGAGCTCGTCTTCTCGGGGCGCGATGCGCAACCCGCCGAGGCGGATGCCGTCTGGACCGCCGCTCTCGGCGCCGTCGAGGCGGCGCACGGCTCCGCCGACGGCCGCACGCGTCTGCTGAGCCGCTACCGCGTGCGTTCCGTCCGTGACCTCGCGGCGCGCCTCACCGCATCCGGCACCTCGACCACCACCGCCCCGCGAAGGAGCGACCGTTGAAACTCAAGCTCACATTGCAGCGTCACTCGGGCCCCGAAGCCGACATCGTCGTCACGGCGGATGCGGGAGCCACCGTCGGCGACGTCGCCGCGGGCATCCGTGGCCGCGACCCGTACCTCGCCAAGCTCGGTGCAGGCAACAGCGGGCCGGTGACCCTCACCGTCACGGATGCCGGCGGCACCGTGCCGCGCGTGCTCGACACCGACTTCGCCATCGCGGAGGCCGGCATCGGCTCGGGCGCGTCGATCGCGATCGTGCCGCAGGGCTCCTCGGCGGTCCCTGTCGCCGCGGGCCCGGCCGCGCGACTCGTGGTCGTGGAGGGCCCGGACGCCGGCACCGAGTTCCCGCTCGCGATCGGCACCGTGTTCATCGGCCGCGACGCCGCGATGAGCGACCTGACCCTCGGCGACCCGCTCGTCTCGAAGCGGCACGCGCGCGTCGACGTGTTCAGCACAACGATCCGCCTCGTCGACCTCAACTCCGCCAACGGGCTGGAGGTCGACGGCGGGATCGTGAGCCGCGTGGATCTCGAGGACGGCGACACCGTGCGCCTCGGCGACACCGTGGTGCGCGCGGCGATCGCGGCGCCCGCCGCGGCGGCATCGGATGGTCCGCCGCCCGGGCCCATCGCCTTCAACCGATCGCCGCGCGTCGAGACGCGTTACCCGGGGCGGGAGTACGCCGCTCCGGCACCTCCCGGCGAGCAGGACGCGCAGCCGTTCCCGTGGCTCTCCCTCGTGGCACCGATCCTCGTGGGCGGCACCATGTTCCTACTGTTCCCCTCACGCGGCGCACAGATGCTCATCTTCGTCGCCGCGGCCCCGTTGCTCATGATCGGCACCTGGCTCACGGCGCGCACGACCCGCAAGCGCAAGCGCAAGCTCGACATCGAGCGTTTCGACGCCCGCGCCGCGGAGCTCGAGAAGACGCTCGCCGAGGAGGCCGAGAAGGAGCGTGCGGTGCGCCGCGCGGAGAGCCCGTCGACCGCCGAGGTGTATCAGCAGGCGGTCGAGCTGGGGCCGCTGCTCTGGACGCGTCGGCCCGAGCACTGGCAGTTCCTGTCGGTCAACCTCGGTCTCGGCACCATGGAGTCGCGCAACCGCGTCACGAGCTCGAAGGAGGACACGGGCCTTCCCGAGTACGTCGAGCGCATCGCGCGGACACAGGCCGCGTTCCGGTACATCTCGGATGTGCCGGTCACCGAGAACCTGTACTTCTCCGGCGCCCTCGGCATCGCCGGTCCGCAGCCGCTCGCGGCGGATGCGGCGCGGGGCGTGCTCGTGCAGCTGGCGGGCCTCCACTCGCCCGCAGAACTCGTCGTCGCTGCCGTCGTCTCGAACACCTGGACCAACGAGTTCGAATGGCTCAAATGGCTGCCGCACACGGCATCCCCGCACAGCCCGCTCGAGGCCGTGCACCTCGCCAACAGCCAGGCCACCGGCGGCGCCCTGCTCTCGGCGATCGAGGAGCTCATCGTCGCCCGCACGAAGGACCGCGAGCTGCGCGGCGCGAAGATGCTCGAGCACTCGGCGCTCGTGGCGGGAGCCGCCGTCGGCGATGGGGCCGATGAGGTGGCGCCGCCGCCCGCCGCGACCCCGGCGGTCGTGCTGCTGATCTCCGACGACGCGCCCGTCGACCGCGCGCGTCTCGTGCAGGTCGCCGAGCGCGCCGCCGATGCGGGCGTCTATCCGATCTGGGTCTCGGCGACGCAGCAGCAGCTCCCGGCTGTCGCTCGCACCTACCTCGCCGTCGACTCCGACGGCGCACGCGTCGGCCTCGTGCGGCTCGGTGACGCGATCACCGATGTGCGCCCCGAGCCCGTCACGCGCGAGCAGGCCCTCTGGTTCGCCAAGCGCCTCGCGCCGGTCACCGATGCCGGCGCGCTCGTCGCGGATTCGAGCGACCTGCCGCGCTCGATCATGATGCTCTCGCTCATCGGGCCCTCGCTCGCCACGAGCCCCTCTGCGGCGGTGGGCCGCTGGCGCGAGAACGACTCGATCCATGACCGCTCGGGCGGCCCGCTCACGCGACGCCGTGCCGGCAAGCTGCGCGCGATCGTCGGCTCGGCGGGCGTCGACGCGATGCACCTCGACCTGCGCACCCAGGGACCGCACGCGCTCGTGGGCGGCACCACGGGATCCGGCAAGTCCGAGTTCCTGCAGGCCTGGGTGCTCGGCATGGCGGCGGAGTACAGCCCCGACCGGGTGACCTTCCTCTTCGTCGACTACAAGGGCGGGTCGGCGTTCGCCGACTGCGTCAACCTGCCGCACTGCGTCGGTCTCGTCACCGACTTGAGCCCCCACCTCGTGCGCCGCGCGCTCACCTCGCTGCGCGCCGAGCTGCACCACCGCGAGCATCTGTTCAACCGCAAGAAGGCCAAGGACCTGCTCGACCTCGAGAAGCGGGGAGACCCGGATGCGCCTCCCGCACTCGTGCTCGTGATCGACGAGTTCGCGGCGCTCGCCGGCGAGGTGCCCGAGTTCGTCGACGGCGTCGTCGATATCGCCCAGCGCGGGCGCTCGCTCGGTATCCACCTCATCATGGCGACGCAGCGCCCCGCGGGTGTCATCAAAGACAACCTGCGCGCCAACACCAACCTGCGCATCGCGCTGCGGATGGCCGACGAGTCGGATTCGATGGATGTCGTCGGCGACAAGATCGCCGGAACCTTCGACCCGTCCATCCCCGGCCGCGGCATCGCGAAGACGGGCCCCGGGCGTCTCACACCCTTCCAGTCGGCATACGCGGGCGGCTGGACGAGCGACACCCCCGCGGCACCGAGCGTCGAGGTCGCCGAGTTGCGCTTCGGTGCCGAGCACCAGTGGGAGCTGCCGGGCAAGGACGATGCCGAGATCGCCCAGACGCAGGCCGACCCCGGCCCCACCGATCAGGCCCGGCTCGTCGCGAATCTCATCGCAGCCGCGGGGGAGGCCCGCATCCCGGCTCCCCGGCGGCCGTGGCTCGACGAGCTCGCCCCGGTGTTCGACCTCACGCGCCTGCACCAGCGCACGGATACCGAGCTCGTGCTCGGCGTCGTCGACCTGCCGCAGCTGCAGAAGCAGCAGGAAGTCGTCTTCCGGCCGGATGTCGACGGAAACATCGCCTACTACGGCGCGGGCGGTGCGGGCAAGACCGTGGCATTGCGCACCCTCGCCGCTGCGGCTGGCATCACGCCGCGCGGCGGTCCCGTCGACGTGTACGGTCTCGACTTCGGCACCGGGGGACTGCGGATGCTCGAGGCGCTCCCGCACGTCGGCTCGATCGTGTCGGGCGACGACCCCGAGCGCGTCGTGCGTCTGCTGCGCATGCTGCGCGGCGAGCTCGAACGTCGCAGCGAGGCGTACACGGCCGTCGACGCGGGGTCCATCGTCGACTACCGGCGCATCGCGGGCGAGCCCGACGAGCGCCGCATCCTGCTGCTCGTCGACAACTTCCCCTCGTTCAAGAACGACTTCGAGATCGGCGCCACGCGCGCCCCCTGGTACGGCGTGTTCCAGCAGATGCTCGCCGAGGGGCGCGGGCTCGGCATGCACGTCGCCATCACGGCCGATCGGCCCGGGAGCGTGCCTACGGGCATCTCCTCGGCGTTCCAGCGCCGGGTCGCTCTGCGGCTCGCCGACGAGGGCGGGTACCTGCTGCTCGACGCGCCCGCCGACATCCTCTCGCCTTCCTCGCCTCCCGGGCGCGCCGTCATCGACGGTGCGGAGGCGCAGCTCGCGATCGTCGGCGGGGACCCGGGCGTGGCCGAGCAGGCGAAGGCGCTCGGTGCGCTCGCGGAGGCCATCTCGCGCACAGGCCGGGCCCCGGCGACGGAGGTGGGCACGCTCGGCACCGAGATCCCCGCCGCGTCGTTGCCCGCCGAGGTCGGCGGACTCCCCGTGCTCGGCATCTCGGACGACACGCTCGCGCCGGTCGGCTTCGAGCCCTCGGGTGCGATGGTGCTGTCGGGGCCGCCCGCCTCGGGTCGTACGAATGCGCTGCGCTGGCTCATCGCGTCGGTGGAGCGTGCGCACCCGAAGGTCACGCGCTACTACTTCGGATCGCCGCGCTCGGTGATCGGCCAGCAGCCCGGCTGGGAGGCCACGGCTCTCACCGTCGAGGATGCCGGCTCGCTCGCGAAGGAGGTCGCGGCGACGATCGCGGAGACGCCCGGCGAGCAGAAGATCCTCGTGGTGATCGAGCAGATCGGCGACTTCCTCTCGACCTCGGCGGATTCGGCCCTCGTCGAGATGATCAAGGCGGTCAAACGCAGCGACCACCTGCTCATCGCCGAGAACGAGAGCGGCGGATGGGGCTCGTCGTGGCCCCTGCTTCAGGAGGTCAAGGCCGCGCGTACCGGCTTCCTGCTGCAGCCGGAGTCGATGGAGGGCGACACGATCCTCAAGACCTCGCTGCCACGCGTCTCGCGTGCCGACTTCCCGCCCGGCCGCGGTTTCTTCATCGCCCGGGGTAAGGCGATCCGGGTGCAGTTGCCGCTGGAGTAGCGCCGCCTCGGCTGCGCACGGGTCATGGGGAGTCATCCCCATCGACGCTTGCTCAACAACTCAATACAGTCGAAGACACCAGGCCCCGCGCCTCGCGGGAAACACAGAAGGAGCATCATGGCCAACCTCAACGTCACCTACGACGACCTCCGCGACGCCGCCCGCCGTCTGCAGACCGGCAAGGACGACCTGCACACCAAGCTCACCGAGCTCTCGAACCTCGTCAACCAGCTGACCGCGTCGGGCTTCCAGGCCGAGCAGTCCTCGGCCGCCTACCGCGACTCGTTCGAGCAGTTCCGCACCGGCACCACGCAGGCGATCGACGGTCTCGACGGCCTCGCCAACTTCCTCGTCTCGGCGGCCGACGCGCTGCAGCAGACCGACGAGGGTCTCGCCAACGCCATCCGCGGCTAGTCCGCGTTCACGGCCGGCCTCCCGCCACCACGGGGGCCGGCCGTGCCGCATCCCACGACCCACGAAACCCAGGAGACGAGCCATGCCCGGCGGCGAGCAGATGAAGGTCGACTACGAGCGACTCGGTGAACTTCAGCGCAACCTCAACACGGCGCTCACCGTGATGAATCACGATGTCGAGTCGGCGTGGGACCTCCAGCAGGCCGTCGGAGATGCGCGGCTCGGTCGTGCGGCACGCGACTTCAGCGACTCATGGGACAAGCATCGGCTCGATATCCGCGACCGGCTGCAGTGGCTCCACGACTCCATCAAGAACATCCAGGAACAGCTCCGACAGGTCGACACCGACCTCGCGAACGGGCTGACCGCGCCGCCCTCGGGGTCCGGCGGCGGCGGACGAGCACCCCAGGCGGTCTGACCATGTGCTACCTCTGCGACGACGTCGTCCCGGGCCACCTCGCGGGAGACCCCGGCCGAGTACGAGCCCACGCCCGCGCGTTCGACGACACAGCCCAAGCGCTGCGTGACGCCGCGCGCGAACTGCGCAACCTCGCCAACGAGGGTGTGACGATCAGCCTCGCCATCGACGAGGTTCGCGACAAGGCGGAGGAGTCTCACTCCGAGGCCGGCAAGGTGGCCACCCGCTACGACGGTGCCGGCACGGCCCTGGGCAACTACGCCGACGCGCTCGGGGACGCGCAGTCGCGGGCCGATTCGGCGCGCACCCAGATCGATACGAACAACAGCAACGGACGCTACTGGCGTCACCGTCGCCGTGAACTCGAGCAGGAGCGGTGGAGTCGCGGATCCGACCCCGAGTTCCTCGAGGACCTCGCCGAGGCGACGCGCCGGGCTGCGCAGTACGACACGTGGTTCGCCGGCTACCTCTCGAGCTATCAGCAGGCGGTCGAGGACTTCGAGACCGCGGTGAACAATGCGATCGCCGGGCTCTCCGCAGCAGCAGAGGCTGCGGGCCTCAACGACGGCTTCTTCGAAGGTATCGCGGGCGACTTCCAGGTGGCATGGGAGACCATCTCGAAGTATCTCGGACCCGTGATCGAGGCGCTGCGCGACGTGCTCGAGGTGCTCAAGAAGATCGTCGACATCCTGGCGCTGATCGTGACGATCGCCTCGATCTTCTTCCCGGCGCTCGCGCCGCTCGCCCTGGCGCTCACCGCGCTGTCGGCCGTGCTCGGCGTGGCGATCTTCGCCTGCTCGCTGCTGCTGTTCGCCATGGGACGCGAAAGCCTCGGCCGCGTCATCTCCGATGGCATCATGGCCGTCGTCGGCGTCGTCACGGCGAAGCTCGGTGTGAGCGGCAGCCTCAGCAGCATCATGAAGACCGGCTTCGGCTCGCTGGGCGCCAAGAGCGCTCTCTTCGTGACGCGTGGCTCGATGGTGAATCTCGGACTCGCAAGCGGATACGGCGCGACGCTCACCGAGATGGCCGTGAGCAGCATCCAGACGGGCTACCTCAGCGCGTTCGCGACCCCCTTCGCCTTCGTCGCGGGGGAGGGGCTCGACTTCACGCTCGGAACGAGCTCGCCCGCGTGGGGCGCCGAGCCGTCGCCCGCCTGGAGCATGGACGGCGCCGACGGCGCGTCGATCATCCCCGGGATCATGGACGGCCCCGGGTTGGGTACGGTGAGCCCTGTCGCGAACATGTTCAGCTTCGGCGATTCGTGGGACAGCATGATCGGGAACTTCGGCGAGGTCGGCGACACCTGGGGCAACATGTACGCCGTGCCCGCCACGTGAGGAGCACCCGCATGACCCAGCTCTCCGACGCGGAGCTCGACCAGTACGCGCATCAGGTGATGGCGCATCTCGAGTTCCACACGGGCTATCTGGAGCCGCCGATCTCGATCCAGTTCGAGCTCCCCGAGGGCCACTTCCTCTCGGTCAACGACATGGTCGTAGGAGGGCGCCGGGTGCTGTACTTCCTCGGCTACGACCTGCTTCCGCCGAATCTCGCCCGTCGGGTGACCGCCGTGGTTCCTCGCGCGCGGCGCCTGCCGATCGACGGGCAGTGGGCGTTCGGCGGCACGGACCGTGAGCGGCGCAAGACCTTCCGTACGGTGCGTCACGCGGTGCAGATCGCGTACTCACGCGACACGTACCGCGTGCCGACCGCGATCCTGATCGACCCGCGGCAGCAGCCGGTGCGTGTCGAGGGAGCCCCGGGTGACCACGGCACACCCGAGCGACGGGTAGGCGACGCATGAGCATCATCCATGAGGGCGTCATGCAGCTGCCGCTGTCGGGTGCGTGGTTCCGCCTCCCCGACCAGGGCGACGACGTCGAGACGCAGATCGATGCGCTGCTGGCCGAATTCGCCCCTCTCGACGAGGAACCGAGGAGGCAGCTCGAGGCGGGGCTGCGGATCGTGACGGGCCTCGCGCATTCCCTGGCCCCCGGCGCGCGTACCTCCCACGCGCTCATCCTCCAGCCCGACTCGGGGCGCGTGCAGGCGTTGCTGAGCATCCGCCTGAGTCGGGTGACGGCCGACGCCTACGACAACTACCTGACGACCGCGCGTGCGTTCTCGGGAGACGAACGCATCGAGGTGATCAAGCGCACCGTCGAGGAGGTCGAGCTGCCCGACGGTCGCGGCATCCTCAGTCACGACTTCACGCTCGCGGTGCAGCGGGAGGGCGTGGCGGACCCCGCGCTCGAACGCTGTTTCCTGGCGTACTTCCCGAGCGGGTTCGAGACCGCCATCGAGTTCACCCTCCTCACCCAGAACCTCGCACTCTTCGACGACGCACCGAGTTACCTCCTGGCCGTCGCGGCGGGCGAGCGGCCTGTGGTTCCCGGACGAGAGGCCGCGGAATGAACGACGCGACGAGCACGCCTCGATTCGAACTGCCGGGCAAGTGGGGGCGCATCAACCTGCGCTCCGAGGCGAGTATCCAGCGGTCGATCCGCCGCGTGCTCGACGAGGTGACGAGACGCCGCGACGATCTCGTCGAGCCGCGCGCGGAGCTGCGTCGCCGCTTTCAGAAGGCGGCCGAGATCGCGAGAGAGGGTGGCGCCACCGACTTCTATGTCGCGTTCCAGCTGGTGCCCACGATCCCGTTGCCGGCGTGGGTCGCCGTGTTCACGCCCGAGATCGACTCCACGGACTTCGCCTCGCTCGGCCTGGGCGAGCTCACGCAATTCCTCGACCGCGGCATGAGCGCATGGGGCGACCCGGATGCGGCGGTGCGGTCCAGCGCGGCCGGTCCCGACGACGAGATACACGCGGTGCGGCACTCCTGGCGCCGAGTGGCGGACGTCGTCGAAGGCGAGGTCGAGCAGCGCTTCGAGTTCGTGGAGGCCGACTACTGGCTCGCCGCGCGCGACCCGAACCGCATCGCCCTCCTCACGTTCTCGACGGCGCTCGCCGACTACGAGGAGGAGATGCTCGCCCTCTTCGACGCGGTCGTGTCGACCATCCGCTGGCCCGCTCCCCGCTGACCTCAGCCGAGCCTCCGACACCACCACGGGAGAACGATGAGCGATCTGCGCTTCGACCTCGACGCTCTGCGCGATGCGAGCGGCCGCATCGGGCGCGTCTCGGGCCGCCTGGATGGCACCGGTGACGAGAGCCGTCACCTCCCCGACGCCGCGGGTCACGATTCGCTCCGGGGCGCCCTCTCCGACTTCCGGGACAAGTGGTCGGTGCACCGTGACGATCTGCTCGACGAGCTGCAGTTCCTGCGGGACTCGCTCACGGCGATCGCGGACACCTTCGACGAACTCGATTCCGACCTCGCCGATCGTGCGCGGCACTTCCTCGAGGTCGCCAACGAGACGCCGGGAGCCTGATCATGCGCCAGATGATCCCGGGAGACGCCACCGTCCTCCGCACCGGCTCGAGCTCGATCGAGCGCACCGGCGAGCTGCTGCTCGACCTCGCGGTCGAGCTCGAACGCATCGCCGCCGACGACGGCTCGATCGGCGACGCTGCCGACACCATCCGGGGGCGCACGCGCGAAGCCGCGGGCACGCTCCGACGTGCCGAGCCGCGCTACACGACGACGGCCGGGGCGGTTCACGAGTTCGCCGTCGCGCTCGCCGACCTGCAGAGCCGCCACCGGGATGCCATGAGCGACCACGACGACGCCCGCGGCAGGGTGGACTACTACGAACGTCAGATCGCTGAGATCGACGCACGGCGCCTGCGCATGATGATGTCGCTGCCCGACCCGGACGAGGAAGCCGATCTCGCTCGCCGACGCGCGTACCTCACGGCGGAGCTCGGCACGGCGCAGAGCCACCTCTTCTCCGCGGAAGCGGCCGCGCTCGAGGCCGAGCGCGAATGGGACGTGGCGGCGCGCGCGGCGGCCGACCGCATCCATCCGGCTCTCGAGACGTTGAACGACTCGTTCCTCGAGAAGGTCGGCGCGGCACTCGACGACATCGGTACGTTCATCGTCGCCGTCGCCGAGTGGGTCGCGAAGATCCTCGACACGATCATCACGACCGTGCTGCTCCTCGTTATGGTCGTCGTCGCGCTCGTCGTCGTGCTGTCGTTCGTGTTCAGCGTCTTCGGTATCGCTCTGCTGTTCCTGCTCGCGACCGGCACGAGCCTCGACGAGATCGTCGAGATCCTGGTGGGCATCACGATCACCGTTGTGCCGATCCTGACGGGCGCTGTGGCGTACCTCATGCTGCGCGAGGCGCTCACGCCGACCCCGACACCCGTCCCGGTCGGGCCTGCGGGCGGCAGGCTCGTCGACCGCGGCTCGAAGGCGCCGTACGAGTACCTCTTCGACAACAACGGTGCGCTCGACAGGCAGGGCGGTCTCGACGAGACCGTCGTCGAGATCGTGCAGGTGATGAACCCGGATGGCACCCCCGCGCTCGACGAGCACGGCAACCCGATCTGGCGCGTCACCCTTCCGAGCACCCAGGACTGGCAGCTCCCGGGCCTGAGCGACGGCCTCGGAGACCACGGAGGGGTCAACGACCTCGGGTCGAACCTCGCACTCATCCTCACTCCGGAGCAGCAAGCGGCCTACGAGCGCGCCGTGCTGGTCGCGATGCAGCAGGCGGGCATCGGCCCCGACGACTCGGTGATGCTCGTCGGGTGGAGTCAGGGCGGGATCGTGGCCGGCGCCATCGCATCCGACCGGAACTCGGGCTTCAACGTACGTGCGCTCGCTGTCGCGGGGTCGCCCATCGACCACATGGCCATCCCCGACGACGTGTCGGTTCTCGCATTCCAGCACGACGGCGACCACGTGCCACGGCTCGACGGCACCCGGCCCATCGACCGGGGCAACTGGAAGACGGTGCAGGTGCCCGCGGGCGGCGAGGGATACCCGCATGACTCGGGGAAGTACGCCGACACGGCGCGCGGGGTGACGACGGGTGACCATGTCGACGCCGACGTGCAGCGCATCATGGACCGGCAGGAGATGTTCTTCTCTCCCACCGAGCTCGCGTACCAGTACTCGATCGAGGAGAAGGACACGGCCCTCCTGTGAACACAGAACGCATCGTGGCAGCGACCACGGCGCTGCTCGCCACGCCCCTCGTCCTGAGCGGCTGCACCGCCTCGCCCGTCGCGGACTTCCGCAGCGAGGTCCCGCCGGCCGTCCTCGCGGCCGACTCCAACATCCACGACACCCACCTGTCGTTCTCGACGGGGCCCGCCGGGGTCGGTTTCTGGCTCCGGATCTACGTGGATGACGCCTCGGATGCGGCCGTTGCGCGATCGCTCGTCGCAGCGCTGGACGCCGCGTACGCCGCCTCGCCCTCGGCACCCACCAGCATCCAGATCGACGTGGCACGCGCGCCGAAGCCCGAGGATGTCGAGCTCGCGCTCGGGGCCATCCCGATCTCCGGGGCAGCCGACGCCGCGGGGCTCGACCCCTACCGGCTGAACAACTCCATCGAGTTGAGCTCATCGGACCTCGAGGAGCGCTACGGCCCGTGGGGCGTCGAAGGGTGACCGCCGTCGAGGCTCTGCCGACGCTGCGGTTCCGACTGCCGGGCGACTGGTGGGCGGTCGACCTGCACGATCGGGATGCGGCGGTGGCCTCCGCTCATCGGCTTGCGCGGCACCGCATCGGCCCGCAGGACGACCGCGTTCTGCTTCGTCAGCGCGTGACGCGCGAGCTCACCGAGGCGGTCGATGCAGCCATCCGCGCGGGTGGCCAGAGCATGTTCATCGCGGTCAACGTCCTCGACGGGGTCCCCTTGCCGATCTCGTTCGCCGTCTATCTCCCCGAGACGGGCATGACGCCCGCGGTGGGCACCGACCCGGATCGCGTGCTCGACATCCTCGATCAGGGCTTCGAGCATGTGGTCGACGCCGCGCACGCCGACCCGGGCGATCCCGCCGATCGCCTTCGTGTCGAGATCTCCGAATCGAAGGCGACACGCATCCATCGGGTGCGCACGATCGATGTCGGCTCGGGCGACGATGCCGGCACCCTCGAGACCCTCGTAGTCGACTACTGGGCTGCCGTGCCCGGCACCAAGCGCGTCATACTCGTGAGCTTCTCGACCTCGATGGCCGAACTGCAGCAGCAGCTGCTGCAGTTCTTCGACGCCATCATGCGCGCCGCCCGGTGGGAGCGCCCGACGGAGTCCACCGACTGATCGCTCCGCTACTCTCGTGACGAACGCATGCACGGGCGGGAGGCGACGACGATGGCAGACGACGGCGACGACGGCTTCATCACCCTGCCGCCCGGCATCTTCGACACGAGCACGCTCAAGGCCATGCCGAAGCCGGAACGTCCGCGCACCGAGGCCGATGACATCGTGTTCGTGCCGGTGACGCCCGGGATGCCGGTTCCGCCCGTCGAGGCCGTGCCGCCCGCAGTCGACACCGCGACCGAGGCGACGTCCGCCCCGGCGGCGGCATCCGTCGCCCCGTCCGTCGCGCCCGCCGCTGCCCCGCTCGCTGCCGCCCCGCACGTGCAGTCTCCGTCGCCCACCGCCCGGGCCGCGACGAGCTGGACCCTCGTGCTGGCCGACGGCTCGGAGGTTCCCGTGCACGGCGTGCTGCTGCTCGGCCGCAATCCCGCGCCGTTCCCCGAGTGGCCGAGCGCCCACCTGCTCGCCGTGGCCGATTCGACGCAGTCGGTCTCGAAGACCCACGCGGCGTTCGAGGTCGACGACTCGGGCCTGTGGGTGCATGACCTGGGCTCGACCAATGGCGTCTGGGTGGTGCGCGGCGACGACGTCACCGAAGTGTCACCCGGTCGTCGCGTGAACGTGCGCACCGGGTCGACGATCGAGCTCGGGGACTACATGCTCGGCGTACGCGGCTGACCCCCGCGGCCCGCGCGACGACGGGCCGAGGGATGCGGTGATATCCTCGGGGGATGCTCGCCCGGCGCCTTCTCCTTCGTCGCCGCGACGAGGCCTAGCCCCGGTCTCCCTCGTCGCGGAGTCCTGGCCGTCCCCGGATGGCACGGTGGCCGACCCACTTCGTTGAAGGAATCCACTCATGAGCATCGTCTCCGAACCCGAGACCACCTCTGCCGCCGGCAGGACGGAGCGCCCGCGCACCCTCGCCGAGAAGGTGTGGGACGCGCACCTCGTCGCCAAGGGCGAGAACGGCGAGCCCGACCTCATCTACATCGACCTGCACCTCGTGCACGAGGTCACGAGCCCGCAGGCGTTCGACGGTCTGCGGCAGGCGGGCCGCCCCGTGCGGCGCCCCGATCTCACCATCGCGACCGAGGACCACAACACCCCCACCCTCGCGATCGACCGGCCGATCGCCGCTCTCACGAGCCGCACGCAGATCGAGACGCTGCGTGCGAACGCCGCGGAGTTCGGCATCCGGCTGCACTCGCTCGGCGACATCGAGCAGGGCATCGTGCACGTCGTCGGACCCCAGCTGGGCCTCACGATGCCCGGCATCACGGTCGTCTGCGGCGACTCGCACACGAGCACGCACGGGGCATTCGGGGCGATGGCGTTCGGCATCGGCACGAGCGAGGTCGAGCACGTGCTCGCCACCCAGACGCTGCCGTTGAAGCCGTTCAAGACGATGGCGATCACCGTCGAGGGCGAGCTGCGGCCGGGGGTCACGGCGAAGGACATCATCCTCGCCGTCATCGCGAAGATCGGCACGGGCGGCGGCCAGGGCTACGTGCTCGAATACCGCGGCAGCGCCATCCGCTCGCTCTCCATGGAGGGCCGTATGACGATCTGCAACATGTCGATCGAGGCGGGCGCCCGGGCCGGCATGGTCGCACCGGACGAGACGACCTACGCCTATGTGAAGGGCCGCCCGCACGCCCCGCAGGGCGAGGACTGGGATGCCGCGGTCGCGTACTGGAAGACGCTCGCGAGCGACGAGGGCGCGGTCTACGACGCCGAGGTGTTCATCGATGCGAACGAGCTCGAGCCGTTCGTCACCTGGGGCACCAACCCCGGCCAGGGGGTCTCGCTCTCGCAGACAGTGCCCGACCCGAGCGCGTTCGCCGACCACAACGAGCGCGCCGCCGCCGAGCGTGCCCTCGAGTACATGGACCTCGAGGCGGGCACGCCCATGAAGGACATCAAGGTCGACGCGGTGTTCATGGGCTCCTGCACGAACTCGCGCATCGAAGACCTGCGGGCCTTCGCGTCGATCGTGAAGGGCCGCAAGAAGGCGGATCACGTGCGCGTCATGGTCGTGCCGGGCTCGGCCCGCGTGCGCATCGAGGCCGAGGCCGAGGGGCTCGACAAGATCTTCACGGAGTTCGGTGCCGAGTGGCGTTTCGCCGGGTGCTCGATGTGTCTCGGCATGAACCCCGACCAGCTGGCTCCGGGCGAGCGCTGCGCCTCGACCTCGAACCGCAACTTCGAAGGGCGCCAGGGCAAGGGGGGCCGCACGCACCTCGTCTCGCCGCTCGTGGCGGCCGCCACAGCCGTCCGCGGCACGCTGTCGAGCCCGTGGGATCTGAGCGAGGGGGGCAACTGACCATGGAGAAGATCACCGCGATCGAGGGCGTCGCCGTTCCCTTCCGCCGCTCGAACGTCGACACCGACCAGATCATCCCCGCGCAGTTCCTCAAGCGCGTCACGAAGACCGGATTCGACGACGCCCTGTTCTACGCCTGGCGGCAGGATCCCGACTTCATTCTCAACCGCCCCGAGTACCAGGGCGCGAAAGTGCTCATCGCGGGGCCGGACTTCGGCACCGGCTCCAGCCGCGAGCACGCCGTGTGGGCGCTGCGCGATTTCGGCTTCCGGGCGGTCATATCGCCCCGTTTCGCCGACATCTTCCGCGGCAACTCCGGAAAGCAGGGCCTGCTCACGGGCATCGTCGACGAGCAGACGGTGGAGCGCTTGTGGACGGTCGTCGAGGCCGATCCGGGAATGAACGCCACCGTCGATCTTGTTGCACGCACGGTGACGGTCGGCGACCTCACAGTTCCCTTCGAGATCGACGATTACACTCGGTGGCGACTGTTGGAAGGACTCGACGACATCGGCCTCACGCTGCGCGACGAAGCGCGGATCACCGAGTTCGAGACCACCCGCGAAAGCTGGCGGCCCCGCACTCTCCCCATCCGCTAGCCCTCGGGCCTCATATGAACTAGGTAGACAACGTGGACTCAGTCGCGATGAACCTCGCGCGCGACGCGCAGAAGGCAGGAGCGCGCGTGGGGCTCACCTCCGATCGCATCACGATCAACGGAGGCAAGCCGCTCGTCGGACGCATCGACGTGCGCGGAGCGAAGAACCTCGCCACCAAGGCGATGGTCGCCGCTCTGCTCGGTGACAGCCCCAGCCTGCTGCAGAACGTGCCCGAGATCAGCGACGTGCACGTGGTGACGCGCATGCTCGACGCCTACGGCGTGGCGGTCTCCCAGCCGGCCGAGGGGGAGCTGCTGCTCGACCCCGTCAACGTGCTGAAGGCCCACTTCGCGCAGATCGACGCACTCGCGGGATCCTCGCGCATCCCGATCCTGTTCTGCGGGCCCCTGCTGCATCGACTCGGTGAGGCGCTCATCCCCGACCTCGGCGGATGCCGCATCGGCGACCGGCCGATCGACTTCCACATGGATGCCTTGCGCGCGTTCGGCGCGATCGTCGACAAGAGCTACGAGGGCATCCGGATCACGGCGCCCGATGGTCTGCACGGCGCGCAGATCGAGCTGCCGTACCCGAGCGTGGGCGCGACCGAGCAGGTGCTGTTGACGGGTGTGCGCGCCGCGGGCACGACCGAGCTCAAGAACGCCGCGATCGAGCCCGAGATCATGGACCTCATCGCGATCCTGCAGAAGATGGGCGCGATCATCTCGGTCGAGCCCAACCGCACGATCTTCATCGAGGGGGTCGATACGCTCAGCGGCTACACCCACCGTGCGATCTTCGACCGCAACGAGGTCGCCAGCTGGGCGTCCGCCGCACTCGCGACCGACGGCGACATCTTCGTCGCGGGCGCCGCGCAGCAGGAGATGATGACCTTCCTCAACGTCTTCCGCAAGGCGGGCGGCGGTTTCGACGTGCAGGAGGACGGCATCCGCTTCTTCCGCGCCGGCGAGCTCAAGCCCGTCGTGGTCGAGACGGATGTGCACCCGGGCTTCATGACGGACTGGCAGCAGCCGCTCATCGTCGCGCTCACCCAGGCGCCGGGGGTGTCGATGGTGCGCGAGACCGTCTACGAGAACCGCCTCGGCTTCACGAGCGCGCTCATCGAGATGGGTGCCGACATCGTCGTGCATGAGAAGGGCCTCGATTCGCCCGACTGGCGCGTGCCGCGTCGGCCGCTCGAGCAGGTCGCCGTGATCACCGGCCCCACGCCGTTGCACGGTGCCGACGTGAACGTGCCCGACCTGCGCGGAGGCTTCAGCTACCTCATCGCAGCACTCACGGCGGAGGGGCGCTCCACGGTCTCGAACGTCGGCATCATCGCGCGCGGGTACGAGCGTTTCGTCGAGAAGCTCGAGCAGCTCGGCGCGGACTACACCCTCGCCTGATGGGCGTCGTGGCACGCCCGCGCCGTGGGCGGGAGAAGACCTTCGGATGGCGCGTCGTCGCCGCCCTCGCCATCCCCTGGCTGCTGCTCGTGGGGCGCTACCGCGTGCGTGACGGCGAGAAGCTGCCGGCCACCGGCGCGTTCGTGCTGGCGCCCAACCACTACTCCAACCTCGACCCGGTGACGACGGGCTACATCGTCTGGAAGCTGGGACGGGTACCGCGCTTCCTCGCCAAGGCGAGCGTCTTCCGCGTGCCGATCATCGGACCGATCCTGAAGGCGACCGGACAGATCCCCGTCGAACGGCACGGCGGCGGCACCCAGCCGCTCGCGGCGGCCGGGCGACTCGTCGACGACGGCTTGGCCGTGATCGTCTACCCCGAGGGCACCCTCACCCGCGAGCCCGAGCTGTGGCCCATGCGCGGCAAGTCGGGCGCCGTGCGCATGGCGCTCGAGCACGACGTGCCGCTCATCCCGATGGCACATTGGGGCGTGCAGCAGATCATGCCGCGCTACGCGAAGAAGATCAGCTTCTTCCCGCGCAAGAACGTGGAGGCGATCATCGGCGACCCCGTCGACCTCTCGCCGTGGCGCGGTCGCCCCATCACGCACGAGCTGCTCGCCGAGGCGACGGAGGCGGTCATGGCCGCGATCACCCGGCTGCTCGAGCAGCTGCGCGGTGAGACGGCACCCTCCGAGCGCTGGGATCCGAGCGCCCACGGGCAGACCGAGACGGGCCGGTTCTAGGCGCGGTCCGAGCCGTCAGCCGGCGGATGCGTGCGCCTCGCGGGCCAGCAGCGTCGCCGTCACGACGGCAGCAGGCATGACCGCGATCTGACCGCCCGGCACAAGGTAGAACAGGTGCACGGCCACGCCGAAGCCGAGCAGCCGCGGCTGGCGACCGCGCAGCATCCGGATCCGCCCCCGACGGTCGAGACCGCGGGCCTCGAGCGGTCGCGCGGTGAGCTCGAGCGCCACGAGGCGACTCGCCACGAGGAAGCCCAGCACGGGCGCGAGCAGGCCGAGCACGGGGATGAGCCCGAGCACCCAGATCGCGAGACCGCTCACGACACCCTGGGCCACGAGACGTCCGGCATCGCCGACACTGCGCCAGAAGCCCGGCTCGCGCGCGGGTGGGAGCCCGCCCGCGTGCTCCTCGACGCCGCGCCAGATGCGCTCGTAGACGGGTTCGCCGACGAGCAGGGTCACGGCGGTGAAGGCGAAACCGACGAGCACGAGCGCGCCGGCGAGGGTGGCGACGGCGACCGCGATGCGGATGGCCACTCGCGCCCATTCCCACCAGCTGGCCGCGAACGGCGTCGCCCACGTCGCGATCGTCTCGAGGTTGAACGCGAGCACGCCGATGAGCACCGCGAAGACGCCCGCGACGACGATCGCGGGCAGCAGACCGAGGGCGATGAGGCCCGGCCGCACCCGCCAGAAGGCGAAGCCGTGCCGGATCGACACGAATCCACGCGCGAACTCGACGAACCAGCGACGTACCGCATCCGCCCGTGCGCCCATGGCATCCAGGCTATCGACGCCGCGAGGCGCACGGCAGCGGCATGAGCATGGGGGAGAATAGGCGGGTGAGTCTGGACGAGGGCGCCGAGCCGCGGCGCGTGGCCGTGCTCGGTGCCGGATCCTGGGGCACGACGTTCGCGAAGATCCTCGCCGACGGCGGGTCGCGCGTCTCGATCTGGGCGAGGCGGCCCGAGGTCGCGCGCGAGATCATGCAGTCGCACCGCAACTCGGACTACCTGCCCGGCATCAACCTGCCGGACGGCATCGACGCCTCGAGCATGCTGCCCGAGGTGCTCCAGGGCGCGGAGCAGGTGTACCTCTCGGTGCCGAGCCAGTCGCTGCGCGAGAATCTGCGCATCGTGCGCGAGCTGATCCCCCATGAGGTGCCGGTCGTCTCGCTCATGAAGGGCGTCGAGAAGGGCACCCGCTACCGCATGAGCGAGGTGATCGCCCAGGAGCTCGATGTGCCGCAGGAGCGGATCGCGGTGGTCTCCGGCCCGAATCTCGCGCTCGAGATCGCCAAACAGCAGCCGACGGCGGCCGTGGTGTCGTCGGTGAGCCTCGACACGGCATCCGCGGTGGCTCTCGCCGCCCGCAATCCCTACTTCCGCTCCTTCGTGAACACGGATGTCGTGGGCACCGAGTTCGGCGGGGTGCTGAAGAACCTGATCGCTGTGGCGATCGGCATCGTCGACGGCGTCGGCTACGGCGAGAACACCAAGGCCTCGATCATCACTCGGGGGCTCGTGGAGATGACCGATTTCGCGGTCGCCTTCGGTGCGCTCCCCGAGACGATGAGCGGCCTCGCCGGGCTCGGCGACCTCATCGCGACGTGCGAGTCGCCGCTCTCGCGCAACAACACCGCCGGGCGGCTGCTCGGGCAGGGCTACGACTATCACGCGGTCATCGCGCAGATGAATCAGACCGCCGAGGGCATCTCGTCGGTCGCGCCGATCCTCGAGCTCGCGGCGGAGCGCGGCGTCGAGATGCCGATCGTGAGCCAGGTGGCCGAAGTGCTGGCGGGTACGCTGGATCCGCGGGACATCGCCCCGCACCTCACGACCGACACCGACGTGCCGCAGGGCGAATGACCCGGGCCGTCCCCATCCCGGAGGCCGCATGATCCGCGTCGCCCTGCTGTTCGGCGGTCGCTCGAGCGAGCACGGCATCTCGTGCGCGACCGCGGCGGGCGTGCTCTCGGCGATCGACCGCGAGCGTTTCGAGGTGGTGCCCATCGGCATCACGCGCGCGGGTGCCTGGACGCTGCAGCCCGACGACGCCGAGCTGTTCGCCCTGCGCGCCGAGCTGCCCGAGGTGGCCGACAACGGCACGCGCGTGCGGCTGCCCGACGCCGCCGACTCCCGCGCCTTCACCCTCGTGGGGGCCGACGGCGTGGAGTCGTCGCTCGGCGACATCGACATCGTCTTCCCGATCCTGCACGGGCGTTTCGGCGAGGACGGCACGGTTCAGGGCGAGCTCGAACTGCAGGGTGTGCCCTACGTCGGCAACGGGGTGCTCGCCTCGGCGCTCGCGATGGACAAGCACATGACGAAGTCGGTGCTCGTCGCGGCCGGTGTCGAGGTTGCGCCCTGGGTCACACTGACGCAGGCCCGCTGGCACGCGCAGCGCGAGCTGTTCGAGCGTCGCATCCGGGCCCTGGGTCTGCCGGTGTTCGTGAAGCCGTCGCGCGCGGGATCGTCGGTGGGCGTCACGAAGGTCGGCGACTGGGCCGAGCTCGACGCCGCCGTCGAGGTGGCCTTCGCCGAAGACACCACGGTGCTCGTCGAGGCCGCGATCGTGGGTCGCGAGGTGGAGTGCGCCGTGCTCGAAGGGCGCGACGGCGGGGCGCCTCGCGTGAGCGTCGCGGGTGAGATCGTCGTCACCGGACGCGACTTCTACGACTTCGAGGCGAAGTACCTCGACCCGGAGGCCGCGGAGCTGATCTGCCCGGCGGCGCTCGGCGACGGTGAGCTGCGTGAGATGCAGCGCATCGCCGCTCGCGCGTTCGAGGCGATCGGCGGATCGGGCCTCGCGCGCGTCGACTTCTTCCTCAGCTCGACGGGGTTCGTGGTGAACGAGATCAACACGATGCCCGGTTTCACGCCGATCTCGATGTTCCCGAGCTGCTGGCAGGCGAGCGGGCTGTCGTATCCGGAGCTCATCACCGAGCTCATCGAGCTGGGGCGCGCGGCACGGCGCTGATGCTTATGTGGACTCCCGAGTCCGCTATATTCGGAGCGTGACCCGACTCGCCGCGCTCGCCCTCGCCGTGGCTGTCGCTCTCGGCCTTGCGATCGCGCCCACCGCATCCGCCTCGGCGGCCGCCGATTTCACCGCGACGAGCGACGTCGCCGTGTACTACGCCGGATCGACCGCCGACATCTACCTCGTGAACACGCCGCCCGGCGCGGTGACCCTCAGCTGGGAGTGGCGTCCCGAGGGCGACACCGTTTGGCACCCGCTGACCGGCTCCGCCGACTGGATCATGTTCCCCGTCTCCGCCGGCTCGGGCGGCGAGTACCGCGGGGTGGCGACCGACGGCGGCGGCCTCACGAGCTACAGCGCGCCCTACACGCTCACCGTCACCCGGCTCGAGTGGTCGCCGACGCCGATGTACCTCCCCGAAGGCTCCGTGCTCACGCAGACCGCCGATCTCGTGGGCGCTGACGACAGCCTCATCCGCTGGCAGATCGCGACGAGCGCGTTCGGGCCGTGGACGGCGTTGCCGGGCGCGGAAGGGCCCACGCTGTCGATCCCTGCGACGCTCCCGCTGCACGATGTGCTGCTGCGCCCCTCTGCGTCGGTGTCGGGCGTCGAGCTCACGGGGCAGTTCGCGAACGTGTACGTGCTGCCCGCCGAGCCCGCCCTCGTCGATCAGGCGGATGCGGAGGCGGTCGCCGACGAAGCGGCGCTGACGCTCATCCAGGGCGCCCACCTCGAGGGCTCGACGCTCGTCGTCGATGTGCCCGGCGGCGATCCGTTCGACGGCAGCACCTGGTTCCACGGCACCGCCTACTCCTCGCCGACCTCGCTGGGGTGGAGCCTCGTCTCGGGCGGCCGGCTGCGCTTCGACGTGTCGAGCCTCGCGCCGGGCGAGCACGTGCTGCTCGTGCGGCTGCCGCGACTCGGCGGCACCGGCCTGGCACTCAGCGACGCCGTGCGCTTCACGATCCCTGCGGCTGCACCGGCCGACGACCCGCAGCTCGCGGCGACGGGTGCGGATGCGGATGCGGCGGCACTCGCGGCCGGTGCGCTCGGGATCGGTTCGCTGCTGCTGCTGATGCGCTCGCGACGGCGCGCGACGCGCTAGCCGTCAGCTCTCCGCCGTCGCGTCGTCGAGGCCGTGCACACCGCGGTGGTAGGCCTCGAGGGTGAGCGCGATGCTGCCGAGCGGAGTCGTGCCGGGAGAGCGCAGCCCGTCGAGCATGATCGTCACGAGGCGCATGCCCACGACGTGCCGCATGGGGTCGGCCAGGTGCGCCATCCCCCCGAGCGCGAGCGGGATCGCCGCGACGTCGTAGCCCGTGGCATCGGGCCGCACCACGCCCTCGGCCTGCGCGAGCCCGAGGTCGCGCACCAGCGGGGCGACCCAGCGATCACCCGGGCGGTAGTCCGGATCGATCTCGGCCATCCGCCGCATCACGGCGGGCAGTACGGGGAGTGCGAACATGAGCTCGACACTGCCGAACGCGAAGGCGAACAGTCGGTCCCAGCCGGGCTGCTCGTTGCGTTCGATGAGCGCCACGAGGTCGTCGACGCGCGCCACCGCCCGGTCGTAGAGGGCGCGGATGAGATCGTCACGACCCGGGAAGCGTCGGAAGAGGGTGGCGTTGCCGACGCCCGCGAGCTCCGCGAGCCGGTGCAGCGAGGCATCCACACCCTCCTCGGCGAAGAAGAGCTCCGCGGCGTCGAGGATGCGCATCCGACTCTCTGCGACCTCCCGTCGCTCGGCACGCACGCGCGCCACGGTCAGCCGCCCGACTCCGTACCCGTGCCGGCGCCCGACTCCCCGGTGATGATCTCGGCGTCGTCGAGGTCGGTGCAGGCGTGGCCGTTGGGCGTCGTCCAGGAGACGGCGCGCGAGAGATCCATGAGCGCGGGAGTGGTGCCGGTCTGCGTCGTGTCGACCACGACGTCGATCGCAGGCTCGCGGCCGAAGCTGCGCAGCACATAGGTGGGCTTCTGCGTATCGTCGACGAGCCAGTAGATGCCGTCGACCTGGATGCAGCGCTGGGTCGATGCGCTCGGCACCTCGACGCCGCAGTACAGCAGCACCGAGGTCGGCGAGCCCCACGCGCCGGTCGCCTGGGCGTTGGTCTCGCGCCGCTGCTGGTCGGCGACCGTGTCGGGAAGCCGCACGGTGACGTCCGCGCAGCCCGGATCGTTGGAATCCGCAGCGGGCTGCAGGGGCACGATGGCCGAGCACCCGGCGAGTGAGGCCACGAGCGAGACGGCCGCGGCAGCGGCGACCACGACTCGGGAGATGCGCACACCCCAGGCTAACCTGGCGAGGTGGTGGAGGCGGACGGGACCCTGGGCGTGATCGGGGAATCCGCGATGCTGCAGCGCATCTTCCCGCGCCTGCCGGATGCGGCATCCGCCCTGCTGGGCCCGGGTGACGATGCCGCCGTGGTCGCGGCGCCCGACGGGCGGTTCGTGGTGACGACCGACACCCTCGTGCACGGACCCGATTTCCGGCATGCGTGGTCGAGCCCGTTCCAGCTCGGCTGGAAGGCGGCCGCCACGAACCTCGCCGACATCGCGGCGATGGGCGCCCGGCCGACGGCTCTCGTGGTGGCGTTGGTGGCCCCGGCCTCGACACCCGCCGCGTGGCTCGAGCGGCTCGCGGACGGCCTGCGCGAGGCGTGCGCGGCGCTCGCGCCCGGGTGCGGGGTGGTCGGCGGCGACCTCTCGGTGTCGGATCACCTGATGGTCGCCGTGACGGCGTTCGGCGATCTCGACGGACGCGCGCCCGTGCTGCGGTCGGGGGCTCGGCCGGGCGACGTGGTCGCGGTGTGCGGGGAGCTGGGCCGTGCGGCCCGTGGGCTCGAACTGCTCTTCGAGCGCGGTGTCGATGCGGCAGGGGAGCCGGATGCTACGGCCGCCGCCGCGCTGCGCCCCGCCTTCGACCGCGAGCTCGACGCGCAACTCGCCCCGCATCCGCCGATCGCGGCGGGAGTGACCGCGGCACTCGCCGGGGCGACGGCGATGATGGATGTGAGCGACGGCCTCGCCCTCGACGCGCGGCGCCTCGCCGAGGCTTCGGGGGTCGTGATCGACCTCGACGCGGGGGCCGTGGGCTCGCGGCTGGCCCTCACCGGTGGCGAAGATCACGCGATGCTCGCGACGTTCCCGGCGTCCGCGGCCCTGCCATCCGGCTTCCGTCCTATCGGTCGCGTGCAGGCGGGCGGCCCCGAGCTGCGGGTCGACGGTCGCGCCTTCACCGAGCGCGGCGGCTGGGATCCCTACGCCGACTGGGATGGCGGCGGCGGCTGAGAAGCCGATGACGGCGAGAGCCAGAACACCGCGGTCTCGCCGTACGCGGTGCGGCGGTCGAGGGCGAGACCGGCCGGCCACGCCGGCTCGGGATCGCGCGCCGCGCGCTCCACGACGATGACCGCATCCGGGGCGACGCGCGGGGCCAGCAGGCGCAGATCGTCGATGAGCTCGCCGCCTGCGAGCTCGTAGGGCGGGTCGAGGAACACGAGGTCCCATCCGCCCGCCGCGCCCGTGAGGTAGCTCTGCACGGGCTGCACGATCGTGCGGATGCTCGGTGCCGCCGCCGCGGGAGCGGCGCGTGCCACGCGCTCCGCGTTGCGGCGGGAGACGGCCCCGGCCTCGCGCGATCGGTCGACGAGGGTCACCTCCGCAGCCCCGCGTGAGGCGGCCTCGAGCCCGAGCGCGCCGGATCCCGCATAGAGGTCGAGCACGCGCTCGCCCGCGATGAGGTCGCGTGCTTCCAGTGCGGAGAAGATCGCCTCGCGCACCCGATCGCTCGTCGGACGCGTGCCGGTCCTCGGCACCGTCAGGGCGAGCGAGCCGGCGAACCCGGCGATGATGCGCGTCACGCGCTCAGGTTAGCGAACGCGCGGACCGGGGGATGAGCCCTCGATCTGCGCGCGACGGGCCGCGAGCAGCGAACGCAGCACGTCATCCGGGATCGGGTGCTCGACGCTCATGCGGATCGTGCCCTTGGCGTGGTCGAAGCCGTCGAGCTGCGCCGCCACGGCGGCGACGGCATCCGCGCTGAACGGGTAGAGCCCCACGTGCGTCTTCGCCCGCATGATCGAGAGCAACGGCTTACCGCGGTAGACGAGGGCGGGCATCCCATAGCCGAGGCCCTGCTCGGCGTCGGGCACCTCGCCACGGGCGACCGCATACAGGTGCCCGATCGCGGTCCGCGAAGCGTCGTCGAGTCCGTCGAGGTAGTCGTCGACCGTTCCCATGCGCCGATCCTGGCACGCGCGTGCGCGCGGCGACAGGCCGGGAAGCAGCGACTGGCCCGAGCATCCCCGCCCTCGCAGACGGCAGGATTCCCCGAGGAGAGAAAGGCGGGAGGCGCCATGACGGTCGGGTTCGCAGGCATCGGCATCATGGGGGAGCCGATGGCCGGCCGGCTGCTCGAGGCCGGCACGCCGATCGCGGTGTGGAGTCGCCGCGTCGAGGCGTGCGCGGGGCTCGTGGCGCGGGGCGCATCCCTCGCCTCCGACGCCGACGCGCTCTTCTCCGCGTGCGACACGGTCATCCTCATGCTCCGCGACGAGGTGGCGACGGATGCCGTGCTCGGCCGGGCCGATGACGCGTTCGCCCGGCGGGTGGCCGGCCGGCGCATCGTCGTGATGGGCACGAACTCGCCCGGATACTCCGCCGCGCTGGCCTCGGACGTGCATGCCGCGGGCGGCACGTACATCGAGGCGCCCGTGTCTGGTTCGCGGGTGCCTGCCGAGCGCGGCGAGCTCGTCGTGATGCTCGCGGGTGCCGACAGGGACGCCCTCGACGACGCAGCACGGCTGCTCGCCCCGCTGGGGCGCGCCGTCGTGCGCTGTGGCGAGGTGCCGAGCGCGCTGCGCACCAAGATCGCCGTCAACCACTACATGATGGCCATGGTGGCCGCGCTCGCCGAGTCGCTCGCGACCGCGCGCGCCGCCGGGCTGGATCTCGCATCCGTCGTGCAGGTGCTCGAGGCTAGCCCGATGGACAGCCCGATCGGCCGGGTGAAGGCGGCGAAGCTCGTGGCGGGCGACGAGTCGCCGCAGGCGGCGATCTCGGATGTCGTGAAGAACTGCTCTCTCGTGCTCGCCGCCGCGCGCGAGGCGGGGGCCGCGACGCCGATCATCGACCTCGTGAGCTCGCTCTACGGGCGCACCGCGGCATCCGGGTTCGCCGACGCCGACATGGTAGCGGTGGCCCGCATGTTCGGTGCGGAGCCGTCGCCCGACCGCTAGAACGCTGGGCAACGCGCGTCCGCGGGCCTCGGTACCCTCGGAACGTGGATTCTCCGCTCGACCAGAGGCTCGCGTCGGCCCTCGGTGGGCGCACGGCGCAGGTGCTCGAGAAGGCGTTCGGCATGCGCACGGTCGGCGATCTGCTCGCGCATTACCCGCGCCGCTACGCGCGTCGCGGCGAGCTGACCGCGCTCAGCGAGCTGCGGCTCGACGAGCCCGTCACGATCGTGGCGGAGGTTCGCTCGGTGTCGGAGCGGCGCATGCAGAACCGCAAGGGATCGATCCTGGAGGCGACCATCAGCGATGGGCACGGCATCCTGACGCTCACCTTCTTCAACCAGACCTTCCGCAAGGCCGAGCTGCGCCCCGGCGTGCGCGGCATCTTCTCCGGCAAGATCGGCGCCTACCGCGGTGCACGCCAGCTGACGCATCCCGACTACGAGCTGTTCGACCCCGACGAGGCCGCGACCATGGACGCCGACCAGGCCCGGCGCTGGGCCGAGACGCCCGTGCCGCTGTATCCGGCCACCGCGAGCTTCCCGAGCTGGAAGCTGCAGAAGGCGATCGAGACGATCCTCGACGTGCTTCCGCCGCTGCCCGACCCGGTTCCGGACGAGGTGCGAGCCGGTCGCGAGCTGCTCGGCTTCCGCGAGGCGCTGCTCATGGTGCACCGGCCCGAGACGGATGCCGACTGGCGCCGAGCGCGCGAGAGCCTGCGGTTCCAGGAGGCGCTCGTGCTGCAGCTGGCGCTGCTCGGTCAGCGTGCCGAGCGACGCAGCGTCACGGGGCCGCCCCGCATCCCCGGGGCGCTCTCGCAGGGCTTCGAGGCGAGCCTGCCCTGGCCGCTCACCGAGGACCAGCGGGCGGTGGGCGCCGAGATCGAGGCGGAGCTCGCGAGCGGCGTCCCGATGAGCCGGCTCGTGCAGGGCGAGGTCGGCTCGGGCAAGACCCTCGTGGCGCTGCGTGCGATGCTCGCGGTCGCGGAGTCGGGCGGGCAGTCGGCGTTCCTCGCGCCGACCGAGGTGCTCGCCGGTCAGCATCTGCGCTCGATCGTGTCGATGCTCGGGCCCGATCTCGCGGCGCGGCTGCGCGTGACGCTCGTCACCGGCCAGCTCTCCACCGCCGAACGCCGTAAGGCGCTGCTCGCCGCGGCATCCGGGGGAGCGGCGATCGTGGTGGGCACGCATGCCCTGCTCGGCGAGCAGGTGACCTTCGCCGACCTGGGGCTCGTGGTGGTCGACGAGCAGCACCGCTTCGGGGTGGAGCAGCGCGAGGCGATCCGCCTCAAGGGCCGGGCCCCGCACGTGCTCGTGCTGAGCGCGACGCCCATCCCGCGCACCGTCGCGATGACGGTGTTCGGCGACCTCGACGTGTCGACACTGCGCACGCTGCCCGCGGGTCGTGCTCCGATCACCTCGCATGTCGTGCCGCTCGCCGAGCATCCCGGCTGGGAGGCGCGCGTGTGGGAGCGGCTGGCCGAGGAGCTCGCCGAGGGACGCCAGGGTTTCGTCGTGTGCCCCGCGATCGAGGTCGCCGCATCCGGTGCCTCGGTTCAGGAGGACGACACGCCGCCCGAGCTGGATGTCGCGCCTGACGCGCCGCCGCCATCCTCCGTTCTCGAGACGCTCGCCCGGCTGCGCACGCATCCCTCGCTCGCCGGCCGACGCATCGAAGCACTGCACGGGCGGATGTCGGGCGAGGAGAAGGACCGCACGATGCGCGCCTTCGCCGCCGGCGACATCGATGTGCTCGTGGCGACGACCGTGATCGAGGTGGGGGTCGATGTGCCGAATGCCTCCACGATGATCGTGCTCGACGCCGACCGCTTCGGCGTCGCCCAGCTGCACCAGCTGCGCGGGCGGGTGGGCCGCGGCGGCGTGCCGGGAATCGCCCTCTTCGTGACGCGTGCCGAGCAGAACACGCTCGCCCGCGACCGGGTCGAGGCGGTGGCGGCGACCCTCGACGGCTTCGAGCTGGCCCAGGCCGACCTCGAACTGCGCCGCGAGGGAGATGTGCTCGGCGGCACCCAGTCGGGCAGGCGCTCCTCGCTCAAGCTGCTGCGCGTTGTGGAGGACGCCGAGGTGATCGCCGAGGCGCGTACGGTGGCCGAGCAGCTCATGGACGCCGACCCGGCGCTCGCCGCGCACGAGGCCCTGCGCGAGGCGATCGCGCGCCGCTTCGACGAGTCGGAGCGCGCGTTCCTCGGCAAGTCGTAGCTAGCTCGCCGCTCCCCGCCGCGGCCGCTGCTGCCGCCCCTCGTGGTCGAGCGGCGGTACGAGCGCATCCAGCGGCAGACCGAGCACGTCGGCGAGCGCCACGATCGTGCGCAGCGAGGGGTTCGCGGCGACCCCCGGGCGCGAGAGGCCCTTCTCGAGCTGCTGGTAGTGCGAGCGGGTGAGCCCCGCCGCATAGGCGAGCTCCTCCTGGGTGAGGGCGGCCTCGATCCGGGCGCGGTGCAGCCGGATGCCGAACTCGCGCGCGAACGACGCCCACCCGTCGTCCGGCTGTTCCCCCATCCGGCCACCGTGCCGCGGAAACGGAGCGGAACAGGCCTGATATATCCGGCATCCTCACACGGGCTGTCTGAGCGGCCGATGGGAGCGTGATTCGCGCGGGGTGCACTCACCGGTCGGTCATGCGCCGCCCGATAGGATCGCGGACATGACCAGGATCGCCGTCGTTCCCGGCTCGTTCGACCCCGTCACGCTCGGGCATCTCGATGTGATCGAACGTGCAGCGCACCTCTTCGACGAGCTCCACGTGCTCGTGGTGCACAACCCCGACAAGTCGGCGCTGCTGCCGATCGCGCAACGCGTGTCGCTCATCCAGGAGTCGATCGCCGAGGCGCGCATCCCGGGCAACATCCTCGTGACGAGTTGGAGCGTCGGGCTGCTCGTGGACTACTGCACGGATGTGGGAGCGAGCGTGCTCGTGAAGGGCATCCGCTCGCAGGTCGATGTGGCCTACGAGACTCCGATGGCGATCGTGAACCGCAACCTCGCCCGCGTCGAGACGATCTTCATGCTCCCCGACCCCGCCCACGCGCACGTCTCGAGTTCGCTTGTGCGCCAGGTGGCCGCGCTCGGGGGCGACGTGTCGCCCTACGTGCCGCGGGTCGTGGCGGACTTCCTCGAACAGCCGCGCTGAGTCACGCTGAGCGGGCGGGTCAGACCCGCAGCTCCCACGTCATGTAGCCGTCGTCGGTGAGCTCGACGTCGACGACGTAGCCGCCGCCCGCGCTGTCGAACGCCGTGCAGGTGAAGCTCGTGGCCGTGAGGGCGGAGACCTCGTCGGGGCAGCTGGCGCTCACGATCTCGATACCGTAGAGCGCCGCGGCGTTCTCGACGACATCGTCTTCGACGAGCGAGGTGTCGAGCGCGAACGCGCCGAGCACGGTCATCACGAGACTCACGGTGAGCGTGACCGAGGTCGTGATGCCCATGAGCAGCCCGCCGAGCGCCGACCACTTGCCGACGCCGGCGCGGCGTGCGAGCACGAGGCCGACGATGCCGGCCACGATCGCGACCAAGCTCAGCACGCTCGGCACGATGAGGATGCGCCCGAAGATGATGAAGACGACCGCGGCGAGCGAACTGATGCCGGAAGACAGCGCGAGCTTGGCGGCCTTGTTGCTGCCCGTCGGCTGCGCGTAGGCGGGCGCGGCATAGCCCGCCGCCGCGTAGCCCGGCGCCGGGGCCGCGCCCGGCGGGGCGTAGCCCGGAGGAGTGGATGCGGGCAGCGCGTAGCCGGGGGCGACCGGGCCGGATGACGGCAGCGGCATCCCGCTCCAGCCGGGTTGAGAAGCGGAGGCGCCCGGGGCGAGCGCGGGCGGCGCGCTGAGCGCGCCGAACGGGGAGGCGAGGGGCTCGACCTCCGCCTGCTCGGGGGCGTGGATCGCCTGGCGGTAGCGGTTCGCGATCGTCGGATCGGCCGAGGAGGTGAATCCGACCGGCGCAGCGGCGGGCTGCACCTCGAGCCTCGGGGCCTCCGGAACGTAGGCGGGCTCATCTGCATGGCGTCCCGAGGGCGCCGGTGCTTCGTCGGGCATGACAAGCGGAGCGGCGAGATTCGGCATGACGAAGCCGGCGGCTTCCGCCGCGGCGGGCGCGGGCGCGACGGGTTGCGCGAAGGACGGCATCGTGAAACCGGGAGCCGGAGCCGGAGCCGGACCGGCAGCGGGAGCCTGCACGCCGGTCGCGGGAGCCTGCACGACGGGCGTCGCGACCGAGGCGGCGGTTGCCACGGGCGCCGGTGCAGGCGGTGTCGGCATCGCGACGCTCGGTCCGGGATCCACCACCGGAACCGTCATCACGGGCGCCGCGGAGGCATGCGCCTCGAGCAGAGCGGGCGGAACGGCCGGCCTCGCGGGGCCGGCCGTCGCCGGCTCCGGGAGGGGAGAACCGTGATCATCGGGCGCGACGTGGCGGCCGGGGTTCGTGAGTTCGTCGCCCACCGTCCGCCCCGCACCGTCGGCTTCCGCCGGCTCCGTCGGCGTCATCGCGAACGCGAACGCCGGAACCCGTTCCTCGGACGGCGCCTCGGCCGCGAGATCGCCGCGCTCCTCGACGAGGGTGCCGACGTGCGCCGCGAACGCCTCCGGCACCGCGTTGCCGAGCGGCTGACGCGTGTGCTCGGTCCAGGCGTCTCCCGACCACCAGCGTTCGCTCGTCGAACCCCCCGGATCGGGAAACCACCCGGCGGCAGGCGCACTGGCGGATTCCATACCTCTACCGTCATAGAGCGCGCCTGCATCCACCAGCCCCCCGAACTGGGTGCCGCGTCACCGAGTGCCGTGCGCCGCGCACTCGAGTCGGTCTCGACCGCACGTGGGTGCGCCTACCTCGACACGATCACGCCGTAGTGCGCGTCTCGGGCCACACCTCGGGCTTGGGGAAGATCACGAGCCCCTCGCCGTCCGGGTCGCCGTGCTCGTTCGGCGCGAGCACCGACCGGATCGTCGGCCACAGCGCCTGCACGCCGGCCGAGGCGAACCCCCGATCGACGCCCTCGTGGGTGGTGAACGCGACGAGGTCGGCGAGCTGGATGATCTCGCGGTCCCACGTGGAGAGCGACGAGTCGATCCAGAGCGGTCGGTCGAGCAGGAGGCGGTAGTCGGCCCGCAGGCGGCCACGCCGGGCGAGCTCGTCGCGGATGCGGGTGAGCTCGTGGTCGCGGAACGCGCGCTCGTGCTCGGTCTGCTGGTCTGCGACGAGGATGCCGCCCTCACCGGGGTGGTCGCGTTCCAGTTCGAGCGCGATGCGGCGGTAGAGGAACGCGTACGCCCAGCCGAGGGCCGGCTCGCCCGGGCGCTCCGTGAAGAGCCGGCGCTTGTCGATCGCGACCGTGTACACCGTGGGCCGGAATCGATTGAACAACGCCGCAGCCTCGGCCTCGACCTCGTCGAGCTCGGCGGCATCCGTGACCGTGGCGTAGTCCGCGTCGGGATCCGCGTGCGCGCCCTCCAGCCGGCGGCGGGTGATCGCGAGGCGGCGGCCCTTGAGCTCGGTCTCGTTCCACGGCCGATCGGCGCGCGCGCCGAGGTGCTCCGTCTTCAGGGCGTCGAGCGCCTCCGCGAGCGGGCGGCGCTCCGTGTCGCGGATGCCGACCGCCGACAGCACGAACCAGTCGGTCGTATCGCGGGCGAGCCGGTCGGGGTGATGCGGGTCGGCGTCCATGCGATGGTGGCCCGACTCGTCGATATAGAAGAGCAGCATCGTGGCCACGCTATCGCGCACTGTGCCCTGACACATTTCCCGCGTGTTTCACCCCCGGCCTCGCCCGGGCCGTGGCCCTCGGCCGCGTGGGCTCGAGGGGCCCCGCACGTCGCGTGGGCGCGCGTGTCGCGTTCGTACCGGATCACAAAGCGGCTCCCGCGGAGTTTGTCGCGCGGGCCGATGCCCGTCTCCGGCACGGGGCCGAGACTGGCAGGGTCGCCACAGCCGACCGCAGCATCGCTGCACCCCGACGTCGTCGACGACGCCGGGCCCGAACCCATTGGAGGCACCCGACCGTGATCCCGCATCGCCGACGCATCATCGCATCCGCCGCTCTCGTCCTCACCGGTGCTGTCGCGCTCAGCGCGTGCAGCCCCAGCTCCACCGAGCCCTCGGGTGGTGACACGAGCACGAAGCCCCTCGTGATCAGCCTCGACAGCTCGGTCGACATCCTCGACCCGCAGGCGTGGCGCACGCCCGCATCGATGGTGACCACCGGCAGCCTCGTCGAGCAGCTCATCGAGCAGACCTACACGGCCTCCGACGACGGCCTCGTGCAGATCGGCACGATCGACGGCTTCGATGACGCGCTCGCCGAGAGCCACGAGTTCTCGGAGGACGGCACGGTGCTCACGATCACGCTGCGTGAGGGCCTCACCTTCACCGACGGTTCGCCGCTCACCTCCGAAGACGTCGTCTGGACGATGCAGCGCGGGCTCGAGGGCCCCGGGTACATCAAGGTGCTCTACCCGATGGTCGGCATCACGAGCGCCGACCAGATCGTGGCGCTCGACGAGCTGACCGTGCAGATCACGACCCCGTTCGCCACGCCGCTGCTGCCGAAGCTCCTGGCGATGCAGCCGTTCGGCATCCTCTCGAAGGAGTCCGGTGAGGCGAACGGCACCGCCGACGACGTCTGGGCCGCCGATTGGTTCCGCGAGAACGACAACTCCTCCGGGCCCTACACGGTGTCGGCCTACGACCCGACGACGAGCATCACGCTCACGCCCAACAAGGCCTACTACGACCAGGACGCCATCAAGAACGGCGGCATCACGATCCAGTTCGTGAGCGACCCCGCGCAGCGTGCGCTCCTGCTGCAGAGCGGTGAGATCGACCTCGCGCAGGGCCTGCCGCTCGACCAGGTCAAGGAACTCGAGTCGGTCGAGGGCCTCACGGTCGTCTCCGAGGACTCGAACCGCCTCGAGTACCTCGGGTTCAACACGAGCATCGCGCCGTTCAACGACCCGGCGGTGCGTCAGGCCGTGGCCCTCGCGCTGCCCTATGACACCTTCGTCGACGACGTCATGTACGGCTACGCCAACGCCTCCACCGGCGTCGTGCCGGCGGGCATGGTGACCCACTCGGATGACGCGGGCACCTTCGCGCAGGACCTGGACGCCGCGCGCGCCCTGCTGCAGAAGGCAGGCGTCGGGGACTTCACGACGACCCTGTCGTTCAAGCAGTCCTCGGCCGTCGAGTCGCGTGCCGCCGTCTACATCCAGTCGGCGCTCGCCGAGCTCGGCATCACCGTGGAGATCACCCCGCTGCCGGACGCCGAGTTTACCCAGCGCACCAACGCGCGTGAGCTGCCGATGTACCTCAACAACTTCCTCGGATGGGGCGCCGACCCGTTCTACCAGATGAAGTCGCTCGTGGGCACCGGATCGGGCACCAACTTCACCAGCTACGGCAACGCGGAGCTCGACGCCCTCATCCAGCGCGGTTTCCAGACGCTCGACGAGGACGAGCGCGCGTCGATCTCCGCCGAGGCGCAGAGCATCATCTTCCAGGAGATGCCCTTCGTGCCGGTGTGGAACCCCGACTGGACGTTCGTGGTGCGCGACGGCGTCTCGGGCCTCACGAAGGACAACACCGAGCAGCTGCGCCTGCAGTACCTCACCAAGAAGTGAGCCGTCGGGTCCGGCCGGTACCTCCTGCCGGCCGGACCCGCACTCCGCACTCTCCCGACCCGATCGAAAGCTCGCATGTTCCGCTATCTCCTCCGCCGGGTGGGCATCTCGCTCATCACCGTGGTGGGCCTCGCGCTCGTGGTCTTCCTCGTCGCGCGCATCCTGCCGGGTGACGCGGCCGCCGCCCGGCTCGGGCCCGAGGCGAGCGCCGCCGACATCGAGGCGCTGCGGGCGAAGCTCGGTCTCGACCAGCCGCTCATCGTGCAGCTCGGCGACTACCTGTGGGGTCTGCTCCACGGCGACCTCGGAACCGCGGTGTCGACCGGGCGGCCGGTCGCCGACGAGCTGTTCTCGCGGCTTCCCGCGACGATCGAGCTCGCGATCGCCGGGCTCGTGATCGCGTTGCTCATCGGCTTCCCGCTCGGGATGCTGGCGGCATCCCGCCGCGGACGTGCGAGCGATGCGGTCGCCCGGGTCTTCGCGGTGCTCGGCTCGAGCATGGCGCCGCTCTGGCTCGGCCTCCTGCTCATCTTCGGCCTCTACTCCCTCGCCCGGATCTTCCCCGGCCCCGTCGGGCGTCTGCCGATCGGCATGGCGCCCCCGCAGCAGATCACCGGCATGTACGTGCTCGACGGGCTGCTCACGGGGGATCTCGAGGCGAGCTGGCAGGCGGTGCGCTACCTCGCGCTGCCGGCCATCACCCTCGGGCTCGGCGCCTCCGCCGCCGTGTTGAAGATGGTGCGCTCGGCGATGATCGCGACGTCGGAGAGCGGCTTCGTGCGCACCGCCCGCGCCTACGGCGTACCCGGGCGTGAGATCCTGTGGCGCGATCAGCTGCGCAACGCCATGCTGCAGGTGCTCACCGCCATCGGCCTGGTCTTCGGGTTCCTGCTCGGTGGCAACGTCATCGTCGAGCGGCTCTTCAGCTGGCCCGGGATGGGTCGTGTCGCCTACGACGCCCTCGGCAGCAACGATCTCGAGCTGCTCCAGGGCTATGCGCTCATCATCGGCGGCATCTACATCGTCCTCAACTTCGCGGTCGACCTGCTCTACGGCGCGATCGATCCGCGCATCCGACTGGGAGGACGTGCCTCATGACCACGGCATCCGCCCCCGCGTCCGCACCCGCGCCGGCCTCGGTGATCGAGCGCCGCCGCGTGCGCCGACCGCGCCCCTTCCTCGTCGTGGGCGTCACCATCATCGGCGCGCTCGTGGCGCTCGGCGCACTCGGCCCGCTCGTCGTCGCCGACCCGGCGGCCCTCGGCGCGCCGTTCCAGCCGCCGTCGGGGGAGCACCTGTTCGGCACCGACAGCTACGGGCGCGACATCTTCGCGCGATCCGTGCACGCCATCTGGATCGACCTCGCCCTCGGCGTGAGCGTCGCCGTGATCGCGATGGTCATCGGCTCGGCGGTGGGGGTGCTCTCGGGCTACATCGGCGGCCGATTCGACGACGTCGTCATGCGGATGGTCGACATCCTCATGGCGTTCCCGGGCTTCATCCTCGCGATGATCCTGCTCGTCGCGATCGGCGACAGCATCCCCAACCTCGCGATCGCGCTCGCGGTCGCGCAGATCGCGCCGTTCGTGCGCCTCGTTCGTGCCAAGGCGCTCAGCGAGCGTGAGCTCGAGTACGTCTCAGCCGCGCGCGTCTCGGGATCCCGGTGGTACCGCGTCGCCTACCGGCACGTGCTGCCCAACTCCATCCGCCCCGCGGCCGTGCAGTTCACGCTCGTCTGCGGTTACTCGATCCTCAACGTCGCAGGCCTGGCGTATCTCGGCGTCGGCATCCATCCGCCGACCGCAGAGTGGGGCGTCATGGTGGCCGAAGGCGCCACCAACATGCTCACCGGGCAGTGGTGGACGGCGTTCTTCCCGGGCCTCATGATCGCGATCACCGTGATGGCCCTCCACTTCATCGGCGACGAGCTCGCGGGAGACACCCAATGACGAGGCTCAGCATCCAGTCGCTCAGCGTCGACGTCGCGGCTTCCGGCGCGCGCATCCTCGACGACGTCTCGCTCGACATCGGCGCGGGCGAGATCGTGGGGCTCGTCGGCGAGTCGGGATCGGGCAAGTCGATGACCTCGCTCGCGACGATGGGCATCCTGCCGCCCGGCCTCACGATGAGCTCGGGGCGCTTCCTCGTCGACGGCGTGGATGTCACGGATGCGGCGCAGCGTTCGGTGTCGTCGCGGTTCGCGATGATCTTCCAGAACCCGCGCGACTCGCTCAACCCGCTCATGCGCGTCGGCGCGCAGATCGCCCGGATGGTCGCGCTGCATCAGCGCCTCGATGCCGCGGCGGCGCGGGCCGAGGCCGTGAGCCTGCTCGGTCGCGTGCACATCGCCGAGCCCGAGATCGCGGCGCGGAAGTACCCGCATCAGCTCTCCGGCGGTATGTGCCAGCGCGTCATGGTGGCCATGGCGCTCGCCTGCCGCCCGCGGCTGCTCATCGCCGACGAGCCCACGACGGCACTCGACGTCACCGTTCAGGCGCAGATCCTCGACCTCATCGTCGAGCTCGTCGACGAGACCGGATGCGGGGTGCTGCTGGTGACGCACGACCTCGGCGTCGTCGCCGAGACCTGCGACCGCGTCAACGTGCTGTATCGCGGCGACCTCGTCGAGTCGGGCACGACATCCGAGGTGTTCGCCCGGCCGCAGCACGAGTACACGCGCTATCTGCTGGATGCCGGGCGCGAGCTGGGGGTGCGCGATGGCGCTGCTTGAGGCGCGGGGGCTCCGCAAGGAGTTCACCACGGGCCGGCACACGGTCGTGGCGCTCGACGACATCGACCTCGCCCTCGACGCGGGTCGCACGCTCGCGATCGTGGGCGAGTCGGGCTCGGGCAAGTCGACGTTCGGCTCGATCGTGGCGGGCCTGCAGCGCGCCGACGCGGGGGAGCTGTGGTTCGACGGCGCCGCCATCGGACACCGCGCCTACCGCGGCGAGCTGCGCCGCCGCATCCAGATGGTGTTCCAGAGCCCTCTGCAGTCGCTCGATCCGAAGTTCACGGTGGAGGGCACCCTCGCCGAGCCGCTGCGGCTGCTCGCGGGGATGTCGAGCGCGGCGGCCAGCGCGCGCATCGACGAGCTGCTCGACCTCGTGCACCTGCCCCGCGAGCTGCGCCGCCGTCGGCCGGGCGAGCTCTCCGGCGGGCAGCAGCAGCGCGTCGCCATCGCGCGCGCGCTCGCGCCGAGCCCGCGGCTCGTGGTGCTCGACGAGCCCACCTCGGGCCTCGACCAGTCCGTACGCGGTCGCATCGTCGCCCTGCTGCGCGAACTGCAGGCCGAGACGGGTGTCGCATACGTCTTCATCACGCACGACATCGACGTGGCCGGCGCCATCGCGCACGACGTCGCCGTCATGCAGCGCGGGCGCGTCGTCGAACGCGGTGCGGCGGCCGACGTGCTCGCCTCCCCGCGTGACCCCTATACCCGGGCCCTGCTCGCCGCAGTGCCCACCATGGACCCCGGCCGCCGCCGCCCCCGCGGCTCGGCCGATTCGGAGGCGGATGCCTCCCTGACCCACGAGGAGAAGTGATGCGATTCGGTCTCGGTGTGCCGACCGGCACAGAAGGACTGATGTACCCGGTTCCGTACGCCGACCCGGAGCAGGCCGTTCGGCTCGCCGTCGAGGCGGAGCGGCTCGGGTTCGACAGCGTGTGGGGCAACGACCACGTCACGACGCAGCGCTACGTGCGCGAGGAGTTCGCCGATCCGCCGCGCTACTACGACCCGTACGCGTATCTCGCCTACGTCGCCGCGTCGACCACGACCCTGCGTCTCGCGACAGCCATCACCGTGTTCGCCTTCCGCAACCCCGTCGTGCTCGCCAAGCAGGCGGCGACGCTCGACCAGCTCTCGGGGGGCCGTTTCATCCTCGGCGTGGGCATCGGCGCGTATCGCGAGGAATCCCTCGCGATGGAGCCGGAGCGCGAGCTGCACCGGGGCACGCACGCCGAGGAGTACCTGCAGGCGCTCGAGCTGCTCTTCACCGAGCGACGCGCGAGCTTCCAGGGTCGCTACGTGCACTTCGAGGATGTCGAGAGCTTCCCCAAGCCCAGGCAGACCCCGCTGCCGATCCTCTCGGGCGGCAACGCCGTGGGCTCCCGTGAACGCGCCGCCAAGTACGGGCACGGCTGGATCCCCGCCGTGCTCTCGCCCGCGGAGGTCACCGCCGGTCTCGACGAGATCCGCGCGATGGCGGCCGCCACCGGGCGCGCGCTGCCGGCCGACTTCGATGTCGCACCGCAGTTCTCGGTCGCCCCCGGCAAGGACACCCGGCAGGCTCTCGCGGCGTTCGAGACCTCGCAGTTGGCGAACCACATGCGCTCCCTCTCGAAGACGACGCTCAAGGACCAGCAGGACGACTGGGTGAACCGCAACCTGGTGGGCAGCCACGAGCAGATGCTCGACCAGGTGCGCGCCTACGCGGCGGCCGGTGTCACCACCATGTCGGCCCTGTTGTTCGCGAGCAACACGGTCGAGGAGACGCTCGACATGATGGCCGACTTCGCCGAGAACGTCATCCGTCCGTACCGTCGCGAGATCGGAGAGCTCGCGTGAACGCGCGTCTCATCGACCCCGCGCTCATCGCGGCGCGCCGCGACCGACTGCGCCAGGCGCTGCTCGCGGCGCCGTTCGACACGGTGCTCGCCCTCAGCGGGGCGAACTTCGACTACGCGACGGGCTACCGCAGCGTCTCGGCGACCGTGCACGGCATCTCGCCGCTCGCGGCGCTCGTGCGCTCGGATGCGCTGCTCGTCGTCGGTCCCGTCTCCGACAGCGCGCCCGGCTTCGACGCGGGGCTCGCCGAGGGCGACTTCCTCGCCTACGGACGCTTCTTCTTCGAGTCCGAGGGCGGCGCGGCGGAGGCGACGCGGCTCGTCGAGCAGAACGCCGACTACGCGGCGGGGATCGCGGCCGCCGTGCAACGCCTCGGGCTGGCATCCTCGCGCATCGGGCTCGACGAACGCGCGTGCCCGGCGCCGCTGCGGCAACAGCTCGCCGAGCTGCTGCCGGGCGTCGAGTTCGTGGACGCGAGCGACTGGTTCGCAGGCGTGCGCTCCATCAAGCTGCCCGGCGAGGTTGAGCTTCTCGAGCGCAGCGCACGCATCGTCGAGCAGGCGATCATCGCGGGCATCGACGCCGCGGGCGTCGGGGTGACGGAGGCCGAGATCGCGGCTGTCGTCGCACGCGAGATGGTCGCGGCGCATGCCGAGCCGCGCTTCATCGTCGTCACCTCCGGACCCCGTTCGGCGCTCGCCGACGCCTACGCGACGGGCCGCGCGCTCGAGCCCGGCGATCTGCTGCGCTTCGACGTCGGGGGCATGTACGAGGGCTACTGGAGCGACCTCGGTCGCACGGCCGTCGTCGGCGAGCCGAGCGCCAAGCAGTCGGCGTTCTACGACGCGATCCTCGCGGGCGAGGACGCGCAGTTCGCGCTCGCGAAGCCCGGCGTGGCCGCCGAGGAGCTCTTCCACCGCGCGATCGAGGTGGTCGAGGCGACCGGCGGTCCCGCGCCCTACCGTCGCCAGCACTGCGGCCACGGCATCGGGCTCGAGGTCTACGAGGCGCCCATCGTGCGCCCCGAGAGCCCCACGCCGCTCGAGCCGGGCATGACGTTCTGCTTCGAGACGCCCTACTACGAGCTCGGCTGGGGCGGCATGATGGTCGAGGACACCCTCGTGGTGACCGACGACGGCATCCGGCTGTTGACCGATCGTGCGAGAGGGCTGACGGTGATCCCCGCATGAGCGCGTACCTCGGACACCTCACCCACCCGATCACCGGCGAGCGCGTCGCGGAGGCGGACGCCTACCTCCCGAGCGAGGTGGACGGCGGCCACGTGTACGCCGTGCCCAGCTACGACCTGAGCCGCGTGCGCGGACTCGAGACGACCGACGATCCGGGCATCTTCCGCTATCGTCCCCTGCTGCCCATCGCGCCAGGCGCCGTCGTGTCGCTGCACGAGGGCGACACCCCGCTGCTGCCGCTGCCCGGTCTCGGCGGGCGGCACGGACTGCCGCGCCTGTTCGTGAAGGACGAGTCGCGCAACCCCACGTGGTCGTACAAGGACCGTCTCGCGGCGGTCGCCGTCACCAAGGCGGTGCAGGAGGGACGTGACACGGTCGTCGTCTCGAGCACCGGCAACCACGGTGCCGCGGTCGCCGCCTACGCGGCGCGCGCCGGCATCCGCTGCGTCGTGCTGACGCTCGCCTCGGTTCCGCAGGCGATGAAGACCATGATGCAGAGCTACGGGGCCGACGTCGTCGCGCTCGAGAAGCCGGCCGACCGGTGGGTGCTCATGCGTCAGCTCGTCGAGCAGCGCGGCTGGGCGCCCATGTCGGGCTTCGTCGGGCCGCCGTCGGGCTCGAACCCCTACGGGTGCGAGGGCTACAAGACGATCGCCTACGAGCTGCACGCGCAGTTGGGCGACGTGCCCGACGTCGTGATCGCGCCCGTCGCCTACGGTGACGCCCTCGCGGGCCTGCACCGCGGCTTCGCCGACATGGTCGCGCTCGGCCTCACCTCGCGCCTGCCGCGTCTCATCGCGGCCGAGCCGTTCGGACCGTACGGGCAGGCGCTCCGCGACGGCTACCGCCCGGATGCCACGGTGCCGGCCGGCGCCTCGGTCGCGTTCTCGATCGCCTCGCCCTACGCCACCTGGCAGGGCTGGAACGCGCTCGTCGCGACGCAGGGTGCTGCGGCATCCGCCGACGACGACGCGACGATGGCGGCTCAGCGCGAGCTCGCCTCGCGGGACGGCGTGTTCCTCGAGGCGTCGTCGGTGATCACCGCGGCGGTGCTGCCGGAACTGGTCGAGCGGGGCGAGGTGACGCCCGAGCAGACGGTCGTGCTGCTGGGCACCTCGACGGGTCTGAAGGACGTGCCGACCTCGGCCGAACGTCTTCCCGCCGTGCCGGTCATCGCCCCCGAGCTGGCGGCCCTCGACGCCGCGATCTCGCCGTGAGGATCGGCGTCGCCCCCTCGGGCCGGCGCAGCGCGGCCGACGCCGTCGAGCTCGCCCGCCGGGCCGAGGACGCGGGGCTCGACGAGGTATGGGTGAGCGAGGACTACCTCGAACGCGGCGCCTTCGCCGTCGCGGGGGCCATGGCGGCCGCGACGCGACGCATGCGTGTCGGCCTCGGTGTCGTGAACCCGTGGACGCGCCACATCGCCCTCACCGCGATGGAAGCGCACGCCCTCGACGAGATCGCCGACGGCCGCAGCGTGCTCGGCATCGGTGCGAGCAACAAGAGGTGGATGCAGGACCGCCTCGGCATCCCGTTCGAGCGTCCCATCGCGCGCCTCGCCGAGTACACCGACGGACTGCGCACCCTTCTCGCCGGTGAGCGGCTCACCGCCGAGATCGGCGGGCAGCACGTGGACGCAGCCCTCGACGCCCACCCCGCGCGCGATATCCCCATCGTGTGGGGGGTGAAGGGTCCGCGTGCCCTCGAGCTCTCACGTGAAGCCGACGGCGTCATGCTGTCGGTGCTCTCGTCGCCCGACTACGTGCGCTGGGTGCGCGAGAGCTACGCGCCGCGCGACACGATCGCCTACGCATCCTTCGCCGTCGACGCGGATGCCGGGGTCGCCCGCGAGCGGTTGCGCGCGCACACGGCACGCTTTCTGGGGATGCACGGACCATCCGCGATCACGGAGCACGCGGGCCTCGACCAGGAGCTGGCCGCGCGCTGGCGCGAGCGGCTCATCGCGGGGCGCGACGCGTCCGATCTCGTGGACGACGCCGTGGTCGCGGCGGTCACGGTCTCGGGAACGCCCGACGATGCGGCGGCCGCCCTGCTCGCGCACCGCGATGCCGGGCTCGGCTCGCTCGTCGTGATCGACGACGGCTCGGCCGACCCCGAGCAGCTCGTGGCGGGCGTCGTCGACGCGGCGCGGCGCGCGGGGTTGCGCTGAGGCGCTCAGTGCGCGTCGAGCGCGAGCACGATGCGGGTGAGGTCGCGGGGATCGCGCAGGTAGATCCCCGCGACCACCTCGATGCGTCGCAAGCGGTAGATGATCGTGTTCTTGTTCATGTGCAACGCGG
>JBQCHI010000034.1:0-203129 GCA_051954835.1 Protaetiibacter sp. | reverse complement strand
CGACGCGCGGCATCACCGGCGACCCCCACTCCGCGAGCGCTACCGAAATCGGCGAGCGCTACCGGTGTACGGACCGCGCTCGCCGATTTCGGTAGCGCTCGGCGAAGATGAGGGGGTGATGCCGGATGCCGAGGAGCTGCTCGCGGGCGCCCACGTCGTGCGCCTGCCGCTCGTCACGCGCTTCCGGGGCGTCACCGAGCGCGAGGCTCTGCTGCTGCGGGGACCTCGCGGCTGGGGGGAGTTCTCGCCGTTCCTCGAGTACGACGACGCCGAGGCCTCGACGTGGCTCGCCGCCGCGATCGACGCAGCCTGGGGCGCACCCGTGCCCGTGCTGCGCCGCGAGGTGCCGGTGAACGCGACGCTTCCCACCGTGCCGACGGGCCGCATCCGCGAGGTGCTCGAGCGCTTCGGCGAGGTGCGCACCGTCAAGATCAAGGTCGCGGATGCCGGCGAGAGCCTCGCGGACGACGTCGCGCGGGTGCGCGAGGTGCGTCGCATCCTGGGCCCCGAGGGTCGCATCCGCGTCGACGCGAACGGCGGCTGGAACGTCGACCAGGCCGAGCGCGCGGCCCACGCGCTCGCGCCCTTCGACCTCGAATACCTCGAGCAGCCGTGCCCGAGCGTGCCCGAGCTCGCCGAGCTGCGCGAGCGGCTGCGCGACTGGCAGCTGCCGATCGCGGCCGACGAGAGCGTGCGCAAGGCCTCGGACCCGCTCGAGGTCGCGCGGGCGGGAGCCGCCGACCTGCTCGTGGTGAAGGTGCAGCCGCTCGGCGGCGTCGCCCGGGCGCTCGGCATCGTCGCCGAAGCGGGGCTGCCTGCCGTGGTCTCGAGTGCCATCGACACCTCGGTCGGACTCGCGATGGGCGCGCGTCTCGCGGCCGCGCTGCCCGAGCTCGCCTACGACTGCGGACTCGGCACGGCCGCGCTGCTCGCCGCCGATGTCACGACCGAGCCGCTGCGGCCGGTCGGCGGGGTCATCCCGGTGCGCGATGTCGAGCCGGATGCCGCGCTGCTGCGGCAGCATGCGGCACCTCCCGAGCGGGTCGCGTGGTGGCACGAGCGCCTGCGGCGCTGCGCGGCGCTGCTCGCGGGGTGAGCCGAGCGCTCAGAGCCCCGAGTAGGCGTGCATGCCCTTGAAGAAGAGGTTGACGACGGTGAAGTTGAACAGCACCGCCGCGAACCCGATGATCGCGAGCCACGCCGACGGCGCACCACGCCATCCGCGGGTCGCTCGGGCGTGGATGTAGCCGGCGTAGACGACCCAGATGATGAACGTCCACACCTCCTTGGTGTCCCAGCCCCAGTAGCGGCCCCAGGCGTGCTCGGCCCAGATGGAGCCGGCGATGAGGGTGAAGGTCCAGAGCGCGAAGCCGACCACGTTGACCCGGTAGGTGAGGTTCTCGAGGGCCTCGGAGCTCGGGAACGCGCGCAGGAAGCGCGGCTTCAGGGTGGCGCCCGCCTCGCGTCGGGCCTGCAGCAGCTGCGCGATCGAGAGCCCTGCCCCGAGCGCGAAGAAACCCGTGCCGAGCACCGCCACCAGGATGTGCACGACGAGCCAGCCCGACTGCAGCGGCGGCGGCAGCGGCACGACGTCGACGTAGACGTTCATCGAGGCGAGCATGAGCAGCAGGGCGGCGAGACCCGTGATGTAGGAGCCCATGAAGCGCACGTCGCGCACGAGGCTCACGACCAGGTAAACGCCGACGATGGCCGCCGTGCCGGTCACCGCGAACTCGAACATGTTGGCCCACGGAACGTGACCGTTCGCGATCCCGCGCAGCACGATCGCGAGCACGTGCACCGCGAACCCGAGGGCGGTGAGGGCGTAGCCGATGCGGGCGGCCTTGCCGGGCCGGGCGGGTGCGGCGGATGTGACAGCGATCGCGGGCGGCGTGAGCACGGACGTGCCGCCCCGGCCCGCGGAGGCGACCGACGCGGATGCCGCCACGGCTTCCGCGGGCTGCGCGGCGACCGCGTCGCTCGAGCGGCGCGCGAGGTCGACGACGTATCCGATGAACGCCAGCACGTAGACCACGGCGGCCGAGTAGACGGCGAGCAGCGAGTAGGCGGCGAGGGTGTCGGCGGTCACGGGTTCATCCTACGTTCGAGCCTCTCGGCGTGTCTGCGGGCGATGTCGGCGACGGCATCCGCGAGCCCCGGGTCCTCACCGCGCGCGAGGCCCGCGTATTCGAGGCGCACCTGCTCGCCGTCCGCGGTCGCCTTGACCCACATCCGGCGCCGCGGCACGAAGAGGCTCACGAGCAGCCCCCCGAGGATGAGCAGCGCGAACACGAGCACCCAGCCCTCGGTGGGGTCGTGGTGGAACTCGACGCTCGCGAAGCGCTTGACGCCGTCGAACTCGATCGTGCCGAGTCCGTCGGGCAGCTCGGCCACCTGACCCTGCTCGAGCTCGAGCGCGGGCGCGTCGGCTTTCGGCCCCGCGATCTGGGTGAGGTCGTCGGTGTTGAGCGAGTACGCGTTGACGCTCACGCCCGCATCGAGGCCGAGGTCGCCCGTGTACACCGTGAGCGTGAGCAGGCTCGCGTCGCCCGCGTAGGGCGAGAGCGAGGTGTAGGTGCCGTCGTCGAGCTCGAGGGGATCGGGGTAGAAGAAGCCGAGGAAGCCGAGCTGCTCGTCGAGCCCGTCGGGCACCTTGATGACGCCGAGGCTGCGCAGGTTGCCGTCCTGCGGCAGGAAGGCGACGGGGCCGGCGAAGGCGACCTCGCCATCCGCGTCGCGCACCGTGACGACGGGTGCATAGCCGTTGCCGAGCAGGTACACCTTGGTGCCGCCGACCTCGAGCGGGTGGTTGACCTTGAGGTCGGCGGGCGTCCAGTCGCCACCGGGTGCACGGGTGGAGAGGTGCGCGGTGAAGTCGGTGGGCTGGTACACGCCGGATGAGGGGTCGAGCTGGTAGACACCGTCGAACTCGTCGAGGCGCACCGAGAACGGCTCGAGCGCGCTCTCGGTGAAGAAGCGACCGGAGCTGAACGAGTCGTAGGCGACGAGCGAGTTGGTGAAGGCGGAGTCCTGCACGATGACGCGCTGCCCGTTGTAGCCGAAGCCGCTGCCGATGCCGACCGTCACGAGCACGCCCACGAGAGCGGTGTGGAAGATGAGGTTGCCGGTCTCGCGGAGGTAGCCGCGCTCGGCCGAGACCGAGTTCGGGTAGCGCTCGACGCGGTACCCCGCGCCGCGCAGCAGCCCGCGCGCCTCCTCGACGGCCGTCTCGACGTCCGCTGTCACGGTCTGCTCGGTGAAGCCGACGAGCCGCGACAGCCGGGCGGGCGTCTTCGGCGGGCGCGCGCGCAGCGCGTCGAGGTGGTGTTTGGTGCGCGGCAGGATGCAGCCCACGAGCGAGATGAACAACAGCAGGTAGATGGCCGAGAACCACGGCGAGCTGAACGTCGAGAACACGCCGAGCTTGTCGAGCAGCTCGAAGGCGTCGGGGTTGTCGCGCTGGTACTGGATGACGCCGTTCGGGTCGGAGCTGCGTTGCGGCACGAGAGACCCCGGCACCGCCGCGAGCGCGAGCAGCAGCAGCAGCACGAGGGCCGTGCGCATGCTCGTGAGCTGGCGCCAGAAGAAGCGCAGGTAGCCGACCACGCCGAGCTTGGGCTGCGCGACGCCCGCCGCGACCGGCTCGGCGTCGATGTGGTCGTCAGGCCGCAGCGGGTCGCTCGACCGCTCCGGCTTCGTGGTGCTCTCAGAGCGGCGTGCTGAAGCCACCGATCACCGCCCCCAACTCCGACATGATGACGCCCCACAGCCCGGTGACCATGAGCACGCCGATGATGATGAGCAGCACGCCGCCCGCGATGTTGATGCCGCGGATGTGGCGGCGCACCCAGCCGAGGCTCGTTCCGACCCAGCCGAACCCGAGCGCGACGAGCACGAACGGCACCCCGAGGCCGGCGCAATAGGCGAGCCCGAGCAGCAGGGCGCGCCACGGGTCGCCACCGTAGCCGGCGAGGAAGCCGACGGCGGTGAGCGTCGGGCTGATGCAGGGCGTCCAGCCGAGGGCGAAGAGGATGCCGAGCAGCGGTGCGCCGATGAGCCCGGTGCGCGGTTGCCAGGTGGGTTTCACCTGCCGCTGCAGCACGGTGACCTGGCCGATGAACACGAGGCCGAGCACGATGATGACCCCGCCGCCGATGCGCGTGATGAGGTCGCCGTACTGCAGGAGGAAGCGGCCCGCGGTGCCGGCGAGCACGAAGACCGCGAGGAAGACGAGCGAGAACCCGGCGACGAACAGCAATGCGCCGAGCGTCATCCGCGACCGCGTGCGGGTGGCGCCGCGGGCGACACCCGAGACGTAGCCGAGATACCCGGGCACGAGCGGCAGCACGCACGGCGAGAGGAACGACAGGAGCCCCGCGGCGAGCGCGATCGGCACGGCGAGCCACAGCCCGCCGGAGACGACGATCTCGCCCGGGTTCACGTCAGGCGCTCTCGGCGAGCAGTTCGTCGACGATGTCGGCCACGACGCTGCGGCTCTCGATGAGGCCGCTGAAGCGCGCCGCGACGCGACCCAGCTTGTCGAGCACGAGGGTGGTCGGCACGGAGTTCGGTGCGTACGCGCCACCCGCGAAGGCGAGCTGCACGGCGTTGTCCTGGTAGTCGATGATCGAGGGATAGCTCACGCCGTGCTCGGCCTCGAACTTCTGCGCCGTCGCGGCGGTATCGCTCACGTTCACGCCGACCACGGTGACCCCGGCATCGGCGAACTGCTGGTGGATGGCCTCGAGATCCGGCGCCTCTTCGCGGCACGGCGGGCAGCTCGCGTACCAGAAGTTGACGACCACGACCTCGCCGAGCACGTCCGCCGAATCGAAGGCGTCGCCCGTGTCGAGCGTGCCGGCGAACGCCACCGGCTGCTCGCGATCGGATGCGGCCAGCTGCACGACGCGTCCGTCGCCCGAGATGTAGCCGCCGCCGGTGCCCGACTCGTATTGATCCGCGAGGTGCCCCGCCTCGGCGGTGCACCCCGAGAGCAGGGCCGCGAGCGCCACGACGGGCGCCAGCAGGCGCACGCCGCTCAGGCGACGAGTTCGGGTGGTCACACGGCTCCCAGGTCGATGGACTGCGAGAGCAACTCTGCCGCAGGTTCCTGATAGTCCACCTCGGCGAAGGCGCCGTTCCGCCAGGCGATCGTGGTGATGCTCGAGAGCGCACAGCGACGGGCGCGGGGGTCGTGGGCGAGCGGCTTGCGGGCGAGCGTGCGGGCGACCATCCAGATCGGCAGCTGGTGCGTCACGAACACCACCTCGCCGCTCTCGGTCTGGGTGTGCGCCTCGGCGATGGCGGCCATCATCCGCGCCCGGATCGAGGCGAAGGGCTCGCCCCAACTCGGGCGCCACGGCCAGCTGAGGTAGGGCCAGTTGCGCGGGTCCCGCAGCCCCCGGCGCACATTGCTGCCCTCGAAGCGGTTCGCGGGTTCGATGAGACGGTCGTCCAGCCGCACCTCGAGCCCGAAGCGCGCGGCCCAGGGCGCCGCCGACTCCTGCGTGCGCTGCAGCGGGCTCGCGGTGAGGGATGCGATGGGCCGCCCGTCGAGCGAGGCTGCGGCGAGTTCCGCCATGCGGTGCCCGAGCTCGCTGAGCCCGAATCCGGGAAGCCGCCCGTACAGCACGCGCGTGGGGTTCTCGACCTCCCCGTGGCGCACGAGATGGATGAGATCGGCGGGCACCGATCCAGTCTACGAGCGCCTGCGGAACAGGGGCGCCAGGCGATCCGCCGCCGAGGCGCGGATCCACACCGCGATCTCCTCGAGGGGCACGTCGCGCTCCACGATGCCGCCCGCGTGACGGGTGCCACGGTATGCGTCGACCCACTCGCCCTCGGGCAGCCAGGCGCGCACGGAATCCGCCCCCTCGTCTACGACGGGCGCCACGAGCAGCTCGTCGCCGAGCATCCACTGGTACGGATGCGCGAACGCCTCCTCGGCGTCGGGCGCGTCGAAGAACAGCGGCCGCATGAGCGGCTCCCCCGCCGCGACGACCCGCCGGGCCTCCTCCGCGAGATACGGCACGAGCCGCTCGCGCAGCTTCGCGATCGCGCGGAAGGTCGGGATGACCCGTTCGTCGCCGGTGCGCTCCGCGATGTTCCAGGGGGTGCGATCCCGCGACGGGGTGCGGTGGTGGTTGAACTCGGAGTGGTACTGCATGATCGGCACGAACGCGGCCGCCGCGGCCGAGCGCAGGTAGAGCTCGGCGCTCGGGATCTCACCGCTGAAGCCCGCGAAGTCCCAGCCCCAGTAGACGATGCCGCTTGCAGCGGCCGTGAGCCCCGCGGTGAGCGACCAGCGGAACGCCTCCCACGTGGAGTTCTCGTCGCCCGCCCAGAACGCGCCGTGCGCCTGGCTGCCGGTGAAGCCCGCACGGCTGAAGGTCACCGGCGGCTTGCCTGAGCGGCGCAGCAGATCGCCGTACGCCTTCGCGTAGTGCACGGGGAAGAGATTGTTCTTCTCGTCTCCCCGGCGCCCGTCGAGGTAGACGAGCTCGCGCCCCCAGGCGTGCTCGCCGCCGTCGGTCTTGAAGCCGTCGATGCCGAGCTCCTCGACGAGGTAGCGGCGCTTCTCGGTCCACCAATGCGCGGCGCGCTCATCGGTCAGATCGGGCATGAGCCCGAGCGGGAACCACCAGCCGCGGTTGCGGTAGGGGCGCAGCGATCCGTCGGGGGCCTCCTCGCGGATGAGCACGTTATCGCGGATCGCCGCCTCGGCATCCGCCTTCACCTGGCCGAGCGGGTGCGGGCGCATCTTGATGAGCGGGATCTGCCACAGATGCACGCGCACGTCGCGCCGGTGCAGCTCGTCGACCATGCCCTTCGGGTCGGGCCAGGCGCCGTCGGCGGGGAAGGTGAAGTCGGTGAGACGCCGAGGCTCGGCCCCATCGACGACCGAGGTCTGCGCATCGCGGAACGTCGTGAAGGTGCTCTCGTCGCTCCACGCCTCGATGACGACGGAACCGACGGGGATGTCGAGATCGCGGTGCAGGTCCAGCTGCCGCATGACCTCGGCTTGCGTGTTCCACTCGTTGCCGCTCGCCCACAGCCGGAAGGCCCAGTCGGGCAGTGCCTCGGCACGGCCCGCCTCGTCGAGGAACGCGCGCAGCACCTCCCGCGGCGAGCCGTCGAAGAGCGCGAGCGCGAGCTCACCATCGGGGCCCGTCTCGGCTTCGATCCAGAGCAGTTCGGGGGTCGAGGCGCCGACGTCGAACCACACGCGGCGCGAGGTGCGCACGTGGAAGCCCCAGCCGTCGCCCCCCACGACGTGCGCGAACGGCATCGGCAGGTAGGTGCGCCGCTCGCGCCCCTGGTTCTTGTACTGCTCGAACACGACCGAGTCGAGCGTCGTGCCGCGCTGGTCGAGCGCGTCGTAGCGCTCGCCGAAGCCCACCACACGCTCCCCCGCGGCGAGCGGGAGGGCGAAGCGGATGCGGAGGGTCGCGTCGCCCGCGACGAGCCGCGACACCGAGCCGGGAACGACGCGGGCGGCGCTGACCTCGGTGAGCCCCGCAGCATCCGGAACCCAGCCGGCGACCTGCGTCTCGAACCAACGCGTGGACTGGTGGGGAGCCGCGAAGCGGTAGCGCAGCCGCTCGCCCGCGACGAGGCCGTCGAGCGTCGTGCGCCAGCCGCCGGACGCGCGCGCAAGGCGGGCCTGCGCCGAGGCGAGGTGGCCCCCGTCGACCGACTGGCCGCGCGAGTTGCGGGGCACCCGATCCAGGGCGATCGGACTCTGTGCGACGCCATCGCGCTGCCACTCGAGAGTCACCGAAGCGACGTCGGCGCTCGTACGCACCCCGAGCTCGAGCGGCTCCCCCGCGACCGGGTCGACAGGCGAGCGCTGCTCCGTGTCGGCGGAGTACGGGTGACCGGAGCCGAAGGGACGGTGCCGGATCACGCCTCCACCACCCCGAGCGAGGTTGCGAGACGCAGGTACATGGCCGACGACCACAGCAGCGGATCGGCGCTCGGCCCCCACCGCTCGACCCACTCCTCGACGAAGGAGGCATCCAGCAGATGCCGGTCGACCTGCTCGGGGATGCCGCGGTCGTGCGCGGTGGATGCCGCCCAGCGCAGCAGTTCGAGCGCACGCTCGGTGCGCCCCGCGCGTGCCCAGGCGAGGCCGAGCATGCAGCTGAGCAGCGGCCACTGGCCGCCGCCGAAGTAGGTGTCGGCGCGGAAGCGGTGCATGCCGCCGTCGACCACGAGCTGCTCGTCGAGCACCTGGAGGGTCGCGAGGGCGAGCGGCTCGCTCGCGTCGAGCGCGTCGAGAGGTGCCACGAGGGCGGCGAGGCTCGCGTCGACCGCGTCGGTGCCCACCCACTTCACGAGGTGACCGTCGACGACGCCGTCGGAGCGCATCCGGGTATCGACCGCGGATGCCGTGGCGCGGGCGAGCTCGCTCGTCGCCGCATCGAGGCCGGGCAGTTCCGCCGCCGCGCGGAGTCCCGCGAGCACACTGCCGAGCGTCGAGATGTGCACCTGCTCGATGTGCTCCTCCCACCAGTCGTAGCAGGGGCGCGCCCACGAGCTCGCGAGGAACTCGACGGTGAGCCGGGCGGCGTCGAGCCACGCTCCGGCGTCGGCACCATGGCGGGCCACGTGGGCCCCGAGCGCCCACAGCCAGATGCCGTAGCCGTCGAGCTGGAAGTCCCACCACTCGTCGGTGCCGTCGCCACCGTCGAGCGTGAAACGGGTCGGCAGCATCTGCGCGTCGGGCAGCGGGGCGCCGGCGGCCGCCGCCGCCACGATGCGGGCGACGTCGTCGCGACGCGCCTCGATGACGCGGGCGCACCATCCGAAGAACGCCTCGGCGGATGCAGCATCCCCGCCCGCCGACATGGCGTCGGCGATGAAGGCGCCGTCACGGAACCAGGAGTAGCCGCGGTAGGCCGAGAAGGTCGGGCTCGCCGGGTAGGCGCCATCCGGATGCTGCAGCGAGCGGATGAGGTCGCGTTGCGCGATCGCGAGCGCGGCGAGCGTGTCGCGGTCGGCGAGCACGGGCAGGGAAGTCATGGGGATCCTCGGTGACGGGTGGGCGCGTCGGACGGGGGCGGAGAAGAAGGTGGGGGTGCGGGCCGGGGGGCACGGATGCCGCCCCGGCCCGCGGATCGGTCAGCCGCCGATCACGGCGTTGATGCGCTCCTCGGCGCTCGCGAGGGCGTCCTCGACCGACTTGCGGCCGGCCTGCGCCTCGACGAGCTCCTCGGTCATGATGTCCTGCATCTCGGTCTGACCGGCCGCCGCGACGGGCGGCAGCGCGATGCCGTCGAGCGAGTCGAACACGGCCTGCCGGTTCTCGGGCGCGCCCTTCTCGAGGTAGACCGAGAGCTTCGCGTCATCCGAGATGGGCGGCAGTTCCCAACCGGAGTCGAGGCGCACGTCGACCATGGTGTCCGAGGAGGTCAGGAACTCGGCCCACTTCGTGGCGGCCTCGATGTGCTTCGAGCTCGAGCTCACGCCGACGGCGTTCGAGAACACGGCGCTGGCCTGCTGCGTGTTGCCGGGCTCGACCGCGATGTCCCAGCCGAAGGGCACGTCGGCGACGGCGCCGAACACCCAGATGCCGGTGTGCATCATCGCGAGCTTGCCGTCCTTGAACAGGTTGGTGTCGAAGTCGGGCGTGCCCTGACCCTGCTCGATCGTCGGCATCACGGTGCCGCTCTTCTCGGTGAGCCACTTCGCGGCCTCGATGCCTTCGGGCGTGTTGAAGGCGACGGCCGTTCGGTCGTCGTTCAGGAACTCTCCGCCGTTCTGAGCGAGCGCCTTGTAGTACTCGTAGAAGCTCACCGGCTGGTGGTCGCCCCAGACGCCTGCGGCCTGGTCCGTGAGCTTCTCGGCCGCGGCCTTCTCGTCGGCCCAGGTCCAGTCGGCGTTCGGGTACTCGAGCCCCGCCGCGTCGAACAGGTCCTTGTTGTAATACAGCACGACATCCGAGAACGAGCTCGGCAGCGCGTACTGCGTGCCGTCGGTCTGGTACGCCTCGAGCACCGACTGGCGGTACACCGAGGAGTCGGAGACCGTGAGCGGCGCGAGCACGCCGTTCGCCTGGAACTCGGCGTAGTTGGCGTACTCGAGGTCGAACACGTCGCTCTGCGTGCCGGCCGCGAGGTCGGTCTGCAGGGCGGTGCCGTAGTCGCCGTACGGGAGGGTCGTGACCTCGACGGTGATGTCGGGGTTCGCGTCCTCGAAGGCGTCGACGATCGTCTGCAGGTTCTCCTCGTTGCCTCCGTTCGAGATGAAGTTGGTGTACGTGATCGTGACGGGACCGTCGTCCTCGGCCGCTGCGGTGCAGCCGCTGAGGGCGAGGGCGCCGACGGCGACGATGCCGACGGCGATGGGAAGGCGCTTCATGTGCCGTTCTCCTTCTGTGTGGGTGCGATGCGGGGTGGTGTGGGCGACCGGGCTCATTTGAGCCCGGAGCTGGCGACGCCCTGGATCACGTACTTCTGAGCGAAGACGTAGAGGGCGAGCATGGGGAGGACGCTCACGACCGAGCCGGCCATGACGATGTCCCATTGGGTCGTGTACTGCCCCTGCAGGCCCGCGAGGGCCACCGGCAGGGTCTGCAGTTCGGGCGAGCGCAGCACGACGAGCGGCCACAGGAAGCTGTTCCAGCTGCCCATGAACGCGAAGACCGTGAGCGTCGCGAGCGCCGGACGGATGTTGGGCAGGATCACCTGCCAGAAGATCCGGAAGTGCCCGGCTCCGTCGAGGGTCGCGGCCTCGTCGAGCTCACGTGGCACCTGGTTGACCGCCTGGCGCAGCAGGAAGATCCCGAAGGCGCTCGCGAAGGTCGGCAGCAGGGCGCCGAGGTAGGTGTCGATGAGGCCGAGCGCCTTGAGCTCCACGAACAGCGGCACGATGAGCACCTGCAGCGGGATCATCATCGTCGCGAGGTAGATCGCGAAGACGACGCCGCGGCCGCGGAACGGCAGTCGGCTGAAGGCGTACGCGGCGGTCGCGCTCGTGAGCAGCTGCACGAGCGTCGTCACGAGGGCGAGCCCGAGGCTGTTGAGGATGATGCGTCCGAACGGGCGTTCGGCGAACAGCCGCCAGTACGCCTCGAGCGAGGGGTTCTCGGGCACGAGCGAGGGGGTGAGAGTGAGGCCCGCACCGGGCGTGAGCGAGGTGACGATCGTCCACAGGAAGGGGAAGAACATCGCGATCGCGCCGACGATGACGATCGCGTGCAACGCGATCGGACCGGCCAGTCCCTGCTGCGGGCGCCGCATCCGGATGGTGTCAGCCATACGTCACCCACCGCTTCTGGCCGATGATCTGCACGACCGTCACGCCGAGAACGACCGCGAACAGCAGCCAGCTGAGAGCGGATGCCTCTCCCGCAGCCCCGTAGCGGAACGTCAGGTCGTAGATCTGCTGCACGACCACCTGGGTGGCCCCTCCCGGGCCACCGCCCGTCATGGCGTACACCTGGTCGAAGACCTGGAAGCCGTTGATGAGCGATATCACCACGACGAAGAAGGTGCTCGGGCTGAGCAGCGGCAGCACCACCGAGAACAGGCGACGCCACCAACCCGCCCCGTCGACACGGGCGGCATCCAGCAGTTCGGGGTCGATCGCCTGCAACCCCGCGAGCAGGATCACCATGACGAAGCCGAGGTCCTTCCAGGCCGAGGCGATGATGATCGACGGCATCGCCCATGCGGGATCGGCCCACCAGCCCGGGCCGTCGACGCCCACCCAGCCGAGCACCGTGTTGACGACGCCCGACGAGGGGTTGAGCAGCCAGCGCCACACGAGGGCGACCACGATCCAGCTCGTGACGACGGGCAGGAAGTACACGCCGCGCAGGATCGAGCGGCCCTTCAGGCGTGTGTTGAGGGCCAGCGCGAGGGCGAGCCCGCCGAGGTAGACGAGCGGCAGGTAGCCCACGATGTAGTACAGGGTGTGCAGGAAGATCGCGCCCGTCTTCGGGTCGGCCAGCAGCTTGGCGTAGTTGTCGAGGCCCACGAACACGGGCGGGGCCAGCAGATTCCACTTGGTGAGACTCACCCAGGCGGCGCTCACCATCGGCGCGAGCACGAAGGCCGTCAGCGGGATCGCGCTCGGCAGCAGGAATGCCAGCACCGTGAGCACGTAGCGGATGCGATGGCGCCGCGGGCGGCGCTCGGCGCGCGCGGGGGCGGGGGGCCGGGTCAGGCCCGCGCCGAGGGTTCCGACGCTCATGCCCGCTCCGGCTCGGATGCCCCCGCGGAGAGGCGCTCGCGCACGAGCCTCCCCTGCTCGCCCGCGACGCCCTCGGCGTCGAACGGGGTCGCGAGCACGAGGGCCGCGGCCCCTTGCGCCCAGCTCTCGTCCTGCCAGGTCTCGACCGCGACGCCGATGCCGCGGCGGGCGGGGAGCAGCGAGGAGCGGAAGGCCGGCTCGAAGCCGAGCGCCCAGTGCGGCCACGCCGCGGTGCCCTCGCCGAGCAGGATGACGAGCTCGGGGTCGAGGGTGTGCACGATTCCGGCGAGTGCGCGCCCCAGCAGGTGCCCGGCCTCGCCGAACAGAGCGGTCGCGGCCGGGTCGCCCTCGTCGGCGGCGGCACGCAGCGCCGCCATCCCGGCGGTCTCGCCCAGGATGCCGCGTGCCCGCGCCTCGCGCACGAGCGCCGCCTCGCCGACGAGCGCCTCGAGGCATCCGCGGTTGCCGCACATGCACGCCGGGCCGTCCTCGACGACCGGGGTGTGCCCGATCTCGCCTGCGCCGCCGGCGGCACCGCGAAGTACGACCCCGTCGACGACGATCCCGGCGCCCACTCCGGTTCCGATCGTGACGACGAGGAAGCTGTCGTGTCGACGCCCGGTGCCATAGAGGCGCTCGGCCATGGCGAGGGCGTTGACGTTGTTCTCGATGAGCACGGGGAGGCGCAGCTCCCGTCGCAGGCTCTCGCCGAGCGGCATCCGGTTCCAGCCGAGCTGCGGCGAGACGACGATGCCCTCACCCTGGCGATCGACCGAGCCCGGCACGCCGACGCCGACGCCGAGCAGTCGACCGCCGGTGCTCCCGGCGATGAACCGCGCGAGCAGCGTCGCGAGCTCGGCGAGCACGGTCGATGCGCTCGCGTCGAAGCGCTCGCTCGCCGAGCGCAGCACCGAGCCGTCGAGGCCGACCTCGACGAAGGCGACGTGATCTGCGGCGACCTTCACGCCGATGGCGGAGCCGCCGCGCTGGGCGAGACCGAGGCGGCGAGCGGGGCGGCCGCCCTGCGAGGGTTCGTGGTCGAGCTCGACGACGAGTCCGTCGTGGAGCAGCTCCTTGGTGAGCTGGGTCATGAGCGCGGGCGAGACCCCGAGCACGCGAGCGAGCTCCGCACGCGAGGAAGGGCCGTGGGCACCGAGGTGCGCGAGCACGGCCGAACGGTTGACGTCGGTGCGTGCGGTGGGTCGGATCATCGTCGGTCCTCTTGCGGCCTGGGTTATTTCAGGAGTAAATAAACCAAAGAACGAAGTGACTGTCAAGCCGACCAGGAGAACCATGCCGAACGCCCACCCCTCCACCTTCGACGACCGGCTCCGGAAGCTCGTCGAGGCCGCCGCCGCGCGGCCCGAGCTCCTCGGCGTCGTCGGCTTCGGCTCGACGGCCGAGAGGAGCCGGGCCGACGAATGGTCGGATCACGACCTCGCCCTCGTCGTCCGGCCCGGCCAGGAGGCGGGGCTGCGCCGCGCGCACGACTGGGTTCCGCACCCCGAGCGCGTCGTGCTCGCCGTCGTCGACGGCCACGACGCCGTCACGGTCGTCTGGACCGGCGGAGAAGTGCTCGAGTACGGCGTCGCCACGCTGGACGATCTCGCCACCTGGCCCGCAGACCGCGCAGCGGTGCTTCTCGACCGAGGCGGCGTGGCGCCCGTCGTGAACGCGATGCTCGCCCGCACGGCGACGGCCCCTCCCACCGACATCGGCCAGCGCACCCGCAGCGCCCTCGTCAAGGTGCTCGTGGGTGCGGGTCGCGCGCGACGGGGCGAACTGCTCACGGCGAACCGCAACATCCGGGGCGAGGCGCTCGAACACCTCCTGGCGGCGTGGACCGCGGCCCTGCCGGGCGACGCCCCGGGCCTCGATGCTCTCGACCCGCACCGCCGCTTCGAGGCCGCGCACCCCGAGCTCGGCGCCCGGATCGACGAGGCGCTCCGGCTCGACGTCGAGAGCGCAGCGCGCGCCCTGCTCGACCTCGCCGAGCAGACCCTCGGCGCTCGTGCCGACTTCCCCGCCGCAGCCGCCCTCGCGATCCGCAGTCGTCTGGGGTGGGACTAGTCGCGTCTCAGGCCAGCAGCGCCTCCATGTTCGCGGCGAGGTGCGCGCGGTACTCGACGAGCCACTCGCCCTCGAAGCCACGGGGAACGATCTCGGTCGTGATGAGCGTCGTGAACCACACCCGGTAGAGGTGGATGCGGGCGAGCTCGGCCTCCGAGAAGACCTCGGTCGCCGCGAGACGCGGGTCGGGGGCCGCGACGTTCATGGCGTCGCCCGCCACCACGTCGAAGAGCGGATCCGCCCAGAAGCCGCGCTCGACGTCGATCATCCCCAGCACCTCGCCCGTCTCCGGCACGACGAACACGTTTCCCGGCCACGGGTCGCCGTGTACGAGGCGCGGCTCGCTCACCTCCGCGAGCGCCTCACGACCCCTCCGGAACAGCTCACGGATCCTGGCCTCCGGCAGCGGGACCTCCGCGCGCCGCGCGTCGGCGAGCAGGCTCTCGACGATGAGGGCGACCGCGTCGGGCCAGGTCGCCGCGCGCAGCGTGGCCGACGCGGGGTAGCCGAACTCGGGGCCCAGCTCCGCGTGCACGCGCGCGAGGATGCCGCCGAGCTCCCGCGTCGCGCGGTCGTTCGCCTCGGAGGTCATCGCCTCCCGCGCGAGGTCCCAGCGCTCCCCCGGCACGCGGCTCATCGCGAGCACGTCGACCGGCAGGGTCTCGCGGCTCACATCGAGCAGCAGCAGGCGCGGGTAGGGCCAGCCGCGCGCCTCGGCGAGCTGCATGATCTGCGCTTCGGTGCGCAGCATCCGCTCTTCGTAGAGCAGCAGCGAGGGGGCGTCGTCCGGCGGCGCGATCTTCACGATGGCCTCGGAACCGGATGCGAAGCGCGCCCCCCAGACCGAGGCGAAGGTGCCGCCGTCGAGCACGTCGAGCCCGGCGAGCTCACCGAGGGGCGCGAGCACGCGCGCCACCGCATCCGGGTTCGGCCACTCCTGCGCCACGAGAAGGAGACTAGCGGCGCCGGGACGGCGGAAACGACCCGATAGCGCCCGGTTTTGAGGTCGTTTCTGCCGTCTCGATGACGAGCGAGCGCGCAGGCGTCCCCGGCTAGACTCGACCCCCGTGACCGTACGCACCCTCGTCAAGAACCTCGCCGCCGCAGCCGACGGCCCCGTCAGCGTCTCCGGATGGGTCGAGACGGTGCGCGATCAGAAGAAGGTGCAGTTCGTCATCCTGCGCGACGAGACCGGCGCCGTGCAGCTCGTGCACCCCCGCACGGATGTCGACGAGCCCGGCAGCGACCCGCTCGCGACGCAGATCTCGGCCCTCAGCCACGGCAGCTTCCTCACCGTGAGCGGCGAGCTCAAGCACGACGAGCGCGTCAAGCTCGGGGGCCTCGAGGTGAAGATCGGCGAGATCGAGGTGACCGCCGCCGCGCTCGACCTGCCGATCGCCGAGGACTCGTCGATCGACAAGCGTCTCGACTGGCGCTTCCTCGACCTGCGCCGGCCCGAGCAGAACCTCGTGTTCCGGGTGCAGACGACCTTCCTGCACGCGCTTCGCACCTGGTGGGTCGAGAACGAGTTCATCGAGATCCACACACCCAAGCTCATGGCCTCGGCATCCGAGAGCCGAGCCGAGCTCTTCGAGGTCGAGTACTTCGACACGAAGGCCTACCTCGCGCAGAGCCCGCAGTTCTTCAAGCAGATGGCCCAGCCCGCCGGCTTCGGCAAGGTCTTCGAGGTCGCACCCGCTTTCCGGGCCGACCCGAGCTTCACGAGCCGCCACGCCACCGAGTTCATCTCGGTCGACGCCGAGATGAGCTGGGTCGAGAGCCACGAGGACGTCATGGCCATGCACGAGCAGCTGCTCGTGGCAGGCCTCACGGCCGTGAAGGAGAAGCACGGCGCCGAGATCGAGGCGGCATTCGGCGTCGAGGTGACCGTGCCGAGCCTGCCGTTCCCGCGCATCCCGCTGGCCGAGGCGCACAGCATCCTGCAGTCGCGTGGCTACACGGTGCCCCGCGCCGACGGCGACCTCGACCCCGAGGGCGAGCGCCGTCTCTCGGAGTACGTGAAGGAGCAGTACGGCCACGAGTTCGTCTTCGTGACCGACTACGCCGCGAACATCCGGCCGTTTTACCACATGCGTCACGCCGACGATGCCGGGCTCACGAAGAGCTACGACCTCATCTTCAACGGCACCGAGATCTCGACCGGCGCCCAGCGCGAGCACCGCATCGACGTGCTCGTGGCGCAGGCGACGGAGAAGGGGCTCGAGCCCGCCGAGCTCGACTTCTACCTCGACTTCTTCCGCTACGGCGTGCCGCCGCACGGCGGATTCGGCATGGGGCTCAGCCGCGTGATCATGCTGCTGCTGCACCAGTCGTCGATCCGCGAGGTCACCTACCTGTTCCGCGGACCGAACCGCCTCACGCCGTAGGCACCCCGAGCGCTACGCCGTCTGCTGGTAGCGGGGCTCCTGCAGCACGGTGAGGTCTTCGAGCCGGGCACGCGGGATCGAGCGCATGACCGCCTCGACCATCGCCACCGCGGACGCCTTGGCGACGTAGTTGCCGCTCACCGCGACCGTCTGCCCGCTCTCCGACACGATCCGCCAGAAGTACGGCTGGGTCGGGTTCTTGCTTCGCAGCACCTGGAAGCGCATGGCGGACTCCTCGGGGGAAAGGGGACGATCCCTGGAGACTAGACCGGATCGGCCACCCCCGCTAGGGGGCCATGCGGGATGTGGAGGGCGCGACGAGGCTCAGATCTCGTAGTCGACGCAGCTGCGGTCGGCGGCGACCGAGCGGATGAACGCGGCCGCGTGCACGTGCTGCGGATGCGTCTGGTACGCGGCCAGATCCTCCGCTGTCGCGAAGTCCGAGACGAGCACGACGTGCCAATTGCCCTCGGTCGCGCCGAGATCGATCCCGACCTCGAGCCGCTCGGCCGGCACGACGCCGCGCAGGGCCTCGAGCCGCTGCCGGATGCCCTCGGCATCCGCCGTCCGCTGCTCCGGGTGGGCGGCGCCCATGCGCCACGACACGATGTGCCGGATCATGCCCGTTCCTGCCTCTCGTCGAGCGCGCGCCGCAACCGCTCGGGGTCGATGCGCCAGATCTGATGCACCCGCTCGTCGATGAGCAGCACGGGGATCTCCTCGGCGTACTCCGCGAGCAGCTTCTCGTCGTCGAGGATGTTGTGCTCCTCGATCGCGAGCCCCCGCTCGCCCGCCACCTCGAGCACGATCTTCCGGGCGTCGTCGCACAGGTGACACCCGGGCTTCGACATCAGGGTCAGGCGCGGTTGGGGCACACACCTAGACTATGGGGGTCATGCCCGCGGCCCAGAACCCGACCCCGAGCGAGCGTCCCGTCATCGCCTTCTTCGACGTGGACAACACGCTCATGCATGGAACGAGCGTCTTCCACGTCGGTCGCGAGGCCTGGGCGCGCGGCATCATCGGCTGGCGCGACATCCTGCTCTTCGGCTGGCATCAGCGCCGATTCATCAAGGTCGGCGAGAACCACGAGCACATGGGCACCGCGAAGGATCGCGCCTTGGGTCTCATCGCGGGACACACCGAGGCGCAGATCCAGGAGCTCGCGCAATCGATCTGGGAGCACCGGATCCAGCCGCGGCTGTGGCCGGAGACCGTCGCGCTCGCCCACGAGCACATCGACAAGGGTCACCAGGTGTGGCTCGTGTCGGCGACACCCATCGAGGTGGGCGAGCTCATCGCCCGCAAGCTCGGGCTGACGGGCGCGCTCGGAACGCGCGTCGAGGCGGTCGACGGCGTCTACACGGGTCGACTGGTCGGCTCGGTGCTGCACGCCGAACACAAGGCCGTCGCCGCGCAGGAGCTCGCCGAGGGCATGGATGCCGACCTCGAGGCGTCGTGGGCGTACTCCGACAGCCGCAACGACATCCCGCTGCTCGAATTGGTCGGCAATCGCGTCGCCGTGAACCCGGATGCGGGCCTCGCCCGGTATGCGGCCGAGAAGCACTGGCCGACGATGCGGCTCGACCCGGCGGCGATCAAGGCGCAGCAGCGACGGGTGAGGCGCGAGGCCAAGCAGGTGAGCAAGGCGGCGCAGAAGGCGGGCAAGTCGGCGGCGAAGGCCGCAAAGACGAAGCCCCGGGGCTGAGCCCGGGGCTTTCGGTCACTTCTTGTTGCGACGCTGGTGACGCGTCTTGCGCAGCAGCTTGCGGTGCTTCTTCTTCGCCATGCGCTTGCGGCGCTTCTTGATGACGGAACCCATGTTCACCTCGTTCGTTCGTTCGTCGCGGACCCTGGTCCGTGACGAACCGCGGGAAGCCTAACCGGGAGATTCTAACAGGTGAGACATCGGAGACCGACGCCCGGGACGGGCGTCGGCGCTGGCGTCGCGGCGAAGGCCAGAAATGGCCTTCGCTCTAAGCTCCAGCGCGCTGGGCGTCGTGGTCGGCGATGCCGACGACGCCCGCGACCGCCGACTCGGGGATGCGGTAGGAGCGTCCGAAGCGCACGGCCGGCAGCTCGCCCGAATGCACGAGGCGGTAGACGGTCATCGTGGAGACGCGCATCATGTCGGCGACCTCCTGAACCGTCAGGAAGCGCACATCCGAAAGATCCCGCGCCATCTCGCCCTCTATGTCTCGTGTCGTCCGCGACGCTCGCGTCTGTGACCCGTGTGGTCGGTGTGGCTCCTGTGGCAGGAGCACACAGCCCACAGAGTAGGGGGTGGACGGTCTCGCTGTCCAGGCGGTGCAGGCACGCATGGCACCCTGATCACGTGAAGTTCCTCGCGGCGTTCCGCGGCTCGCGGCGCCAGCCCTGGCTGCAGGTGGCGAAGTCCGCCATCGCGACGATCGTCGCGTGGCTGCTCGCGGGGTGGCTGATCCCGGGTCCGCTTCCGGTGTTCGCGGCGATCGCCGCGCTGCTCGTCGTGCAGCCGAGCCTCAACCAGTCGATCTCGAAGGCCGTCGAGCGATCGGTGGGAGTGGTCGCGGGCGTCGTCATCGCATCCGCCCTCTCGCTCGCCTTCGGCCAGGCCACCTGGGTCGTGCTGGTCGCCGTCGTCGCGGCTCTCGCCGTGGCGTGGCTGCTGCGCATGACCACCGGAACCTCGAACCAGGTGGCGATCAGCGCGCTGCTCGTGCTCGCTCTCGGCGCGGCGACCCCCGACTACGCGCTCGACCGGGTCATCGAGACGGTCATCGGCGCGGCCATCGGCTTCGTCGTGAACCTCGTCTTCGTGCCCCCGGTCGCACTGGCCCCGGCGCAACATGCCGTCGAGGCGCTGGGCGGCGAGGTGGCGGCCTCTCTCGACCGGCTCGCCGAGGGCCTCACCAGCCCGCAATCGTCCGCACAGCTCGAGGAGCTCATGATCACGGTGCGCCTCATGCGCCCCATGGTCGCGACGGCCGAGGATGCGCTGCAGACCGCCGCGGAGTCCCTCACGTTGAACCCGCGGGGGCGCCGACGACGTGCGGAGCTGCGCCGGCTCGAGCACACGCTCGAGCGCCTGCGCCCGATCGTCACCCAGGTGATCGGCATGACGCGCGCCGTCTACGACCGCTACGACACGGCCCTCGTGGCGGAGCCCACGGTACGGGCGATCTCCGAGCAGCTGCGACGGGCGGCCCATGACGTGCGCCGTGTGGTGCGACGCACGAATCCGGATCCGGCGCATCCGGCGACCGAGAGCATCCCGGCGCTCACCGCACCGCTCGCAGTGGGCGCGCCCTCGTCCGGCCACTGGATCGTCGTGGGCTCGCTGCTGGAGGATCTGCGCCGCATCCACGAGGCCCTCGCGGAGGAGTAGACGCGGAGGAGCACGTGCGGCGGAGGAGGCGCGGCGGCTAGTTGCCGCCCTTGCGGAGCCGATCGCTCACGCGGTGGCGGGCATCCTCGACGCGCTGGCGGGCTCCCTCGATCTTCTCCTGCGCCGACTCGAAGGCGACGCGCGCCACGTTCGCCGTCTCGGCGGCGGTGCGGCCGATGCGGCCGCCGAACTCGGCGCCCGCCCAGGCGGCGTAGACGGTCGTCGCACCGTTCTCATCCGTCGCGACCGTGAAGTCGGTGAAGGGCTCGAGCCACACCTCGACCTCCTCGAGCGGACTCGCGTCGAGGTGGTAGTAGCGGTGCTGACCCTCCTCGCGCACCCCCACGAGGCCGTGTTCCCGCAGCACCTTGAGGTGCTTCGACACCGTCGGCTGGGCGATGCCGAGCTCGTTCACGAGATCGCCTACGGCGAGCTCCCCCCGGCTCTCGAGAAGCTGGCGGAGGATCTCGCGGCGGGTGCCGTCGGCGAGGACGTCGAAGATGTCGGCCATTCCGACAGACTAGCCAGGGCGCCCCGGGAGTACCATGACCCGGGTTCGGCGATGCGAGGGCGAGGGGGAACGGATGCGCACCAGACCGGTGCAGCGCGATCCGCTGTCGGCTCGGCTCCTCGACCGGATCGGCGATTTCGCCACCCTCACCCCCGCGCGTTTCGCCATCGCGATCTTCGCGACCCTCGTCATCGTCTTCACACTGCTGTTCTCCCTGCCCATCGCCACGACGTCGGGGGAACGTGCGCCGCTCGTGGACGCCGTCTTCACCGCCATCTCGGTGATCTGCGTGACGGGCCTCTCGACCGTCGACATGGCCACCTACTGGTCGCCGTTCGGGCACGTGCTGGTGTTCGTCGGCGTCGAGATCGGCGGCATCGGCGTGCTGACGGTCGCCTCGATCCTGGGTCTCGTGATCAGCCGCAAGCTCGGGCTGCGCCAGAAGCTCATGGCGGCGGGCGATGCGAACCCCATGCGCATCCGCCGCGGCCCGATCTCGGAGGGCCAGGCGGTCAGGCTCGGCGAGACGGGCAACCTGCTCGTGACCGTCGCGGTGAGCGTCATCGCGATCGAGCTCGCGGTCGCCGCGCTCATCTTCCCGCGGCTGCTGCTCGCAGGCACCCCCTGGTACACGGCACTCTGGGAGTCGATCTACTTCTCCGCCATGGCCTTCACGAACACCGGCTTCTCCCCCTCGCCCGAGGGCATCGCCCCGTTCGCCGACGACTGGTGGTTCCTCGGGGCGCTCATGATCGCCACCATCTTCGGCGCGATCGGGTTCCCCGTCATCTACGCGCTGCGCAAGCGCCTGCTCCGGCCGCACGGCTGGTCGCTGCACGTCAAGCTCACCCTGGTCTGGTTCGGGATGCTCATCGTCGGGGGCGCCGTCGCCTACCTCGGGCTCGAATGGGGCAACCCCGAGACGATGGGCGGGATGAGTCTGGGCGACCGCATCCTGAGCAGCCTCTTCCTCTCGGTGATGTCACGATCCGGCGGCTTCTCGACGCTCCAGATCGACCAGCTCGACGGCTCGAGCCTGCTCGTCACCGACATGCTCATGTTCGTGGGCGGCGGTTCCGCCTCGACCGCCGGCGGCATCAAGGTGACGACCCTGGCCATCCTCTTCCTCGCCGCGTTCGCCGAGGCACGCGGCAACGACGACATGGAGGCCTACGGGCGCCGCGTACCGCCGGATGTGCTGCGCCTGGCCGTCTCGGTCGTGCTGTGGGGCGCGACCATCGTGGCGGGCGCGACGATCCTCATCATGTTCATCAACGAGGATGCGCCGCTCGACTTCGTGCTGTTCGACGTCATCAGCGCCTTCGCGACGTGCGGCCTGACCACCGGGTTCACGCAGAACGCGAGCGAACCGACGCAGTACATCCTCGCCGCCACCATGTTCTTCGGCCGCATCGGTACAGTGACTCTCGCCGCGGCCCTCGCGGCATCCATCAGGCGGCAGCTGTTCCGTCGCCCCGAGGAGAGGCCCATCGTTGGTTGAGAAGATCGCCCACGACGCACCGGTGCTCGTGATCGGGCTCGGGCGCTTCGGCGCGGCCACGGCGGGCCAGCTGCAGCGCCTCAACCGTGATGTGCTCGCCGTCGACGAGGACATGGCGCTCGTGCAGAAGTGGTCGGAGCGCGTGACCCACGCCGTGCAGGCCGATGCCCGATCCATCGACGCGCTGCGGCAGATCGGCGCCGAGGACTTCCAGATCGCGGTGGTCGCCGTCGGCAGCTCGATCGAGGCGAGCGTGCTCATCACGGCGAACCTCGTCGACCTCAAGGTGCCGCAGATCTGGGCCAAGGCCATCAGCCAGTCGCACGGCAAGATCCTCAGCCGCATCGGTGCGAACCACGTCATCTACCCCGAGGCCGAGGCCGGAGAGCGCGTGGCCCACCTCGTCTCGGGCCGCATGATCGACTTCATCGAGTTCGACGACGGCTTCGCGATCGTCAAGATGTACCCGCCGAAGCCGATCCGCGGGCTCTCGCTCGCCGAGTCGCACGTGCGGCAGAAGTACGGGATCACGGTCGTCGGGGTGAAGAGCCCGGGCAAGGACTTCACCTATGCGACGGCAGAGACGCTGATCTCCAACCACGACCTCATCATCGCCTCCGGCTCGACGTCGGATCTGGAGAAGTTCGCCTCGCTCGAGTGAGGCGAACGGTGCTCAGCCCGCCGCGAGCTCCCTCGCGCGCGCGATCGCCGCATCCGCCGCCCGCCCGAAGAGCTCGTCGAGGTGGGCGTCGTCGAGCACCGCGATGAGCCGCTCGGTGGTGCCCTTGGGGCTCGTGACACGACGTCGCAGCTCGGCGGGCTCCTCGCCCGTCGACGCGAGCAGCTCGGCTGAGCCGACGAGCGTCTGCTCGGCCATGAGCCGAGCCTCGTCGCGCGCGAACCCGAGATCCTCGGCCGCCTCGGTGATCTTCTCGACGAGGAAGTAGATGGTCGCCGGGCCCGAGCCGGAGATCGCCGAGAGCGCGTCGATGCGGTCCTCCGGCACTTCGACGACGACACCGACCGCCGAGAAGAGCTCGCGGGCCAACGCGAGCTCGGTCGCCCCCGCACGGGATCCCGCAGCGATGCCGGTGACGGCGCGGCGTACGAGCGCGGGCGTGTTGGGCATCGTGCGCACGACGGGATTCGGCACGATCGCCTCCATCGCCGCGGTCGTGATGCCGGCCGCAACGCTGACGATCACGGCATCCGTCGCGAGCGCCGGCGCCACCTCGCGCAGGGTGTCCTGCACCATCGCGGGTTTCACGCCGACCAGCACGATCCCGGCGCCCGCGACGACGGCGGCGTTCGCATCCGGGTCGTCCTCGAGGGCGACGGCGCGCAGCCCCTCGGCCCGCCAGGCCCCGGCCGACGCCGCGGTGCGCGTGCTCAGGGAGATGGATGCGGGGTCGACCCCCGCGGCGATCAGGCCGCGCACGATGGCTCCCGCCATCGATCCGGCACCGAGAACGGCGAGGGACGGGAGGGTCGTCATGGCCCTCATCCTAGAATCGGGGTCATGAGCGCGTCCGGCGGCACCAAGGCGATCATCGCGGCATTCCTGGCGAACCTGGGCATCGCGATCACGAAGTTCATCGCCTTCTTCTTCTCAGGGTCGAGTTCGATGCTCGCCGAGGGCGTGCACTCGGTGGCCGACTCCGGCAACCAGCTGCTGCTGCTGCTCGGCGGTCGTCAGGCGAAGAAGGCGGCGGATGCCGAGCATCCGTTCGGCTACGGACGCGAGCGCTACGTCTACGCGTTCGTGGTGGCGATCATCCTGTTCTCCGTCGGCGGCGTGTTCTCGATCTACGAGGGCATCGACAAGCTGACCCACCCGCACCCGCTCGAGAACGCGTGGCTGCCGATCGTCGTGCTCGTGATCGCGATCTGCCTCGAGAGCTTCTCGCTGCGCACGGCGGTGAAGGAGTCGAACCTCACGCGGGGTCGGCAGACCTGGGTGCAGTTCGTGCGACGCGCGAAGCAACCGGAGCTGCCCGTCGTGCTGCTCGAGGACGTGGCCGCCCTGCTCGGCCTCGTGTTCGCCCTCATCGGCGTCGGCCTGACGATCCTGACCGGCGACAACCTCTGGGACGGCGTCGGCACGATCGCGATCGGCGTGCTGCTCGTAGTGGTGGCCGTCATCCTGGGCATCGAGACCAAGAGCCTGCTCGTGGGCGAGGGCGCGAACCCCCGCGATCACGTGAAGATCCTGGCCGCACTCAACGACCACGAGCTCGTCGAGGCGGTGATCCACCTCAAGACGCTCTACCTCGGCCCCGACGAGCTGCTCGTGGCGGCCAAGATCGCGGTGCCGAGGGCGACGCGGGCGGTCGAGGTGGCCGCCGCGATCGACGCGATCGAGTCGTCGGTGCGCGCCGCGGTGCCTGCCGCGCGCGTCATCTACCTCGAACCCGACATCTACATCGCGCGCGACGAGCACCCCTCGACCGACGCCATCGTCATCAAGAGCGCCGACTGACCCTCCTCGCGCGGATCAGAGCTCGGAGGCGCGCGCGTCGGCGAAGAAGCGCGTGAGCAGGGCGGCGCACTCCTGCTCGAGCACACCCGTGACCACCTCGGCGCGGTAGGGCAGTCGCCGGTCGCGCAGCAGGTCGTGCACGCTTCCCGCGGCACCGGCCTTCGCATCCCACGCCCCGAACACGACGCGCGGGATGCGGGCCGCGAGGATGGCACCCGCGCACATGACGCACGGCTCAAGGGTCACGACGAGGGTCGTGTCGTCGAGGTGCCAGTCGCCGCGCACCTCGGCCGCGCGGCGGATCGCGACGACCTCGGCGTGCGCGGTCGGATCGGCGTGCTTCTCGCGCTCGTTGCGGCCATGGGCGAGCACCGTGCCGTCGGCGTCGAGCAGCACGGCACCCACCGGCACGTCGCCGGATGCGAGGGCGAGCTCCGCCTCGGCGAGGGCGAGGCGCATGGCCTCCGCATCGCTCGGAGAGGGCATAGATTGAAGCCTATGCGAGTGCACGTCGCCGACCATCCGCTCATCACGCACAAGCTCACGGTGCTGCGCGACGAGCGCACGCCCTCGCCCGTGTTCCGCGCGCTCACCGAGGAGCTCGTGACGCTGCTCGCCTACGAGGCGACCCGGAACGTGCGCACCCAGGAGGTCACGGTGCAGACGCCCGTGGCCCAGACCGTCGGGCTCTCGATCGCGGCTCCGCGACCGCTCGTGGTTCCGATCCTGCGCGCGGGGCTCGGGATGCTCGAGGGCATGGTCAAGCTCGTGCCGACGGCCGAGGTCGGATTCCTCGGCATGGTGCGCGATGAGGAGACGCTGCAGCCCACCACCTACGCCGAGCGGCTGCCCGACGACCTCTCGAACCGGCAGTGCTTCATCCTCGACCCCATGCTCGCCACCGGCGGGTCGCTCGGTGCGGCGATCGAGTTCCTCTTCCAGCGCGGCGCCGTCGATGTCACGGCCGTGTGCCTCATCGCCGCCCCGGAGGGCATCGAAGCCGTGCGCAGGATGACCGACGGACGCGAGGTGACGATCGTCGTCGGCGCACTCGACGAGAAGCTCAACGAGAAGGGCTACATCGTCCCGGGCCTCGGCGACGCAGGCGACCGCCTCTACGGTCTCGTGTAGGCCTTCAGCGCGTAGCACACATCCGTTGTGTTACGCGCTGTGTTACGTCGGTCGCGCGCGCGGTTGACACGCGACGTCATACTCGCCCAAACTGGCAGGCATGACCGTTCTCGCTCGCCCCACGACCTCCTTCGAGGCCCTTGGGACTGTCGGCATGATGATGCCGACGCGCGCGGTCATGTGTTGTCGAATGTGTGCGTAGGGCCACCCTTCGCCCGAGTTGCCCACATGGTGAACTCCCCGACATCCGGACGTGAACTCCCGGATGACGCCTCCCGTTTCGACAGCCCCCGGCCTGCCGCCTCTGACGCGGCCGCCGACACCTCGCAAGGATTCGACGACATGTCTCTCGCCACCCTCGACACCCTCCGCCCCCCGACCCGCCGCTACCCCGCCCCGCGCGCGGTGCCGCAGCCGGCTCCCGAGCCCGAGCGCCCCCGCATCCGCGCCGTCCCCGAAGGCACCGAGGCGCGCGGCTTCGCGCTCTACGTCGGAGTCGACGAGCTGAAGGCCGTCGATGCGGGCGTCTCGCTGCCTGCGCTCGTTGAGGCGCTCAAGCGCACCGTCGCCGAGCTCGTGCCCGACGCCGAGACCTACGCCGCCGTGGCGCTCGCCCCACAGGGCGCGGGCGGGCGCGACGTCGAGGTCGTGCGCCTCGCCCTGCAGGATCCCGCCGCTCTCGCCAAGCACCGCCAGGCGGTCGCCCCCGTCGACCCCCCGGAGCCCAAGGGCGGCGTCGTCATCGACATCTCCCGCAAGCGCGTGCAGCTCGACGGCGAGACCGCCCCTCTCACCTACAAGGAGTTCGAGCTGCTGCAGTTCCTCGTGCTCCGCGAGGGGCGCACGATCGACCGCGGCGAGATCATCTCCACCCTGTGGGCCGACGGCGGCGACGACGTGCCGAACGAGCGCACGATCGACGTGCACGTGCGCCGCCTGCGCGCGAAGCTCGGCGCCTACGAGGACATCGTGCGCACGGTGCGCGGCTCGGGCTATCGCTTCGACCGCCACGCGGATGTCACGATCCGCTGGGCGTCGACACCCTCCCCCGACGTGTTCTGAGCTCCGGGCGGCCGCGGCGCCTGCGCTGCTGGCCGATGACGATGCCGACGAGCACCAGCAGGATGCCGATGAGCTGCGGCGCGGCGAGGGTCTCGCCGCCGAGCAGCAGGCCCAGCAGCACCCCGGTGACCGGGTTCAGGAGGCCGATGATGCCGACCGTTCCCGCGCTCAGGTGCTCGAGTCCGTGAAACCACGCGACGTTCGCGAGCGCCGTGCCGATGAGGGTCACGAAGGCGACTCCGAGCCACCCGCCGGTGTCGAGCACGGGCGGAGCGCCTTCGATCGCCAGGGCGACGACGAGCAGCAGCACGCCACCGAACAGCAGCTGCCAGGCGCTCGCTCCGACGGCATCCGCGGTCATCCCCCATCGTCTGGTGAGCACGAAGCCGATCGACGACGCCACGAGTCCCGCGGCCGAGGCGGCCACGCCCCATACGTCGATCGCGCCGAAGGCCCCTGCCACGAGCAGCAGCACACCGAGGATGCCGATTCCCGCGCCCGCGAACATCGGCGCGGTGGGCTTCTGGCCGGCGAGCGCCCACGCGAACAGCGCGAGCACGAGGGGCGAGGCCGCCATGATCGAGGAGGCGATGCTCGTCGGCAGCAGCTGAGAGGCGATGTAGAGCAGCAGGAAGAACCCACCCACGTTGAGCACGCCGAGCAGGGCCGTGCGACCCCAATCGCGGATGCCGTGCGGGCGGGTACGGGCGATGAGCAGCAGCAGGAGCCCGGCGGGCAGCGCGCGCAGCGCCGAGCCCCACAGGGGGGCGTCGGCCGGCAGCGTCAGCTGCGTCACGTAGTAGGTGGCCCCCCAGGCGACGGGGGCGATCGCGGTGATGAGCACCGACCGAAGGTTAGCTTCCACGGAAGGTATTAAAGCTTACCGGGAAGGTATTATTCCCATGTGCCCGCAGATGCCCCGGATCACGTCGACCGTGTGCAGGCGCAGTGGCGTCGCGAGCGACCCGACCTCGACCCCGCCCCGCAGGGCGTCATCGGCCGCCTGCATCGCCTCGCGGATCGGCTGCGCGATGAGCTCGTCGCCGTCTACCGCGAGCACGGGCTCGGCGAAGGCGACTTCGACGTGCTCGCGTCGCTGCGCCGCATGGGCACGCCCTACGAGCTGCCGGCCGGTGAGCTCGCGCGCCACACCATGGTCACGACGGGAGCGATGACCAAGCGCATCGACCGCCTCGAGGCCGCGGGGTTCGTGACGCGCCGTCCCGACGCATCCGACGGGCGCGGCCGCCGCATCGCCCTGACCGAGCGCGGCCGTGAGCTCATCGATGCGGCGTTCACCGACCACATGGCGAACGAGCAGCGGCTCGTCGAGCTGCTCCCGGGGCCTGATCGCGACGCGCTCGCCCGCATCCTCAAGCAGTGGCTCGGCGCCCTCGAGGACGACTGACGCGGATGCGTGACGGCGGCTGGCGCTAGCGTCGCGGCATGGACGTCATCCTGGTTCCCGGTTTCTGGCTGCGTGGCGACTCGTGGGATGCGGTGCTCCCGCCGATCGAGGCCGCCGGGCATCGCACGCATCCGCTCACCCGACCGGGGCTCGCGCCCGGCGACGACCCCTCGACCGTCTCGCTCGCCGACCAGGTCGCCGCGATCGTGACCGAGATCGATCGACACCCCGATCCTGTCGTGCTCGTCGGGCACTCGGGCGGCGGGCCTATGGTCTACGGCGCGGCCGACCAGCGCATCGACCGCGTGGCGCGCATCGTGTACGTCGACACCTGGCCGCTCCCCGACGGCATGGCCAACAACGAGGAGCTCCCCGTCGTCGACGGTGCCGTGCCTCTTCCCGACTGGTCGGTGTTCGACGAGGCCGACATCCGCGACCTCGACGACGAACTGCGCGCCCGGATGCGGGCGAGCGCCGTTCCCGAACCGGCGGGCTCCGCGCGCGACGGCCAGCAGCTGCACGACGAGCGGCGGCGCGGCATCCCGACCACGCTCATCGCGAGCTCGCGAACCGAGGCCGAGTACCGCGAGTGGTTCGAGAGCCCGTTCTTCTCGGAACTGCGGGCCCTGGAGGACGTCACCTGGGTCGAGCTGCCCACCGGCCACTGGCCGCAGTTCACGCGACCGCGCGAGCTCGGAGAGGCGATCGCAGCCGCCATCGGCTGACGGCGAGGCGGGCCGAGCCCGTCGCCCCGTGTTCACCCGCCCGTCCTAGGCTGACCGCGTGACCGCTGCCGCCACCCACGGACCGCTCGCGCGCCGTCTCGGCTTCGCCGATGCGGTCATGATCGGTCTCGGATCGATGATCGGCGCGGGGGTGTTCGCGGTGCTCGCGCCCACCGCCGCGGTGGCCGGACCGGCCTTGCTCGTCGGGCTGCTCATCGCAGGCGTGGTCGCGTACGGCAATGCGACCTCTTCGGCGCAGCTCGCCGCTCAGTACCCGACCTCGGGCGGCGCCTACGTGTACGGCCGCGAGCGGCTCGGCGAGTGGCCGGGGTTCCTCGCAGGATGGAGCTTCGTGGTCGGCAAGACCGCGAGCTGCGCCGCGATGGCCCTGACCGTCGCGGCCTACGTCGCGCCGCCCGACTGGCAGAAGCCGACGGCGGTCGCGGCCGTCGCCGTGCTCACGCTCGTCAACTGCCTCGGCGTGCACCGAACCGCCGCGGCGACCAAGGTGATCGTCGTGATCGTGCTCGCCGTGCTCGCCGTCGTCGTGACGGCGGGACTCGTCTCGGGCGAGGCGCAACCCGCGCGATTGCTGCCCGGCGGCGACGGCACGACCCTCTACGCCGTGCTGCAGTCTGCGGGCCTGCTGTTCTTCGCGTTCGCCGGGTACGCGCGCATCGCGACCCTCGGCGAGGAGGTGCGCGACCCCGAGCGCACCATCCCCCGCGCGATCGCCTGGGCGCTCGGTGGGGCGCTCGTGGTCTACGCCACCGTCGCCGTCGTCGCGCTTCTCGTCGTCGGTGCCCCCGCCCTGGCGAACTCGCCCGCCCCGCTCTCGACGGTCGCCACGGCGGGCGGATGGGCGTGGGCGGGGCCCGTGGTGAGCGTCGGCGCCGCGCTCGCGGCGCTCGGCGCGCTGCTCGCCCTGCTCGCCGGCATCGGGCGCACGAGCCTCGCGATGGCACGCACGGGCGACCTGCCACGCTGGTTCGCGGCTGTTCATCCGCGCTTCGCCGTGCCGCAGCGCGTAGAGCTGGTGCTCGGGGCGATCGTGTGCGTGCTCGTCGTCGTGACCGACCTGCGCGGTGCGATCGGGTTCTCGTCGTTCGGGGTCCTGCTGTACTACCTCGTCGCCAACCTCGCGGCCCTCACCCAGAGCCGCGCCCATCGCCGCTTCCCCCGGGCGCTCGCCGTCGTCGGTGCGGCCGGATGCGTGCTGCTGGCCGCGACGCTGCCGCCGGCGTCGGTCGTGGGCGGTCTCGTCGTGATCGCGCTCGGCGCGGCGGCGCGCCTCATCCGCATCCTCTGGACGCGGCGACGGGTTCGCTGAGTCGCGCGGCTCAGACGACGCCCGTCGTGCCGAGCAGCCAGCCCACCGCGAAGGTCGCCGCGAGCGCGAGCGCACCCCCCACGACCACCCGCACGATCGTGCGCCCCACCGAGGCTCCGCCGATCCGAGCGCTGACGGCACCCGTGAGGGCGAGCGCGGCGAGCACCGCCACGAAGGTGCCGGCGATGCGCACGGGCTCGGGCAGCAGCACGATCGTGAGGAACGGCAGGATCGCGCCGACCGTGAACGCCGCCGCCGACGCCCACGCCGCCGTCCACGGGCTCGCGACGTCCTCCCGATCGATGTGCAGCTCGGCTTCGAGGTGCGCGCCGAGCGCATCGTGCGCCGTCAGCTCGACCGCGACCTGTCGCGCCGTGGCCGGGGTGAGCCCCTTCGCCTGGTAGATGCCGGCGAGCTCCTCGAGCTCGCGCTCGGGCATCGTGGCGAGCTCCTCGGTCTCCTTGGCGATCAGCGCATGGGTGGTATCGCGCGAACTGCTCACCGACACGTACTCGCCGAGCGCCATCGAGATCGCGCCTCCGATGAGCGCCGCAGCCCCTGCCGACACGATCGCGGGCAGCGCGGGGGTCGCGCCCGCGACGCCGACCACGACCGCCGCGACCGACACGATGCCGTCGTTCGCGCCCAGCACCCCCGCACGCAGCCAGTTGAGGCGGGATGCCACCCCTCCGGTATGCGGTTCGTCGGCGTGCATCCAGCTCGTCATGGGCTCAGCCAAGCACGCGGGCGGCTCTGGCACCAGGGCCCGTGGTCCCGCTCACGCGGCCGCGGCCGCGATCGCCGCACGCATGCCGGGAGTGGCGTGCAACTCACCCTCGCGGCCCACGGCCAGCACGTCGATGTCCCACCGATCGCACGCGAGCTCGAGCATCGGCTGCCCTCCCGCGACGATCGCCGTGGCGAGCACGTCGGCCGTCACGATGTCGTCGGCCGCGACACTCACCTGGGCGAACGGGCTCCGTGGCAGGTCGGTGCGCGTCCAGATGTGCTCGCCGCGTTCGGCCGAGCCGCTCGTCGCGAGCGCGCGCCGGTGGTCGCCGAGACGCACCGCCGTGAGCAGGCGGGTGCGCGCATCCGGATCCACGATGCCGAGGGCAGCCGGATGCGGACCGCTCGCCCGCACGAGGTCGCCACCGACGCCGAGCGTCCACGTCGAGACCCCGGATGCGTCGAGCAGCATCGCCGATTCGTGCATCGCTGTCGCCTTGACCAGCCCCGACAGGTCGACCACGCCATCCGGCCGGTGCGCGGTGAAGGCGCCGTCGGTGCGCTGCCGCCAGGCGAGAGCCTCCGCGTACGCGTCGCGCACCGCCGTGCCGGCGTCCTCGAGGGCGAGCTCTCCGCGGGCGATGCGTGAGAGCTCGGAGTCCTGCCGGTACAGCGAGAAGCAGGCATCCGTCTCGGCGAGCGCTCCGCGGACCGCGGTGAGCACGGCATCCGGCACCGGCTCGACGGAGTACACGGATGCGACGGTGCCCATGGTCGGCCAGTGTGCGCGCATCAGCGCCACCCCGCCGCATCGAGCGCCGACTGGACGCTCGCGAGGTACCCCTCGCTCGTATAGGTGGCTCCGCCGACCATGCTGACGTGCGCCGACTGGGCCGCGAGCACCTCCTGCCGCAGGATCGGGGCGGCACGGTTGCTGATCCGCACCGACTGCCCGCCGCGATCGGTGAGGTGCAGGGCGGTGACGTCGCTCAAGCGCCCGCCCGAGACCGTGACGCTCACCTGCACGGTGCCGAACGGGGTCGACTCCGCCGCACCCGTGTAGCTCCCGTCGGAGGCCTGCGCGGCGGCGGCGCCGGCCGTCGAGCCGCCGCCCGCGGTGCCGCTCGATCCCGTCGAGCCGCTCGCACCCGATCCCGAGACCCCGGCCGAGCCGGGCAGGGTCGGCGCCATGGTGGGCGAACCCGCGGTGCCGACGCCCCACCCGATCGCGAGGACCCCGAAGGCCGCCAGCACGCTCCCCCAGACTGCTCGTGCTCTCACCAGTCGAACCTCTCCATGTGGATCCGGTGCTCGGGAACGCCCTCCGCACGCGCATCGGCGATGACCGTCTCGGCCCATGCCGCCGGACCGCACACGTACAGATCGGACTCGTCGAGCTGCGGGAACACGGTGCGCAGCCGCACGCCGCGCCGGTGGTCGCTCTCGGACATCCACCCTCCACGGCGCCCGCGGGGTCCCACCGAGCTGTAGAGGCGCGCGCCGCGTAGGTGCGCGAGCGTCTGCAGCTCGTCGGCCAGGAACATCGAGTCCTCGGTCGAGGCGCGCAGCAGCACGGTGGCTTCACCGGGAGCGAGGTCGCCGCCCTCGAGCAGCGCCCGCACCGGGGTCACGCCCACACCGGCCGCGACGATCGCGAGACGCGGCGCCGTTCGTGCGGCATCCGTGAACAATCCGAACGGACCCGAGAAGCTCACCCGGGTGCCGGTGGGCACCCGGGTGAGACGCCGGGTGCCCTCCCCCAGCACGCGCACCGTGATCCGCAGGTGCTGATCGTCGGGGGCCGCCGAAAGGGACACCGGATGCGCGTGCCACCACGTGCGGCCGGTCCAGAAGCGCCAGAAGAAGTACTGTCCGCCGCGCGCGCCGAGCCGCTCGAGGTCGCGCCCGCGCAGGTAGAGAGAGGCGACGTCGGGCGCGATCCACTCGATCCGCTCCACACGCAGCTCGTGCCGCAGCGACTGCAGCAGCGGCCGCGCGACACGGAACGCGACGATACCGCCGATCGCGAGCACGTACAGCGCGATCCAGTACGCCCGCTGCCCGGTGCCCTCCGCGAGCAGACCTCCGACGCTCAGCTGATGCGGAAGCGCCGTGAGCACGGCCGCGTAGCTCAGCAGGTGCACGCCGTACCAGAACTCGTACGGCATCCGGCGCCGCACGATCACCAGAGAGGTGACCACGACGGCGAGGAACAGGCCGATGGCGAGGAAGGCGAGCGGCATGTCGGGCATCTGCCACAGCTGCACCACCTGGGCGACCACGTCGATGCGGGCCGTGAGGGCGTAGCCGATCACGAGCAGCGCCCCGTGGGCGAGCAGCAGATAGAGGGCGGGCTTGCCGAGCTGCCGGTGCACGGCGAGTGCGCGATCGTGTCCGATCGCGCTGTCGAGTGCCGGGATACGGGAGGCCAGCACGAGCATGACGAGCACGAAGTCGGAGCCGATGAGCCCCGCGAGGATCCCGAGCCCGGTGATGACGCCGCCGGGGTTCGTCCAGGTGGCGAGGCCACCCGAGGCGAGGTAGAGGCTCGCGGCCGCCGCCCCGGACGCCCAGAACAGCATCACGAGCAGGTCGGAGATCCAGCGACGGCGGCGAAGACGCGCGATGCGGGTCCGCTCGATGTCGAGCCCGGCACGCATCACCGGCGGGGCGCCGACGGGCGGGGTCATCGTGGTCATGCTGCTCCTCGGGGATCGGGTCGAGTCGGATCGACCCCCTCAGACTCCGCGGCGCCCCTATGCCGTCGGTGTGAACGCGGCTCCGCCCCGATGAGAGTTCTCACAGACGGGCAGTCGCACCTCGACGCGCAGGCCCGGGTGCAGGTTGTGCACCGAGGCATCCCCTCCGGCCGCGCGCGCGATGCCGAGCACGAGGGCGAGCCCGAGCCCGGCCCCGCCGCTCGTGCGCGCGCGTGCGTCGTCGGCTCGCGCGAAGCGCTCGAAGGCGCGGGGAAGGAACTCCTCGGGCATGCCCGGGCCGTCGTCCTCGACGGCGAGCACGATGTCGTCGTCGACCCGGTCGAGCTCGACGCGGATGCGGCCGGCGCCGCCGGTCGCCGTGATCGCGTTCGAGAGCAGGTTGTCGACGACCCGCCCGATGCCTGTCGCACTGACGGCGAGCCGCGCGTCGTCATCGGCCGAAGCGGCGAGGTCGATGTCGCAGCCGGGGGCGAGCAGCCGCGCGCGGTCGACGGCGTCGCCGATCGCATCCCGCACCTCCGACAGCGCGTCGCGCTCGGGCGGCGGGCCCTGTTCGAGCCGCGCGAGCGCGAGGAGGTTGGAGGCGAGGTCGCCGAGGCGCGTCGCGTCGCGTTCGGCTGCCGCGAGCTCGGCCTCGAGGCGCGGGTCTCCCGTCGCCGCGGCGCGCGCGAGTTCGAGGCGTGTGCGCAGGGCGGCGAGCGGGGTGCGCAGTTCGTGGGCGGCATCCGACACCATCTGGCGTTCGCGCGTCGTCGCGGCGCGGATGCGGCCGAGGAAGTCGTTGAGGGTCGCCGCGAGCTGGGCGAGCTCGTCGCGGGTGCGCTCCACCGGGAGCACCGCGTCACCCTCGGCAGGCAGCCCCGCGGCGGCTCGGCGCATCCGTTCGACGGGGGCGAGGGCGGCGCGCGCGAGCAGCCAGGAGGCGAGTGCGAACAGCGCCACGAGCACCGCTCCGCCGACGGCGAGCACGACATCCAGGCCGCCGATCGCGATCGCGGTGCCCTCGGCGCTGCGCGCGGCCCACATGGTCCACGTGCCCTCGGGGGTGTCGACCGTCTCGCCGACCACCGCGTACGGCACGTCCTCCGACTCGATGCGCAGCTGGGTGCGACCGCTGAGCGGCTGATCCTCGAGTCGCTCGCCGAGCTCGTGGGGCAGCGTGTCGACGACCCGCTCACCGTCGGGTGACGAGATGCGCACGAGTACACCGGATGCGGGAGGGTCTGGTCGGTCGTCCCCCGCCGCGATATCCACGCGGAACGGGGCGAGGTCGGCCCGGGCGAGCGAGGTGTCGACCTCGTTGAGCATCCCGATCACGACGAACCGGGTGACGACGAGCGCGATCGTGAGCAGCACGAGCGCGAGCAGCGTCGACCCGAGGGTGAGACGCGCTCGCACCGAGAGGCGCATCATGTGGCCGGCCCCTGCTCGCGCGCCTGCTCCTCGAGCCGGTACCCGACCCCGCGCACCGTGGAGATCGTGAACCCGACATGCGCGGGGTCGAGCTTTCGACGGAGGTAGCGCACGTACTGATCGAGCACATTCGGGTCGATGTGGGTGCTCGTTCCCCACACCTCCTGCAGGATCTGCGATCGTTCGAGCGTCTCGCCGGAGTGGGTCGCGAAGAGCCGCGCGAGGGCGAACTCGCGTGCGCTCAGCGCAACCGGTGTGTCCGCCACCCGCGCGCGCAGCGTGGCGCTGTCGAGTTCGAGCGCGCCCACCGTCACGACGACCTTCTGCTCCTGGGCGTCGCGTCGCACGAGGGCACGAACCCGCGCACTCAGCTCGGGCCACGCGAACGGCTTCACGAGGTAGTCGTCTGCCCCCGAGTCCAGGCCGCGCACGCGGTCCTCGACGGCGTCCCGCGCGGTCAGCAGCAGCACGGGCAGATGCGAGTCCCGCAGGCGCAGCTGCCGGCAGAACTCGAAGCCGTCGAGTCCCGGCAGCATGACGTCGACGACGGCGGCCGTGAACCGGTCGGCGGTGGCCTCCATGAGCCCTGCCGTGCCGTCCCGCGCCGTGACGACCTCATAGCCCTCGTCGCGCAGTCCGCGGGCGAGCAGCTCCACCATCTGGGGCTCGTCTTCCACGACGAGGATGCGCGCCACGGGCCCAGCCAACCACCCGCAGCAGGCGTTCGCCAGCAGCCACGGCAGCGGGTGGGGGGCGTCGAAAAAAATAACGGCTTGGTAACTAGACAGCGTTACCTTTCCGTTATACATTGAAAGCGCTTGATTCGTTTGCTGTGGCGGATCAAGCGGAATGTGATTGCAGGACACTCTTGGTGCAAGGGAGAGGGTCGGCCGCTCGCCTCTGCGGCCGGCCCTCAATCACGTTAAGGTGCGGTTTCGAGACGCGTATCGCTGCGCGATGCGCTCCTCAACCGCCTCCCGGCGACACTCCCTAGGCTGGGCATCGTGAGCACGGATCCGGTCGACGCCTGGGAGGCGCTCTACCGCGCGCAGGTCGCGGTCATGCGCCGGCTCAACGCCGAGTTCCCCGACGACGAGGTGAGCCTCACCGAGTACGACGTCATCTTCAACCTCTACCGGCAACCCGCGCACGCGGCGCGCATCCGCGACCTCAACCGGCTGCTCCTGCTCAGCCAGCCGAGCGTCAGCCGTCTGCTCGACCGTCTCGTCGCACGCGGCATCGTCGTCAAGCGCGCCGACCCCGACGACGCGCGCGGCACGATCATCGAGCTCACCGAGCACGGTGCCGAGGTGTTCCGCCGAGTCGGCGCCCAGCATGCGCGCTCGATCATGACGTGGATGTCGGTGCTCGACGCCGAGGAGCGCGAACGCCTCGTGCAGATCACCGCGAAGCTGCGCGAAGGCGCAGAGCGCGGCTGAACCGCCGCCGCGCCTCACGCCGGCGGGCGGCCGCCGATCACCATGACGGCGCGTGCTGCCACGTAGACGGCCGCCTCGGCCGCCGCGATCGGATCGGCCGTACGCAACCAGGCATCGAGAAAGCCCGCGATGAAGGCGTCGCCCGCACCCGTCGGATCCACGGCGCGCACCGCGCGCGCCTCCACGGCGACGGGCGCCGCGCCGTCGGCGACGACCAGTACCCCCTGATCTCCGCGCGTGAGCGCCACGAGCGGGAAGCTCGCCCCGAGCATCCGGGCGGCGGCATCCGCGTCGTCATGGCCCGTCAGCAGCCGCGCCTCGTCGGCGCTCAGGAACAGCAGGCTCGCCCCGCGGATCGCCTCGAGGAACCGCTCGACCCCGAAGTCCGAGATGAACCCGATCGAACCGGGGTTCACCGACACCGGCACCCCCGCATGCGCCGCCCGTCCGAGCAGCGACCGCGTACCCGCGACGCCGAAGCCGTCGACCACGCTGTAGCCGCTCACATGCAGCAGGCTCGCCCCCGCGAGCAGCTCGTCGGTGACGGATGCCGAGCGCAGCAGCGAGTTCGCGCCCCGCTCGGTCAGCATGGAGCGTTGTGCGCCCTGCACGACGATGATGATGGTTCCTGTCGGCACGCCGATCTCGACCTGCAGGTGCGGCGTGACCCCGGCCTCGCGGAGCTCCTCCTCGTGGAAGGCGGCGTCGTGCGATCCGACGGCCGCGACGAAGTCGACGGCGACGCCTCGGTTCGCGAGCCAGGTCGAGGTGTTGGCGGCCGAGCCCCCGGAGGCGAGCTTGATCGTCGCGGTCGTGTCGGTGTCGGGGCGGATCGCCTCGCGCGGCACCGCGACGATGTCGTTGATGAGGTCGCCCACCACGACGACCCGGCCGGCGGCCCGCTCCTCGGCCTGGCCGTCGGTCATGGCCGGGGGGCGATCCGCGACCAGGCGATCGCGACGTCGGCGGCGACGCGCACGTTGTTGCGGGCGAGGTCGAGGTTCACCTCGAGACTCTTGCCGCCGGACGCCTCGACGATGTAGGTGAGCAGGAACGGGGTGACGGCCTTGCCCCGCACGCCGGCCTCCTCGGCGGCGGCGAACGCGGTGCGCAGCACGCGGTCGTGCTCCACAGGGTCCCACTGCTGCTCGGCGGGGATGGGGTTGGCCAGCACGATGCCCGTGCGCGATCCGCGAGCATCCCGTGCCGCCATGACGGCCGCGACCTCCTCGGGCGAATCGACCTTCCAGTCGAGCTCGAAGCCCGACTCGCGCAGCCAGAACGCCGGGAACGCGGTGGTGCGGTAGCCGATGACGGGCACGCTGAGCGTCTCGAGCCGCTCGAGCGTCGCGCCGATGTCGAGCACGCTCTTCACCCCTGCCGACACGACCGTCACGGGATTCTCGGCAAGGGTCGGCAGATCGGCCGACTCGTCGAAGGTCTCCGACGCACCGCGGTGCACGCCGCCCAGGCCGCCGGTCGCGAACACCCGGATGCCGGCCAGGCTCGCGAGGTGGGCCGTCGCGGCGACGGTGGTCGCCCCCGACCGGCCGAGCGCCGCGAGGATCGGCAGGTCGCGCACCGAGGCCTTCGCGAGCTCGTCCTCGGCGATGCGACGGACGCCCGCGGCATCCAATCCGATCTGCGGCACGCCATCGAGCACGGCGATGGTCGCGGGTGTCACGCCCCGATCGCGCAGCAGCCGCTCGAACTCGAGCGCCGCCTCCAGGTTGCGGGGACGCGGCAGCCCGTGGCTGATGATCGTCGACTCGAGGGCGACGACCGGGCGGCCGCCGTCGAGCGCCGCGACGACCTCCGGGGAGATGTGGAAGGGCTTCACCCCTCAACGGTAGCCCGCCATGGGGGTGCGGGATGGCCCGACTCCTCGTGCCGCGGCGCTCCGCCGACTCACCCGACCGTGAACGTCCAGGTGACCCCGAACCGGTCGGTGAGCATGCCGAAGCCGGCGCTCCAGGCCGAGGCCGCGAGCGGCTCGACGATCGAGGCGCCGACCGACAGCGTGTGCCAGTACGCCGTCAGCTCAGCGAGGCTCTCGCCGCTCACCGACAGGAAGAACGGCTGCGTCGTGATCGTCGTGCCGTTCTCGCGGCGGGTCGACCCGGCCGGCGCCGAGGAGCCGCCGAGCTGCCCGGGGATGTCGTACGCCAGCACACGGAAGCCGTCGGCGCTTTCGAGCCGCCCGAAGACGACGCTGTCGGATCCGGGAAGCTCCTTCGGCATCCCGAGGTCGCCGTAGGTGGTGATCGAGAGGTCGCCGCCGAAGACGGACTGGTAGAACTCGAGGGCTGCTCGCGCGTCTCCGCGGAAGTTCAGGTGGGTGGTCGTGACGATGCTCATGTCTTCTCCTCGTGAGTGAGCGCCTCGGCGGTCCCGGGCAACGGCAACGATTCCCGAAGTAGAGGACAGTTTCGGTCCTACACCGGATCTAGAGTCGATGCGTGTCCCCAACCACCCGGCTGCTCGATCTGCTCTCGCTGCTGCAGACGCGGCGCGACTGGCCGGGCGCCGTGCTCGCGAATCGGCTCGAGGTGAGCCACCGCACGGTGAGGCGCGACATCGATCGGCTGCGCGACATGGGGTACCGCATCGAGGCCACGATGGGTCCCGACGGCGGCTACCGTCTCGAAGCCGGCAGCGAGCTGCCGCCCCTGCTGTTCGACGATGATCAGGCCGTCGCGGTCGCCGTCGCGCTCCGAGCCGCCACGACCACAGGCGCGGGCATCGACGAGGCGGCGCTCCGCGCGCTCACCACGGTGCGCCAGGTGATGCCGTCGCACCTGCGGCACCGCCTCGACTCCCTCGCGTTCACGACCCTCCCCCGGCTCGGCGAGGCTCCTGCGCCGGCCGTGTCGCCGGATGTGCTCGTCGCCGTCTCCTCCGCCGTGCGGGCACATGAGGTGCTGCGTTTCGACTACGCGAGCCGAGAGCCGGGCGACGAGCCCGTGCCCCGGCGGGTCGAGCCGCACGAGCTCATCGCGTCACACGGTCGCTGGTACCTGCTCGCATGGGACCTCGAGCACGACGACTGGCGCATCTTCCGCGCCGACCGGATGACGCCCCGTCCACCGACACGACGTCGCTTCGCGTCACGTCCGGTGCCCGGGGGCGATGCACGGGCCTTCGTCGCCGCGCGCTTCGCGGGCGCGTCCGAGGGTGGGCGGTGGCCCTGTGTCGGCACCGTCGTCGTGCACCTGCCCGCGGATGCCGTGCGCCCCTTCGCAGGTGACAGCACCGTGGAGCGGATCGACGACATGGCGTGCCGCATGACCGCGGGGGCCTGGTCGTGGGTCGCACTCGCCGCGTCGCTCAGCCGATTCGACGCGCCCATCACGGTCGAGCGTCCGCCCGAGCTCACGGCGGCGTTCGGCGAGCTCGCGGCGCGCGCCGCGGCGACCGCGCGCGGCGCGGTCACTCCACGAGCGACCGAGCCGCGGTAGGCACCACCTTGCCGGGGTTGAAGTTCTCGCCCGGGTCGACGGCCGCGAAGAGGCCGCGCATGACGGCGACGCCCTCGGGCGAGATGTCCTGTTCGAGCCACGGCGAGTGCTCGACGCCCACGCCGTGGTGGTGCGAGATGGTTCCGCCGTTGTCGACGAACGCCTGCTGGATCGCCGACTTCACGACGTCGTACTCGGAGAGCATGTCCCCCCCGCCGACGAACGCGAACGTGAAGTAGAGGCACGCGCCCGAGTGGTAGGAGTGCGAGAGGTGGCACATGATCCACCCCTTCGTACCGATCTCGTCATAGGCGCGGTTCGCCGCCGCGACCACGCCGTTGTAGAGCGACAGCAGCTTCGACCACGGTGCGGCGGTCTCCGACACGTCGCCGGCGGCGCCGCGGTCGAGCAGGAAGTCGCGCAGGTAGGGGGTGTCGAACTTCTTCTGGTCGTAGAGCACACCGGGGCCGGTGCCGACGCCCATGCCGCCGTGCCGCTTGACGATCGCGCCGACGAGCTTCTTCTGTCGTGCGACGTGCGCCGCGCCCCCCTCGAAGCCGATGAACGAGAGGCAGATCTCGTCGAGCTTCCAGCCCTTGGACTTCATGAGGGTGGGCAGCACCTTCTCGGCCAGCACCGCATCCATCCCGTGGCGCGCCTTGCTCGTCGCCATCGAGAAACCCGTCTCGCGTGCGTCGGAGACGCGCGTGATGATCGGCGACGCATCGGACTCGGAGATGGCCTGCATGGCGGCGAGCCCCGCCTCCCAGGTGGGGAAGAAGTAGGCCTGGATCTCGCGCACCTCGGCCACCCGATGCACCTGCGCGGTGATCTCGGTGATGACGCCGAGGCGGCCCTCGCTGCCGACGATCATCTCGCGCACGCTCGGTCCGGTCGACGCCGAGGGGATGGCGGGGATCACGAGCACGCCGTCGCGGCCGTCGCGCGAGGGGCGCACGACCCGGATGCCGCGCACGATCTGGGCGATGTCGCCGTACTTGTCGGACTGCATGCCGGAGGACCGGGTGGCCGCCCAGCCGCCGATCGTCGAGTGGGTGAAGCTGTCGGGGAAGTGCCCGATCGTCCAGCCGTGCGCGGCGAGCTGCGCCTCGAGGTGCGGGCCGAGGGCGCCGGCCTGGATGCGGGCGAGGCCCGACGCGGCATCGATGTCGATCACGCTGTTCATGCGGCCCATGTCGAGCGAGACGACCGTGCGGGTCTCGCCCGGCACCGGCTCGAGGGACCCCGCGATGTTGCTGCCTCCGCCGAACGGGATCAGCACGGCGTTCGCGGCGACCGCGGCATCCACGATGCGCTGCACGTCGTCTTCGTCGGCCGGGTACACGACCACGTCGACGGCACGCTCGATGCGGTTGGTGCGGATGCGCACCAGGTCGCGCAGGCTCTTGCCGTAGCTGTGCACGACGCGATCCATGGCGTCCGTGGTCACGAAGTCGGGGCCCACGATGTCGGTGAGCGTGGAGAGCAAGGCCGTCGACACATTGGGGGCCGCGAGGTCGAGGGAGGCGAACTCGGGTTGTTCCGCCTTCTGCGCCGTCGACAGGTCGAGTCCCACGGCGTCGAGCACGAAGGGGGCGAATCCGGGCTTGTCCTCGTGATGGAATCCGACGCCCTCGACGCCCCAGCCCCACCACTTCATGTGCTCGACGTCGGTCACGGTCTCTCTCCTTCGGGCGACGACTGCACGTCCGGCTCCGGGTTGCCGGGCGACGCGCTCAGAATACGGGGTGCATAGGCGTCGTGCATGCGTTCTACCTCGGCGCGGATGCGGGCGGTGAACGCCACGGCCGTCTCACCCGGTTCGGCGCGCATCGGGGCGCCGAATACGACGCCGACCGGCAGTCGGCCGGGCTTGGGCCAGCTGCTGCCCCGCGGATGCGCGATGCCGGCGCCGATGAGCGCCACCGGCACGCAGGGCACGTCGGTGGCGATCGCGAGCGATGCCGCGCCCTGTTTGAAGTGCCCCATCTCGCCGTTCTTCGAGCGGGTGCCCTCGGGGAACACGAGCAGCGGCACGCCACGCTCGAGCAGCGTCTTCGCCGAGACGGCCCGTTGATTCACGCCCTTGCGGTCGACGGGGAACGCGTTGAAGAACAGGGCGGTGAGCCCGCGACGCCACCACACGTCGAAGAAGTAGTCGGCCGCGGCACCCGCCGCGAGGTAGCGCGCGAGCCGACGCGGCAGGGCGCCCAGGATGAGCGGCGCATCCAGGTGGCTCGAATGGTTGGCGACCACGACGAACGCGCGCGGCACATCCCGCAGCCGGCGACGCCCGACGACCGTCACCTTGACCACGGACCAGGTCACGGGCTTGAGGATGCCGCGCTGCGCCACGAAGCGGGCGGCCGCCTGGCCACGGGAGGTGAAACGGTCGCGGCGGGGGGTGTGGTCCGCGCCGATCGTCACCATGCAGCCAGGCTAGTCCCGGTGCATTCCGCAGGCGGGAGTGCGGATCGCCTAGGCAGACGACCCGCCCGCCCGTATATTCGTATACATGACCGAGATCCGCGAGATGCGGCTCGCGGCAGGGCTCACGCAAGTCCAGCTCGCGGCGCGGGCCGGCACCGCGCGACCGAACATCGCCGCTTACGAGTCCGGCGCGAAGGTGCCCTCACCCGAGGTGCGCGACCGGCTGATCGCCGCGATGCGCCCCACGCCATCCGAAGCCCTCCGAGGTCGCGAAGCCGAGGTGCTGCGCATCGCCGCCCGCTACGGCGTCACGCGCGTTCGCGCGTTCGGCTCAGTCGCCAAGGGCGGCGACACGATCGACTCCGACCTCGACCTGCTCGTCGACCCTGCGCCGACCACGTCGTTGTTCGACCTGTTCGCACTCGAAGACGACGTGGCGCAGCTGCTCGGCGTGGATGTCGAGGTGGTGTCGGCGCGCACCGCATCCGAGGAGGTGCTCGCTTCCGCGGTAGACCTGCTCACGATGACCGCGGCATGACGACCGACCCGAAGGCAGCAGCCCGTGTCGCCCGCACGGATGAGAATCTCGCGGCGGTCGAGCGCCACCTCGCCGAGTGCGTGGATCTGGCGCAACGCGGCCGTGAGGCGTTCCTCGGCCCTGACTTCGTGAACCGCTACGCCGCCTTCGCAGCCCTCATCCAGGTCGGTAACGCGGTGAAGGACCTGCCGGAGGAATTCCGCCGCGCGCACTCCCAGGTCAGTTGGCGCGCACTCATGGGCACTCGCGACAAGGTCGGCCACATCTACGGCGACAGCATCGACTGGGAGGTGCTCTGGAACACGGTGGAGCGCGATGTGCCGCCGGTGCTCGCCGCGGTGCGTCACGTCATCGCCGCGAGGACGTGACCGCGGGCCATCCGTCGCCCGCCACCGCGCCGGACGCGCCGTCGCCGCGCCTCAGGAGTGCAGTGTGATGACGTAGCCGTCCGGGTCGCGCACGGCGAACTGGATGCCGAAGGGGCCCTCGAACGGCTCCTGCACGATCTCGACGCCCTGCTCGACGAGCGTGGCGTGCAGGGCGCGGGAATCCGCGGTGCGGAACCACACGCCGACACCGGCGCCGAGCTCGCCGATCGCGTCGAGGTCGACGCCCGGGAACGGGTCGCGCACCGCGAAGGCGACGGCCCCATCCGGGGAGCCGAAGACGACCGCCGCGGGGTTCGGCGCGGGCAGGCGGGTGAGGCCGAGGAGGTCTTCGTAGAAGTGCGCGGATGCCGCGCGGTCGCGCACCTGGAACGACACGAAGTCGGGCGGGGTCGTGGAGTTCGGGGCGGAGGTCTCTGTGTTCGTCATGTCAATATGCTGACACTCGAAGCGTCGTGTGTCAAACTATTGACATGACGCAGGCCACGACCATCGCGGAGCGGCTCGGAGTGCTCATCAAGGAGACCCAGGCGCTCCTGCATCAGCGCATGGATGAGCGCCTCCGGCCCCTCGGGCTGAGCGTGCCGCAGTACGCGTGCCTCACCGCGCTGCACGACACCCCGGGCATCACGGGGTCCGAGCTCGCACGGCGCACCTTCGTGTCGCGACAGTCGACGAACGTGCTGCTGCAGGGCCTCGAGAAGCGCGGCCTCATCGAGCGCTCCCCCGACTCCGGTCCCCGCCGGGAGCGGGCGACCGAGCTCACGCCGGAGGCGCGCTCCCTGCTCGCGCGCGCCCGCACGCAGGTCGCCGGCGTCGCGGATGCGATGACGGAGTCCCTCCCCGCCGCCGAGCTGCAGCAGCTGGAGGCACTGCTCGCCCGGTGCCGCGACGGCTTGCGCTGAGTGCGGCGGACGCGGCGGGTCGGGCCTACGGCTGCTCGCTGTGGCGCGAACTCGAGATCGTGCGCGACACCCAGCGCACCGTGCGCGGAGGCAGATGACGCAGCCACCAGCTGAGGAAGCGGTAGCGCATGGTCGGGATCGACACCGCGCGCCCGCGTGCAACATCCTTCAGGCACGCGGCGACGAGATCCGACGCGTCGAGCCAGAGCCACGACGGGATCGATGACTTGCGGATCTCGGCGCGGTCGTGGAACTCGGTGTGCACCCAGCCCGGCAGCAGAGCCGTCACCGTGACCCCCGTGCCGTGCAGCGCGTTCGACAGGCTCTCGCTGTAGACCCGCATCCACGCCTTGATCGCCGAGTACAGCCCCATCGAGAGGTAGCCGGCGACGCTCGCGACGTTGATGATCACGCCCTCGCCGCGGGCCCGCATCCCCGGAACCGCGGCGGCGGCGAGCACGAGCGGCGCGTGCATCATGACCGTGATGGCGTCGTCGGCCTCGGCGAGGTCGGGGTCGGACAGCCGCGACTTCATGCCGTAGCCCGCGTTGTTGACGAGCAGGTCGACGGGCCGATCCCGCTCGCCGAGCCGGCGGGCCACGCGATGCACGTCGACCTCCTTGCCGAGGTCGGCGACGATCGTCTCGACCTCGCGGCCCATCGCGCGCAGCTCGGCGGCGACCTCCTCGAGCCGCGACTCGGTGCGCGCCACGAGCACGATGTCGTAGCCGCGGGCGGCGAGCGTGCGGGCGAAGGCGGCGCCGATCCCGGCCGTGCCACCCGTGACGAGAGCAATGGGCATAGGGCTTACGATACGGTCATCCGGGGCGCACCTTCCGCCCGCGTGCGCCCACAGGAAGGCCCACCACCGGCATGACCCCCCGAACCACGACGAGTGCCACGTCGTTCGACGTGCGGGAGTTCGCGCGCACCGTGCAGGGCAGCCACCGCGACGAGATCGACGGCGACGCGATCGCTCTCGCGGGGCTCAGCGCGGATGCCGTGCACCTCGTGCGCGTGCTGCGCGATCTCGAGCGCGGCACCCTGCACCGCATGCGCAACCTGCTCGTCACCGCGACCCACAAGGACGCCCGCGTCACGGCGTTCCTCACGAGCTGGGCATTCGAGAAGTTCTGGATCGCCGATGCCCTCGATGCCGTGCTCGAGGCAGTCGGCGCCGACACCGCGGCGCTCGAGGGGCCGCTGCGCCGCTCGGTCGCCGAGCGGGTGGAGCGCCGCGGGCCGATCCGCCGCGCGATCTCCGGCAACATCGCCGGCGCGCAGCTCGTGGCCGCTCACGTCACGACGGGCCTCATCGACGAGTGGATCAGCCAGGCGGCCTATCGCCGGCTGGGTGAGGCGGCATCCGTGCTGTCGGGTCTCGTCACGCGGCTCGTCGCCCTCAAGGACCGCCACATCGCATTCCTGGCAGAAGATGCCGAGCGCCGCCTGGCCGCCAGCGGCCGCGCCGTGACGCTCACCCGCAAGGCGATCGCCCAGGCTGCGTGGCCCATCGGGGCGACCGAGATCCCGGATGCCGAGCGCACCTTCTTCGAGACCTTCGTCTTCGGCGGCGGAGACGGCCGCGCCGCGGCCGCGCGCATCGCCGAGCGGATCGCCGCCCTTCCCGGCCTCGGTGCCGCCGAGGGCGACACCGTCGCCGCGAGGCTCGCGTCGTGACCCCGAAGCGGGCGAAGACGGACCTCGGCCAGGCGCACGTCTTCCTCACGGGCGGCACCGGGTTCGTCGGCCAGGCCGTGCTCGAGCGGCTGCTCGGCTCGCACCCCGACACCACCATCTCGCTGCTCGTGCGCACCAAGGGTGCAGCGTCCGGCGAGGACCGCCTGCGCACCCTGCTGCGCAAGCCCGTGTTCCGCGCCTGGCGCGAGGCCGTCGGCGAGGCCGGGGTCGATGACGCGGTTGCGCGCCGCATCCGCATCGTCGAGGGCGGGCTCGGCAGCGTTCCCGCACTGCCGGGCGATATCGACGTCGTCATCCACTCCGCCTCGACGGTGTCGTTCGACCCGCCCATCGACCAGGCCTTCGACACCAACGTCGGCGGGGCGATCGGCCTCTACGAGGCACTGCGCGCATCCGGGTCCACCCCCCACGTCGTGCACGTGTCGACCTGCTACGTGGGCGGGCTGCGCAAGGGGGTCGTGCCCGAGGCGCGACTCGGCCACAGCATCGACTGGCGCGCCGAGTACGCCGCCGCGAGGTCGGCGCGCGAGCGCGTCGAATTGGCCTCGCGCCAGCCGGCACAGCTGCGGGCCTTCATGGACCGCGCCCGCGCCGAGCACGGCAAGGAGGGTCCGCAGTCCGTCGCCCGCGCGAGCGAGGAGGCCCGGGTCGCCTGGCTGACCGCGGCACTCGTCGACGCCGGTCGCACGCGCGCCGAATCGCTCGGCTGGACCGACGTCTACACCCTCACGAAGGCCTTCGCGGAACGCGCCGCCGAGGAGCTGTGGGCGGATGCCGGAGGCTCGCTCTCGGTCGTGCGCCCGGCCATCATCGAATCGGCCGTCTCGCACCCCTTCCCCGGCTGGATCGACGGGTTCAAGGTCGCCGATCCGCTCATCCTCGCCTACGGTCGCGGCCTGCTGCCCGAGTTCCCGGGCCTGCCCGACAGCGTGCTCGACCTGATCCCCGTCGACTACGTCGTCAACGCGATCCTCGCCGCCGCCGCGAACCCGCCGACGGGCGGGCCCGAGTACTTCCACATCGCATCCGGCGCCTCGAACCCGCTGCCGTTCCACCGCATGTTCGAGAACGTCAACGCCTACTTCACCGCCAACCCCATGCCGACCCCCGGCGACGGGCATGTGCGCGTGCCGACGTGGCGCTTCCCCGGCGGCAGCAAGGTCGAGCGGGCACTGCGGCGCCGCCGCACCCAGCTCGACCGCCGCGAGCGCTGGCTCACGCGCCTGCCCTCGACCACGCGCACGCGGGCCCAGCTCGCCGAACTGGGCACCAAGAAGAGCGACCTCGAGACGCTCGAGAACTTCTCCGAGCTGTACCGCGCCTACGTGCAGACCGAGATCATCTTCGACGACAGCAACGCCCGCGCCCTGCACGCGGCGCTTCCCGCCAAGGCACGCCGCGAGAACGGGTTCGACGTCACCGGGATCGACTGGGAGCACTACCTGCAAGAGGTGCACTTCCCCGCGATCACGACCCTCACCCGCGCCTTCTCGCGTCGGCCCGAGGCGAGCACCACCGAGGGGCGGCCCGCGAAGCAGCTGGCTCAGCGCTCGGATGTGGTGGCCGTCTTCGACCTCGAGGGCACGGTCGTCGACACCAACCTCGTCGAGCAGTACCTCTGGGTGCGCTCCTCGGGGTTCGGCTGGGCGGCGTGGCCCGCATCCGTGGCCTCGATCCTCGCGAAGCTGCCGGCCTACCTGCGCGCGGAGCGACGCGACCGCGGCGAGTTCATCCGCACCTTCCTGCGACGCTACGCCGGGATGTCGGCGGCGCGCCTCGAGAGGATCGTCGACGGCGGCTACGCGGATCGCATGCTCGGCCACACCGCGACCGCGGCGCTCGAGCGGGCGGCCGCGCACCGCGCCGCCGGTCACCGCACCGTGCTCGTGACGGGGTCGATCGGCACCCTCACCGCGCCCGTCGCATCCGCGTTCGACGAGGTGATCGCGAGCGAGATGCACGTGAAGGACGGCCAGCTCACGGGGTATCTCGCGCGCCCGCCGATCGTCGACGAGGCACGCGCCAACTGGTTGCGCCAGTACGCCGAGCGGGGTGGCTACGACCTCTCGGCCTCGTACGGCTACGGCGACAGCCACGCCGACCTCGTGTGGCTCGAGCTCGTCGGCCACCCGCACGCCGTCAATCCCGACAGCCGACTGGCACGCGAGGCGGGCCGCAGGCGTTGGCGGATCGATACCTGGAAGAGCGGTTCACGCACAGCGAACCGTGATTTGATGACGGAAGATCCCGCTGACGCGATTCCCGAGGAAGGAGCGGGCGGCTAGCTCACCGCCCTGGGGCTCATGGCATTCGACATCGACAGGTACACGGCCACCTCGGACGCCGTCGCGTGGGGCGACCTCGACTTCGACACCTTCGACACCGATCCGCTGCCCGAGAGCACGCTGCGCACGCTGCGCTACATGTGCGACATCGAGTACCACACGGTCTGCTACCTGCGGGATCTGCTCACGACGCCGTCGCACAAGGAGGCGGATGTCGGAGCCTTCATGACGATGTGGAACCGCGAGGAGTTCTGGCACGGCGAGGCGCTCGCCGCGGTGCTCGCGAAGCACGGCATCACCGTCGACTTCGACCAGCTCAAGGCCACGCGGCTCAAGCTCGGCTGGAAGGATCGCCTCGACCCCATCAAGCAGTCGATCATGGGCGGCCTCGTCGGCAACGACTTCGTGGCGGTGCACATGGCGTGGGGCGCGGCGAACGAGTGGTCGGCGAACGCCGCCTACCTGCGGATGGCCGAGCTCGAGGGGCACCCGGTGCTCGCGGAGCTGCTGAAGCGCATCGCCCGGCAGGAGACCCGGCACGTCGCCTTCTACGCCTCGCAGGCGCGCGACCGCCTGAAGGACTCGAGAAAGGCCCAGAAGCTCGCGCGCTTCGCGCTCTCGCGGTTCTGGGGCCCGGTGGGCTCCGGCGTGCAGGAGGAGTCGGAGGTGACCCACGTCATGAACCACCTCTTCGCGGGTGCGGATGGGCGCAAGCTCGTGCGCGACGTCGACTCGCACATCGCGAAGCTGCCGGGGCTCGAGGGCCTCACGATCGTCGAGGACTCGCTCGAGAAGCGCGGCATCGCCGCCTGACCGCGCCGACGCCTGACCGCGCCGCCGCCTGCTCGGGCCGACGCCTCGAGACGACTCAGGCGGGTTCGTCGTCGTTCGGCGGGATCGGGGTGTCGCCCTCTGCCTCGACGATGTCCATCAGCGTCTCGCGGTCGGAGGTGCCCTGCCCGGTGAGGCTGTTCTCGATGTCGTCGGACTGGCCGCTGTTCACGATGTCATAGGTCTCGGCGGAGTCACCCGACTGGTTGCCGCTTACGTTCGTTCCCATCTGCCGAGTGTGCGCCTTCGCGGCGCCCACGTCGAGGGGTTGACGTGCCCGGCGCCGTGTGGTGGCCGTCGGCCGGATCTTCACGTAGCATCGGGTGCGCAATCGATTTTTCATCCGAGATCGAAGAGGATCCATGGAGCACGACCTGTTCGTCCATCCGCTCGCCACCCCGAACTGGGAGTCCGAGCCGGCGGCAGCACTGCGCCTCGCCACCCGCTCACTCTGGACGACCCCCCACGCCGACGAGACCGGTGCCCCCGAGCGCCGCATCATCCATCAACGCGCGATCTTCACGAGCCGACCCGGACGCTTCGACGCCCTCACGCTCGGATGGGGTCCCGGTTACCACAAGTGCGCGAGCGGCCAGGAACGGGATGCGGCCCTCGACGTGATCGTGTCGCGGGGCGATCGCGATGGCTGGCACGAGGTCGGTCGGGTGCGCACGAACTCGGAGGAGCTCGCCTCCGGCGGGGCACGACTGGATCTCGCCGGTCTCGAGACCTCGGCGCTCGTGGCCGAGGTGCGCCGCGCCGCCACCGACGGCTGGTGGCCCGGATGGAACCTCGCGACAGCGGGCCTGCATCTGACGGGTGAGTTGGACCGCACTTGGGAACCCGGACGGGACGGCTGGCTCACCGTGGGAGAGGTCGACACCGCAGGGGCACCGACCGGCGTTACCGCAACGCGCAGCGCGACGGAGGTCGTGTTCCGTACCCGCTACCTCGCCGTCGGCTTCCGGCTCAAGAGCCCCTCGTGGTCGCACCTGGGCCTCGATCAGGATGGCGGCGGCCGCACCCACGACAACCTGTTGCAGCTGCCGCGCTCGATGGACATCGTGCGCTCGGGCGTCTACCCCTCCGGGGTCTACCCCGTGCTGCGCGACCAGAACGCCGAGTACCTCGCCCAGGGCCCGCGGTTCGCCGCAACCGATGGCGCCCTGCCCATGGGCTTCCTGCACCGCGACTACCACGGAGAGACATCCGTGCAGGGATCGACCGTGCGCTACGACGTGACGATCCCGGATGCCGGCCAGCGCTACGTGCTGAGCTTCACCGTGTACGAGGACCGCATCGAGCTGACCGCCGAACGCCACGCCCCCGAGCAGCGCAGGGCGTGGCAGAGCTCGGCATGGCATGTGGCCCTCGACAACCGGATCACGCCGTCGTGCGCGCTCGGCCAACCCACCTTCCTCGGCGAGACCGGCCTTCTGCAGGGTCCCGTCGCATGGCACTTCCCGCGCTACGGCACGCTGCAGCTGAGCGGAGGCGACAACGTGCTCTGGCGCAGCGACTCCGTGCGACCGCTCGACACCAACACCCTCGAGCTCAAGCTCGGCGAGCAGCCGACCCCGTTCGGCGACTACGTGCTGCCCGCCGGCATCCATCGCGCCGAGCTCACCCTGCAGGTCGCCGCACCGCGGCTCAGCGAACTCGCGAGCGACACCCCCGCCCCGGTGCGCCGCGCGCTCGAACGGCACACCCTGACCGCCCTGCCGTTCCGTGCCGACACGACCACCTACTCCAACAACGGCGCCTCCATGCACTGCACGACCTCGCTCGCGGATGTCTCTGCGATCGCCGCGCAGCTCGGCGAGGCTCCCGGCATCCGTCCGCTGGCCTGGGTCGGGGATTCGCTGCAGCGCTGGCTGGATGGCGCACCGAGCTACGGATCGGGCGCCACCTCGCACGGCGACCACCGCCTGGAGGACGAGTACGTGCACATGGCCGCCAACACCCTGCTGGCCATGGGGCGCTACCTCGCAGCCTCCGCCGACCGGCCATGGTTCGAGCGCAATCGCGGTGGCATCGTGCGCGAGCTCGACGACATGCTCGCGCGCGACATCGACGGCGACGGCCTCGTCGAATCGACGCTGCGGCGCGGCATCACGGGCGAGCACCAGTGGAGCACCGCGTGGGCGGATGTGCTCTCGTTCGGAGGCAAGGACGCCTGGGCCAATGCCGTGCTGTGCGTGGCGTGGCGGGTCTGGGAGCCCGTGCTGCGCGAGCACGGCGAGAGTGCGCTCGCCGATCGCATCGCCGAGGCGCGCGGCAGGCTCATCGACTCCTACCTGCCTACCTTCCTGAACCCGGCCACCGGGCTCGTGGCCGGGTGGCGCTCGAGCGACGGCGCGCTGCACGACCACGGCTTCTCGATCGTGGTGGCACAGGCCTGCGCGAGCGACGCGGTGCCTCTCGCGTCAGCCCGGGAGATCATGACCGCGCTGCTCGCCGCGTGGAGCGGGGCCGGTCTCGACGATGTGCGCAACGGCATCCCGCTGAATCTCTGGCGCATCCCCGAAGACGAGATCGGCGGGGTGGTGTTCGGCCTGCCGATGGGCAGCTACCAGCAGGGCGGCTACTCGCATCACGGCGCCCGGGTGGTCGTCGAGGCGCTCGAGCGCTGCGGCATGCGCGAGGAGGCCGACCGCGTGCTCGAGCAGCTCTGCGAGACGATCGGCGACGACTCGTCGTTCGGCGGGCTCGGCAGCGGCAAGGACTGGCGCATGGCCGATGGCACCCCGAGCGGCTACGAGGGCCAGCTCGTCGAGGGGTTCAGTGTGCTCGCCGCTGCGCTGCAGCGCTGGCGTGCGCGCCCGCTGTCTACGCTTCAGGCAGAGAGGGGATGAGCGTGCTCACGATCACCGAGGCCACCGCGTATGTCGTGCCCGTGGCCACCCGCATCCCGTTCCGGTACGGCATCGCCGAGATGACGCGGGCGCCGCACGTTCTCGTGCGGCTGCGCGCCGAGACCGCCACGGGAGGGGCGACCGGTTGGGCGAGCGAGCACCTCCCGCCCAAGTGGTTCATCAAGGACGCGACCCTCCCGTTCGCCGATGAGGTCACGATCCTCTCGCGCGCGATCCTCGCCGCACTCGACGCAGCGCGCGGCATCGAGGAGGAGCATGCCTTCGCCTTCGTGCGCGAGCTCGACCGCCAGCAGGCGGCGTGGGCCGCGCGTGCGGGGGTCTCCGGGCTCGTCGCGGGTCTCGGGGTGTCGCTCGTGGAGCGCGCGCTGATCGACGCGGTGTGCCGGGGCGAGGCGAAGCCGTTCGCCGACGCGCTCGACGACGGTGCCCTCGGCTTCGCGCCCGCCGACATCCATCCCGAGCTCGCGGAGGCCTCGCCGTTCCGCGCCCAGCGCCGCCGCGAGATCGCGGTGCGGCACACCGTCGGTCTCGCCGACCCCCTGCTCGACGCCGAGGTGACCGACGATCCGGGAGACGGGCTTCCGGTGAGCGTCGAGTCGGCGATCCGCCGGTACGGGGTGACCCGCTTCAAGCTCAAGACCGTGGGCGACGTCGAGGCGGATGTCAGCCGGATCGCGGGGCTGCTCGAGCTGTGCGAGCGCGCCGGCGTCGATCCTCGGTTCACGATCGACGGCAACGAGTCCATGCACACCGCGGACCATCTCGTCGGATGGGTGCGGGGGCTCTACGCGAGCCCGGTCGCGGACGCCCTGCGCGCGCGGCTCGACGCGATCGAGCAGCCCATGTACCGCGACGTGGCATTGGGTGACGAGGCGGAGGCGGCTCTCGCGGAGGTCGGGTCCTTCGCCCCCGTGATCATCGACGAGTCGGACGACGCCGTGGACACGGTGCGCCGCGCGATGGACATCGGCTACGCGGGCGGCACCTACAAGGGATGCAAGGGCGTGTTCCGTGGGCTCGCGAACGCGGCCCTGGTGGCGCATCGCGACGGCCCCGAACGACGGACGGTGCTCACCGCCGAGGACCTCAGCACGATCCCGCCGCTGACCGTGAACCAGGATCTCGTGGTGGCGTCGGCGATGGGCCTGGGGCACATCGAGCGCAACGGCCATCACTACTTCGCGCGGTTCGCCCCGCTCGACGCGACGATCGCCGAGCGCACGCTGGCGGCGCATCCCGACGCCTTCGCGATCCAGGATGGCGCCCCCCGCCTCCGCATCGAGGGCGGCATGCTGCCGATCGGCTCCCTGCTCGACGCTCCCTTCGGGCTCGCGCCCGCACCCGAAGCGACGGAACTCACCGCCCTGACGCCGGAGAACGCCGCGGCACTGGCGTGAGCGCTGGAGTCGGTCTGACCCAGGCGCATGTTTGCTGATGAGCAATCGGTTGCGCAATTGGCCGGAAGATGATTCAATCGCACCAACGAAAGGCCAGTCAATGACGACCCGCACCCTTCCCGACACCCCGCTCGGAGTGTTCAGGAGCGGCACCGTGATCCCCGCGCACGTGCTCGCGCTCACGGAGGACCTGCGCGTCGACGAACGGCGCCAACGCGCGCTCACGCGCTACTACCTCGACGCCGGAGTCGGCGGGCTCGCGGTCGGCGTGCACACGACGCAGTTCGCGATCCGCGCGGCGGGTCTGTACACCGACGTGCTGGGCCTCGCGGCCGAGACCGCGAGGGACTGGACCGATCGTCCGCTCGCCCTCGTGGCGGGTGTCACGGGCGACACCCCTCAAGCCGTCGCCGAGGCCACCACCGCCGCCGCACTCGGATACACGGCGGCCCTGCTCAACGTCGCCGCCTGGCGAGACAGAAGCGAGGCCGACACGCTCGCGCATGCGCGGGAGGTCGCGGAGGTCATGCCGGTCGTCGGATTCGCCCTGCTGCCCGAGGTGGGCGGCTTCCACCTGAGTCGCGAGTTCTGGGCCGAGTTCGCCGCGATCCCCCAGGTCGTCGGGATCAAGATGGCCCCCTTCAACCGCTACCGCACCATCGACATCGTGCGCGGCGTCGTCGACGCCCGTGCGGAAGATCGCGTGACGCTCTACACCGGCAACGACGACCACATCGTCGCCGACCTGCTGCAGCCGTTCACCGTGCCCCGCGACGGGGGCACCGTGACGCTGCGTGTGCGCGGGGGCCTGCTCGGCCATTGGAGCGTGTGGACGCGCCGCGCCGTCGAACTGTTCGACCGCATCCGCGCCCTGCCCGACGGCGCCGACATCCCCGCGGAGCTGCTCGCCCTCGACACCGCGGTGACGGATGCGAACGCCGCGATCTACGACGCACGCAACGACTTCGCCGGCTGCATCCCCGGATGCCACGAGGTGCTGCGGCGCCAGGGGCTGTTCGCCGGCACCTGGTGCCTCGACCCGGCCGAGCGGCTCTCCCCCGGCCAGCTCGAGCTCATCGACTCCGTCACGCGCGACTACCCCGAACTGAACGACGACGAGTTCGTCACCGCCGGACTCGAGCGCTGGCTCGCCTGACCGACCCACCGAAACAGGAAACATGACACAGACGCAACTGCTGACCTTCGACACCCTGCCGGAGCGCTTCGCGACCCTCGACGAACTCGACGAGTTCATGTCGCGGCCGACGCCCGACACCGTACGGGAGCTCGCCGAACTCGAGGGCGACATCATCGTGCTCGGAGTCGCCGGCAAGATGGGACTCGGGCTCGCCCGCATGATCAAGCGCGCGGCACCCCAGAAGCGCGTCATCGGAGTCGCACGCTTCAGCGAAGAGGGCAGCCGGGAGAAGCTCGAGGAGGCCGGGGTCGAGGCGATCCAGGCAGACCTGCTCAACCGCGACGAGGTCGAGGCGCTGCCCAAGCTGCCCAACGTCATCTACATGGCGGGCCTCAAGTTCGACTACCGGGGTCGCGAGGATTTCCTCTGGGCGATGAACACGCTCGTGCCCGCCTACGTGGCCGAGGCCTTCCGCGCCTCACGCATCGTGTCGCTGTCGACCATCCACGTCTACCCGTGGAGCGATCCGCGCCGCGGCGGCGTCACCGAGACGAGCCCCCCGCTCGCCCGCCCCGGCGAGTACGCGAATTCCGTCGTCGGCCGCGAGCGCACCTTCCAGTACCACTCGCGCCTGCACGGCACTCCCGGCCGGATCGTGCGTTTCGTGTACGCGATCGACATGCGCTACGGCGTGCTGCAGGAGATCGCGAGCTGGGTGCGCGGCGGCACCCCGATCCCGCTTGCGACGGGCAACGTGAACATCCAGTGGCAGGGGGATGCGATCAACCACTTCGCGCGTCTGCTCACCCGGGTCGAGACGCCGGCATCCCCGATCAACATCGGCGGGCCCGAGAACGTCTCGGTACGCCGGATCGCCGAGTCCTTCGGCGCACGCTGGGGCATCGAGCCGATCTTCGACGGCGCCGAGAGCGACTTCGTGTTGACGGTGAACTGCGACCAGGCGGCAGCCGAGCTCGGCAACCCGGTCGTGCCGATCGAGCGGATGGTCGACTGGGTCGCCGATTGGGTGGAGAACGAGATGCCGCTCTACGGCAAACCCAGCAAGTTCCAGATCCGCGACGGGATCTTCTGATGGGCGGCATGCTCGCAGGCATCAAGGTCGTCAGCTTCACGCACTTCCTGCAAGGGCCGTCGGCGAGTCAGCTCCTCGCGGATCTCGGCGCGGACGTCGTGAAGGTCGAACCCCACGGCGGCGCCTTCGAACGCAGCTGGACCGGTCCCGACAAGTTCGTCGAGGGCTACTCGCCGTTCTTCGCACTCGGCAACCGCAACGTGCGAAGCATCGTCGTCGACCTGAAGAACGCCGATGGCGTCGCCGTGGTGCGCAAGCTCCTGCTCGAGGCCGACGTGCTCATCGAGAGCTTCCGACCGGGCACACTCGACAAGCTCGGGCTCGGCTATGAGCAGCTCGCGGCCGACAATCCTCGACTCGTCTTCGCCTCGCTCTCGGGCTACGGCTCCGACGGACCCTACCGCGACCGTCCCGGTCAGGACGTGCTCGTGCAGTCTCTCTCGGGACTCGCGATGGCGACCGGACGCGGCGGGAACGACCCCACGCCGGTGGGCGCGTGCGTCGTCGACCAGCACGCGGCCGTGCTCGGCGCGTTCGGCATCCTCGCCGCGCTGCACGGACGCGAGCGCACCGGGCGCGGCGGGCTCGTCGAATCGAACCTGCTGAACGCGGCGCTCGATCTGCAGATCGAGCCGCTCGCCTACGCCCTCAACGGGTTCTCGTCGAGCCGCTCCCCGAGCGGGGTGTCGTCGCCGTTCTACAACGCCCCCTACGGTGTCTTCGCGACCGCCGACGGCTACCTGTGCATCTCGCTCACGAGCCTCGAGGCGCTCGAGCGGGTCTTCGCCGACGACTGGTTCGCGACGATCGACGCCGGGCGACGCTACGAGGAGCGTGACGCGATCAACGACCGCATCGCCGGGCACATGCGGGAGCGCACGGCGAGCGCGTGGTCGGAGCACTTCGCGGCGAACAAGATGTGGTTCGCCCCCGTGAACGGCTACGACGAGGTCCTGGTCGACCCGCAGGTGCTCCATAACGACAGCTTCGACGCGTTCGAGCACGAGACGGCGGGCACCATCCGCACGCTCAAGCATCCGATCATGTACGACGGCGAGCGGCCGGGCATCCGCACCGCTCCGCCGGAACTCGGCCAGCACACGCGCGAGGTGCTCACCGCCCTCGGGGTGAAGGGTCCGGATGCGGACGCGCTGTTCGCGTCGGGAGCGGTCGGCTAGATGGCCGAACCCGAGCTCCTCGTCGAGCGTCGTGGCCACCGCCTGTCGCTCGTGCTCAACCGCCCGGCGGCGCGCAACGCCGTCTCGCCGGCGATGCTCGACGCGCTCACGTCGGCGATCGACGACGCGCGGAGCACCCGCACCGATGTCGTGACGATCACCGGCGCGGCGGGCTACTTCTGCGCGGGGGCCGACATCGGCTCGTACGCCGCCCCGCACGCCCGACTCGACGAGCTCGACGCCTTCACCCGCGCGGCGCGGAACCTGTGCCGCGCGATCGAGACCCTCGATGCCGTGACCGTCGCAGCCGTGGACGGCCCCTGTCTCGGCGGCGGCTTCGAGATCGCCCTCGCCTGCGACCTCGTCCTCGCGGCCGACAGCGCCCGCTTCGGCCTGCCGGAGACCCGCCTCGGGCTGATCCCCGGCTGGGGAGGAACCCAGCGCCTGACGGCAGCGCTCGGCGCGCCCCGAGCTCGTCGTCTCATCCTCACCGCGGAGACGGTTCCAGCCGCCGTCGCGCAGGAGTGGGGCCTGGTGGCGCGAGTCGTCGCGGCGACAGAGCTCGCGGGCGAGCTCGAACGCCTCGCCGGCGAGCTGCTGGCGCGCGCCCCCCGCGCCCTCGCAGCCGCGAAGCGCGCGATCGCGGCCGCCGCGGGGAGCGAATGGCCCACCCACGGCGCCGAGCGCGAGACCGCCGAGCTCATGAGCCTGTTCGCCTCCGCGGATGGCGCGGAGGGCATCGACGCGTTCGTCACCAAACGTCCGCCCCAGTTCACCGGAGCCTGAGGATCGCCATGCCGCTTCCCCCGCACACCTCCCCGCGCCTCGAGGATTGGCGCATCGACGCGACCGTCGGCATCGACCACGGCCTGCCCGTGCTCGCCGAGGTCGACGTGCTCGTCGTGGGGCTCGGCGCCGCGGGGGTCGCCGCTGCGACCGTCGCGGCCGAGGAGGGCCTCAGCGTGCTCGCGGTCGAGCGCTACGGCTTCGCCGGTGGGGCGGCCGTCGCCGGCATGTCGGGAACCATCTGCGGCCTGTATCTCGCGAGCGAGAACCCGGACGACGGGCCGACGCAGGTGGTCGCGGGCTTCACCGAACGCTTCCGCCTGGCGCTCGCCGCCCGAGGCGGACTCACCGAACCGCAGCTCTACGGCAGGACATGGACGGTGGCCCACGACCCGCTCGTATGGCGCGAAGCAGCGGACTCGCTGCTGACCCGATCCGGCGCCCGGATCATCTACCACGCGGTCGTCACCTCCACGATCATGGACGGCCGCGCGGTGCGGGGCGCCATCCTGGAATCGAACGCGGGCCGGGTGGCCGTGCACGCCAAGCGCACGATCGACGCCTCCGGAGATGCGGCGGTCGTGGCCCGTGCGGGAGGCGACTACTTCTTCGGCGACCAGGGTCGCATCCAGAACCCGACGATGTTCTTCCGCCTGGGCGGGGTCGACACCGAGGCGTTCTGGGACGCGTACGGCGTCGACACGATCTGCCCGCCGTGGGTGACGGACGCCATCCGCAGCGCCCGCGACGAGGGCGCGGATCTGCCGCGAGAGAAGGTGTGGATCTTCCGCACGCCGCGCCCCGGCGAGCTGCTCGTGAACGCGACGCGTCTCGCCGGCCGAGACGGGCGTGTGCTCAACGTCATCGACCCCGAGGACTTCACGATCGCGGAGATCGACGGGCGTCGGCAGATGCGCGGGTATGCCGACTTCCTGCGTGAGACGCTGCCGGGCTGCGCGGATGCGTACGTGGTGGATACCGGCGTGGAGGTCGGCATCCGTCAGACGCGCAGCATCGTGGCCGAGGTGCCGCTCCGCAACGACGATGTCGTCAACTGCCGCAAACGCGACGACGCGATCGTGCGCTCGCCGTGGCCGATCGAGCTGCACGACGGCGCCCGACCGAAGCTGCACTGGCTGCTCGACGACTGGTACGAGGTGCCCTACGGCGCCCTGCTGCCCGTGGGGCTCGACGACGTCATCGTCGCGGGCCGCTGCCTCGGTGCCGAGCACGAGGCCCTCGCCTCGGCGCGGGTCACGGCCCAGTGCTTCGAGTACGGACATGCCGCCGCCCGTGCGGTCGTCCTCTCACTGGATGCGGGATGCCCGCTCCGCGAAGTCGAGGTGACCGAGCTGCGCCGGGCGATGCGCCGCGCCGGAAGCGACCTCTGAATCCGCCGGATGGTGCACAATGTCAGGTACCCGCACGCCGCGCACCGGTCGATAGGCCGATCCAGATGAGAGGGGCCTCTGCTCGATGGTGAGGCTCAAAGACGTCGCCGAGCGTGCCGGGGTCTCGGTATCCGTCGCCTCCCGTGCGCTCACCGACGACAGCCAGGCCCGGATCAGCGCCGACACACGCGCGCGGATCGCCGCCGCCGCGAGCGAACTGGGATATCAACCCGACCACCGGGCACGCGCTCTGCGTCTGTCCCGTTCGGGTGCGATCGCGCTCATCGTCCCCGAGGTGAACAACGCGATCTTCGGCGGATTGCACGCCGGCATCCAGGAGACCTGCCAGGAGCGCAAGACCGCGGTGCTGCTGGGCCAGCTCAACGCCTCCGACCGATCGGCCGACGCCCTCTCGCGCCTCATCGGGAACGGACGCGTCGACGGCGTCATCCTGCAGCGCGCCGAAGACTACGACGATGCGTCGCTGCGGGCCGCACTCAACATCTCGGTGCCCACGGTGCTGTTCAACTCCCGGCTTGAGGGCCATGTCGGCTCGCTGGTGCTCGACGACCCCGCAGCGGTGCGGGTCGCGGTCGAGCACCTGCGCAGCCTGGGCCACGAGGACATCGGCTTCATCGCGGGTGCCGCCCACCACGATGCGGCTGCCCGGCGGCTCGCGGCGTTCACCGAACTCACCGCAGGGAACGCGCATCCCCGATGGGTGCAGTCCGGCGGCTGGGAGGCTCCGGCCGGCCGCGACGCGATGACCCGCATCCTCGAGCTCGACCGGCGCCCGACGGCGATCGTCGTGGCGAGCCTCAACGCCGCCGTCGGAGCATTGCACGCGGCAGCCGAGCTCGGCGTGCGGGTGCCCGACGACCTCTCCATCGTCTCCATCCACGACGCCTGGATCGCCTCGTACACGGTGCCCGCCCTCACCACGGTGCGGATGCCGATGGTCGAAGCCGGCAACCGGGCCGCCGACATGCTGCTCGACCACCTCGACGGGGCACCTCTCGAGGATCGGGTGCTCACCACGCCGGCGCCCGAGCTCTTCGTGAGAGGTTCGAGCGCCGCGCCGAGAGGCTGAGCCGCTCGCGGCGGCAGCCGTTCAGAGGATCGCGCGCACCGCGTCCGGGTCGAGGTGGCCGTCGGCGATCACGAGGCGATGCTGGAAGGCGAGCTCGCCGTCGGCCGGCACGGTGAGCGCCTCGAGGTAGGCGTGCGCCCAGCCGATCGCGGAGAACGGCTCGAAGCGGTGCAGCCAGCGGTGGTGGCCGACGGTGGGCTGGTCGCCGAACGCCAGCCCCAGGGTGACCTTCTCGCCCGCACCGGTGACACCGTGCACGATCATGGTGCGCGATTCGCCACCGGAGTCCGTGAGGTCGACGCCATCGCCGTCGATCGCGTCCGCCGCGAAATCCTCACCGAGCCGCAGCCAGAGCCCGCCATAGCCGCCGTCGGGGCGGCCGCGCTGCGCGGGCGTCTGCAGCGCGACGTCGCTGCCGGTGGAGCTCGCGAGGCTCGTCGTGAAGTCGATGACGAGCGCCGGCGCGCCCTCGAGGCGGTCGACGCGGAACGCCCACGAGCGCCGCTCGGCGAGCAACGGCTGGCCGTCGTGACCGAACCAGCGCACGCTCTCGCGAAGGGTCGCGCCCGAGTCGCCCGAGGCCTCCGACGTCCACTCCTGATGGTCGATGCGCCCCTGGTCCTCGACGACGATGTAGCCCTGCTCGGGGCCGAAGTAGGTGCCGCCGCCCCACAGGTTGTGGGCATCCACGCGGGGGAACGCGAACGACAACCCGTGGTGCCAGGTGTGGTCCTCGGGCGCGAAGCCCGTGACGGTCACGCCCGCGGGGGTGCGCAGCGGATGGATGAACGGCTTCGGCGTATCGATCGGCCCGATGCCGTGGCCGAGGCCGAAGTACGCGACCGGTGCACCGTCGAGCAGCAGCTCGCGCTCGTCGTGCGGGTGCTCGGCGATCGTGAAGCGCGGTGCGGACTCAGCCACGGCGCGCCTCCACCCGTGCAGGCCCCGATGCGTCGAGCGCCTCGTAGAAGGGGTCGCCCTCGCCGATCTCGCCGCGTGCGATCTCACGGCCCTCGGCGGAGGACTTGTAGAGAGCCGTGAGGAACTCGAGCGTCGCCCGCGACTCGAGGGTCGTGAGCTTCGGCTTCTCCCCCGCCCGCCAGCTCGCCACGATGTCCTCGAGCTGCGCGCGGTGCGCGTTGACGTGCATCGCCGGCTCGTCCGCCGCCCATCCGTCGACGCGCTGCGCGACATCGCCCTCGCCGATCGTCGTCACCGACCACTGGTCGAGCAACGGCAGGTAGAGGGTGTCGAGCGTCACGTTCGCCTTCTCGGCGATCACCTGCAGCTTCGTCTCGGGGTCGTGGCTCACCACGGTCGACACGATGCTGCCGACCGCACCGGATGCGAAGCGCACGCACGCGACGCTCGCATCCTCGACCTCGATCGGTCGCGACACGGTCTCGGCGATACCGCTCACGCTCGCCCAGTCCCCGCCCATGAGCCACAGGATCAGATCGACCCCGTGGTAGGCCTGCGTCGTGGTGGAGCCGCCGAACTCGGTGGCGAACTTGCCCCGCCACGGCGCGTCCCAGTACTCGGGGCCGCGGTACCAGTTGGTGTGGGCGATGCCCACGAGCGGGCGCCCCCAGCGGCCCGCTCGCAGGTCAGCCTCCACCTGGCGCGAGCCGCCCGAGTAGCGGAACTGCGACACCGTGACGCACCACCGTCCGGTCTCGGCCTCCACGGCCGCGATGCGGTCGGCGGAGGCGAGCGACCCGGTGAGCGGCTTCTCGCAGTACACCCAGGCGCCCGCGCGCATCGCCTCGATCGCGAGGGGCTCGTGCAGGTGCGGCGGGGTCGCCACGACGGCGATGTCGGGAGCGATCTCCGCGAACATCGTCGTGGCATCCGCGTACAGCGCCTCGCATCCGAAGGTCTCGCCTGCGGCGGTTCGCCGCGCCTCGTCGGGGTCGACGATGGCCACGAGCTCCACGTCGTCGGCGAGAGCCTGGATGGCGGGCAGGTGAGCCGCGGCGCCGATGCCGCCGGCGCCGATGACGGCGATCCGTGCTCGAGGGGACATGGAGAGATTCAGCCTTTCAAACCGGTCGTGGCGATGCCCTGCACGAGGTACTTCTGCCCCACGAGGAAGAAGCCGAACAGCGGGCCGAGCGAGATGACGGCCATGGCGAACATGGCACCCCAGGCGCTGTCACCGCTGGCGTCGAGGAAGGAGTTCAGTCCCAACGGGACCGTGTAGTTGCGCGGATCCTGCAGGTAGATCATCGGGGTGAGGAAGTCGTTCCAGGTCCAGATGAAGGTGAAGATCGCCGACGTCGCGAGCGCGGGCTTCAGCAGCGGCAGGATGACGTAGAAGAAGGTCTTCCAGGGGCCCGCGCCGTCGATCTTCGCGGCCTGGTCGAGCTCGGTCGGGATGCCGCGCAGGAACTGCACCATGAGGAACACGAAGAACGCGTCGACGGCGAGGAACTTCGGGACCACGAGCGGCAGGAAGGTGTTCACCCATCCCAGGTTCGCGAACAGCACGTACTGCGGGATGAGCAGCACGTGATGGGGCAGCATGAGCATGCCCATCATGCAGGCGAAGAAGATCCTCCGGCCACGGAACTGCATCCGCGCGAAGGCGTACGCGGCGAGGGTGCAGGCCACGAGGTTGCCGATCACCGAGAGCAGCGCGACGATCGTCGAGTTGATCATGAAGGTGCCGAAACCGACACCGGCCCCGTTCCAGCCCCGCACGTAGTTGTCGAGGATGAAGGGGTTCGGGATCGGCGACACCTCCGTGAAGATGTGCTCGCTGTCCTTGAACGAGGCGCCCAGCATCCAGATGAGCGGGTACAGCATCACGAGGCCCACCGCGATCAGCAGCGCATGCTTGAAGGAGCTGCGCGCGGCGCTGCGCTTGGTGCCGACCGTCATCGCGACTGTGCTCTGGTCGAACTTCGTGTCAATCGTCATAGTGCACCCAGTACTTCGAGAACCAGAAGTTGACGGCCGTCACGAGTGCGATGACCAGGAACAGGATCCAGGCCATCGCGCTCGCGTAGCCCATCTGGAATCCGGTGAAACCACGCTGATAGAGGTAGAGCGTGTAGAAGAGGGTCGAGTTGACCGGGCCGCCCGTGCCCCCCGAGACCACGAACGCCGGCGTGAAGGCCTGGAATGCGCCGATCATCTGCAGGATCAGGTTGAACAGCACGATGGGGCTCAGCATCGGCAGCGTGATGTGGCGGAAGGAGCCCCACCTGCCGATGCCGTCGACGGCTGCGGCCTCGTAGAGGTACTGCGGCACCTGGCGGAGAGCCGCGAGGAAGATCACCATCGGAGAGCCGAAGGTCCAGACGTTCAGGATCACGAGGGTGCCGAGCGCCGTCTCGGGGTTGCCGATCCAGCTCATCCCCTCGATGCCGAACCAGTCGAGGATCTGGTTGATGAGACCGTTCGAGCCGAACATCTGGCGCCAGAGCACCGCGACCGCGACGCTCGCGCCGATCAGGCTCGGCAGGTAGTAGACGGAGCGGTAGAGCGAGAGCCCGCGCAGGCCGCGGTTGAGCACCATCGCCACGGCGAGCGCGAAGGCGAGCTGCAGCGGCACCGAGACGAGCACATAGACGAGGGTGACGCGCACGGCGTCGAGGTACTTCGGGTCGTTGGTGAAGAGCTTGATGTAGTTGTCGAAGCCCACCCACTCGGGCGCCGCGAGCATGCTGAAGTCGGTGAACGAGAGATAGAGCGAGTAGAGCATCGGCCCGAGGGTGATGACGAAGAAGCCGATCAGCCACGGGAGCAGGAACGTGTAGGGGGCGATCTTCTCGGCGAGGACCGCGCGGCGCAGGGAGGTGGACTTCCGTGCGCGGGGACCGAGAGGTCCCCGCGCACGGTCATCGCCCGTACGCTCGTCCGCCGACGCCTCAGGGGCGTCCGTCGGATCGGTGAGCGTTGTCATGAGCCTTCTTACTGTCGAGGCGGATGGATCAGCCGAGTTCCGACGCGGCCTGCGCCATGAACTGCTTCGCGGCATCCGCGGGCGAGAGCTGGCCGAACTGCACCTGCTGCGCCACCTCGGCGAACAGGGTGTTGACCGTGCCGGAGCCGGCGGGAGCGGGAACCGGAGCGGGCGCACCGTTCTCGCGCACCGACTCGAAGATCTCGATCGCGCGCTGCACGTTCTCGTTGGCGCCGGCAGAGGCCGCCTCGATCACGTTGGCGTTGGCCGGGAAGCCGCGGTTGAGCCCGAGGATGGTGTTGGCCTCTTCGCTGTTCAGCAGGAAGTCGACGAGCTTTGCGGCGGCCTCCTGGTGCTTGGACTGCTTCGAGATCACGAGGTTCATCGCGGTGCGCATGTACTGGCCCGCGTCATCGCCTTCACCGGGGAAGCGCTCCAGCGAGATGACGTTGGGTGTGCGCCCCTGCACGCCGTCGTACTGGTTGGTGAAGAGGAAGGTCGAGGCCGCGACGCCGGCGACGACGGCGTCGTACGGGGTGCCCTGGTACTCGGAGGTGATGTCCGGCGTGGTGGCGCCGCCGCTCGTGCGGAGGTCGGCCCAGTACTGCCAGAAGTCGGCGAGCGTCTTCTCGGAGAAGGCCAGTCCGTCGGCGTCCATGAAGTCCTCGCCGCGCTGCTTCGCCCAGACCTCGAAGACCTGGTAGCCGTGCGAGAGGTCGGTGACACCGGCGAGTGAACCACCGGATGCGGTGCGCACCTCGGCCGCGAACTCGGCCAGGTCATCCCAGCTGTAGTCGCCGCTGGGGGCGGTCAGGCCGAGCGCCTCGATCGCCGTCGTGTCGAAGATGAAGCCCTGGGTCGAGAGGCCGAACGGCATGGCGGCGAGTTCGCCGTCAACCGTGCTGACCTGCAGCAGGTCGGCGTCCCAGCCGTCTTGCGAGACGCCCGTGCTCAGGTCGGCGAGCTGGCCGCGCGAGGCGAACTCGACGAGCACCTCGTTGTAGAACTGGAAGACGTCGGGCGAGTTGCCGCCCGTGTACTGCGTGGTGATCTTGTCGAGGTAGCCGTCGAACCCGCTGAAGTCGCGCACGACGGTGATGCCCGGGTTGAGATCCTCGAACTTGTCGAGAGCGCTGTTGGTGATCTCGTGGCGCACGTCGTCGCCCCACCACGCCATGCGCAGCTCGATCGGCTCGTCGCTGTCACCGTCGCCCTCCGACGACGTGCACGCGGCGAGCGACAACATCACGGCCGTGCTGGCCACGACCGCGGCGAGCTTCAGACCTTTCCGATTGCGGTGTGTGAACACTGTTTCTCCTCATTGAGATGCCCTCACGGGCGGGTGATCTGCGGGGGTGACCCTCGGGTGAACAATCGATTTCGCAACTGCTCGTGCGTTGACTATACGTTGCGCGACGAGGGCCGTCAAACAACCCGTGCGTCACGGGCCCATCGCACGAGGATCGGCACAGCCCGTTCCGCGAAACGCTCGAAGTGCTCGGCCGTGGAGTACGCGTGGGCCGACAACCGCACGCGGGCCACGCCACCCCATCCGGCGATCTGCGTCTCGAACCCGAGCTCATCCGCGATCCGCTGACGAAGGGCCCCCGCCTCCTCGGGTCGCTCTCTCAGCCCGGCGGGAAGGGCCACGAGGGCCATCGACGGCACGGGCATGCCGACGGCGACGCGATGCTCCTCCCCCGTGTGCCGGGCGAATGCGTCGGCGATCACCCCGCAGCCGTAGTCGAGCAGCTCGCGCTGGAAGGCACGGATGCGACCCCATCCGATCTCGGCCTCCAGCGTCTCGATGCCCGCCGCGGAGGCGAGGTACCCGGTCGAGTCGGCCGTTCCCTGCTCATCGAAGTTCTCGGGGTACGGCGCGTCGCTCGCCCATGACTCGATCGGCGGTCGCACGCGCGAGGCGGTCTCGGGGTCGAACACCGTCACCGCGGAGCCGCGCACGCCGCACGCCCACTTGTGCAGGTTGCCGATCCACGCATGGGCGGTCTGCGCGGCCGGCGTCTCGAGCATGCCGGGTGCGTGGGCCGCGTCCACGAGCACGGTGACGCCCCGCTCGCGGGCCGCGGCCGCGACCGCGTCGATCGGCATCCGTCGGGCGGTCGCAGATGTCACATGGTCCACCACGAGCACCCTGGTCTGGGGGCCGAGCGAGCCGAGAATCGCGTGGGTCGACTCCTCGTCATCCGCCTCGAGCGGCACGTGGGCGGTGACCACCCGGGCGCCCGACCTCGCGGCCTCGAGCGTCACGTGCTTCGAGAGGGCGCCGTACGCGTGGTCGGTCACGACGACCTCGCCCGCCGCGAACTCGCGCAGCACCGCCGTCGTTCCCGCGCTCGCCGTCGGCACGAAAGCAAGCTGCTCAGGCACGGCCCCTAGGAACGCTGCGACGCTCCGACGGGCCTGCTCGCGACGCTGCTGCACGTCGAGGTGCCAGCGCAGCGGATTCGCATCCACCTCGGCGAGGAGGCTCGCGCGATGTGCGACGGTCGCGCGCGGGGCAGCACCGTAGGAGCCGTGGTTGAGGTGCACGACGTCCGGGTCGAGAGCCCACAGGTCCGCCGCGGGCCGGCCTGAGCGTGTGGTGAGCGGCGGTGGTGCCTCAGCGGTCATGCGGATCGGGCGGGTTCGACGAGGCGACGGTGCTCACGGCACCAGCCTAAGCATCCGCGGATGACGGTCGGCGCACTCGAGCGGCGTAAAGTCACGGCATGACCTCGCCGCGCAATTCCAGCCGGGAGGCGATCCGCGACGCCGCAACCGCGCTCTTCCCCCTGCGTGGCTACACGGGCACCTCGGTGCGCGACATCGCGGCGCACGCGGGCGTGGATCCGGCTCTCGTCATCCGGCATTTCGGATCGAAGGAGGAGCTGTTCCTCGAGATCATGCGCCTCGACCCTGAGGCTCAGCCGCTGCTCGACGGCCCCGTGGACGAACTCGGCGAGCACTTCATCGAGTACGTGCTGACGGCGGGTGAGCACGTGCGCGGCGTGTTCCTCGCGCTCATCCGGGCGAGCGACTCCGGGGGCGTGGCGCCGCGGCTGCGCGAGATGCACGAGGCCGCGTTCGTGGCGCCCCTGCGGTCACGGCTCGACGGCGCGGATGCCGAGGTGCGGTCGCGTCTGGCCGCCGCGCTCGTGGGCGGTCTGCTCTACAGCCTGTGGGTCGTCGGCGACGAGGAGCTGCTCGCCGCCGAGCGGTCGGAGCTCGTGCGGCGCTACGGCGCGCTGTTGCAGACCCTCATCACGCCGTAGGCGTCCCCGACGTCAGAAGCGCCTGCCGGGCGAGGGCCGTGCGGCTGCGGCGGAACTCGCTCGGGGTCATGTCGTACTCGTCGCGGAAGCGCCGGTTGAAGTTGGAGAGGTTCGAGTAGCCGACCGCCTGCGCGATCTGGGCGATCGGAGCATCCGTCTGCTCCAGCAGCCGACAAGCCTGCGTGAGCCGCAGCCGCTTGACCATGCCGCTGAAGGTCTGCCCGCTCGCCGAGGTGAAGTAGCGCGAGAACGCCGACTCCGACATCCCCGCGAGGCCCGCCGCGACCGAGAGCCGGGGCTCGCCGTCGATGTGGGCGAAGATGTAGTCGATCGCAGGCGCCACGACATCGGCGGTGTCGGGGGCCAATTGGAGCGCACCGAGGTGCGAGCTGAGCAGCTGCTGCTCGTGCGACGGGGCCGTGCCGAGCAGCTCGAGCAGCAGCAGGAACTCGCCGATCGCCGCGAGGCGGCCCCGACGGCCGACCTCCTCGAGCAGCTCGGCACCGCGGCGCGCGGTCTCGCCCCGGAACCGGATGCCGCGGCCGGCCCGCGCGAGCAACGCATCGGCGTCGGCGAGTTCGGGCACGTGCCGAGCGACGTTCGCGAGCCACGTCGGATCGAACTGGAGCACGACATCCCGATCGTCGATGTGCTCCCCCGGGGCGAGGTCGCTGATCCAGTCGTGCGGCAGATACGAGCCGACCATGAAGAGGTCGCCCGGGCCGAATCGACCGACCACGTCGCCGATGATGTAGCGGCCGGTGCCGCGCCGGATGAGGTGGATCTCGTACTCGGGATGCCGGTTCCAGCGGGCGAGCGGGTCGGGGTAGCCATGCACGCGCCAGCGGAACGAGCTTCCGGGATCGCGCGGGATGACCTCGCGGATCGCGGGCGCGGTGACAGGGTCGGCCGTCCGACCGCGGGCCCCTCGACCACCGTCGAGGGAGTCCTCCTGACGCATCACGGCCGCAAGCATAGCGGCAGCGCCGATGCTTCCTTCAACTTGTGAATCGAAAATTCGCGGATTCAGCGGGTTTCGGATGCATGAAAGTATCAGAAGTGTCCGCCTAGGTGGCTACCTCGCCTCGCGAACCGAACATAGGCTCGCGGCAACGAGAGATGCGCACAGCGGAAAGAGAGCTCTCCAGCGATGAAGCACACGGAGTCGGCATCGGGCCGCGCGAGGGTGCTCGACGGCGCGGCCGACGTCATCGGCCCGCTCGCGCTCGCCGTGTCGGCCTGCAGCAAGGCCGACGTCCGGCCGGGTTCTCATGTGCTCATCACGGGTGCCGGGCCCGTCGGGCTGCTCGCCTTGCAGGTCGCCCGCGCCTTCGGAGCGTCGCACGTGCTCGTCGCCGACGTCGATCCGCACCGCTTGCGCCTCGCCGTCGAGCTCGGTGCCGACGGCATCCTCGAGACGGCCGCGTTCGTCCACGACATCGGCATCGATCCCGACATGCACATCGACTGCTCGGGCGACGTGCACACCGCACGCGACGGCATCTCCTGGCTCGCGCCTCACGGGATCTCGGTGATCATCGGGACGAAGCTCGACTCCGCGCTCGAGGTGCCGATCAACTGGATCCTCGAGAAGGACATCGTGATCACCGGCGTCTCGCGTGCCGCGGACTGCCGCCCACGCGCGATCGAGCTGCTCGCATCCGGCTCCATCCGAAGCGAGCCGCTCGGCTCGACTCCCGCGCCGCCGCTGTCGGTGGCCCGCTGACCCGAGAGAAGGGCTCCCTCTCCATGCCCCACCGCCCCCACGTGGTCGTGGTCGTCTTCGACGACCTGGGCTACGCCGACTTCGGATGCTACGGCTCGTCGATCCGCACCCCGCACGTCGATGCGCTCGCCGAACGCGGCATCCGCTACACCGGCTTCGATGTCACCCCGCTGTGCTCGCCGACCCGAGCGGCGCTGCTCACGGGGCGCAACCCGCATACGGTCGGCATGGGCACCATCGTGCAGTTCGCGACGGGAGATCCGGGCTACACGGGGTTCGTGCCCGCCGACACGGCGATGCTGCCCGCGATGCTCGCACCCGCGGGGTACTCCTCCGGGCTCTTCGGCAAGTGGCACCTGAGCCCCAACGCCGAGTCGGGGCCCGGCGGCCCCTACCGGCGCTGGCCGCTCGCCTACGGCTTCGACCGCTTCTTCGGCTACCTCTCGGGGCGCGTGCACCAGTTCCGGCCCGAACTCGTGAGCGACAACACCGTGCTCGACGCAGCCGGCGCCGGAGGACGCCACATCTCCGAGCTCATCGTCGACGAGGCGACCACCTGGATCGCCGACCACCGTTACGCCCGCCCCGACGACCCGTTCTTCGCCATGATCTCGTTCGGCGCCGTGCACTCCCCGCACCATGCCCCCGAGGAGTACCTCGCCCGCACTCGCGGCGAGTACCGACACGGCTGGGACGTCGAGCGGGTGCGCCGCTTCGAGCGCCAGCAGCAGCTCGGCGTGCTCCCGCCCGGCACCCGGCTCGCCCCCGCCGACCCCCAGGTGCCCGGGTGGGATGCTCTCGACGCGGAGGAGCGGGCGGTGGCAGAACGCCTCATGGAGGCCTATGCCGCCCATCTCGAGCACGCGGATGCCGAGCTCGGCCGGTTCCTGGCATCGCTGGCGAGCCTCGGCTGCCTCGACGACACGATCGTCGTCGTGATGTCCGACAACGGCGCCACGAACGCCGGCGGACCGCACGGCGCGCTGAGCGAGGAGGCCGTGCTCAACGACGCGCCCGGCGACAGCGTCATCGTCGACCTGGACGCCATCGGCGGCCCCGCCTACTACAACCAGTACCCCGCGGGTTGGGGACAGGCATCCAACACCCCGTTCCGCCGGTACAAGCAAACGGTGCACAACGGCGGCACCCGCTCACCGCTCGTCATCGCGGGGCCGGACGTGGCCGAGGGCCGCATCGAGCGCAGCACGGCGTTCGTCACCGACATCGTGCCAACGCTGCTCGAGCGGATCGGCATCGAGGCTCCGCCGACGGTCGGCGGGGTTCCGCAGCGCCCCATCCAGGGTCGCTCGATCGCGGCATCGCTCGACGGTTCGACCGCCCCGCCCCCTCGCGGCCCGCAGTACTTCGAGGTCGGCGGGCACCGCGCGATCGTCGCCGAAGGCTGGAAGGCCGTCACCTTCCACGCACCCGGCGCGGATTTCGACAGCGACCGCTGGGAGCTCTACGACCTCACCGACGACCCCGCCGAGACGCGCGACCTGGCGAGCGAGCATCCCGACCGGCTTGCGCGGCTCATCGAGCTCTGGTGGAGCGAGGCCGAGGCCAACCAGGTGCTGCCGCTCGCGGCGCGGGGCAAAGCGCAGCTCGTCCGCGATCGGCCGGAGCGCACGCGCTGGGTCTTCGTGCCGGAGATGACCGCGGTGCCGCAGGCCGCGGCCCCCGAGATCTCGGGCCACGACACGACCATCACGATCGAGACCGCGCCCATCGAGCCAGGCTCCCGCGGTGTGCTCATGGCGATGGGGGACAGCTTCGGGGGTCTGAGCGTGGCGCTGCTGGACGAGCGCCTCACGTTCACGGTCAACGCCCTCGGCACCCTCACGAGCGTGGAGCTGCCCGCCGGGGCGCACCACGGGGCTACGCGCGTGCGTGCGGGCCTGCTGCTGCTGCCCGAGGGCGGCGCCGAGCTGCAGCTCGCGACCGACGCGCGTCCGGTCGCCGCCGCCGCCGTCGCCGATTGGGTGCCGCGCCTACGCTTCTTCATGGGGACGGCACAGTGCGGGCGCGATCAGCCGCACGCGGTGAGCACCGCCTACACCGGGCCCTTCCCGTACACGGGACGCATCGCGCACGCGGTCGTCGAGATCCATCCGGACGCGCGGCACGGCGACGTCGAGGCGCTCGCGCGCCACCTCATGGAGCAGTGAGCGCGACCGCTACTGGATCGCCCAACCGCCGTCGGAGGCGAGCACGGCGCCGTTGATGTTGACGCCGTCGTCGGAGAGCAGGAACGTGATCGAGGCCGCGAGCTGCTCTGCGGTCGCGAGCGTCGGCATCTGCATCTGGTACGGACGCAGCTTGGCCGTGCCCCACTCCGAGACGTGCGGCGGAAGCGGGATGCCGGTGGCGACGCCCCCGGGGGCGACCGCGTTGACGCGGATGCCCTCCCGGCCGTACATGAAGGCCGCCGAGCGGGTGAGGCCGATCACGGCGTGCTTCGAGACCGTGTAGGCGTTGCCGGATGCGTTGCCGCGCAGCCCCGCCTCGGAGCTCACGTTGACGATCGAGCCCGCGTGGGCGGCGAGCATCACCGGAACGACCGCGCGGCTCAGCTTGAACACGCCCGTGAGGTTGACGCCGAGCACGCGTTCCCACATCGCGTCGTCGGTCTCGTGCAGGGGCGAGAAGTCGTCGTTGATGCCGGCGACGTTCGCGAGCCCGTCGATGCGTTCTCCCGCCGCGGCGACGATCGCATCGACCGACTCCTGCTTGGTGATGTCGCCCGCGACCGGGACGATCTCGGCGTCGGCGTGGTCGGCCACGAACTCGTCGAGACGCTCGGCCGAGATGTCGACGGCGATCACGCGGCCGCCCTCGCGCGCGACGCGGGATGCCGTGGCGCGTCCGATGCCGGAGGCCGCGCCCGTGACGATGATCGTCTTGCCGGCGAAGCGTCCGGGGGTGACGGCCTCCTCCCAGGGCTCGGGCTCGAAGTCCTCGGCGGCGGACTCCTCGGGCTCGGACGCGGGTGACGCGGGTGACGCGCCGGAGGCGGGTTCCCGGAGTCCGTCGATCACCGAGGGGTCACCGCTGTTGGCCTTGGCCACGAGCTCGTCGACGAGCGACTGCGGCATCTGGCCCTGACTCATCGCGACGAGACTCTGTAGGGGCAGCAGCTTGACGGGGGCGAGCACCTTCTCGTCCACCCCGGCCTGCGCCAGCAGCTGGCGGATGAGAGGCCCGCCGATCGGATGCTTGAGCCAGGTGCCGACCGAGCTCTTGGCGGTGAGTTCCTTGTCCTTGGCCATGATGGCTCCCTTCCGCGCGACGGGCGGGCGCGCCGTCGGCATCAGTCTGCGCCCGCCCCGCCGTCGGTGTCAACGGTGTTGACACCCGTTCATCGGGACGCAATCCGGGCGACGAGCGCTACCCGCCGAGCGGCGAGCACGATTCCCATCAGGCCGCTCTCCCGGCGCCCACCGCCACGGGTCCGGTGATCGCGAGCTCGACCTCGGGTTCCACGAGGAAGCGGGAGTACGCCTCGATCGTGAGGAAGGTCGGGAAGTCCTCGCCGAGCGCGAGGCTGCGCACGAGCTCGGCCGCGTCGTCGAAGCGTCCCTCGGGGGTACGGCGCGCCTCGAGTTCGTCGGCGAGCAGCCGCTCCACCAGCGCGGACGTCACGCGGGTGCCCTCGCGAGTGACCGTTGCCTGGCGGATCCAGTGCCACAACTGCGAGCGGCTGATCTCGGCGGTCGCGGCGTCCTCCATGAGGTCGTCGATCGCGGCGGCGCCGACACCCCGCAGCCACGACTCGAGGTAGCGCAACGCGATCGACACGTTCGCGGCGACCCCGGCATCCGTCACCTCGCCGTCGAGCCTCACATCGACGAGCTGCCGCGCCTCGACATGCACGTCGTCGCGCAGCCGGTCGAGCTGGTTCGGGCGCGCGCCGAGCACCGCGTCGAACTCGGCCCGGGCGGTGGAGATGAGATCCGGATGCGCGACCCAGGTGCCGTCGAAGCCGTCGCCGGCCTCGCGGCGCTTGTCGGCCGCCACCTGCTCGAGGGCACGCGCGGTCACCTCCGGGTCGCGACGGTTCGGAATGAAGGCGCTCATGCCGCCGATGGCATGCGCACCCCGCTTGTGGCAGGTGGCGACGAGCAGCTCCGTGTAGGCGCGCATGAACGGGACGGTCATCGTGATGCGCGCACGGTCGGGCAGGGTGAACGCCGCGCCACGGCCACGGAAGTTCTTGATGATCGAGAAGATGTAGTCCCAGCGGCCGGCGTTGAGACCGGCGCAGTGATCCCGCAGTTCGTAGAGGATCTCCTCCATCTCGAACGCCGCGGGGATCGTCTCGATGAGCACGGTCGCGCGGATCGTGCCGTGCGGCAGGCCGAGCAGCTCCTCGCTGAGGCTGAACACGTCATCCCACAGCCGCGCCTCGAGGTGCGACTCGAGTTTGGGCAGGTAGAAGTACGGCCCGGTCCCGCGCGCGATGAGTTCATGCGCGTTGTGGAATGCGTAGAGTCCGAAATCGACGAGCGACGCGGATGCGGGGGTCGCGATGCCCGGCCCGTCGGTGAAGCGCAAGTGCTTCTCGACGAGGTGCCAGCCACGCGGGCGGAACACGATCGTGGGGGTCGACTCCCCGAGGCGGTACTCCTTACCCTCGGGGCTCGTGAAGTCGAGCTGTCGGCGGATCGCGTCGAAGAGGTTGAGCTGACCGCCGATGACGTTCGTCCACGTGGGGCTCATGGCGTCCTCGTGGTCGGCGAGCCACACCTTGGCGCCGGAGTTCATGGCGTTGACGGTCATCTTGCGGTCGGTCGGGCCGGTGATCTCCACCCTGCGGTCCTCGAGACCGGGTCCGGCGCCTGCGACGCGCCAGTTCGCGTCCTCGCGGATGTGCCGGGTCTCGGGCAGGAAGTTCAGGTCGCGGCCGTTCTCGATCGCGCGACGCCGCTCCATCCGTGCACTGAGGGCCTCGTGACGGCGGCCGACGAAGCGCTCGTGCAGCCGGGCGAGGAAGCGCAGCGCCTCGGGGGTCAGGATCTCGTCGAAGCGCTCGCCCTGCGGGCCGAGCACCTCCATCCGTGCGTTCATGGTCGTGTCTCCTTGCGTGTGGTCCGATCGGCGGGGGAACCGGACATCCGGCGGGGGTTGTTGCTCCCGCCGGGTGTCTGCTCCGCCGCCCGGGCTGGAGCTTGCTCCCGCCGCTGGTGCGGTTGCCCCCGCCGATCGGACACTGGGGTCAGTGGAATTGGGCGGACTCGGTGGAACCGACGAGCGCGAGGGTCGCCGAGTCGGGGTTGAGAGCGGTCGCGACGCGGTCGAAGTAGCCGGTGCCGACCTCGCGCTGGTGGCGCGTCGCGGTGTAGCCGCGGGTCTCGGATGCGAACTCCGCCTCCTGCAGTTCGACGTAGGCCGTCATGTGGCGCGTCGCGTAGTCGCTCGCGAGCTCGAACATCCCGTGGTTGAGGGAGTGGAACCCGGCGAGGGTGATGAACTGGAACGCGTAGCCCATCGCGGCGAGCTCGCGCTGGAACCGCGCGATCTGCTCGTCGTCGAGGTGGCGCTTCCAGTTGAAGCTCGGCGAGCAGTTGTAGGCGAGCTTCTGCTCGGGGAACTCGGCGTGGATCGACTCGGCGAAGGCCCGCGCGAGTTCGAGGTCGGGCTTCGACGACTCGACCCACAGCAGGTCGGCGTAGGGGGCGTAGGCGTGCCCGCGTGCGATGACCGACTCGATGCCGCCCGCCACTTCGAAGAAGCCCTCGGCCGTGCGCTCCCCCGTGAGGAACGGGCGGTCGCGCTCGTCGTGATCGCTCGTGAGCAGGGTCGCGGCGAGCGCGTCGGTGCGGGCGATGATGACACTCGGCACGCCCGCCACGTCGGCCGCGAGCCGTGCCGCGGTGAGGGTGCGGATGTGCTGGCCGGTCGGCACGAGCACCTTGCCGCCCATGTGGCCGCACTTCTTCTCGCTCGCGAGCTGGTCCTCCCAGTGCACGCCCGCGGCCCCGGCCTGGATCATCGAGAGCATGAGCTCGTAGGCGTTGAGCGGGCCGCCGAAGCCGGCCTCGGCATCCGCGACGATGGGTGCCATCCAGTCGCGGCTCGTGGCGCCGGTCTCGGCGAACTCGATCTGCGCCGCACGCTGCAGCGCGTTGGTGATGCGACGTACGACCGCGGGCACCGAGTTGGCCGGGTAGAGGCTCTGATCCGGGTAGGTCTGGCCGGCCAGGTTCGCGTCGGCCGCGACCTGCCACCCGGAGAGGTAGATCGCCTCGAGCCCCGCGCGCACCTGCTGCACCGCCTGGTTGCCGGTGAGGGCGCCGAGCGCGGCGATCCAGTGCTCCGGGTTCTCGGAGTTGGCCTGTACCGACTCCCAGAGGCGCTCGGCGCCGCGGCGGGCGAAGGTCGCGTCCTCGCGCACCGGCCCACGCAGCGCGACGACATCCTCGGCCGTGTAGTCACGCCGGATGCCGCTCCACCGCGGATCGCTCGCCCACTCGGCTTCGAGCTCGGCGGCGGTCTGGGTCTGGTCGCCGGGCCGCGGGGCCCTGTTCGGGATGCTGCTCATGGTCTGGTTCCTTCCGCTCGATCCGCCGGATGCGGGGCGTGTGTTCGATCGTGCGGCCACAGCATCCGCTTTTCGCAGCCGGAAGCCAGAGAAATATCGGTCTATTTCTCTTGAGCAGAAGAAGCGGTCGTGCGACCATCGACGCATGGGCCTCGACCCCGGCGAGACGCTTCACGATGAAGACGTGCTCGACTCCCTCACCGTCGGACGCCGCATCCGCCAACTGCGCCTCGACCGCGGCATGACGCTCGAAGCCCTCGCGGCCGAGCTGGGGCGCGCGATCTCGCAGGTCTCGCTCATCGAGAACGGCAAGCGCGAGCTCAAGCTCGGGGAGCTGCAGCGCCTCGCCCGCATCCTCGGCACGAGCGTCGACGCACTGCTCACGCCCGAGCCGCCGTCACGGCGCGCGGCCCTCGAGATCGCGCTCGAACGCGCGCAACGCGGGCCGCTCTTCCAGAGCCTCGGGCTCGACCCGCTGCCGATCCGCAAGTCGCTCAGCGACGACGCCATCGAGACGATCCTCGCGCTGCACGACGAGCTCGGCCGCCTGCACCGTGAACGTGCCGCGACCCCCGAGGAGGCCAGGCGCGCCAACGCCGAGCTGCGCCGCGAGCAACGCAAGCGCGGCAACTACTTCGCCGAGCTCGAGACGACCGCCGCCGAGCTGCTCGCCGCGGTGGGGCACCAAGGGGGACCGCTCTCGCAGCGCGTGGCATCGGAACTGGCCCGGCATCTGGGCTTCACACTGCACTACGTCTCCGATCTGCCCTCGACGACCCGCTCGGTCACCGACCACGCGAACGGCCGCATCTACCTGCCGGTGCGCCAGGGCGGCGATCCGCGATCGGTGCTGCTGCAGGCGCTCGCGGCCCACGTGCTCGGCAAGCAGGAGCCGCACGACTATGCCGAGCTTCTGCGACAACGGGTCGAGACGAACTACCTCGCGGGCGCGCTGCTCATCCCCGAGCGCAGCGCCGTCGAGTTCCTCACGGCAGCGAAGGCCACCCGCGAGCTGTCGGTCGAGGACCTGCGCGACGCGTTCGCCACGAGCTACGAGACGGCCGCGCACCGCTTCACGAATCTCGCAACCGAGCACCTCGGCATCCCCGTGCACTTCCTCAAGGTGCACGAGTCGGGTGCGATCTCGAAGGCCTACGAGAACGACGGAGCGCTCTTCCCCACGGATGCACTCGGCGCAGTCGAGGGGCAGATCGTGTGCCGCTTCTGGTCGGCACGGCAGGTGTTCGACGTCGAGGATCGCTTCAGCCCGTACCACCAGTACACCGACAAGCCCAACGGCACCTACTGGTGCACCTCGAGCATCCAGTCGACGGCGAACGGCTCGTTCTCGGTGAGCGTCGGCACGCCCTTCGTGCACGTCAAGTGGTTCCGCGGGCGCGACACCCCGGTGCGTCGCGCGTCGACCTGCCCCGATCCGTCGTGCTGCCGCAAGCCCCCCGCCGCCCTCGCCGAACGCTGGCAGGAGGCGGCGTGGCCGAGCGCCCGCCTGCACTCCTCGCTGCTCGCCGCGATGCCGACGGGCACTTTCACGGGGGTCGATCTCACCGAGGTGTACGAGTTCCTCGAGTCGCACGCCCCGGAGTGACGCAGCCGCGCGACCCGGCTCACACCGGCGGCGGGTCGCCTTCCCGTGCCGCGTCGGCATCCCCTTCCGCCGGCTTCGCCTTCGGGGGGATGACGGGCAGCGGGAGGGTCGGCGTCGCGCGCGCGCCCCCGCGACGGGCATGCTGCCGCTCCTTCGCGGCGAGCTCCCCCGGCTCGACGAGGGTGCCGTCGCGGGTGCGGTGCTCCTTCTCGACCATCAGAACGCGTCGCCCCCCACTGTGCGAGGAACCTCGCCGCTCTCTCCCGGCTCGTCGGGCAGGAACGGACTCGGCTCCTCGGGCATCGGCGCACCCGGCTCGGGCGGCGTGACGTCGGGGCCGGGCGGCACGCCCTCGGGGCCCGGCACGGGCGCGTTCGGATCGCCGGGCGGCGGCGCGATGGAGGCGTCGGGACGCGGAGCGCCCGTCGGGTCCGAGAGCTCGCCGTCGGTGCCCGGCATGCGCTGGTCGTCGAACTGACCGTCCGGGGCGTCGGGCGCGGCCGACCCCGTGATCCCGGATGCGGCGGTCGCCACGCCCGGCGACTCCGACACGAGCGTGCCCTCGGGGGTGAGGTCCTCGTTCGCGACGGCGTCGTGGTGCGGACGGCCGACGACGTAGCCGTCGGCGTCGAAGTGCTGGGGGTTCACCCCCGTGCTCTCGTCGAGGGGGTGGTCTTGGATGCGGTCGGTCGTCTCAGTCATGTGCGACTCCTCTCCGACTCCAGTGGACACCCGCCGACGAGCACGCGCAATAGGGGTGACAGCACGTGCTCGCGCGGTTAGCATCCGGGTCGGCGGGGTACCGCCTGCGACCCCTCAGCGCGTCAGGATGAGCGCCTCGCCCTGGCCCCCGCCGCCGCACAGGGCGACCGCCGCGGTGCCGCCGCCACGCCGGGCGAGTTCGTGCGCCATGTGCGCGACGAGCCGATTGCCGGAGGCCCCGACCGGGTGGCCGAGAGCGATGCCGCCGCCGTGGATGTTGACGACCTCGTCCGCGAGACCGAGCTCGGCTTGCGACCGCACGACGACGGCACCGAACGCCTCGTTGATCTCGACGACGTCGAGGTCGGCCGGCGTGATGCCCTGCCGCGCGCACGCCTGCTCGATCGCCCGGGCCGGCTGCGCGTGCAGCGAGTTGTCGGGGCCCGCCACCTGGCCGACCGCGCCGACGGTCGCGAGCACCTCCCAGCCTTCGACGCCCGCCCGCTCGCGGGTCGTGAGCACCACGGCGGAGGCCCCGTCGGAGATCTGGGAGGAGTTGCCCGCCGTGATCGTGCCGCCCTCGACGAAGGCGGGACGCAAGCGCGCGAGCGTCTCGGGCGTCGTGTCGGGCCGTACGCCCTCATCCGCGGTCACGAGGAGCGGGTCGCCCTTGCGTTGCGGCACCTCGATCGGCACGAGCTCGACCTCGAAGACGCCGGATGCCTGGGCGGCTGCGGCGCGCTGGTGCGAGCGCGCGGCGACCGCATCCTGGGTCTCGCGCGTGACCTCGTAGCGCGCGTTGTGGCGCTCGGTCGATGCGCCCATGCTCTCGTGGTCGTACGGGTCGGTCAGACCGTCGTAGGCCATGTGGTCGAGCACCTCGACACTGCCGTACGACCAGCCCTCGCGCGAGCCCATGAGCAGGTGCGGGGCGCGCGTCATCGACTCCATGCCCGCCGCCACGACGACGCTCGCGTCGCCGGCACGCAGCATCCGGGCGCCGTCGATCACCGCGGTGAGCCCCGAGAGGCACACCTTGTTGATGGATCCCGCATGCACATCCCAGCCGAGGCCGGCACCGAGCGCAGCCTGCCGTGCGGGGTTCTGGCCGGCTCCCGCGGCGAGCACCTGCCCCACGAGCACGGCGTCGACCGCGGATGCGGGCATGCTGCCCCGCTCGAGCGCCCCCCGAATGGCGGCAGAGCCCAGCTGCACGGCGGTGAGCGAGCCGAGGGCGCCGTTCAGGCGCCCCTGCGGGGTGCGGGCGGCCGCGACGATGACGATGTCGGCGGGGTTCATCGCACGACCTCCGCGAGCTGCGGGGCCACGGCGAGCGGCGGCTCGGTGGCCGCGACGACCTCGTCGACGGTCACGCCCGGCGCCGTCTCGACGAGCACGAGGCCCTCGGGCGTGACGTCGATGACCGCGAGGTCGGTGATGATGCGATCGACGACCCCGCGGCCGGTGAGCGGCAGCGAGCACTCGTTCACGATCTTCGCCGAGCCGTCTTTCGCGACGTGCTCCATGAGCACGATCACGCGTGCGGCCCCGTGCACGAGATCCATCGCGCCGCCCGGGCCCTTCACCATCTTGCCGGGGATCATCCAGTTGGCCAGATCGCCCCCCGCCGAGACCTGCATGGCCCCGAGGATCGCGGCGTCGATCTTGCCGCCGCGGATCATGCCGAAGCTCGTCGCGGAGTCGAAGAACGCCGCGCCCGGCAGCACCGTCACGGTCTCCTTGCCGGCGTTGATGAGGTCGGGATCGACCTCGGCGTCACGCGGGTAGGGTCCCACGCCGAGGATGCCGTTCTCGGACTGCAGCACGACCGTCACCCCGTCCGGCACGTGGTTCGGCACGAGGGTGGGCAGCCCGATGCCCAGGTTCACGTAGGAGCCGTCGGTCAGCTCGCGGGCCGCACGGGCGGCCATCTCGTCGCGGGTGAGAGCCATGGGTCTACTTCCCTTCCGCCGCGGCGACCGTGCGTCGCTCGATGCGCTTCTCGATGTCGGTGCCCACCTCGACCACCCGGTGCACGAAGACGCCGGGCAGGTGGATGCCGTCGGGGTCGAGCTCGCCGGGTTCGACGAGCCGCTCGACCTGGGCGATGCAGATGCGGCCCGCCATCGCGGCGAGCGGGTTGAAGCTGCGGGCAGCCTTGGTGAAGACGAGGTTGCCGTGGCGGTCGCCGAGCGCCGCGTGCACGAGGGCGAAGTCGGTCGTGATGGCCTCTTCGAGCACGAACTCGCGCGGGGCGCCGTCGACCTCGAAGACGCGCACGTCCTTGACCGGAGACGCGACCGCGATACCGCCGTTCCCGTCGTAGCGGCGGGGCAGTCCGCCGCCTGCCACCTGCGTTCCGACGCCGGTCTGGGTATAGAAGGCGGCGATCCCGGAGCCCCCGGCGCGCAGCTTCTCGGCGAGGGTGCCCTGCGGGGTGAGCTCGAGCTCGAGCTCACCCGAGAGGAACTGCCGCTCGAACTCCTTGTTCTCCCCCACATACGACGAGGTCATCTTGCGGATGCGCTGCGCCTGCAGCAGGATCCCGAGACCCCAGTCGTCCACACCGCAGTTGTTCGACACGATCGAGAGCTCCCGCGTGCCCTGGGCGAGCAGCGCCTCGATGAGCGCGATCGGATTTCCGGAGAGTCCGAAGCCGCCGACGGCGAGCGAGGCTCCGTCGGGGATGTCGGCGACGGCCTCCGCCGCGCTCGCGATCCGCTTGTCGATCATCGTCGATCCTCCATCGGGTTCCGCCATCGGATGCGTCCCCAGCCTGGGGGCGCGCCTCGCCCCCGCGAAACCGCGGCTTGCCATGTGGAATCGGATGCGCGTAGCGTCCACATCGTGGACGTTTCGACGGCGGCGATGTCCACATCGCCGAGCAGCGGGGGCACCCAGGCGGTCGCCCGCGCCGCCCTGCTGCTCAAGCTCGTCGCGCGCACCGGCGACGGCATCCGCGTCTCGGAGCTCGCCGAGCGCGCCGAGCTGACCCGTCCCACGACCCATCGCCTGCTCGCCGCGCTCCACCGCGAGGGCCTCGTCGACCGCGACGAGGAGACCGGCCTCTGGGTGCCGGGGCCCGAACTCTATCTCATGGGCACCGCGGCGGCCGCCCGCTACGACGTCGCCGACCTCGCGCGCGATGTCGTGCGCTCGCTCGCCGGGGTCACCGAGGAGAGCGCCTTCTTCTCGGTGCGCCAGGGTGACGAGACGGTGTGCCTCGTGCGCGAGGACGGCAGCTTCCCCATCCGGTCGTTCGTGCTCTCGGAGGGGGTGCGCTTTCCCCTCGGCGTCGCATCGGCCGGGCTCGCGATCCTCGCGTTCCTGCCCCCGGCGGAGGTCGACGCGTACTTCGCGCGGCATCCGGAGCTGCCCGAGCGGTGGGGGGCACCGCATGGAGAGAAGCGGCTGCGCGCGCGGCTCGCCGATACCCAGACGCACGGGTACTCGCTCAACCCGGGCCTCATCGTGGAGGGCAGCTACGGCCTCGGCGCCGCCGTGTTCACCCGCGCCGGCCACCCGCAGTGGGCGCTCAGCCTCACCGGCGTGCAGTTCCGCTTCACGCCCGAACGCGTCGAGAAGCTCGGTCGCATCCTGCTCTCCCACGCCCACCAGCTCACCGCGCGCATCGCCTCGAGCGGCCGCGGCGGCTCGCGCTGAGCGGCGCCGGTCAGCGGGTGCGTGCCGCCTCGACGGGGGCGATTGCGAGGTGCGCGAGCACGGCGTCGACGGTCGCGAGGTGGCTGATCACGCGGGTATGACCGGCGTCGGCGATCACCTCGAGCCGGGCGCCGGCGGTCGCCTCGGCGAGTTCGCGTGACGCCGCGACCGGCACCTGGCGATCGCGGGCCCCGTGCACGAGCAGCAGGGGAACCGCGGGTGGCAGCGGGTGCGCGACGCCGTCGTAGCGCAGCTCGAACGCCTCGGAGGTCTCGCCGAGCCGCGCGAGGAAGCGGCGCTCGAGCTCGGCACGGGTGGCGGCGCCGATCCCGGTCATGCGTGCGAACTCGTCGAGGAAGACCGCCGGTCGCCCCGCACCCGCGATCGAGACGAGCGCGTCGGTCGCGATGCCGAGGCGGGCGGCGGTGAGCGCCGCGAATCCGCCGAAGGAGTGCCCGATGATCGCCCGGAAGCGGCCATGACGCGCCTGCAGCTCGGCGAGCACGGCGAGCCAGTCGCGCACATCGACGGGTCCACCCTGCGAGGAGCCGTGGGCGGGCACATCGGGTGCGATGACGCGATAGCCGTCGGCCCGCAGCGCCGGCACGAGGGGCGCGAACTGCGACGCGCGCCCCCGCCATCCGTGCACGAGCACGAGCAGCGGTCCGTCGGCGCCCCAGTGGGCGACGTGACGCGGCGGCCGTCGACGCGGATGCGCTCGTGTCGCGCGTCGCGCATGATCCCGACGGCGTCGCGGGCGAGCGGCATGCGCGGGCGCGTCTCGAAGAACAGCCGGAGGGCGAGGGAGCCCGCGAGGCGCGGATCCAGCTCCGCGGCATGGAGAGCACGGGCAGCGAGGGAGAGGCGGGACATGGGACTCCTTTGCGAACGATCGTTCGTATAAGCGACTCGAACTATACGTACCGAACGATCGTTCGTAAACTGCTCCCATGACCGCGATCGACGGCCGCCGAGCCCGCGGCGACGCGTCACGTCGTGCGGTGCTCGCCACCGCCACCCAGCTCGCCTCGGTCGAGCGGCTCGACGGCCTCAGCATCGGCGCGCTCGCGAGCGCGACGCAGCGCAGCAAGTCGAGCATCGCGACGCTCTTCGGCGACAAGCAACGCCTGCAGCTCGCGACGATCGACGCCGCGGCGGAAGTGTTCCGCACCCACGTCGTCGAACGCGCGCGCCGGGAGCCGCACGGCGCGGCTCGCGTCGCAGCACTGCTCGCCGCGATGCTCGCCTACTCGCGCGACCGCGTCTTCGCCGGAGGCTGCTTCTTCGCCGCGGTCTCCGCCGACCTCGACTCCAAGCCCGGCCCCGCCGCGGATGCTGTGCGCACCTGGATGCGCCAGTGGTACGACTACGTCGACCACCAGCTGCGCCTCGCCTTGCAGGGCGGCGAACTCGACCCCGCCACCGACATCGAGCAGCTCGGCTTCGAACTCGTCGCGCTCGCCGAGGCCGCCAACCTGCGCTCCCTCCTCACGGATGACATCCGGCCATACGCCCGTGCCGCATCCGCGATCCGGAGCGCGCTGCTGCGCGCGGGTGCGGCATCCGGGCGGCTCACGGCGCTCGAGGGCTGACGCGGCGCCGCCTCGCGCATGCCACGCGCCCCCACGGCCGTCAAGGGGGTCGAGATGCCCTCGCGTCAGGGCCAGGGTCGAGACATGAGGCTCATGGGGCTCGTGCTCGCCGCGCTGCTCAGCTTCCTGTTGTGCGCGTGCGCCCCGCAGGGCGAGCAGCTGACGGATGCCTCGGCATCCGGCGTCTCCGCGGTGCGTTCCAGCGCCCTCGCCCTCGAGCTCGCCGCCGACGGGCGCGAGTGGCGGCCGGCATCCGACACGGCTCTCGCCGACGCGCTCACCGAGCTCGGCGACGCCCATCGCTCGCTCATCGAGCTCGTGCCCGGTGACGCCCGGCAGCAGCAGTCACGCGATCGGGTCGCCGATGCTCTGCAGCGCGCGCTCGACACGGTCGCAGGCGCCCGGGTCGCGCTTGCGCACGACGACGATCTCGAGCACTGGATCGCGCAGCTCGAGGATGCCGCCACAGCGCTCGAGGGAGCCGCCGGATGAAGCGTCTGTTCGCGGTCGCCCTGGGTGTGCTCACGGCGATCGGCGGCTTCGTCGACATCGGCGACCTCGTGACCAACGCGGTCGTCGGCTCGCGGTTCGGCATGTCGCTCGCCTGGGTGGTCATCGTGGGCGTCGTGGGCATCTGCCTCTTCGCCAACATGTCGGGGCGCGTCGCGGCGGTGAGCGGTCGGGCGACCTTCGAGATCATCCGCGAGCGCCTCGGCCCCCGCGCGGGCCTCGCGAACCTCGGCGCGAGCTTCTTCATCAACCTCATGACCATGACCGCCGAGATCGGCGGCATCGCGCTGGCTCTGCAACTCGTCACCGGCATCGGACCGCTGCTGTGGATGCCGCTCGCGGCCTTCGCCGTGTGGATCGTCGTGTGGCGCACCAAGTTCTCCCAGCTCGAGAACGCGACGGGGCTACTCGGGCTGAGTCTCATCGTCTTCGCCGTGGCGGTCGTCATGCTCGGGCCCGACTGGGGATCCCTCGCGCACCAGGCGCTGCTGCCCACCGTGCCGGCCGGCGAGAACCCCGCGAGCTACTGGTATTACGCGGTCGCGCTGTTCGGGGCTGCGATGACGCCCTACGAGGTGTTCTTCTTCTCCTCGGGCGCGATCGAAGAAGGCTGGGGCCCGCGGGATCTCGGGCAGGCGCGCGTCAACGTGCTCGTCGGCTTCCCGCTCGGCGGGCTGCTCTCGCTCGCGATCGCGGCATCCGCGACGATCGTGCTGCTGCCTCAGGCGATCGAGGTGACCTCGCTCTCGCAGGTGGTGCTGCCTGTCGTGCAGGCCGGCGGAACCGTCGCGTTCTGCTTCCTCGTGGTCGGGATGCTCGCCGCGTTCTTCGGGGCGGCTCTCGAGACGACCCTCTCGAGCGGCTACACGATCGCCCAGTACTTCGGGTGGTCGTGGGGCAAGTTCCGCCGTCCGGCGAAGGCCGCCCGCTTCCACCTCGTGATGATCGTCGGTCTCATCATCGCGGTGGCGGTGCTGCTCACGGGCGTCGACCCCGTCGCGGTCACCGAGTACTCCGTGGTGTTCTCGGCGATCGCCCTGCCGCTCACCTACATCCCGATCCTCATCATCTCGAACGATCCGGATTACATGGGAGCGAACGTCAACACCCCCGCGGTCAACGGCATCGCGCTCGTGTACCTCGTCATCATCGTCGTCGCGGCACTCGCGGCGATCCCGCTCATGATCATCTCGGGAGCTGGTGCCTGATGAAATCGCCCACCGTGCGCGCGGGTCGCGTGCTCGACGCCCAGCTGCACCTCCTCGACCGCCAGGTGCTCGACCGCACGGGGACACCCGTCACGGCGGTCGACGACCTCGAACTCTCGGAGGTGCCGCTCGGCACCGACCTCGCGGGCGTCGAGGCCCCCGTGATCGAGAACCTGCTCGCCGGCGCCGTGCTCGGCACGCGTCTCTTCGGCGGCCGCACGCCCGACAACCGCTGGCACCGCATCCCGTGGTCGACCATCGCCGAGATCGATGTGGCCCTCGCCCTCGAGGCGGATGCCGACGACTTCGACGTGCGTTGGGCGGAACGCTGGGTGCGCGACCGCATCATCGGCCGCATCCCGGGGGGTCGGCATGATCCTGAGTGACCTGCTCGGCACCGAGGTGCGGGAGGCCGACGGCACCTCCGTCGGCCGCGTGATCGACGCGCGCTTCCGCCTCGAGGGCAACACCACGCCCTCGCAGGCGCGGCTCGTCGGGCTCATCGTGAGTCGTGGGGCGGTTGCGTCGTACCTCGGCTACGAGCGCACTGCGGCCTCTCGCCCCGTGTTGCTCGACCGGCTGCTGCGCGCCCTGCACCGCGGCTCGTTCCTCGTGCTGTGGGAGGACATCGAGCGCATCGAGCAGCATCGGGTGCAGCTGCGCCGCGGCTACCGCCGCGAACCGTCGGCGCTCGACCCCGCCGCGCGCCCGAACGGCGACTGAGCCGAGGCCGACGGCTCGACGACCGCCTCAGATCTCCTGCAGCCAGCGTGCCCGTCGTCGACGCGCGATGAGCAGCGCCGCAACACCGGCGAGCAGTGCGCCGAGCGACAGGGCGCCGACGAGAATCGCGCCGGCCGAGATCCCCGTTGCGGCGAGTTGGCTTCCGCCGGCCAGCACCGTGAACTGCACGACGGCGACGGCGCCGCTCGTCTGGCCGCGGAAGAACAGGTGGTGCGTGCCGTCGTCGAGGTGGCTGAGGTCGACGCCCCGCAGTTGCACGGAACCGCCCACGACGGCGAAGGTGCCGATGAAGGTCGCCGTCGAGTAGGAGTAGACGTCCACATAGGCGTCGGTGGGGTCCGTCCACGGCAGGTCGCCGCCGAAAGGCTGCATCGGGTCGACACCCGAGAGGTCGCCCGTGCTGCTCGATTCCGTCTGGAACAGCGCCGTGTCCGCGTCGACGTCGATGCCCTCGTCGTCGATGAACGTCGCGAGCGCCGCGCTGTCCGCCGCGGGAGGCGCCGCCGGGGCCGCCGGCTCGGGCGCGAAGCGGTACGAGGCGCCGCCGACCGTGATGTTCTTGACGCGCCCCACGACGGGGCCCGGCGTGCCGGATCCCGCTCCGACGACGATCGCGGTCACCTCGTACTCGGCGATCTGCGAGAAGTACTGGCTGAACGTGCCGCTTCCCGAGAACGACCCGACCTTCGGCCACGTGCCGATGCGCTTCTGCGAGCGCCACCCGCCGGTGCCCGTGGAGCTGTCCACGGCGGTATCGGCGGTGAGGTCGACCGTCGTCCAGCCGCTGCTCGAGGCGAGCGGCTCCCACTTGATGACCGTGTAGCACCATGTCGCCGGCACATCGGTGAAGCCCCAGGCGTTGGCGGAGTCGCAGTAGTCGTTGCCGGGCGATCCCGGGGTCGTGGGGTTCGGGCCGTAGCTCGGATCCGTGGGGCGGAAGACGAGCTCGAACTGGAAGTTCACGTTCGGGCCCGAGTAGGTGTAGCTCGCGCCCGCGCGGAGCGCCGCGATGTCTGTGGGTCGCTCATCGGATGCGAAGCTGCGATAGACGTAGGCGCGCGAGGAGGTGTCGACGAGGTCGAGCGCGAGGGCCGCATCCCCGTTCGGCCCGAGCTTGTCGACGCCCACCGATGCGTTCGTCAGATCGCTCCACCAGCCCGCGGTCGCGATCGGGCGTGCCGTGGCCACATCCGAGGCGTGCACCTCGACATCCGCCGGTGCGGGCGCCGCCGATGCCGGGGCGACCGGCGCGATGAGCAGCGCGGCGGCGCCGACGGCGACCACGGCGACGCGTCGCGGGGTCGAGAGGAAGCGGGTGGACGTCATGGTTCGGGTACCTCGCGTCAGATTCGGGTGGTGATGCAGGTCGGCCACCCACGAAGCAGGTGGGGGCCATGTCGTTGAGGGGTGGCCGACCTGTGGGCGAGCCTAGGATTCCGGCCCGCTCCGGGTCACTTCCTCAGCGGGAACTTCACCCGGAGCCTCAACCCTCCGGCCCTCGCCTGCGGGTAGACCGGCCGTTCAGCGGCTGATGGCGCGCATCACCTCGAAGAGCCCGGCGCGCATCGCGCGGTCGGCCGCCTCCGCGCGTGATCCGACCCCGAGCTTGCGGTAGAGGTTGCGGAGGTGGGTCTTCAGGGTGTTGAGCGACACGTACTGCTCCGTGGCGATCTGCTGGAGCGGGGTCGGCTCGCGCAGCAGCTCGAGCAGCTCGAGTTCCCGCGGCGTGAGCTGCTCGCTGAAGACGTCGTCGCCGGCGGAGCTCTCAGGGCCCACGACGCCTGCGCGCTCGGCCAGTTCGGCCAGCTCCGGGAAGCGCGCCCAGTTGATCACTCCGCCCCACCACCGCGCCGGCACGTCCTCGACGAGCGTCTCGAACGCCGCCCGGGCCACGCTCGGCATCCCCGACCTGGCGAGCCCGACGATGCGGGCGATCCGCAGTCGCCATCCGGCGCGCAGCGAATGCCCCTCGACGGTTCCGCATCCCTCCAGCTCCCGCAGGGCCGCCTGGGGAAAGCCCAGGGCGAGCAACGCGCGGGCACGCAGAGCAGGGAAGCAGAAGACGTGACGCGGGTCGGAGTCGATGCCGTCGAGCAACCGCAGGGCGAGGCCGGGCCGCCCCATCTCGATGAGCTGTCGCGCGCGCAGGTCGAGGGCGACAGCACGCGGGAGAGGTGCGAGGTCGTGGCGGTCGCGCATGGACTCCGCGAGCGAATCGGGCGTGCGTTCCCGGAAGGCGGCGTCCTTGACGGCGAACGAGCACAGCATGCTCCACGCCGACGCGTTCACCTCCCCTCCGCGCAGGGCATCCGCGAGCTCGGTCATGCGCGGCACATCGCGCGCGTTCATCGCGTCGACATACCGTGCGAGCAGCACGGTCCGGGCGGGGCGGGTGCCGTCGACCTCCCGCACCCGCGTGAGCGGCTCGACCTCCTCCGCCATGCGCGCGTCGCCCCGCAGCGTCGCCACGTAGAGCGCGATCCCGGCGGCCGCCTCGAGCGTGCCCGACCACGTGTACGTGCCCGGAGTCGAGACGACGGCCCGAGCATGGCGCTCCGCCTCCTGGAAGTCGAGGAGTTCGGCGAACGCGGCGAGCAGCGTCACGTGCACGATGTCGCGCACGCGCGTCGAGCCCGCACGATCGCCCCACGGGGTGCGTTCCAGCAGCTCGAGCGTCGACTCCGCCTCTTGCACGGCCTCGGCGGCACGACCGACAGCCACGAGAAGCACCGCCCGGGCAGCGGACACGGCGCCCGGCACTCCCGTGCATCGGGCGTCGAGTTCGTCGAGGGACAGCCGCAGCAGGTTGTCGGCGTCGGGCACATCCCGTGGATCACCGCCTCGACCGCACTCGAGCAGCACGCACGCCGCGATCAGCTCGGGGTTCACGACGCGACCCGCGACGAGCGAACGCGTGTCGACAGAGAACTCCACGATGCGGGGGTCGGGATGCGCGAGCACGAACTCGACGAAGCGGCACGTCGCTGCGGCGTCGCCGCCGAGGGCTGCCCAGTACAGGGCGTGCAGCGAGTCCGGCGCGACCTGCGGCGCCATCGCTCGGGCGACATCCGCCGCCGTCACCCCGGCTCCGCGCGTCGGCACAAGCGAGCGCAGAATCGTGATGCCCGAGCGAGGGGCCACGACGGCGAGCACGGGAGCGTCGGCGAACGGCGATTCCCGAGGGGCCACGAGGTGCTCCGCGACGAGTTCGGCGAGCGCCTCCTCGCCGCTTCCGGCGAGCGCGAGCAGCGACGGCACGAGCTCGAGCGGCACCTCCCCCAGGGCGTCGAGCGTCAGCAGCAGCCGATCCGCGCCGTGTCGCGTCAATCGCTCGTGCAGCCAGCGGGCGTACATGCGGTCGGCTGACGCGCCCGGGTACTCGGTGCGCAGCTGCGCGCACGCCACGATGCGCCCCGGAGAGCCGTTGCAGAGCACGAGAAGGCGGGCGAGCTGCTCCTCGTTCATGTTCAAACCCCGCCGCGCGAGCGCGATCGTCGCGCGCTCGAGATCCCAGGCGAGGTCGTCGTCGGTCACGACCTCGACGTCGTCGCGCTGAGGAGGTCGATGCGCGAGGCGGCCGCCCGTGCAGACGACCACCGTCACGTCGGGGCGGCGCTCGCTCAACCCCGCGAGGTCGAGCAGGTCGATGTGGTCCACGAGACGCGGTGAGTGCTCGATGACGAGCACGGTGCGTCCGGACGGATCCGGCGCCTCGGCGAGGTGGTCGAGAACCCGGAGACCGCGCCGCACCACCTCGTCGGGGCCGTCGGGCGGCATCCGGGCGTCATCCCAGGCCACCTGCCAGTCGGCGTGGTGAGCCAGCCAGGCCCGGATCGCAGTGCGCGACCCGAATCCGGGCGCCGCGTCGAAGACGATCAACCGCCCCGCGGTCGCCGCGGCATCCAGCCGTCGCACCAGTTGCGGATTCTCCACCCACCGGGCGTCCCCCGACGACCGCATCGCTCCCCCGTACCTGTCCCCCAAAGAGAACGTTATACGCACAGTCAGGTGAGCCACACCCGGCGGACGGATAGCCACGCCCGGTGGATCCCGTCAAGGGGGTCGAGATCCGGCGTCGGTGCGGCGAGAGTCGAGCTGTGGACGGTGGCAGCGCCGCCGCCCGCGAGGAGGGTGGGTCATGAACTGGCTGCGCAATCACGGGCTCGTGACCGTCAACCTGCTGCTCTTCGTGATCTTCCTCACCGGGATGACCTTCGCGGGCTGGCAGGTATCGAACGACGACGCCCTGGATCACGGCGCCGCCGCGCAATCCCTCGGGGCCTATCTGACATCCGGGGACTACTGGGAGGCGATCTCGGAGAACTGGGAGAGCGAGTTCCTGCAGATGGCCTCGTATGTCGCCTTCACCATCTTCCTGTTCCAGAAGGGGTCGTCGGAGTCGAAGCCGATCGGCGAGCCCGCACCCCAGGACGAGGATCCCCGCGCGCACCGCGACGACCCGAACGCGCCATGGCCGGTGCGCCACGGTCGATGGGCGCTCGTGCTCTACGAGAACTCGATGCTCATCCTCTTCGTCGCGCTGTTCATCGCCGCCTTCGCGACGCACGTCGTCTCGGGGGCTGCTTCATACAGCGAAGAGCAGCTGCGCCACGGTCTGGCCGGCGTGAGCCCGCTCGAGTACCTCGGCACCTCGCAGTTCTGGTTCGAGTCGTTCCAGAACTGGCAGAGCGAGTTCATGGTCGTCGCGTTGCTCGCCGGCGCCGCGGTGTACCTGCGCCAACGCGGCTCGAGCGAATCGAAGCCCGTTCACGTGCCCCACTCCGAGACCGGGGCCTGAGAGAAGGAGAATCGACATGGACGAGAACCGCACACCGGATTCCGACGAGCCCGAGGTCATCACCGACGAGGAGTGGTCCGACGAGAACCCCGCCCCCGGCGACGGCGGCACCGCCGGCCCCGATGACGACGACCCGCAGGGCATGCGAGGCCAGCTCGACGACTCGATGGACGGTCTCGAGCCGGGCGATGACGCCGGAGAGGCGGCACGCGGCATCCCGCAGAACGCCGAGACGGACGACGACGCGGATGCGGGGGGCGGCTCATGAGGGCCGTCACCTGGCAGCGCACGGGCCGGGTCGCGGTCGAGGAGGTTCCGGAGCCGGAGATCCTCGAGCCCACGGATGCCGTCATCCGGGTGACCTCCGCCGCGATCTGCGGATCGGATCTGCACCTGCTCGACGTGCTCGCCCCGTTCCTGCACCGCGGTGACGTGCTCGGTCACGAGACGATGGGAGTCGTCGAGCAGGTGGGTTCTGCGGTGCAGCGCCTCACCGTGGGCGACCGGGTCGTGGTGCCGTTCGTGATCGCCTGCGGGGAGTGCTTCATGTGCCAGCGCGGGCTGCACTCGCAGTGCGAGACGACGCAGCGTCGCGAACACGGAACCGGCGCGACCCTCTACGGCTACACCGAGCTGTACGGGCGCATCCCCGGTGGGCAGGCGGAGCGGCTGCGGGTGGTGCGCGCCGACAGCAACGCGATCGTCGTCGGACGGGAGCTGCCGGACGACCGCTACCTGTTCCTGAGCGACATCCTGCCCACCGCGTGGCAGGGGGTGCAGTACGCGAACGTGCCGGATGGCGGCTCGGTCGCGGTGCTCGGACTCGGACCGGTGGGCCAGTTCGCCACCCGCATCGCGACACATCTCGGATACGAGGTCTTCGGCGTCGACCTCGTGCCCGAGCGGCGCGCACTCGCCGAGCGATACGGGGTGGAGACGTTCGAGCCGGGCGAGCAGACGCTCGCCGCGATCCGGCAGCGCACCCACGGGCGCGGCCCCGACTCCGTGATCGACGCGGTCGGGCTGGAGGCCCACGGTAATCCGGTGGCGGCGTTCGCCCAGGCCTCGGCGGGCGCCATGCCGAAGCCGATCGCGAAGAAGCTCGCCACCACGGTGGGCGTCGACCGGATGGCCGCCATGATGGATGCCATCGATCTCGTGCGTCGCGGTGGCACCGTGTCGCTCAGCGGTGTCTACGCGGGCGTCGCCGACCCGATGCCGCTCATGACGATGTTCGACAAGCAGCTCGCCTTCCGCATGGGGCAGTGCAATGTGCAGCACTGGATCGACACCCTGCTGCCGCTCGTGGAGGACCCCGCCGACCCGCTCGGCACCGAGGATCTCGTGACCCATCGCGTTCCGCTCGAGGAGGCACCGGAGCTGTACACGACCTTCCGCGACAAGGAGGACGGCTGCGTCAAGGTCGTGCTGACGCCGTGAACGACGATGCCGGGGTCGCGCTCCTCGCGCGCCCCGGCATCCGCTTCACCGTTCACCCGTCGCCGTCGATAGCGAGCGACAGGTCGATCGGCAGCTCGACATCGCTCCAGTCCTCGACTTCCCGGCCCGCGACGTCGGCGCCCTCGAGCACCGCATCCCTCATCCTCATCACCCCCTGGGGGCAGGATGCCCGAGGCTGCCCGGCGCGACGAGGGGCTTGACAGGGAGGCGCCCGGCGCCCTCGTCCGCAGGCTCGGTCTCCGCCCCGCCCCGACGTCGGTCGACGACGGCGGCGATAATGGGTCGATGCCGAAGATCAGCGCCCCGACGATCGCCGAGCATCGCGCCGCTCAGCGGGCCGCGCTCATGGCGGCCGCGAGCGCCCTCATCTCGGAGCAGGGCGTTACGGCCGTGACGCCGCGGTCGGTCGGCGAACGCGCCGGCCTCGCGCGCTCGAGCTTCTACGACTACTTCCCCTCGAGGGACGATCTGCTCGCGGCGATCGCGATCCAGGCGTTCGAGCAGTGGACCGCGGAGCTCGACGCCGCGATGGCCGCCGTGCCACCGGGGCGCGCACGGCTGCACGCATACGTCGAGGCCACCATCCGCATGACCGCCGACGGCAAGCACGACCTCGCGACCGAGCTGCAGCAGGCCGAGCTCTCGCCGAAGAGCTTCGACGCCGTCATGGAGATGCACCACACGCTCACGACACCGCTCCAGAACGTGCTTCTGGAACTCGGGGTTCGGGAGGATTCGGCGCTCCCCACACTCGTGCGCGGAGTGATCAGCGCCGGCATGCAGCTCGTGGCGCACGGCGCGACGGTGGATGCCACGGTCGCCTCGATCACGGCGTTGCTCGACCGCGGCATCAGCCCGGAACTGTGATCCGTCTCGGTCCCTTCGGGCACCGGTGATCGACGCGGCGTTCCACTTATCGACAGCCAGTCGGTAAGATCGGCGACATGGAGATCCTCAAGAACGTCGTCCTCGCTCTGCACATCATCGGCGTCGCCAGCCTGCTCGGCGGCGTGCTGGTGCAGATCTCCGCGATCAAGCTCGGCAAGGCCCGCGTGCTGCCCGCGATCCTGCACGGCGCGTGGACGATGCTCGTCACGGGAGTCATCCTGGTGGGCCTCCAGTACCCGCTGGGCCACGAGGTCAATAACGTCAAGATCGCCGTGAAGCTCGCCATCCTCGTGGTGATCCTCGTGGTGGCGCTCGTCAACCGCAAGCGCGAGGCGCTCGCCGGATGGGTGCTCCCCGTGCTCGGCGGCCTCACCGTGGCGAACATCGTGATCGCGACGGTCTGGAAGAACTACAGCTGACGCCCCTGTCGAACGCGATCGAGCCCCGTCATCCCGGCATCGCCGGGTGCGGGGCTCGATCCATGACGGGCGTCAGCTGTTGATGTAACCGCCGTCGATCTGCAGCACGGTGCCGTGCACGAACGACGACTGATCCGAGGCGAGCCACAGCGTTCCCTGGGCGATCTCCCGCGCCTGGCCGAAGCGGCCGAGCGTCGAGAGCTGCCTGGCGTAGTCGTCGGCGTCGAAGCCGAAACGCTCGATCGCATCCCGCAGCATGGGGGTGTCGATCGCGCCAGGGGCGACCGAGTTGATGCGGATGCCGACCGCGCCGTTCTCGAGAGCCGCCGCCTTGGTGAGGCCCACCACGGCGTGCTTCGCCGAGACGTAGGCGGGGTTGTCGGGCTGCGGACGGAAGCCCGACACCGAGGAGATGTTGATGATGGAGCCGCCGTCGCCCTGGGCGCGCATCTGACGGATCTCGTGCTTGAGTCCGAGCGCGACACCCTTCACGTCGACGGCCATGATGGCGTCCCACACGTTGGGGTCGAACTCGTGCACTGGGCCCTGGTCGGGGGCGCGCGCCGCGTTGTTGACGGCGACGTCGAGGCGACCGTAGGTGTCGACGGCGAACTTCACCATCGCCTCGACCTGCTCCTCGTTCGAGACGTCGACGTGCACGAAGGATGCCTCGTGACCCGCATCGCGGATCTCGCCGGCGACCTTCTCGCCGAGCTCGTCGTTGAAGTCGGCGACCACGACCTTGGCGCCTGCCTCGGCGAACAGCTTGGCGGTGGCCTCGCCCATGCCCATGGCGGCGCCGGTCACGATCGCGACCTTGCCGTCCAACACCGGATACGTCTGGGTGTCCATTGTTCCTCCTGGATCTCTGGCTCATCCGCGCGAGATGCGTTTACTTGTAGGAACAACTAACCTCGTGCAGAAATTCCATGCGTCTGCATGTAACGTGCGGCCGTCGTGCCGGACGCGTCGCAGCTCAGGCGCGGGCGGGGAGGATCTCGGAGAGGAGACGTTCGACGCGCCCGCGGATATCGTCGCGGATCTCCCGCACCTCCTCGATGGGCCTTCCCTTGGGGTCGGCGAGCTCCCAGTCCTCGTAGCGCTTGCCCGGGAAGATCGGACAGACGTCGCCGCAGCCCATGGTGATGACGACGTCGGATTCGCGGACCTGCTCGCTGGTCATCAGCTGCGGGACGGCCAGGGAGATGTCGATGCCCTCCTCCGCCATGGCCTGGATGGCGATCGGGTTGATCTGATCGCCGGGTTCCGAGCCGCCGGAGAGCACGTCGAGGGCGCCATGGGAAAGGGCGCGAGCATAGCCCGCAGCCATCTGGGAGCGGCCGGCGTTGTGGATGCAGACGAAGAGGACGACGGGCTTGTCGGTCATCGGGGTTCCGTTCTTGTCGTGGTGCGAGGGAAGAGCAGGATCGCGATCGCGAGGCCGATCGCGCCGCCGACCAGCTGGGCGCCGATGTACGACAGCGCGGAGCCGGGCGCGATCCCGGCGAAGGTGTCGGAGAACATCCGGCCGATCGTGACGGCGGGGTTGGCGAACGAGGTGGAGCTGGTGAACCAGTACGCAGCACCGATGTAGGCGCCGACGGACGCGGCGATCAGAGCCGGACGACCGGTGCGATCGAGCCCCAGGATCACGAGGATGAGCCCCGCCGTCGCGACGACCTCGCCGAGCAGCGCACCCGGATCGACTCGATCACGACTCGCGATCGACGTCGGGATGCCGAACATGGCGTTTCCGAGGATCGCACCTCCGATGCCGCCTGCGCTCTGGGCGGCCATGTACGCGACCGCGCCGAGCGGCTGTCGCCCTCGCCGCGTGACGAGGTCGACGAGCGAGACTACCGGGTTGAGATGGGCACCCGACACGGGCAGGAGTATCACGATCAGGACAGCCAGCCCCAGCGCGGTGGCGAGGCCGTTCTCGAGCAGCTGGAGCCCGACATCGCCAGGTGACAGGCGGGATGCCATGATGCCGGAGCCGATGACGATCGCGACGAGGAGCCCCGCGCCGAGGAACTCAGCCACGAGTCGCCGCCACAGGGCTGGTGCGCCGGTTCGATGGGTGATCGTCATGTCGTCGACCATCTTGACCGCCTCCGATCGCTCAGTCAATATTGAGTCAATGAACAATGAGCTGACGATCGCGCAGCGCGCAGCCCGCCATGCGGCGTTGGCGGAGCCGGTGCGGCTGGAGATGGTCGACCTGCTCGCGCTGGGCGACTGGTCGCCGAGCGAACTGCAGGCTCGCCTTCGCCTGCCGTCGAACCTGCTCGCCCACCACCTGAAGGTGCTCGAGAACGCCGGTCTCGTCAGCCGACGCCGCTCGGAGGCAGACCGGCGTCGGAGCTACGTCCGACTCGACGGCGCCGCGCTCTCCGAGCTCGGCCCCGGCCGGACCATCAGCGCGAAGCGGGTCGTCTTCGTGTGCACCGCGAACTCCGCCCGATCTCAGCTCGCGCTCGCGCTGTGGAACCGCGCCAGCAGGGTTCCCGCGACATCCGGCGGGACCCACCCGGCGCAGCGGATCGATCCGACCGCCGTCGAGACCGCCCGTCAGCACGGCCTCGACCTCCGCGATCGGCGTCCGCAGCCGCTCAGCGACGTCCACGAAGCGGGCGACTACCTCGTCACCGTCTGCGACAACGCGCACGAGGAGCTCGGCGCGGTCGACGCGCTGCACTGGTCGGTCCCCGACCCGGTGCGGGCCGCGACCCCCGGCGCCTTCGCGGCCGCGTACGACGAGCTGACCCGCCGGGTCGAGGGTCTCGCCCCGCGGGTGGTCGCCGCCTAAGTCCCCCGCTTCGCGCTTCGCCATTCGACGAGGATGGTGTCGCGCCACCGGCCCTCGTAGGGTCCATAGCTCATCAGAGCGATCGCTTCGCGCCGTCCGACGGTGCGGAACCCCAGCCTCTCGTGGAGCGCAAGGCTCGCGTGGTTCTCGGGGAAGATGCTCGACTGCACCGTCCAGTATCCGGCCGCATCCGCAACCTCGAGGAGATCCGCCAGGAGCTCGCGGCCGACCCCGCGACCTTGCGCTGCCGCGGCGACGTAGACGGAGTGCTCGATCACGCCGCGATAGACCGGGCGGCGCGAGACGGGGGACGCCGCCGCCCATCCGAGCACGACATCGCCATCGACGGCGACGAGGCGTGCGTCACGGACTCGGCTGGTGTCGAACCCTTCCCAGTCGGGTGGCTCGCGTTCGAATGTCGCGCTCCCGGACTCGATACCTTCGCGGTAGATCCGCTCCACCTGCGGCCAATCATCTGCCCGCATCGGCCGGACGGTCACGAGCAGCATCCGGAGGAGAGCTTCTCGGGCGCCGCCGACGTCGAACATACCCCCGTCGAGGGCAGGACGAGTTCGACGTCGGTCGCCGCCTTCACGTCGCCCGCCAACCAGGCGGTGATCGACCGAACCTGTTCGTACCCGGTCGCCAGGAGGAAGGTCGGAGCCCGGCCGTAGCTCTTCATCCCCGCGAGGAAGAAGCCGTTCTCGGGTTGTTGCAGTTCGGCGAAACCATGCGGTTCGACCGTGCCGCACGTGTGAACGTTGGGGTCGATGAGCGGAGCCAGCCGCCGGGGCGCCTCGACGATGTCGTCGAGTTCCAGCCGCACCTCGCGGAGCATGTCGAGGTTCGGGCGGAATCCGGTCGCGTTGACGACCAGATCCGTGTCGTGATCGACGAGCTCGCCCCCACGGGAGCCGACGATGCGGACCGCGTCCCCCCGTCGCGCGAGGCGGACGATCTCGAACCGGTCCTGCAGCTCGATCACCCCCGATGCGACGAGCGCGTCGACACGGGCGCCGAGGGAGGCGCGGGCTTCGAGTTCATCGTCCGGCGAGGTCGCCACGCGCACGGCGGACGCGTTGCGGATGAGCCACGTGATCCGGGTTCCGGGCTCCGCTTCGGCGAGGGTCGCGAGGTTGATCAGGGTGTTGGCAGCCGAGTGGCCGGCCCCGACGACGGTCGTGTGCCGACCGGCGAACCGGATCCGGTCGCTGCCGAGCACGTCCGGAAGGGCGTGGCTCACCAGGTCGGCGACATCGGGCAGACCGAGCGGCTCGAGGCCGGAGGACGCGAGGCTGTTCGGCGAGCGGTAGGTGCCCGACGCGTCGATCACCGCGCGGGCGGTCACCTCGGTGACGGTGCCGTGGTCGTTCAGGCGGAGGAGGAACGGGGTGGCCATGCGGTTCGCCGTACGGGTGCGGTCCATCCCGTCACGAGCGACCGCGACGACCTCGACCCCGGTGCGGATCCGCGAGGAGATGGAGTCGAGGGCGGCGAGCGGGGCGAGGTAGCGCTCCACCAGTTCGGCCCCGCTCGGGAGACCGTCGCCATCCGGGTGCACCCATCCCGACGCCTCGAGCAGGCGCCGAGAGGCCGGGTCGACGAGGTGCTTCCATGGCGAGAACAGCCGGATGTGCCCCCACTGACGCATGCTGGCGGCGATCGTGTCGCCGGCCTCGTAGACGACGAAGTCGATGCCGCGCTCGACCAGGTTCGCCGCCGCGGCGAGGCCGATGGGTCCTGCGCCGATGATGGCGACCGGCAGGGGGGACAGTCGCGAGATGTCGGACGGGTGACGGGTGAGGTCGATGAGCGTCATGTCGGACAGTGTTCCGCATGCATCGACAAACGTCAATATAGACATTCTTGGATGGATGATGCGAGGATGTGGTCGTGCCCGTCACCGAACTGCTCCCCGTGACCGACGTCTCGACCGCCGCCTGCTGCCGACCGCTGTCGAAGGAGGCGATCACCGCATCGGATGCCGAAGCGGTCGCCCGCGCGTTCAAGGCCCTCGGGGATCCCACCCGGGTGCGCATCCTGTCGATGGTCGCGTCCCACGCCGATCAGGAGGCGTGCGTCTGCGACCTGCAGGAGCCGCTCGGGCTGTCGCAGCCGACGGTCTCCCACCACCTGAAGATCCTCATGGACGCCGGCTTCCTCACTCGCTCGAAGCGGGGCACCTGGGCCTATTACGCACTCGTGCCGGGATCGCTCGACTCCGTCGCCGGGGTGCTCACGACCGCCTGAGCGCCGCGCGGCGCGACGTTCTCGCTCCGACGCGACAGCGGGGTTCTCACCGCAGGCTGCCCACGGCCACCGGGTCCATGTCGTCGAACGCCTGATTCTCGCCTGCCATCGCCCACACGAACGCGTACGGCTGGGTACCGACTCCCGAATGAAGCGACCAAGGCGGCGAGATGATCGCCTGCCGGTCGGCAACCACGAGATGCCGGGTCTCATCGGGCTCGCCGAGCAGATGGATCACCCGGGCGTCGTCGGGCAGATCGAAGTAGAGGTAGCACTCGGTGCGGCGACCGTGCACGTGCGGCGGCATCGTGTTCCACATCGACCCCGGGTGCAGCCGGGTCGTCCCCATCACGATCTGACAGCTGCGGATCCCGTCCTCATGGATGAACTGCGTCAGGGTGCGACGGTTCGAGGTGAGGGGATCGCCCAGCTCGCGTACCGTCCCGCCGTCCGGCTCGACCAGTGTCGACGGATACGCGGTGTGGGCCGGAGCAGAGAAGAGGAAGAACTGCGCGCCTGCACCGGTTCCGTCGTCGAACACCACGTCCCTGACACCTCGCCCGAGATAGAGGCACGCTCCCTCCCGGAGGTGGTATGCCTCGCCATCCGCGACCACCCGCCCCGGGCCGCCCACATTGACGATGCCCAGCTCGCGGCGCTCGAGGAAGTACTCGGCGCCGAGCTCGTCGAACGCAGGCAGCACAAGAGGCGTGCCCGCGGGCATCGCGCCGCCGAGCACGATGCGGTCGTGGTCGGTGAAGACGGTGACGACCTCGCCCGGTTGGAAGAGCCCGGGGACGAGAAAGGCCGCACGGAGCCGCTCGGTGGTCATCCCCGGCAGCTGATCGGGGTGGGTCGCGTGACGTCGTTCCACGATGAACTCCTTATCTTCTGGTGTCGGCGGTCAGCGCACGAGCCAGCCGCCGTCGACGGGCATCACGGCGCCTGAGACGTACGACGCCGCATCCGAGGCGAGGAAGACGACAGCGCCGCACAGGTCATCCGGCGTGCCCCACCTTCCCGTGGGGATGCGCCCCACGATCGCCGCCGCGCGCGCGTCGTCAGCACGCAGGGGCGCGGTGTTGTCGGTGGCCATGTAGCCGGGGGCGATCGCGTTGACGGTGACGCCGGCGACCGACCATTCGCTGGCGAGGGCGCGCGTCAGTCCGACGACGGCGTGCTTCGATGCCGTGTAGCCGGGCACGTCGACGCCGCCCTGGAACGAGAGCATCGACGCGATGTTGATGATGCGCCCCCTCCCCTGGGCGAGAAGGTGGCGGCCTGCCGCCTGGGAGAGGTGGAACACGGCATCGAGGTTCACCGCGAGCACCTCGTCCCAGTCGGAGGCGGCGTGCTCGACGGCCGGTGCGCGGCGGATGATGCCGGCGTTGTTGACAAGGATGTCGAGACGGCCGAAGGTGGCGACCGCGTCGTCGACGACGCTCCCCAGACGTTCGGGTGCGGCGACCGCCAGGTCGCACCGGATGCTGCGCACCCGGCGGCCGTGTTCGCGGATGCGGTCGACGGTCTCGGCGGGTTCGCCGCGGCCGACCAGCACCACATCCGCCCCCGCATCGGCGAGCGCGATCGCAGCGGCCCGCCCGAGGCCGCGCGACGCCCCGGTCACCAGGGCGACCCGCCCGTCGAGCCGGAACGAGTCGATGATCATGCCGCTGGGACCCCCTCGAGGAAGCCCGTCGTCGCCGCGGCGGCCGCACCCGGCGCCTCCCGCGGCACACTGTGGCCGACCCCGGCGAGCGCCGTGAAGTGAGCGCCGATGCGCTGCGCCGCCTCGCGCTGCCCCTCGGCCGGCCAGACGTCGTCCTGCTCGCCGTGCAGCAGGTGCATCGGCAGGCGGAGCGCCGCGAGCGCATCCGTCAGCTCGGCGAAGGTGGCCAGAGCGCCAGCCGCGCCGACGAGATGGTCGGGGGACGTCGCAGACATCCGCGCCCGGCGGAATGCGTCGTCCGGCGGGAGTTCGGCTGCGGGGCAGCCCGCGAGCACCGGGTTCTTCTCCTCCCACCGGGCGAGACCTCCCCGCGCGGCGGCGGCGACCATGGCTTCGGTCACCCAGGGCGCGGTCACCGCTCGCATGCCTGCGCTCATGAGGGTGAGGGATGTGAAGAGGTCGGGGGCGGCGAGAGCGGCGTGCGCAGCCACCACTCCACCGAAGGAATGACCGAGGATGTGCACGGGCCCGTCGATCCGGCGCGCGACGGCCACCGCATCCCCCGCGAACCGGTCGAGCCGGTACTGCTCGACCCCCTCGGGTGCCGCGGAGTCGGCCTGGCCCCGCTGCGAGTAGCCCCACACCTCCCACCCCATGGCGGCGATCAGCGGCGCCATGGCGTAGAACTCCTCCTTGGAGCTCGTGTATCCGGGCACGAGCAGCAGACGACCGCGCGGCGCGGAGGGCGGCGCGGTACGGAACGCCGTGAGAGGGCCACTGCCCACGTCGAGCCCGAAGAGCACGGTGCCGACGGGCGGCTGCTTGCCGGCGAACGGCGGCACGGGCTGCATGCGGGGCTCCTTCGCGGGTGTCATCGCCGTCGGCTTGACTCGGATCGAGTCAGGTGCGATAGTGCTGCTACGTATCAACGCTACTACGTATAAGCATCCGGTTCAACGAGGAACGAGGAACGATGGTCTCGACCGCACCGCAGAAGCGACGCCCGACTCAGATCGACGTCGCGCGAGCTGCCGGGGTGTCACAGGCGACCGTCTCCAGCGTGCTCCGCGACCCCAGCAAGCCCGTCAACCGCATCCCCGAAGCGACACGCGACCGCGTCATCGCCGCCGCGAAAGAGCTCGGCTACTCGCCCAACGCCGCGGCCCAGCGACTCGTCGGCGGTCGAAGCTTCCTGCTCGGATTCCACACCTTCGAGGACATCTTCCCCGCAGACCAGCAGGACTTCTACTTCGACTTCCTGCTCGGCGTCGAGAGCGAGGCATCGCGCCGCGGCTACGACCTCATGCTGCTGAGCCCGACCGCGGCCGCCCAGAGCGCCCGCGGCGACTTCGGATCCAACGCGGCCGCGCGGCGCCTCCTCGTCGCCGACGGCGGCATCCTCGTCGGACGGCACGTCGACAACGAGCTGCTCGCCGAGCTGAGCCTCAACGGCTACGCGTACGTGCTGATCGGCCGCCGCGAGAACGCCAGCATCGACGTCCCCTACGTCGCACTCGACTACGCGAAGGCGACTGCGGCGCTCGTCGCGGAGCTCACCGCCATCGGCCACCGCCGCCTCGGATACATCGGCGAGCCGGGCGGCGGCGAGCAGACCGAAGACCGCCTCGCCGGCTACTGGCGTGGCCTCGACGAGGCGGGCATCCGCGACGGCTCACTCAAGCACGGCGCCCCGCTCACCCCCGAGGAGCTGAGGCGCTGGACCGAGACCCACGGCATCACGGCCGTCCTCGTCGAACCCGGCAACGACGACGCCAACGTCGAGCGCCTCGCATCGGTCGCGGCCGAGCTCGGCCTCCGCATCCCCGAAGACCTCTCCGTCGTCGTCCTCGGCGACCCGCCGTTCACGAGCGCACCCCGCGACTGGACACGCTTCGCCCTCCCGCGGCACCTCATGGGCGTGACCGCCGTGGAGCTGCTCATCGGGATGCTCGACGAAGAGGACGGCCCGCGTCAGAAGGTCGTGGACGCCGAACTCGTCGCGGGCACGACCATCGCGCCACCCCACACAGGATCAGCCGCGCGATGATCTCCATGATCGGCCGCCGGCTCGCCGTCGGCGTCTTCGTGCTGTGGGGCGTCACAACCCTCATGTTCGTGCTCATCCGCGTCGCTCCGGGCGACCCGGCCACCACCCTGCTCGGCCCCGACGCCACCCCCGAGCAGGTCGCGGCGCTCAGCGAACGGCTCGGCCTCGGCGGCAGCGTCATCGAGCAGTACGTCGCCTACCTCCGCTCACTCCTCTCACTCGACTTCGGCGTCTCGTTCCGCAACGGGCGGTCCGCGATCGCACTCGTGCTCGACCGGCTTCCCGAGACCCTCCAGCTGACGCTCGCCGCGACCGTCATCGCGACGGTCGTCGGACTTACCCTCAGCCTGTTCGCCGCACGCCGACCCGATGGCCCGGTCGACCGCATCGTGTCGACCATCTCGATCCTTTTCCAGGGGATGCCGACGTTCTGGGTGGGGATCATGCTGATCCTCGTCTTCGCGCTCGTGTTGCGCGTCACCCCCAGCTCGGGCGCGGGCAGCCCGGCGCACCTCATCCTCCCCGCCGTCACTCTCGCGCTCCCCTTCACGGCGATTATCGCCCGCATCAGTCGCGCCACACTCACCGAGGCCATGCGTGAGCCCTACGTGCAGACGGCACTCGCAAAGGGGCTCACCCGGGGGGAATCGCTGCGGGGTCACGCGTTCCGCAACGCGATGGGCCCCGTGGTGACGATCATCGGACTGCAGATCGGCGCGCTCGTCGGCGGTGCCGTCGTCGTCGAGAACGTCTTCGCGTGGCCCGGTCTCGGAACCCTCATCGTCGACTCGGTCGCGTACCGCGACTACGCGGTCGTGCAGGCGGCCGTCTTCGTGATCGCCCTGTTCGTGCTCGCGCTCAACCTCGTCGCCGACGTGGCGAACGCCCTGCTCGACCCCCGCATCCGCATCGGGAGCGCCGCATGACCGACGACCTCCTCCTCACCGCGCCCGCTATCCGCCCCCAGCGCGCCACCGCAACCACCTCGCGCACGCTCAGCCGAATCACCCGGCTGATCCCCGTCGTGGTGATCGGCATCTACGTGTTCACGGCCGTGCTCGGTCCCCTGCTGATCGACTTCGACCCCGTCAGCACCAACATCATCGACCGGTTGCTGCCACCCGGCGCCACCACCTCGACCGGCCAGGTCGCCCTTCTCGGCACTGACGGCACCGGGCGCGACATGCTCGGCCAGCTCGTCTACGGAGCCCGCACCTCCATGCTCATCGGCACGCTCACCGTCGCCGCCTGCGCGGTCGTCGGCGTGATCGTCGGGCTCATCGCCGGATACCTCGGCGGGGCCGCCGACACGATCCTCAGCCGCATCGTCGACATCTTGATCGCGTTCCCCAGCATCGTGCTCGCGATCGTCGTCGCCGGGCTCTTCGAGCGCGGCATCGTGGTCGTCGTCGTGGCGCTCTCGCTCGCAGGCTGGGTCTCGTTCGCAAGGCTCACCCGCGGCGCGGCCCTCTCCTTGCGGGAGCGCGAATGGGTGTCGTCCGCGCGTACGATGGGCGTTCCCACGCCGAAGGTCATGGCGCGCCACGTGCTGCCCTTCGTCGTGGCACCCGTGGTGGCACTGGTCGCACTCGAGTTCGGCCTGATCGTGCTCGGCGAGGCGGGGCTCAGCTTCCTCGGGATCGGGCTGCCACACGACGTGGTGTCGTGGGGCCAGACGATCGCCGCCGGCAAGGCATACCTCTCGACAGCCTGGTGGATCTCCGTCTTCCCCGGCATCGCCCTCGCACTGCTCGTAGTGATGACCGGCCTGCTCGGCGACCAGCTCAACAGCCGCTACCAGCGAGGAGGCTCGCGATGACCACCGACACCCCTCTCGCCACCGACATCCTGACCGTCCGCGACCTCGTCATCACCACCGACGCCGGCGTGCGTATCCTCGACGGCGTCTCGATCGACGTGCGCAGCGGAAGCACCACCGCCCTTATCGGCGAATCCGGCAGCGGCAAGTCGATGCTCGGAAGCGCCGTGATCGGTCTGCTCCCCGAGACGATGGCGGCCACCGGCAGCATCGCCTTCGAAGGACGCGAGGTGCTCGGCATCCCGGAGCGGCAGCGTCGCGCACTGCGCGGACGTGGCATCGCCATGGTGTTCCAGGATCCGCTCGCCGCGCTCAACCCCAGCCAGCGCGTCGGCCGCCAAGTCGGCGAACTGCTGCGCCGCCGCGGGATGCGCGGCTCCGCCCTCGGCCGCAGCGTGATCCAACTGCTCGAGCGAGTAGGGATCCCGCGCCCCGAGGAGCGGGCGAAGACCTACCCCCACCAGCTGTCGGGCGGCCTGCGCCAGCGCGTCGTCATCGCCATGGCGCTGTCCGGCGAACCGCGGATGCTGATCGCCGATGAGCCGACGACCGCACTCGACGTGACCGTTCAGAAGCGCATCCTCGACCTGCTCGCCGACATGCAGCGACAGGACGGTGTCGCGATGCTCTTCATCAGCCACGACCTGCGCGTCGTCTCCCACGTCGCCGACGACATCGTCGTGCTCTACGCCGGGCGCGTGGCCGAATCGGGGCCCGCGCGCGAGGTGCTCGCCCAGCCGTTGCACCCCTACACCGCCGCACTCGCCCGCAGCGTCCCGAGCGTCGCGTCCGCGTCGGCGGTCGCCGACCCGATCCCCGGCACCGCAGCCAGCCCGGCCGCCCGCCCGAGCGGATGCGCCTTCCACCCGCGATGCCCACTCGCACGCGAGATCTGCGCTCGCGAGATCCCCGAATCGCGCGAGCTCGTCCCCGGCAGGCGCAGCGCATGCCACTTCGCCGAGGAGCTGCTCGATGTCTGACGTGCTGCTCGAAGCTCGCGACCTCGACGTCACCTACGGACGACGACGACGCGGTGAACGCCCCATCGTCGTCGGCGCGAATTTCTCGATCCGCGGAGGGGAGACCCTCGCACTGGTCGGAGAATCCGGGTCCGGCAAGACGACCGTTGCACGCGCCGTCGTCGGTCTCGTGCGATCCGACGGCGAGCTGCTCTTCGGCCCCGATCGCGTGCCGCTCGGTATGCGCCGCCCGCACTCCCTCCGCCGGCAGATCCCGATCGTCTTCCAAGACCCGAGATCGTCGCTCAACCCCCGCATGACGGTCGGCCGCATCCTCGACGAGGTCTGGTCGACGCATCCGGAGATCGCCCCCGCCGGCGACAGGCGCGCAGCCGCCACCGACCTGGTGGGCCGTGTCGGTCTCGACCCGGAGGTGCTCGACCGGCGGCCGGCACAACTGTCCGGCGGACAGTGCCAGCGCGTCTCCATCGCCCGCGCCCTCGCCCAGCAGCCGCGCCTTCTGGTGTGCGACGAGGCGGTGTCGGCCCTCGATGTCTCCGTGCAGGCGCAGATCCTCCAACTGCTGCTGAAGCTGAAAGAGGAGCTCGGCATCTCGATGCTCTTCATCACGCACGACCTCGGTGTGGTCCGCCAGATCGCCGACCGCGTCGCCGTGATGCAGCGCGGCGAGATCGTGGAGCAGGGCCCCACCGAGCGGGTCTTCTCGAACCCCGAACACCCCTACACGCGGGCGCTGCTGGACGCCGCGCTCGACCTCGTGACAGGCGATGAACAACGAAACGGAGAACAGACAAAGTGAGCGCGCACGTGACCGACGGGCCTGACGGACCCGAGGCCGACCTCCTCATCGTGGGGGGCGGACTGGGCGGCGTCGCCGCTGCGCTCGCCGCACTGCGCCGAGGATGCAGCGTCATCCTCACCGAGGAGACGGACTGGCTGGGTGGCCAGCTCACCACGCAGGGGGTGCCGCCCGACGAGCACCCGTGGATCGAGCGATTCGGCGCGACCCGCTCCTACCGCGCCCTCCGCGATGGCATCCGCGACCACTACCGGCGTGTGTACCCGCTCACCCCGGAGGCCCGGGCGGATCCGTATCTCAACCCCGGGCTCGGCCGGGTGAGCAAGCTCTGCCACGAGCCCGTGGTGGCGGCGAAACTGCTCGACGAGCTCGTCGCACCGTACGAGGCGGATGGCAGCCTCCGCGTGCTGCGCGAAGTCCGGCCCGTCGCGGCCGACGCATCGGCCAACGTCGTGCGCACGGTGACCGTCGAGGGCCCAGGCGGGGTCCGGCGGACGCTCGCCGGCCGCTACGTGCTCGACGCGACCGAACTCGGAGACCTGCTCCCCCTCGCCGGGGTGGCGTACGTGTCGGGCGCCGAGTCGCGGGCGGAGACCGGCGAACCCTCCGCCCCCCTCGTCGCGCAACCCACCAATGTGCAGGCTTTCTCATGGGTGTTCGCCATCGCCCACGAAGACGGCGCGGATCACACCGTCGAACGACCGGCCGACTACGACTACTGGCACGACTACGAACCCGACTTCTGGCACGGGCCGATGCTCGGCTTCGTCGCGCCCGACCCACGAACGCTCGAGCCGCTTGAGCGCACCTTCATCGCGAATGCGGAGGTCGAGAGCACCGTCGTCGCCGACCAGAGCAAGGACCCCGGCGACCGTGAGCTGTGGGCGTTCCGCCGCATCCTCGCGCGAGCGAACTTCGAGCCCGGTTTCCTCGACAGCGACGTGACGATCGTGAACTGGCCGATGATCGACTACCTCGACGGAAGCATCATCGACGTCGACGACGACGAACGCACCCGCCACCTCGCGGGAGCCCGCTCGCTCTCGATGTCGATGCTCTACTGGCTGCAGACCGAAGCGCCGCGGCCCGACGGCGGTCGAGGCTGGCCGGGCCTGCACCTGCGCGGTGACGTGCTCGGCACGGCCGACGGCTTCGCGAAGGCGCCCTACATTCGCGAGTCCCGCCGTATCCGCGCCAAGTACACGATCGTGGAGCAGGACCTCTCGCACGAGGTCCGCGGCGACGCGGGGGCGCTCTCGTACCCCGACTCGGTCGGCGTGGGGATGTACCGCATCGACCTGCACCCGTCGACCGGCGGCGACAACTACATCGACGTGGCCTCGTGCCCGTTCCAGATCCCGCTCGGCGCACTCATCCCCGAGGCCGGAGGCAACCTGCTCGCCGCCGGCAAGAACATCGGCACCACCCACATCACGAACGGCTGCTACCGGCTGCACCCCGTGGAGTGGAACGCCGGCGAGGCGGCCGGCGCCCTCGCCGCCCACTGCCTCGCAACCGACACCACCCCCGAGGCGGTGCACGCGGATGCCGGACTGCTCGCCGCCTTCCAGCGCGAACTCGTCGACGACGGCTTCGAGCTCGTCTGGCCCGACCTGCCCGAAGTGAGGGCCTTCTGATGCGCGACGACAACGCACTGACGGGCGTGACGGCGCCGATCGTCACACCGCTCGACGACGACGGGCGACCGGACGAGCACGCCACCCACGAGTTGCTCGCAGCGCTCGCACACGAGGGCGTCGACTCCCTCCTGCTCCTCGGCAGCAACGGGGAGGGCGCCCTGCTGCCCCCCGACCGCACCTACGGGTTCCTGACGGCCGCCGTCGCCGCATGGCGGAGCCTGCGCCCCGGGGGAAGTGTGCTCGTGAACGTCTCCGCGCCCGGCACCACCGACGCGCTGCGCCGCGCCGAGATGGCACTCGGCGCCGACCCGGACGTGCTGGTCATCACGCCGCCCACCTACTTCCACCATCGCGCCGACGAGATCGCGGACCATCTGCGCGCGATCGAGACCTTCGCGCGGCCGTGGGCGATCTACAACGTCCCCAAGTACGCCTGCCCGCTCACTCCGCAGGTGCTCGGCGAACTGCTGGCAGAGCCGCACCTCGTCGGCATGAAGGACAGCTCGGGCGACCTCGCCCTGATGACGGAGTTCGTCGCGGTGCTCACGACCCGTCCCGGGCTCGCTCTCTCACAGGGCGACGAACGCAACCTCGTCACCGGCCTGCTGGCGGGCGCGCGGGGCATCGTCCCCGGGCTGGCGAACATCGCTCCAGGCCTCGTCGCCCGCCTGTACCGCGAGGTGAGCGAGCAGCGTCTCGAGGAGGCCTACCGCTCACAGGACACGCTGACCGCGCTGACCGACGTGCATGCGATACGGCCCGGCGTACCGACGGTGAAAGCGGTGCTGCGCAATCGGGGGATCCTCCCGAACGCCGCCTGCGCACCGCCCCTCCGATCCGTCGAACCCGCAGAGGCCGAGGCCATCAGCGAGTTCCTCTCGCCCTTCGACCCGTGGCTCATCGGAGGCGACCCCGAGGCCCGCACCGACTCCCACCAAGAGCGTCCCGCGTGACCCCGCGCGGGACGGAACCGCACACCCACCCAAGGAGAACCATGAGAAAGACAAGGATGTCGCTCGTTCTGGCGAGCGCGGCGATCTCCGCGCTCGCGCTGAGCGCGTGCGCGCCGACCGCCGAGGAGCAGCCACCCAAGGACACCGTCGTCGTCGCCGGGCAGTTCGCCACGGAGAGCCTCGACCCGCACGGCGCCGACGGCGGCGGCATCGGCACCGCGCACGCCGCGATGTCGATCTTCAGCCGCCTGCTCGGTCCGGATGCCGAGGGCGTCTTCCAGCCCGACCTGGCGGAGAGCTGGGACACCAACGAATCCGGCAGCGAGTGGACCTTCCACCTGCGCGAGGGCGCCGTCTTCTCCGACGACACCCCCGTGACCGCCGACGACGTGGTCGCCTCGTTCGACCGCATCCTCGCACTGAAGGGCCCCCTCGCCGGCAACTTCGGCGGCGTCACCGCCGTCGCAGACGACGACACGTCGGTCACGTTCAGCTCGGAGAAGCCGATCCTCGCGGGCTCCCTGGCGCTGATCTTCGTCACGAAGGCAGACGTCACCGACGCGTCGTTCAGCGAACCGATCGGCAGCGGCCCCTACATCGTCGAATCGTTCTCGCCCGGCGAATCGCTGAAGCTGACTCCGAACGAGTCCTACTACGGCGACGTGCCGACGGTCGGCGAGCTCGAGTACCGCTGGATCCCGGAGGTGTCCACCCGGCTCACCGCACTGCAGACCGGCGAGATCGACGCCACGTGGGGTATCCCCGACGACCAGGCCGCGGCCCTCGCGAACGACCCGAACCTCATCGTCGAGTCGGCGCCGTCCACGCTGGTCGTGACGATGTGGTTCAACTCGTCGCGCCCCACCTTCGCCACCAGCGAGGTCCGGAACGCGCTCTGGTCGGCTGTCGACTTCGACACGATCATCTCGACGCTCTTCCCGAACAGCGGAACCCTGGCCGACTCCCCACTGGCGCCGAATGTGTTCGGCTACACACCCCAGACGCCGAAGGAGTACGACCCCGAGAGCGCGCGAACCGCCCTCGTGGACGCGGGCTTCGACTTCGACCAGGAGATCCAGATCCAGTACAAGGAGTCGGAGTACACGGAGTTCATGGCGGCGATCGCCTCCGACCTGTCCAAGATCGGGGTGAAGGCCGTTCCGGTTCAGAAGGAGGCGGCCGTCTTCCTCGACGACCTGCTCGCGCTCAACTGGGACATCAACTTCCAGCTGCTCGGCACCGCCGCCTACGACGCCGCACAGAACCTGGGCCGCCTGTACCCGTGCTCCGCCAAGCGCAACGGATACTGCAACCCGGAGCTGGACGCCATCCTCGCGGAGGCAGGTTCGATCACCGACCAGGAGGAGCGCCTCGATCTGTACGACCAGGCGAACCAGATCATCTGGGACGACGCGGTCGGCATGTATCCGATGGTCGTCAACACCACCTTCGCCTGGCGCGCGGACCTGAAGGGCTTCGCACCGGACCCGCTCACCAAGCCCGACCTGTCGCGCGTCACGTACGCGGAATGACCCGGGCCGCCTGAGAGCAGATCCACACCCGGCGGGGGGCGCGCGAACCGCTCCCCGCCGGGCGCGTCAGAAGGATATCGAATGGTCGAGACGGCACACCGCGAGCGGATCCTGCGTGCAGCCCCGCAGTTCCGCTGCGGCGACGAACTGCTCACGCGCGTCTACCGCGAACGGTGGGCGTCGTTCGCGGCTAACGTCATGCACACCGACGACGGATACCTGGTGACCGAGTTCCACCAGCCGGGTCCCGGGCGGGCCTACGGGACGGTCAACGCGGCCGCCGGCCACCACATCCTCGAGGGGCGGTGGCTCGCCGACCCTGACATCATCGGCGACTACGTGCGCTTCTGGTTCACCTCCGGCGAGGCCGAGCCGCACCGCTACACCGAATGGATCGCATGGGCGGCCGGCGAGTACGCCCGCACCCAGAACGCGTGGGATTCCGTCGCCTCGCTGCTGCCCGGGATGGTCGCCAACTTCGAGGCGTGGGCCGCCGACAGCCTGCATGACTCGGGCCTCTACTGGGCTCACGACCTCGCCGACGCGATGGAGTTCTCGATTAGCGGCGACGGCTTCCGTCCCACCATCAACAGCTATCAGTTCGCGAACGCGGCGGCGATCGCCGAACTCGCGCGCCGCAGCGGCGACCACGACCTCGCGCGCCGCTTCGAGTCGGAACGCGACGCATTGAGACGGCTGACCCTCGACCATCTCTACGACGACGACCTCGGCATCTTCTCCACCATCCCGCTGTCGCCCGACGGCGAGGACGCGTACACCGCGACGGCGGGCGCCGAACGGCGGATGCCTGCCGAGTACCGGCACGCGCCGCTGCCGACTCGGGCGAACATGTCGTCGGCACGCCGCGTGCGCGAGTTGATCGGCTTCGTGCCCTGGTATGTCGGGCTTCCCGGCGACGAGATCGATCCGCGCCCTGCCGTCGCCGAGCTCACCGACCCGGAAGGCTTCGGCGCTCCGTTCGGTCTGCGCACCGCCGAACGCCGGCACCCCCGCTACGCCTTCGACGTGCGCTCGACCCTCCCCCGCTTCCTCTGCCGGTGGAACGGGCCGAGCTGGCCCTTCGCGACGAGCCAGACGCTGAGCGCCCTCGCCCGAATCGCCCGCGGCCCCCACGGCGCAACGGCGGCATCCGTCTACCTCGACCTGCTGCGGCAGTTCGCGGCCGCGCACATTCAGCCGGATGGCGACTACTGGCTCGACGAGGACCTCGATCCCGACACCGGGTCGTGGATCGCGCGGGACTGGCGGCGTCAGCACGACGTCGCGAAGGCGCAGATCGGTCGCGACTACCAGCACTCCACGTTCGCCGACCTCGTCCTCAGCGGGCTGCTCGGCATCGACGTCGCCGCAGACGGTCGCAGCGTGACGGTCGCCCCCTTGCAGGCCGCCGCCCCACTCGAGTGGTTCGAGGTCACGGGTCTCCGGCTCGCGGGGGCCGACGTCGGGATCGTGTGGAGCCACGGCGCCGGTCTACGGGTGACGACACCGGCGGGCGTCGCCGAAGCGCCCGGCTTGGGCCCCGTCACCGCACCGCTGTCGCCCGGCGATCGCGACTAGCTCGCCAGTTCGAGGCCGAAGCCCGGCTCGTCCGAGACGTGCATCATCCCGTCGACCAGCCCGGGGCCGTGCGTACGCACCCCCGCCAGCCGCCCCGGCATCCCCTCGATGGTGTCGATGTTGCCTGCGCCCGCCGCCAGGTGGGCTGCGTAGTGGGTCTTCAGCGGCGAGCCCCACGTGTGGGGAGAGGCCGACGTGCCCACCGCGGCGAGCGCCGGCATCGCCGCTCGCCATTTCGTGAAGCCGAAGCCGACCACATCCATGAGAGCCACATCCAGCAGGGACGATGTCGCGAGACCTGCGATCAGCTCGGCGTCAGGGGCGGACTCGCCGTCGGCGATCAGCGTTCCCGGACTGTGCTCGGCGATCACCTGCCGCAGCCAGGCGAAGCTCTCCCGGCCTTCGGGGAAAGGCTCCTCGAGCCAGTGCAGACGGCAGTCGCCGACGGCGCGCAGGTACTGCCGCACCTCGCGCTGCGAGAAGCCGTCGTTCCCGTCGACGAGGATGCGCGCCTCCGGGAACAGCTCGCGGGCCAGTCGCGTCACCTCGATGTCCCGGTCGAGGCCCGCTGCCGGTGGCATCCACCTCTTCCCGCGCCCCACTTTGAGCTTGAAGTCGCGGAACCCGAGGTCGTGATCCTGCCGCAGCTCGCGACGGATCGCATCGAGACCCTGCGGCGCATCGCGAGGGTCGAGGTCGTCGAAGTAGATCCCGCCCGAGTAGCAGCTGACCGAGGTGCTCCCGTGTCCGCCGAGCATCGCATGCACGGGGATGCCCAGGATGCGGCCCGCCAGGTCGTGCAGCGGGATGTCGATCACGAGAGCGCGCTCGTCGCGCACGCCGTGCTCCGGGTCGAAGAGCTCGGCGACCGTGCGCCCGAGCAGGTCGCCGATCCCGTCGAGCCCGGCCAGTGCGCTCACGCCACCGGTGCCGGCATGGCCCCATCCGACCGCCCCCTTGTCGGTGCGCAGCACGATCACCTCGAGTGCCCGGCCGTCGCCGTTGTTGTCGCGGATCGCGTTCCGTCCGATGTTGCGCACCATGCGCGAGTGGACCCTCGCCGGAGCCGCGTCGATGATGCGATGACTGCCGAGCGACCCCACCGTCAGCCTCCCACGAGGTCGAGGTAGTCGGGATACACGGCGTACGTGGTGCTCGAGCCGTGCTTGCCTGTCACCTCGATCCGCACCTGGTGGCTCCCCTGGGCGAGGCTGACGGTTCCGACGGAGAACGCGAGGTACCCCGCGGTGGTGCGGCGCGTGTCGATCGGCGAGCCGACGGGCACGCCGTCGACAGAGAGCTGCACGGTGCCGCGGTTGGCGGCCACCCGGAACCCGGCGATCAGCTGGTAGCTGCCCGACCGGGGCGCATCGACGTGGTAGGTCACATGGTCGCCCACCCCGTTCGCGGCGAAGTTCGCGGTGGCTCCGCCGCTCGCGCGCGGGTCGACGAAGATGCCCAGCGGTTCGCCCGAGGTACCGGCGAGCGGCGCGAGATCGGTTTCGACGCGCGTACCGACGGGGAGCAGCTCGACGTAGTCGACGTACACCGCGTACGTTCCGCTCGCACTGTTCTTCCCGGTGACGGTGAAGCGGATCTCGTGCCCGCCCGCCGCCGCGAAGCTCCGGATGCCGAGGTCGAACCTCTGGTACCCGGCGGTGGCGCTGTACGCGTCGATGGGCGACCCGGCGGCCGCACCGTCGATCGAGGTCTGCACGATCGCCCGGTTCGGCGCGACCCGCATCCCGACCACGACCCGGTAGGGCCCCGAGGTGAGAGGGATGTCGTCGACAGCGACGTAGTCGCCGACGGCGTTCGCGGCGTACTGCAACACGCCTCCGGCGCTCGCGGCCGCGTCGGTGTAGACACTGACGGCGTCGCCGGACGTGACGAGCGACGTCGCCGCCTCGGGCTCGATGCGTTGCCGCAGTTCGACGTAGTCGAGGTAGACGGCGTAACTGGCGCTGGCCGCGTTCTTGCCGGTGACGCTCACCCGCAGCTCTCCGATGCCCCCGGAACCCACCGTGACGAACCCTGCACTGTACTGCCGGTAGCCGGCCGTCGTCGCGTGCCCGTCGATCGGGCTGCCCACGGGCGCGCCGTCGACGGAGAGCTGCACTGTTCCGCGGTTGGGCGCCACCCGCATGCCGGCGACCACCTCGTAGCGCCCAGCAGGCACCTCGCCGGGGTCGAGCGCCACGAAGTCGCCGACGGCTGTCGCTTCGTAGCGGAGGACCGCACCGGCGCTGGCGCCGCCATCCGTGAACACCGACAGGGGGTCGCCCGAGTCGGACGAGACGGTCAGCGACTCGGCCTCCAGGCGACCCACGTTCCGTGTCGGCACCGAGTGCGCGAGGTCGGAGCCGTCGACGAGGTAGATCGAGCCCCAGACCTCGACGTCGATCAGGTCGAGGTCGCCATCGTCGTCCCAGTCGACTGCGAAGGTCTTCGGGGTGTGGTTCGAGATCGATTCGTAGATGGTCTGGCCGTCGTTCAGGATGTAGCGCGTCTCGAACACGGGAGCGCCGACGGTTCCCACGTTGCGCAGCCAGATGAGGGCGGTGCTTCCGTATCCGGCTTGGATGAGGTCGGTGAGGCCGTCGTCGTCCCAGTCGACGGCCTGCAGGTTGGTGCGTCCCGCGCGCGATGACGGCACGGCGATCGGCCTCCCGGCTGCATCCTCCGCGACCTCGAGAACGGTCAGGTCGAGGTCGCCACCGTCGCGCGTGTAGACGGTGAGGATGTTGTCGTCGCCCGCCTGCACGAGGTCCAGGTCGCCGTCGTCATCCCAGTCCATCGCGGCCACGCGGCATCTCCACGGGTTGGTGAACGTGTCGCCGTCGAGTTGGAACTCGACCGCCGCCGCGTACGTCGGCGCCGCGCGGGTGCCCATGTTCTCGAAATACCAGAGGGTCGCCTTCTGGGCGTCCTGGGTGATCAGGTCGAGATCGCCGTCGTCGTCCCAGTCGACCGCGACCGGGTTGGTGTATCCAGCGGCCGCTTCCGAGGGGCCCCACTCCCACGAGCCGTCGGCGTCGCTGGAGTCGAAGTTGATGGGCGCACCCGCCGCCTCGACAGCGACCGCGTTCACGAGCTGCGGCGCCGAGCGCGTGCCGACGTTCTCGAAGACGCTGATGCGACCGTTCTCGTCGCCGACCACGAGGTCGAGGTCGCCGTCGTCCTCCCAGTCGACCGCGTAGGGAGTCTGGAAGAGTCCGACACGGATGTCGAGTCCGGCGCCGCTCGTCTTCACGTAGCCGCGCTCGACGAGCGAGGCCGCCGTGACCGTGCCGGTGTTCTCGAGAAGCAGCATGCCCCTGGTGCTCGTCACGATGAGGTCGAGGTCCCCGTCGCCGTCGCGATCGGCGACGTCGAGCCAGGCGGTCACGTCCCCCGTGTCGAGGATGCGCACGGCCGGGAGCATGTCGTCGCCGTCGCGTTCGAGGAACCACACGTCGCCCCGGTAGTCGCCGTAGAGCACGTCTGCTTCGGAGTCGCCGTTCCAGTCGGCAACCGCGAGCGTCGGCTTGTAGGGGACGTCGAGATCGGCAGTGGAGGTGTGCAGGAGCTCGCCGGCGGCGAGCACCGGGACGGACGCGGTCCCCGTGTTCTCGAACAGGACGATCACACCGTGCGTGTAGACGGTCTTCGTGCTGCCGACCACGACGCGATCGGCGATGCCGATCAGCAGGTCGCTGTCGCCATCCGCATCCCAGTCGGCGACGACGATCGACGGCGACTGGTTCTGGTTCCAGCGCACGTACACCCCGTCGAACTCGGTCGTGATGGGGTGACCGCCGGTCGTGAGCTCGCCCCGGTCGACCCACGTAGGCGAACTGTCGGTGCCGGTGTTCTCGTGGAGGTGCAGGTCGTAGCGGCTCAGGTAGTCGTGATCGCCGTCACCGTCCCAGTCGACGAGTTCACCTTCCGCGGCAGGCACGCTGAGGGGCGTTCCCGCCGCGGGGAACCGCGGCACCTCGTCATCGCCAGAGTTGATGAACAGCAGGTCGCCGTCGATCGCATCCCGCTCGCCGTCTCCGTTCCAGTCGATGAACTTCGGCATCATCACCGACGGTCCGGCCTTGTTGTACCAGTCGGCGTCACCGCCGGAGTACGTGAGCGGCACCCGGGGCGCATTGGCCCATGCGGACTCGGCGCCGCCTGCCGCGACGACGGCGAGCGTGCCCGTGGTGGCGGCGATGACGACGCCCGCGAGCGCCTTGTGCAGGAAGCGTTTGGGCATCGAGTCTCTCCCTCGAGATCTGCTGATACGTATTAGCAACTCCTGGTGTCTATCCTTCCCAAACGTCACGAGACCTGTCAAGGGCGAGGTGCGGCGCACGGTCGGGCGCGCGGTGGTTGCACTAGGCAGCCGCCGACCCGAACGTCAGGCAAGAGAAAAGACCCGGCCAGAACAACTGACCGGGTCTTCCTACTGTCTCAACCAGTGTGCGCCCGGAGGGATTCGAACCCCCAACCTTCTGATCCGTAGTCAGATGCTCTATCCGTTGAGCTACGGGCGCGCGTCGACGCGAAGTCAACCTGACGACTATATCAGGGGAAGCGCGGGGCCCCGCACACGCATCGGGTCCGGGATGCCCGCCCGGCCCCGGACCCGATGTGGCGTGCGGCGCCGGCTGGCAGCGCCGACCTCGGCGCTCAGCCCGCGCCGGTGGTCTCGGGGCTCGCGTCGTCGACGGGGTCCGGGTCGACGACCGTGTCGGCGTCGCCTCCCGTGCCGTCCGGGCCGCTGCCGCCGGTCGTACCGGCACCCTCGCCCGCTACGACACCCTCACCCTCGCTCGTGCCGCCTCCCGATTCGGGGCCGGTGGATGCCACCCCGCCCTGGTCGGGACCGACGCCGGGCGCCGAGGTGTCGCTCGTGGCGCTCTCATCCCGCTCGTTCTCGTTCATGTTCGACCTCCTTCTGCCATGCAGGCTGCCCGCCGCACGGCGCGACGGCACCGGGGTTGACAGCGGCATCCGGTGGACGTAGAACGCGTCCGAGACGGCGAGGAGAGCACGCGACGGCGGCGAAAGGCACGCGCGAAGAACGTGAAGCAAACGAGTATCCGTTGCGGTTCGCGTTCCGTCAAGCCCCTCCTGCGACGGAGAACGCCGACCTACCGTGTGATCACCGCGCCACTTCGCCTCGTCGCACAAGGGCGAGCAGACCAGGGGGATTCACCATGACGATGACAGCACCGCAGGCCACGTCCGCGACCATCGAGGTTCGCAGCATCGGACAGGAGCGCCTCCGCGTCGAGCTGGGCGGCGAGGTCGTCGGCTTCATCGACATCGTCGGCACCGTCTACGTCGCGCTCCACGGCAACATGTACCCGTACGCCGTCGAGATCGCGCAGACCCTCGACCCCGACTCGGCAGCCCGGGCCATCATCTCCGCCGCGCAGGCCTGACGACCTGCGCGGCATCCCACGCTGACCACGCGCCGCCGACACCCGGCGTCACACGACGTCGCACCCCGTCGCGCATCGTCGCAGAACGTCACCTCTCTGGCCCCCGCCGGCTGCACGAGTGAGACTCGTCGCCGGAGCAGGTTCAGAGGAGGTGCCGGGTGCGAAGCGACTACGTGGCGATCCCCTGGGAGGGCAGCTGTCATCCTCGCCCGCCGGGGCCCCACGGGCTTCGGCTGCGCGGCTTCGGCATCTATGTCGGGCTCGATGCGGGGGCTGCGGATGCGGCGGGAGTCGACCTCGCAACGGTCGTCGGCGAGGTGCGGCGCGCCATCACCGGCATCCCGGGGGCGGAGACCTTCACCTCGGTCGTGCTCGCTCCACCCGACGCACCCGAGCCGCCGCTCGCGGTCGTGCGCACCGCCCTGGGCGAGCCGTCGCTGCAGCGGCATTCGCCGCGCGCCCCGCAGACCGCGGGGGTCGTGGTCGACCTCGCGCGGCACCGCGTGACGGTCGACGGCAGGCCGGTCGGACTGAGCTTCCGCGAGCACGCGCTGCTCACCTTCCTCGTCGAGCATCAGGGCGAGGTGCACGACCGGCAGCGGCTGCTCACGGCGCTGCTCGGTGAGACCGATGGCGATCCGATCGGCGAGCGCACGATCGACGTCTACCTGCAGCGGTTGCGGCGACGGCTCGCGCCCTACGGCGAGGTCGTACGCACGGTGCGGGGTCACGGCTACCGGCTCGACCCGCATCCGGATGTGACGGTCGTGCCCGCGGTGCCCGCGCGGTAGTGACGCCAACCCCTCCTCCACACCGAGGGCCAAGACGACTTCTCCACGACTTTCGAATATGCGTTCGATTCCGTGGGAGGATCAAGCATGCCCCCGATCCCGCGCTACCTCGCCGCTCTCGGCGACGCCGCAGCACCGTTCGCGGTGCCTGCGGTGGCGGGGTTCACGGATGCGGAGCTGCTGGAAGGGCAGCGTGCGGTCGCCGAGCTGCGGCGGCGGGTGGATGCGGTGGCCGCGGCGTTCGCCGGAGAGATCGCGCACCGCTCACGGCGCGAGCTCGGGCATGCGGGGCTCGCGCAGGCGAACGGTCTGCGCTCGGCGGAGGATCTCATCGCGAAGGTCACGGCCGGTTCCCGCCGTGACGCCCACACCCTGGTGAAGGCCGCCGAGTTCCTGCCGACCTCGATACGCGAAGATGCTCCCACGCGGCCGCCGGCGCCGCGCTGGCAGACGGTGATCGCGGATGCGGTCGCCACCGCCACGATCTCGGTCGGCGCCGCCGAGATCATCCGCACCCGCCTCGCAGCAGCCGCGGACGCCGCGACGGAGGACGGCCTCACCAGGGCAGCTGAAGCGCTCATCGCGGCCGCACCGGAGACGACCCTCGAGAACCTGGCCAGGCTCGCCGCCCGAGCCCGTGACGAACTCGACCTGGCCGGCATCCCCGCCCGCGAGAACGCGCTGCACGCCAAGCGGTACCTGAAGTTCAGCAAGCAGCCAGACGGCTCCACCAGTTTCCACGGCCTTCTCGATCCGGAATCCGCGGCGATCGTCGTGCCGGTGCTCGACGCCGCCACCTCCCCCCGCCGAGGCGGCCCCCGCTTCGTCGACCCGGATGCCGCCCAACGCGCCGACGACATCGTCCGCGACGAACGCAGCACCGACCAGCTCACCCTCGACGTGTTCGTCGAACTCATCCGCATCGGCGCACGCGTCGACGACGGAACACTCCTCGGCGACCGCAAACCCGCCGTCCGCATCCTCGTCACCAAGCGCGACCTCGAGTCTCCCGCCGACGCCGACGGCAACCGGGTCGGCGCCGCCTTCTTCGAAGGCCACGACGACGCGATCTCCATCGCAACCGCCGAACGCTACATCTGCAGCAGCGGCGCCGTCCCGATCATGTTCGACACCGACGGCCACGCCCTCAACCTCGGCCGCGAACAACGCCTCTTCGCCCAGAATCAACGCATCGCGATGGCAGCCCGCGACGGCGGATGCATCATGTGCGGGCGACCACCATCCTGGCGCGAAGCCCACCACATCAACCACTGGGACGCCCACAACGGCCGCACCGACATCGACGACGGCGTGCTCCTCTGCCGCTTCTGCCACCTCAACCTGCACAACAACACCTGGCGCATCCGACGACAACACGGCCAGTACTCCCTCGAGAGACCCGACAGCGACGGCACCCTCCGCCGCACACCCCTCACCCGCCGCAGCCCCGCGCTGCAACGACTCCTCAGCGCGTAGCCGCGCGCGACCGCGCGATCAGCACACCTCGGTCAGCTAACCGGCCACCGACACCAAAGCCGAGAGCGGATGCGAAGCCGGCAGCACCGCGAGAGCGGCCGCGCCGTCCAGGCCCGTGCCGTGCGGCGCCTCGAAACGCACGGCCGGGTGCACGGCGCGCACCGCATCCTCGAAAGTCGCCCGCACGACATCGCCACGGAACACGCCACCGGTCGCGCTCACGACGGGGGCGATGTCCACACCGGCGCGACGCAGGGCGGTGACGGCCGAAAGCGCGAGCTCCTCCGCAGCCTCACGGCAGATGCGCTCAGCCACCGCATCCGACGCTGCGTGCGCCGCAACCGCCTCGGCGAACCACGCGATCACGCTCACCTTCGCCGGGTCGGACTGCAACTGCACATACGCGTCTTCCAACTCGGGCCACCGCGCGCTGACGACCGCGGTGAGTGCCGTCTCGGGTCCGCGGCCGTCATGGGCACGCATGACGGCGTCGAGTGCGGCGCGACCCAGCCAGTAGCCGCTGCCCGCATCGCCCATGAGGTAGCCCCATCCGTCGACACGCGCGACCCCGGCTGGTCCCACCGCCAGGATGATCGAGCCCGTGCCGCTGGCCACCACGACCCCGTGCTGGTCGCCGAGCGTGCCGAGGTAGGAGGTCACCGAGTCGTGCGCGAGCAGCACCCGCCCCGGCGCCGCGTGGTGCAGCAGAGACCGCAGCTCCCCCGCGTCATGCTCGACGCTCGTGAGCCCCGACACCCCCGCCGCGAGCGCATCGAGCGGCACCCCTCCGGCCGCCTCCCGCGTCACCGCCGCGAGCTGCGGCAGCAGCGCCTGGTCGGTGCGCACACCAGGGAACACCCGCTCGACGGGCGCGGCATCGGCTCGCGTGAGCCGCGTCTTGATGCCGGTCTGACCCGCATCCAGTGCAAGAACTGTCGCGGGCGACATCAGATTGCTCACACCGGAACGATAGCCGCCCACCGCGCGCCTCCTAGACTCGATCCGATGGCGGGCTTCCTCACGTTCCTGCTCGGGCTGCGGGCGCAGCAGCCGGCCGAGTTCCGGCGGCTCACCCGCATCCGCAGCCGTATCTACACGCCCGTGGCCCGGCTCGAGGCCGAGGTGGTGCGCTCGACCGAGCCGATCCCGTTCGGTGAGCTCGACCGCGCCGCATTCTCACCCATCCGACCCGGCACCGCGTTCGGCGGCGTGCACGAGTGCGCGTGGCTGCGACTCACGGGCGAGGTCCCACCGGATGCCGACGGCGCGATCGTGCTGCTCGGCATCCGCGGCGAGGGGCTCGTGCACGATGCGCAGGGCGGCATCGTCGACTCGGTCTCGACGGTGTTCCAGCAGGGCGACCTGCCGCACGCAGGCGGCCGCTATCGCCCGGTCGGCGACCCGCTCGCGGCGGGCACGCGGGTGGAGCTGTACGCCGACGTCGCCTACAACGGGTTCATCCTCTACGAAGTGGGACGGGGCGTGTTCCACGGCGCCCAGCTCGCGACGCGCGACGACACCGTCTTCGGGCTCTACTACGACTACCTCACGCTCGTCGTTCTCGCCGGCGCCACCGACGACGACGCCCTCGAGCAGGGCCTGCGCGCGGCACTCGACGCCGCATGGCAGCGGTTCCGGCAGGGGGATGCCGCAGCGGCGCGCGCCGAGCTCGCCGAACCGCTCGCGCGACCGGCGGCATCCGACTTCACGTTCTCGGCGGTGGGGCACGGTCACCTCGACATGGCCTGGCTCTGGCCGCTGCGCGAGACGCGGCGCAAGGCGGCGCGCACCTACACGCGCGCCCTCAACACGATCGAGCGGCGGCCGGGGTACGTGTACGGCACGAGTCAGCCGCAGCAGCTCGCCTGGATGAAGCAGCACCAGCCGGCGCTCTACGAGCGCATCAAGGCCGCGGCGGCGAGCGGACGCCTCGAACTGCAGGGCTCGTTCTGGGTCGAGCCCGACACCAATCTGCCCAGCGGCGAGTCGCTCGTGCGACAGGCCGTCGTCGGGCGCCGGTTCCTGCAGGAGGAGTTCGCCCTCGACGACGAGCAGCTGCGCATCTGCTGGCTGCCCGACACCTTCGGCTACTCAGGCAACCTGCCGCAGATCCTGCGGGGAGCCGGCATGGACCGCTTCATGACCATCAAGCTCGCCTGGAACAAGGCCACCGTGTTCCCGCACCGCACCTTCCGCTGGCACGGCATCGACGGGTCGAGCGTGCTCGTGCACATGCCGCCCGAGGGCGACTACAACTCGCGCGCGGCCGCCGACAACATCCTCACCGCCCTCGCGCAGTACCCCGAGCGCGCACTCGGCCGGGCGCTGCTCGTCTACGGATCGGGCGACGGCGGAGGGGGCCCCGGCGAGATCCATCTCGAAGTGCTCGAGCGGGAGATCGGGCGCGACGGGCAAGGTATCCGCGGGCTCCCCCGCGTCGAGTTCTCGACCGCACGTGACTTCTTCGACGGGCTCGAACGGCTCACCGGCGCCGCCGACCTGCACGAGCACAGGGGCGAGCTCTACCTCGAAACCCACCAGGGCACCTACACGACCCACGGCGCCATCAAGCGGCACAACCGAACGGTCGAGCGGATGCTGCATGAGGTGGAGGCGCTCACGGTCGCCGGCGGCCGCGACACGCGTGGCGAGCTCGAACCCATCTGGCGCGAGGTACTGCTGCACCAGTTCCACGACATCCTGCCGGGGTCGTCGATCGAGCGGGTGAACCGCGAAGCACGCGAGACCTACGTTCGGCTCGAGGGCGAGCTCGACGCACTCGAGGAGGGGCTGCTCGGATCGCTGTCGGGGGGCGCCGACGCGGCGACCGCCGACGCGATGGCCGTGAACCTCACGAGCTTCCCGCGCGACGAGCACGTGCGGGTCGACGGCGCCTGGCACCGGGCCGTCGTCGACCCCTATGCGGCGGCGGCCCTCGAGCAGGTCGACGGTCCCTTCGGCCTCACCGCCCTGCCGACGTCGATCTCGAACGGGCTCGTCGAGGTGCGCTTCGACGCCCACGGCGTCATCTCCTCGCTCGTGGACAGCGCGGGTTCCGAGCACGCCGCGGCCGGCCTCAACCGACTCGTGCTGCACCGCGACCCCTACCAGTGGCCCTTCGACGCGTGGGACATCGACCCCCGCTACACCGCACGCCGACCGCGACAGCTGCGGCTGGCATCCGCGGGAACCCGGCTCGACGGGCCCACGGTCGTGCGCGAGCAGCGGCTCACCGGGCCCGGCGTCGAGGTGCAGCAACGCATCGTGCTCGAGGCGGGCAGCGAGCTCGTGCGGTTCGAGACGCGTGTCGACTGGCGCGCGAGCCACCGCATGCTGCGGGCGGAGTTCCAGCCGACGCGCTGGGCCGACGAGGTCGCGTGCGACATCCAGTTCGGCCACATCCGCCGCAGGACCACGGAGCGCGACGCCGTCGAGCGCGCCCAGTTCGAGGTCGCCGCCCACAAGTGGATCGCCGTGGAAGACGAGCGCGGCGGCTTCGCGCTGCTGAACGACGGCAAGTACGGGCACCGCGCCAAGAACGGGCTGCTGAGCCTCAACCTGCTGCGCGCGCCGACCTTCCCCGACAAGACCGCCGACCGCGGGGTGCACGAGTTCAGCTACGCGATCCGGCCCTTCGCCGCGGGCGCGCTGGGCGAGGTGATCCGCGAGGGCTACCGGCTGAACAACCCGTTGCGGATCGCGCGCGGCGTCGCGTTCGAGAGCCTCGTCTCGAGCTCGAACCCGGATGTCGTGGTCGAGACCGTGAAGCGCGCCGAGTCGGGCGACGGTGTCGTGGTGCGCCTCTACGAGAGCCGCGGGCGCGCGACGACGACCGCGCTCGCGACCCGCATCCCCCATGCCCGCGCGACTCTCGTCGACCTGATCGAGCGCCCCCTCGGTCCCGCCGACCTCGAGCGGCTCGAGCTCGGCCCCTTCCAGATCGTGACCGTCCAGCTGGAGCCGTGAGGCGGTCAGCCGCCGATAACCTGACGCCATGACCCCGACACCGCCGTCGCCGCGCGCCCAGGCGCGAGCGGTCGTCCTGGCGGGCTTCGGGCAGAACGTGGTGCTCACGACGGTCACGACCTTCGTACTGGCCTACCTCATCCAGTACGCGGGCGTCTCGAGCGCGGGCATCGCGGTCGTCACGGCGATCATCACGGTGGCGAAGATCCTCGATGCGATCACCGACCCGATCATGGGCGTCATCATCGACCTCACCCGCACCCGCTGGGGCAAGCTGCGCCCCTACATCCTGTTCTCCGCGGCGCCCGTCGCCGCGCTCACGGCCCTCATGTTCGCCGTGCCCGACGCCGACGAGCCCCTGCAGCTGGTGTACTTCGGGGTCGTCTACGTGCTGTGGGGCTTCGCCTACACGGTGTGCGACGTGCCGTTCTGGGGTCTCATCGGCTCGGCGTTCCCGGATGCCGGCCAGCGCACGCGGGTGATCGGCAACGTGCGCGCGTTCGGCGCGATCTCGCTCGGACTGGCCACCCTCGGCATGCCGTGGCTCGCGCGTGCGCTCTCTGGCGGCGGAGAGCCGACCGGCACCGGATGGACGCTCGCCGTCGCACTCGTGTCGGTGGTCGGCATGGGGCTCTTCCTGCTGGCCTTCTTCGTGCCGCGCGAGCGACCCTCCGCGCTCGCGCAGGGGCGGCTCACCGTGCGCCAGCTGGGCGGCACCCTCATCCGCAACACCCCCCTGCTGCTCGTGCTGGCCGGCTCGGTGCTCGGCTTCGGTCGCTTCATCGTGCAGGCGGGTGGCGCGGTGTTCGTGGTGGTCGCCTACGGCGACGAGGGCCTCTTCACCCTCATCGGCGCGGCGATCATCGTGGGGCTCGTCGGGGCGAGCTTCGCCACCCCCCCGCTGTTGAGGTGGATCACGGCCCGCGCTCTCATGGTCGGATCGTCGCTCGTGGGGGCCGCGCTCTACCTCGCCATGTACCTCGTCGGGTTCGCGAGCATCGCCGCGATCGTGACGTTCATCTTCCTCACCGGCCTCACCCTCGGGATCTTCCTCGTGGTGCAGGCCACGATGATCGCGGACGCGGTCGACGACGCAGAACGCCGCACCGGCATCCGCAACGACGGCGTCTCGTTCGCCACGCTCACCTTCGTGTCGAAGATCATGAGCGCGCTCGCGGTGCTCGTGTTCGGCCTGTTCGTGGCGGCGGCCGGCTACCAGGCGGATGCCGTGGTCACCCCCGAGATGCAGAACACCGTGTTCGCGGCGATCACCCTCGTGCCGGCCCTCAGCTGCCTTGTGTCGGTGGTGCCGTTCGCGTTCGTGCGGCTGCCGCGGCGCTAGCCGGGGAGGCGTCGCCGCGACTCAGGTACGCCAGCTGTGCTGCGGCTCGTAGCCGAGCAGCTCGCGCGCGTGGTCGATCGCGAGCAGCGTCTCGTGTTCGCCGAGCTCGCGACGCACCTCGACCTCCGGGAAGTACTCCGCCATGAGCGAGGCGCTCGAGCGCTCCATCACGGTGTCGGCGGCCGCGATGATGAAGCGGTCGAAGCCCGGTGCGCCGCGCAGCAGGGCGCGCTCGATCGCCTGCGCGGCATCCCGCGCGTCGATGTAGCCCCAGAGGTTCCACTTGCGCGAGGCGGGGTCGCGCTGGAACGCCGCGAAGCCGGGGTAGTCATCCGGCACCATGACGTTCGAGAAGCGCAGGGCCGTGATCGAGAGCTCCGGATCCCAGCGCACGACCTTGCGCGCCAGCTCCTCCTCGAGATGCTTGCCGAGCGAGTACACGCTCTCGGGCCGGGTGTCGTACTCCTCGTCAACCGGCGCGTAGGGCGGGTCGATCGCGAACGGCAGCCCGAGCACCGTCTCGCTCGAGGCGGTCACGATGCGCCGGATGCCGGCCCGCCGCGCCGCCTGCACGACGTGGAACGCCGCGAGCACGTTGTTCTGGAACGTCGCGATGTCGGTCTCGAGGCCGGGCGCGGGTATCGCCCCCAGGTGCACGACCGCGTCGAGGCCCTGGTGCCTCTCGTCGATCGCACTCAGCGCATCGACGACGGCGCCGTAGTCGGTGAGCTCCACCCGGGTGAAGCCGTCGCGCCGCGCGCCCACCGCATCCAGCGCGACGATGTCGTGCCCGTGGGCGCGCAGCTCCGACTCGACGACGCTTCCCAGCTTGCCGTTGGCTCCCGTGATCGCGATCCGCATGACTCCAGTCTGCCCCCGCCGCGTTCAGGCCTCCGGCTGCGTCCCGCGAGCCAGGGCGTGCAGGAGCGCCGTCAACTGCTCGATCGACTCGAGCGGCCAGTCGGCGAGCACCTCGGCGAGGCGACCCTCGTAGGGCAGGCGCGCCTTCTCGAGGCGGCCCTCGCCCTCGGCGGTGACGGAGATGAGCTTGATGCGCCCGTCGTCGGGGTCGGCGGTGCGGGCCACGAGTCCGAGGTCCTCGAGCTCCGAGACGGCGCGACTCACCTGGCCCTTGTCGGCGACCATGCGCTCGGCGATGCTCGAGGCCGTCACCGAACCGGCGCGCTGGATCATCGAGAGCACCTTGAACGTGCCGGGCAGCATCCCCGGGCTCACCGATTCGGCGGCTTGCGCGTAGACGCGCCGGAACTCGCCCATGAGCTCGCCGAACGCCCCCTCGAGGCCCCGCACGGCCCGCTGGCGCGTGTCGCTCGGGTGGGCGTCCGTCGGCGCGGCGGATGCGGGCGCCGCGCCGACGGGGTCGGCGGTGCTCATCGCGGGCTCGTTCCGGCGTCGGGGTCCGCGTCGGGCAGCGTGACGCTGCCGGTCGCGGTGAGCACGTTCATGCCCTCGGCCACCGAGACGGTCGCGAGGTCGGCTTCGGCCGCCTGCGCCCGCTCGGTCGTGGTCATGCGGGTGAGCGGCTTGTTCGGCAGGAACAGGATGGCGATGAGGCTGATCACCGCGAACGGCACGGCGATCAGGAACGAGTGCGAGATGCCGTTGGCGTAGATGTCCTCCACGACGATGCGCAGCGCGTGCGGCATCTCGGAGACCTTCGGCAGCGTGCCCGACTGCAGCAGCTCCGCCCACTTGGGGGCGTCGGCGCCGAGGCTCGCGATCGCCGCGGCGATGTCGTCCTTCCGCTCCACGATCAGGTCGGTGACGCGTGCCGCGAGTGCCGCCCCCATCACCGAGACGCCGATCGTGCCGCCGAGGCTGCGGAAGAACGTGACGCCCGAGCTCGCGACACCGATCTTGCTCGGCTCGGTGGTGTTCTGCACGACGAGCACGAGGTTCTGCATCGTCATGCCGACACCTGCGCCGAGCAGCACCATGTAGAGCGAGACGAGGGTGAAGTCGGTGTCGTAGTGGATCGTCGACAGCAGATACGAGCCGGCGGTCAGCAGCACCGCGCCTGCCACGACATACGGCTTCCAGCTGCCGAAGCGGGTGATGAGCGCACCGGCGCCGACGGATGCCACGAGCAGCCCCGCGATCATCGGGATCGTCATGAGTCCCGCCTCGGTCGGCGTCGCGCCCCGCGAGAGCTGCATGTACTGGCTGAGGAACACCGAGGCGCCGAACATGGCCAGGCCCGTGGCGATCGAGGCGATCACCGAGAGCGTGAAGGTGCGGTTGCGGAACATCGAGAGCGGGATGAGGGGCTCCTTCGCGCGCAGCTCCACGATCACGAACAGCACGGCGGCGAGGAGGGCACCACCCACCATGAGCCCGGTGGTGAGGCTCCACCACTCGAAGGAGTCGCCGGCGAGCGAGACCCAGATGAGCAGGAGCGAGACCGCGGCCGAGAGCAGCACGATGCCGAGATAGTCGATCGACACCTTGCGCTTCTGCAGGCCGGGCAGGTGCAGGGTCGACTGCACGATCACGAGCGCGAGGATCGCGACGGGGAGCGCGACGTAGAAGTTCCAGCGCCACCCCCATCCGTCGGTGATCACGCCGCCGAGCAGCGGGCCGCCGACGGTGGAGACCGCCATGACCGCCCCGAACAGCCCCATGTACTTGCCGCGTTCCCGGGGGCTGATGATGTCGGCCATGATCACCTGGCTGAGCGCCGCGAGGCCGCCCGCGCCGATGCCCTGCACCGCTCGGAACGCGATGAGCGTCTCGGGGTTCTGCGAGAACCCCGCGGCGGCGGTCGCGAGGATGAAGATCACGATCGAGAGCTGGAACAGCAGCTTGCGGTTGACCAGGTCCGCGAGCTTGCCCCAGATGGGCGTCGAGATCGCGGTGGTGAGCAGCGTCGCCGTGACCACCCAGGTGAAGGCCGTCTGGTCGCCCTGGAGGTCGTTGATGATGACCGGCAGCGAACTCGAGACGACGGTCGAGGCGAGCATCGACACGAACATGCCGAGGATGAGGCCCGAGAGAGCCTCGAGCACGCGGCGATGCTCCTTCTTCTCGGCGGGGGCGTCGGGCGACGCAGGAGTTGACGACATGCGGATCCTTCAGGAGTGGTGTTCGAGCGGATGCGCGACGACGCTGGCGCGAGATGGTTGAGTCATGTCAACCGTTGAGAAGCGTCAACGCTACGCCGATGGTTGATGGATGTCAACCACTTATGGGAGCGACTGCCGCCCGGGCGCGTGGTCGAAGATCAGGCTCGTGTTCGTCGCGGCGACCTCGGGCCGCAGGCTGATGGTGTCGGACACCAGTTCGCGCAACTGCGCGGCATCCCGCACCGCGACATGTACGAGGAAGTCGCGGTCGCCAGCGACGAAGTACACCCGGCGCGTGGCGGGCAGCTGCTCGAGGTAGGCCTGGAATCGGCGCAGATCGCCGCGGGCGTGAGCGTGCAGGCGGATGGCGATGAGCGCCTCGAGGGCGAGACCGAGGGATGCCTGATCGATCTCCGCGTGGAATCCCGTGATCACGCCGGTCTCGACGAGCGCGCGGACACGCTTGTGGCAGGTCGACTCCGACACTCCGACACGGGCGGCGAGCTCGCTGTTGGACACCCGGCCGTCGCGGTGGAGTTCGGCGAGGATCGCGCGATCCGTCGGGTCGAGTCGGCGCGCCCCGGTGGAATCCTTCATGGAAACCGCCACCTTTCACCTCGATGATGTGATTCTTTCCCGAGACCGCGTCTGACGCAAGAATCTTCGCCCGATCCGCGCCTCATCCGCGGATTCCCGATACTTGCGTCGAGGGGCCGTGACCGGCGCCCGCCGGATGGACCGGTCGGCAGCGTTGTCAGAGAGGATGCGTGACGTGGCGAGATCGATCGTCGTGGGTGCAGGAATGGTGGGGCTCGCGACCGCGTGGCACCTGCAGGAGCACGGCGTGGAGGTGACGGTCGTCGACCGCACCGGGGTCGCCGCGGGCTCCTCGTGGGGAAACGCCGGATGGCTCACCCCCGGAAAGGCGATCCCGCTCGCCGATCCGAGCCTGTGGACCTACGGTCCGCGCGCCCTGCTCGACCCGGATGCAGCCCTGCACGTGCCGTTCCGTGTCGACCCCGCCCTGTGGACCTTCCTCGCACGTTTCGCCGCGCACGGCACCCACCGCGCGTGGGATCGCACGATGGCGGCGCTCACCCCCATCGACCGCATGGCGCTCGAGTGCTTCGACGAGCTCGGCGCGGGCGGCGTCGACGCCTGGACGCGCGAGGGGCCCTTCGTGATCGGCTTCGCCGAGGAGGCGCACTCGCCGGGCTTCCTCCGCGAAGTGGAGGGGGTCATCCGGCACGGACAGGATGTGCCGTTCGAGCGTCTCGAGAACCCCCGCGAGCTCGCGCCGCAGCTCTCGGACGCCGTCACGGTCGCCTACCGGCTCGACGGCCAGCGCTTCATCGAGCCCGGGCCGTACGTGGAGGCGCTGGCGGCATCCGTCGTCGCGCGCGGAGGCGAGCTGCGCACGGGCGTCGCCGTCACCGACATCGACGGCGGCACGCAGCCGAGCGTGACCCTCGCCGACGGCGAGCGCCTCGAAGCCGACTCGGTCGTGGTCGCGACCGGCGCGTGGCTGCCCGAACTCGCGCGCCGCTTCGGCGTGCGGGTGCGCGTGCAAGCGGGGCGCGGGTACTCGTTCACCGTCGCCACCGACGAACCCTCCACACATCCCGTGTACCTGCCGTTCCAGCGGATCGCGTGCACGCCCTACCAGGGCCGGTTCCGCATCGCGGGCACCATGGAGTTCCGCCGCCCGGACGAACCGCTGCAGGCTCGCCGCATCCAGGCGATCATCAACCAGGCGCGTCAGCTGTTCACCGGCGTCGACCTCGACGACCGGCACGACGAGTGGATGGGCTCGCGCCCCGTGACCCCCGACGGCCTGCCGCTCGTGGGGGCGACCCGGGCACCCGGCGTCTACGTCGCGGGCGGACACGGCATGTGGGGCATCGTGCTGGGACCTGCGACCGGCAAGCTGCTCGCCCAGCGCATCGTGACGGGCGAGACCCACCCCGCCATCGTGCCGTTCGACCCGCTGCGTTAGCGCTCGGCTGCGGCCCGGAATCGCAGAAAGCCCCGAGCCGGAGCTCAGGGCTTCACGCGAGATCTTTCGGAAGCGGAGACGGCGGGATTTGAACCCGCGGTCCCCTTGCGGGGACTCCACCTTAGCAGGGTGGTGCACTCGACCGGACTATGCGACGTCTCCCGGTACTGCCTGCCCATCATACCCACACGGGGCGGGCCTTCCCGACCCGCTCAGTTGCCGATCGAGCAGGTCTGGTCCGCGGCCGTCTGACCGTTGATCCCCGAGATCACGACCTTCTCCGGGAGGGGTTCCGTCGACGGCGCATTCGGGTCGGGGGTGGCCGCGTCGGGGTCGCTCGAGGGCGTCGCGTTCGGGTCGGCCGTGGATCCCCGTCCGTCGCCCGCCTTGTCGACGCCGATGGGCTGGTCGGCCAGGATCGCGGCGAACAGCTGATCGGCGAGCCCCTTCTTGGGCTGCACCCGGCCTTCATAGATGCCGGTGCCGCCCGTCGCGCCCGGATACTGCACGAACGTGATGCGGTCCATCGGGATCTTGTTGAGAGCCTTCGCCATCGCCACGATCGTCGCGGGCTGCGTGAGCTCCTTCGACAGCTGCATGTTCTCGGCCGCCGCCTTCGCGAGACCGATGAGCTTGCCGACGTTGGTGAGGGTGTCCTCCGACTTGAGCTTGCGCAGCAGCGACGACAGGAACACCTGCTGAGAGCTGATGCGCGTCAGGTCGGAGCCGTCGCCGACACCGTGACGCGATCGCAGGAACTGCAGGGCCTGCCATCCCTCGAGATGATGCGTGCCCGCCTCGAGGTCGAGCCCCACGTACTTGTCGTGGATGGGGCTCGTCGTGCAGACGTCGACGCCCCCCACGGCGCTCGCCATGGCGGCGACGCCATCGAAGCCGATCATGCCCGCGTAGTGGATGTCGAGACCGGTCAGGTTCTCCACCACGTTCACGACACAGGGCAGTCCGCCGTAGTAGAGGGCGTTGTTGATCGGCAGCCCGGTGGCGACACCCCACGTCTTTCCCGTATCAGGGTTGACGCAACCGGGGTACGGCACCACGAGGTCGCGTGGGATGCTGACGACGGTCGCGTTGGTCTGATCGGCTGAGACGTGGATCAGGATGTTCACGTCGTTGAGGGTGCTGTCGCGGTCGTAATAGGCGTCCGAGCCCACGACGAGCATGTTGAAGCCGCCCTCGTAGGCACCGATCTCCGGGATCGGCGCCTCTTCGCCCTGGTTGATGTCGACCGAGTTGGCGGTGAGCTCGCTCGAGAGCTGGTACGCCGCGATGCCCGCGACCGATCCCGTCGCCACGAGCACGACGGCGAGCGAGCTGCCGAGGATGGCGAGCACCGTCTTCCACGCCCGCGAGCGGGGCAGGCGACCATGACGCGCGATGCCGGTGGGCTTCGGGGCGCGGGCTCGCTGAGAACGGTCGCGCTTCAGCTCCTGCTCGGACATGGACACCTTCTCTCGGGTTGCATCGACGGATACGAGCGGAGGGCGTGGGATTCGAACCCACGAGACATCACTGCCCACCGGTTTTCAAGACCGGCTCCATCGGCCGCTCGGACAGCCCTCCTGACCGAACTCTGAGTGTAAAGGAGAAGATACCCTCAACCCTGGAAATAGCGTGCGAGTGCCGTCGCGACCCCGACCTCGCGATCGGTGCCCGTGACGTCCGTCGCGACCTCGTGCACCTCGTCGGGCGCCTGGCCCATAGCGACAGCCGCCCCGCCCCCGGATGCCGCCCAGCGGAACATGTCGATGTCGTTGCGTCCGTCGCCGATCACGAGCACGTGCTCGGGCGCGATGCCGAGGCGCTCGCGCACGTACTCCATGCCCGTTCCCTTGTTGACGCCGTCGGGCGCGATGTCGAGCCACGCGGTCCAGCCGACGTTGTAGCTGACCTTGTGCAGGCCCATGCGCTCCACCACCTCGAGGAACTCCTCGACAGCGTGGCCGGGCGAGAGCACCACGACGCGGGTCGCGGGCGTGTCGAGCAGCTCCTCGAACTCGACCTGCAGGCGATCGGCCGCGAGCGCCCCCTCGGGGAACTGGCCGGTGAAGCGGAACCGGCCCTCCGGATCCTCGACCGCATAGCTCGCCCCGCGCAGATGCTCGCGCACGGTCGTGAGCACCTCGCTCGCATCGAAGGTCTCGACCCGGTCGCGCACATAGCCCACGGGTGCATCCCGGTCGCGGCGCATCACGATCGCGCCGTTCGCGCTCACCGCGTACGCCGGCGCGATGTCGAGCCGGTCGATCACCGGAAGCGTCATCGAGACCGAGCGGCCGGTGGCCGGCATGATCTCGTGCCCGAGGTCGCGCACCCGGCGGATCTCGGCGGCCACCCGCGGATCGAGCTCGCCGTTCTCGGTGAGCACGGTGCCGTCGATGTCGAGGCCGATGAGCCAGCGTTCCTCGGGGGCGAGCGTCACGTCACGGGCTCCAGCACCTCGAGGCCGAGGAACGGGCGCAACGGCTCCGGCACCACGACCGAGCCGTCGGCGCGCTGGTGCGTCTCGAGCAGGGCGACGATCCACCGGGTCGTCGCGAGCGTGCCGTTGAGGGTCGCCACGGGAGCGGTCTTGCCGTCGTCGCCACGGTGACGGATGTCGAGGCGGCGCGCCTGGAAGGTCGTGCAGTTGCTCGTCGAGGTGAGCTCTCGGTACGCGCTCTGGGTGGGCACCCACGCCTCGACGTCGAACTTGCGGGCGGCGCTCGTGCCGAGGTCGCCGGCCGCCGTGTCGATCACGCGGTACGAGAGCCCGAGGCTCTGCAGCATGCCCTCCTGCAGGGCGAGCAGGCGCTCGTGCTCCGCCTCGGCATCCGCGGGATCGATGTAGCTGAACATCTCGAGCTTCTGGAACTGGTGCACGCGGATGATGCCGCGGGTGTCCTTGCCGTGGCTGCCGGCCTCGCGGCGGTAGCACGTCGACCAGCCGGCGTAGCGCTTGGGGCCCGCCGAGAGGTCGAGGATCTCGTCTTTGTGGTAGCCCGCGAGCGCGACCTCGCTCGTTCCGGTGAGGTAGAGCTCGTCGTCGGGCAGGTAGTAGATCTCGTCGGCGTGCGCCCCGAGGAAACCGGTGCCGGCCATGATGTCGGGTCGCACGAGGGTGGGCGTGATGAGCGGCGTGAAGCCGGCCTCGAGGGCCCGCTGCAGGCCGAGCTGCAGGAGCGCGAGCTCGAGGCGCGCACCGACCCCCTTCAGGAAGTAGAAGCGCGCACCCGAGACCTTCGCCCCGCGTTCCATGTCGATCGCGTCGAGCAGCTCGCCGAGGGCGAGGTGGTCGCGGGGTTCGAAGTCGAACTCGGGGCGGCCGCCCACCTCGCGCAGAGTGACGAAGTCGTCTTCGCCGCCCGCGGGCACCCCCTCGATCACGATGTTCGGGATGCCGCCCGCCACCTCGGCGAAGCGGGCCTCGGCCTCCGAGGACGTGCGCTGCGCCTCCTTCACGCGGGCGGCGAGCTCCTGAGCCTGCGCGACGAGCGCCGCCTTCTCGTCCTTCGGCGCCGCCGCGACGGTCTTGCCGAACGCGTTCTGCTCGGCCCGCAGCGACTCGAAAGCGGCGATCGCGGAACGGCGGGCCGCATCCGCCTCGATCGCCTCGTCGACCAGGCCGACGGATGCGCCGCGACGCTCTTGTGAGGCTCTCACGACGTCGGGCGTCTCACGCAGCAGCACAGGGTCGATCACGCGTCAAGTCTAGGAGACTGCCGGCTCGGGGATCGTGGCCTACGGTTGTGCCATGACGCCCACCGACGCCGCCCAGCCCCGAAGGGCGGCCGTCGTCTACAACCCGATCAAGGTCGACATCGACCGCCTGCGGGATGCCGTGGCCGCCGCCGAGAGCACCGCGGGGTGGGCGAAGAGCATCTGGCTCGAGACGAGCGAGGCCGATCCCGGCATCGGGCAGGCCCGCGAGGCGCTGAACCGGGGCGCGGATGTCGTGATCGCGGCGGGCGGCGACGGCACCGTGCGTGCGGTGGCCCAGGGCCTGCAGAACTCGGGTGTCGCCCTTGCGCTGCTGCCCTCGGGCACCGGCAACCTGCTCGCCCGCAACCTAGGCCTCGACGTCAACGCGTCGCACATGGAGACCTCGATCGAACTCGCGTTCACGGGCGTCGACTCCGCGATCGACGTGGGCGTGGTCGAGGTCGACCGCCCCGACGGCAGCACCGAGACGCATTCCTTCGTCGTCATGGCGGGCCTCGGCCTCGACGCCAAGATGATCGCCAACACCAACCCCGAGCTCAAGAAGAAGGTCGGCTGGCTCGCCTACGTCGACGCGATCGGCCGCTCGCTCGTCGACAAGCACGTGCTGCGTCTGCGGTACCGCCTCGATGGCGGCGAGGAGCGCTTCACGCGCGTGCACACCATCCTCATCGGCAACTGCGGCAGCCTGCCGGGCAACATCCTGCTGCTGCCCGACGCCGAGATCGACGACGGGCTGTTCGACATCGTGACCCTTCGCCCCGAGGGGATCGGCGGATGGGCACGCGTCTGGGTCGGGGTCGTGTGGGAGAACGGCGTGCTGCGGCGCAGCACCATCGGCCGCAAGCTGCTGGATCTGCGCCAGCGTCCCGTGCGGGCCCTGCGCTACCTGCGGGGTCGCCGCATCGAGGGTCGCCTCGATCGGCCCGAGGAGTTCGAGCTCGACGGCGACGAGTGCGGCGTCATCACGGCATTCCGCGCCCGGGTCGACCCCGCGGCTCTGCTCGTGCGGATGCCGCGCGAGTGAGCCCGCCAGCTGGTTGAGGAGCGGCGCCCGGAGGGCGACGCGTCTCGAAACCAGCGACCTCGTCAGTCGTCGGTCGGCGCCCCGCTCACGATGTCGCGCAGCCAGTCGCGCGCGTCGATGAACACCTGGTCGTCGTAGCGGCTCGTGACCTCGATGTGCTGCTTGTCGGCGCGGGGGTACGAGCCGAGGAACTGCACACCGGGGCTGAACCGCTTGAGGCCCAGCAGCGCATCCGCGACCCGCTCGTCGAGCACGTGGCCGTCGAGGTCGATGATGAAGCGGTAGCGGCCGAGCGCGTCGCCGATGGGCCGCGACTCGAGCAGGCTCAGGTTGACGCCGCGCGTGGAGAACTGCTCGAGCATCTCGACGAGGCCGCCCGGCTCGTCGGTGGGCAGCTCGACGACGACGCTCGTCTTGTCGGCCCCGGTACGTGGCGGGATCCCGGCCGAGCGCGAGACGAGCACGAAGCGCGTGACCGCCTCGGGGTTGTCGGCGATGTCCTCGGCGAGCACCTCGAGCGGGTAGTGCTGAGTGATGCCGGGCGGGGCGATCGCGGCATCCGCGTTCTCGGATTCCAGCAGCTCGGCGGGGGCTGCGACGTTCGAGGTCGACGGGATGTGCCCGTGGCTCGGCAGGGTCGCGTCGAGCCACAGGTGGCACTGCGCGTACGCGACCGGGTGCGCATTGATGACCTTCACGTCCTCGAGGCGCGTGCCGGGCCGCCCCACGAGCTGGAAGTTGACGGGCACGAGGTACTCGCCGACGATGCGCAAACCCGGGATGTTGGCGAGCGCGTCCTGGGTGGCCGAGACCCCGCCCTCGACCGAGTTCTCGATCGCGATCATCGCCGCCGTGCTGCGACCGCTCACGACGTCGTCGAGCGCCTCGCCGACGTTGTTGACGCTGCGCCACTCGGCCCCCTGCGCCTCGGGCACCTGCGCGAGGGCGACCCAGGTGAAGGTGCCGGCGGGTCCGAGGTAGCTGTACACGCGGGAGGGGGGCGCGTCGCTCATGCCTGCGAGCCTATCGGCGGATGCGGCGGCGCCGCGCTCAGGCGGCGAGCGGCGGGCGGCGGGCGATGCGCGCGTGGGTCAGCAGGTAGAGCACGATCCCGACCACGGCGACCCCCGCGAGCGCGAGGTACATGCCCCGGTAGCCGAACACCGCAACCAGCGCGCCGTCGACGATGGGGCCGACGCCGAAGCCGATGTCGGCAGCGAGGAAGAAGGTCGTCGTGGCGAGGGCCACGCGCTCGGGCCCCGCCGTGCTCACGACGATCGACTGGATCGTCGGCATCATCGCCCCGAACCCGAAGCCCAGGAAGGCGGCCGAGACGAACGGCAGCACGCCCTCGAGCCCCACCCAGAGCACGAGGAGACCCGCGGTGAGGCAGGCGAGCAGCGGGTAGACCACGGCGTTGTCTCCGAAACGGTCCTGCAGACGCCCGACGAACAGCCGGGAGACGAAGACGACGGCCGCATAGAAGAGGAAGTAGGAGCCGCCGATCGGGCCGGCGTCCTCCGCCACCGAGTAGGGGTTGAGGAAGCTCAGCACCCCTGAGAAGCCGATGCTCGCGATCAGCATGACCGCCGAGATGGGCAGCACGCTGCGCTCGACGAAGGTCCACGGATGCCAGCTGCGCAGGCGCGCCCGGTCGGCGTCGGTGAGCACGCGTTCGGGCAGGCGCAGCACGAGCGCCGCGCCGAGACCGGCGGCGCCCCACAGCGTGGCGGCGATGAAGAGCGCCGCATAGTCGAAGCGCTCGATGAGCAGGATGCCCATGAGGGGGCCGATCGCCGACCCGAACGTCGTCGAGAGGCCGTAGTAGCCCGCACCCTCCGAGCGCCGCGATGCCGGGATCGACGCGAGCACTCCCGTGCTCACCCCGCTGCTCGCCGCCCCGAAGGCGACGCCGTGCAGGCCGCGCAGCAGCACGAGCAGCCAGAGGTCGGTGACGAACGCCTGCGCGAGCGCGAGCACGACGCAGACGAGCAAGCCGACGACGAGCGTGCGCCGGCGCCCCATGACGTCGAGGAACTTGCCGCCCACGAGCCGCGCCACGATCGCGCCCACGATGAACGAGCCCGACACGATGCCGGCGACCACCTCATCCGTGCGGAACCGCTCGAGGGCGTACAGCGCGGTCGTCGTGATGAGCAGGTACATGATCGCCGCGATGCAGAAGTTCACGAAGATCGCGAGCACGTAGTGGGTGCTCCACAGCGGCGTGCGATCCACGGGCGCCTGCGACGGCGCGCTCACCCCCGGAGCAGCGGCGCCGAGCCGGTCGTGTCGCGCCCGCGACTGCCCGGGACGGTGTCGATCGGATCGCCGTACCAGGTCATCCCCTCGGGCATGTTCTCCTTGCGCCACTCGATGGCCTCCCAGTCGTTGTCGAAGATCTGGTAGCCGCCCGCGTAGAGCTCGACGCGGTGATCCGAACCGGGGTCGTGCACGTAGAGGTACATGGCCTGCCCGATGCCGTGCTTGCCGGGACCGGTGCCGTACGAGACGTCGTGGTCGCGCAGGATGTCGGCCGCGGTGAGCAGGTCGGAGAAGTTCTCGAGGTTGAAGGCGACGTGGTGCATCTGCGCCGTCTTCTCCATCATGTTCGCGACGATCGCGATGTCGTGCATCTGCGAGGTCACCGACATCCACGATGCGAGCAACGTGCTCGTGTCGGGGATGTTCGCGAACTCCCGTCGGCGGAACCCGAGCGCGTTCGCGAGCCAGCCCTCGGCCTGGTTGATGTTGCCGGGGCTCGTCTGCACGTTGAAGTGGTCGATGCGGCGCACGCCGAGCCCGCGACGCTTGAAGGAGTTCGTCGGCAGCTTCGAGCGCTGATCGGCATGCGGCGTGGGCGTCTTCTCCATGTCGTGGTAGAGCTCGATCGGATGCCCGCCCCACGGCATGAGGAAGCGCACCGCGGTGCCGCGGCCGATCTCGGTGCCGGCGGGCACCTCGAGCACCTCGATCTCCTGCTCGAGCAGTTCGTCGTGGAACAGCTCGACGTCCTCCGGACGCTGCACGCGGAAGCTCAAGGCGTTGACGACCGCCTCATCCTGCTGCGTGAGCACGAGCGAGTGGTGGTGCAGCTCCTGGTACCCGCGCAGGTAGGCGACGCCGGGCTGCTCGGCCACCACCTCCATCCCGAGGATGTCGCGGAAGAACCCGAGCGAGGCCTGCAGGTTCTTGGTGCCGAGATTGATGGCACCCGTCTTGGCGATGCGGGGACCCTGGTCGTAGCGGTCGGCGTGAATGGACAACGTTGTCTCCTTGTACGGGGGGTCGGTCAGTCGCCCGCGCGGGCGAGAAGGTCGAGGGCGACGTCGACGAGCATGTCCTCCTGCCCGCCGATGAGCTTGCGGCGCCCCACCTCGACGAGGAGGGTGCGCGCATCGAGCTCGTAGTCCTGAGCGACGCGCTCGGCGTGCCGCAGGAAGCTGGAGTACACCCCGGCGTAGCCGACCGTGAGCGTCTCACGGTCGACCTGCACGGGGCGGTCCTGCAGGGGCCGCACGAGGTCGTCGGCGGCGTCCTGCAGGGCGAAGAGATCGATGTCGAGGTCGTAGCCCTCGAGCTCCGCCACCGCGACGAAGGCCTCGATCGGCGTATTGCCGGCGCCCGCGCCGAGTCCCGCGAGCGAGGCGTCGACACGGTACGCGCCCTCCTCGACAGCGACGATCGAGTTGGCGACCGAGAGCGAGAGGTTCTGATGCGCGTGGATGCCGATCTGGGTGTCGGCGTCGAGCACGTCACGGTAGGCGCGGATGCGCTCGCGCACGCCGCCCATCGTGAGGCGGCCGGCGGAGTCGGTGACGTAGACGCACTGGGCGCCGTAGGACTCCATGAGCTTGGCCTGCGCGGCGAGTTCGGCCGGCTCCACGAGGTGCGACATCATGAGGAAGCCGGAGACGTCCATGCCCCACTCGCGCGCGGTCGCGATGTGCTGGGCCGCGACATCCGCCTCGGTGCAGTGGGTGGCGATGCGCACCGAACGCACGCCGCGCTCGAACGCCTCGCGCAGGTCGGAGAGCACGCCGACGCCGGGCAGCAGCAGCGTCGTCAGCACCGCGTTCTGCACCTCCTCGACGGCGGCGTCGATCCACGCGAGGTTGCTGTGCGATCCGGGGCCGTAGGTGAGGCTCGAGCCGCCGAGGCCGTCGCCGTGGGTCACCTCGATCGCGTGCACGCCGGCGCGGTCGAGGGCGCGCACGATCGCGCGCACGCTCTCGAGCGACGCCTGGTGGCGCATCGCGTGCATGCCGTCACGCAGGGTGACGTCCTGGATGTAGACGGGGCGGTTCTGCATGTCAGCGCCCTCCCTGGGCGAGCTGCTCTCCCACACGGAGGGCGGCGGAGGTCATGATGTCGAGGTTCCCCGCGTAGGCGGGCAGGTAGTGGGCGGCGCCTTCCACCTCGATGAAGACGCTGACCTTGGTGTAGCTCTCGCTGCGTGATGCCTCGGGCACGACGGCATCGACCTCGCTGCCGTGCTCGGAGAACTGCACCGCGTGCTTGAGGCGGTAGCCCGGCACGTACTCGGCGACGGCGTCGACCATGGCGCGCACCGAGCCGGAGACCGCCTCGCGCTGGGCGTCGTCGAGTCGCGGGGTGAGGGCGATGATCGTGTCGCGCATGATCATCGGCGGATCGGCGGGGTTCAGCACGATGATCGCCTTGCCCCGCGCGGCACCGCCGACGACCTCGATCGCGTGCGCGGTCGTCTCGGTGAACTCGTCGATGTTGGCGCGGGTACCGGGTCCTGCGGACTTGGATGCGACGGAGGCGACGATCTCGGCGTAGGCGACCGGCACGACGCGGCTCACCGCCGCGACGATCGGCACCGTCGCCTGGCCGCCGCAGGTCACCATGTTGACGTTGCGGTGCTCGAGGTGCTCGCCGAGGTTCACCGCGGGCACCACGAAGGGCCCGATCGCGGCGGGGGTCAGGTCGACGAGGCGCTTGCCGTACGGCGCGAGCCGTTCGGCGTTCGCCAGGTGCGCCTTCGCCGAGGTCGCGTCGAAGACGACGCCGATCTCGTCGAACTGCGGCGAGGCGATCAGGCCTTCGACGCCCTCCGCGGTCGTCTCGAAGCCCAGCCGCGCCGCGCGGGCGAGGCCGTCGGATGCCGGGTCGATGCCGACCATGACGGCCATCTCGAGCTCCTCCGAGAGCCGATGGACCTTGAACATGAGGTCGGTGCCGATGTTGCCCGATCCGATGATCGCGACCTTGGTCATGATGCGTTCCCTCCCACGGTCGCGGCGACGCGTCCGACTCCGGTGATCTCTGCCACGATCTCGGTGCCCGCGCGCAGCGTCACCATCGGGCCGAGGGCGCCCGAGAGCACGACCTCCCCCGCGCGCAGCGGCCGACCCTGGGCGGCGGCGGTGCGCGCCACCCAGACGAGCGCCTCGACCGGGTCGCCGAGGCAGTCCGAGCCGCGGCCGGTCGAGACGAGTTCGCCGTCGACCGTCATGGTCATCTCCACCTCGCGCAGGTCGATCTCGCGCGGGTCGACCGCGTCCTCGCTCAGCAGGTAGAGCCCGCTCGAGGCGTTGTCGGCCACCGTGTCGAAGAGCCCGATGCGCCAGTCGCGGATGCGGCTGTCGACGATCTCGAGGGCGGGCGCGGCGTACTCGACGGCCGCGAGCACGGCATCCCGGTCGAGCGCGTCGACGTCGTCGGCGAGCACGAAGGCGATCTCGGCCTCGATCTTGGGCTGGATGAGCCGGCGCAGATCGACGACGGCTCCCCCGCGCAGCTCCATGTCGGCCAGCAGGATGCCGAAGTCGGGTTGGTCGACGCCGAGCTGCGCGCGCACGGCCTGCGAGGTGAGACCCACCTTGTGCCCGACGAGCGGGTTGTCGTCGGTCTCGCGTTCGGCCATCAGGAGCTCCTGCACCCGGTACGCCTCGTCGAGGTCGTGCAGCATCGGTGCGATGGGCTCGATCGGCGTGCGCGTCGTGAGCGCCGTGGCGAGTGCGCGCGCGGCGCTGCGGATGCGGTCGTCGCCGCTCATGCGGTCCTCCCGGTCTCGGTGAGCGCGGCCGATGCCGGCTCGTCGGTGCGCACGTGCGCGGCGGTGAATGCCGCCCGCAGCAGGTCGCCGGCCGACTGAGCGGGTCCGGCCGCCGCGATGAAGCGGTCGGGACGCAGCACGAGCGCAGCCGTCGGGCGGATGTCGAACCACCTCTTCAGACGCCCTTCGGCATCCCCCACGACCTGCGCGCCGTCGAGGTCCTCGACGAGCTGTGACATCGGGCGAAGCGCCAGCACCGCGACATCGAAGCGCTCGACGAGCTGCCTCTCCTCCTCGCTCAGATGGGCGAGCGGATCGCCGCCCCACACGAGCAGCGCCCAGCGGTATCCGATGACGTCGTCGAGCTTCTGCAGGCCGCCCGCGCTGGTCACGACGTTCGGCTGGATGAACTGGGTGCCCACGGGAGAGGGCACGTCACGGAAGCTGCGGAACGAGGTGAGCACGCGCTTGCCGCGCAGTCCGGCCTGGGCCACGCCCGGCGTGCCGTCGACGGGGTCGACGACCACTCCGCGGCTGTAGCGGGGCATCGGCTTGTACTTCATCTGCACGAAGTAGCGCTTGACCGGCGGCACGATCGTGAGCACCGAGGCCGCGGCATCCCGCAGCAGGGCGACGAAGCGATTGGTGGGCCGCACGAAGCGACCGAAGGCGACCGAGATGTCGATCATGGCCTTGGCGTGCGGTTGCCGCTCGATCGTGTAGCTGTCGAGCAGGCCGTCGTCGGCCTCGCCCGTGACCACCGCGGCGAGCTTCCAGGCGAGGTTGGTGGAGTCGCGCATGCCGCTGTTCCAGCCCTGACCCTGCCAGACCGGCATGAGGTGCGCGGCATCGCCGGCGATGAACACGCGCCCGGAGCGGAAGCTGCCCGCGATGCGCGAGTGGTGCGTGTACACCCGTCGGCGCAGCACGCGTGTCGCCTCGGGTCGCGGCACGTGGGGGGCCAGCAGACGGGCGACGAACGCGTCGTCGTCGGCGAGCTCGTCGGGCTCGTGGTCGAAGAGCATGAACTCGAAGCGCCGCAGTGCATGGGGCAGGGCGAGTGAGACGTAGGGCCGTCGGGGGTCGCCGCCGACGAAGACGTTCGGGAGGCCGAGGGGGTCGTTCTCCATGTCGATCACGACCCAGCGGGTCGACGGCGATTGGCCGTCGAAGCTCACGCCCATGTGCTTGCGCGTCGAGCTGCGGCCGCCGTCGGCGCCGACTAGGTAGCGGCTGCGGTACAGGATGCGCTCGCCGTCGGCGTCGACGGCGAGATCCACGGAGTCCGGGTGCTCGGTGATGGCGGCGGCCTCGTGGCCGAACGCGACGTGAACGTGCGGGAAGCGTGCGAGCCCCTCGTAGAGCGCGCGGTCGACAGCGGGCTGCACGAAGGCGTTGCGGCGCGACCAGCCGAACTCGTCGGCGGCGGGCGCGATCTCGGCCATGATCCGTCCGCGGCCGTTGACGAGCCGCATGATGTGGTTCGGCGTCGTGTGGGGCAGCACGCTCTCGATGAGCCCCATCGTCTGGATCGACCGCAGGGACTCATCGTCGATGCCGACGCCCCGCGGGTAGTTGATCAGCTCGGGCAGCGCCTCGACCACGTTGACGCGCACACCGCGCAGACCGAGCAGGTTGGCGATCGACAGGCCGACGGGGCCCGCCCCCACGATCGTGACGTCGGCTTCGCGCACGACGTCGCGAGTGGTGTGCTCAGTCATCCTTGACCCTTTCATGCTCACTTAGTGAACAGCGTAGTTCACATGTTGTGATGGTGTGACGCTAGCGCGCCGAGCTGCGCGCCGTCAACCCGCGTGGAGGCGAATCTCGGGCACGCCGAATGGCAGCGATCGCCGAAAGCGAGGGGATGCGCCGGATGGCGCTTTCAGCCGAAGTTGCGCAGTTCGCTCGCGAGACGTTCCGCCGCCTCGCGTGCCGGTTCGACGGCGGCGTCGAGCACCTCGGGCCGGTTGCTCACGATGTTGATGCAGCACGGAAGACCGCCCGCGAGCAGCGGCACCGAGAGCCCGTGCAGATTCGGCTCGACCTCGCCGAAGGTGTGGGCGTAGCCCTTCTCGCGTGCCTCCGCGATGCGCTCCGGGTCATCCGGGGCGGGCGGTTCGAGCGAACGGATCGCAAGGCCGGCCGCGCCCCGGTCGAGCGGGTGCCGGTCGCCGACCTGGAACCCCATGCGGAAGCCCTGCCGGGCCGACTCGAAGACCGCGAGGGCCACCGCATCGTCGCCCTCGCGCACGAAGAACGACACGGTCGCGCCGATCTCCTCGGCGAGCGCCATGAGCCCCGGCTGCACCGCTACTCGAAGGGCGGTGAGGCCGCCGTCGGCGAGATGGATGAGCCCGACGGAACCGCGGAACCTGCCGTCGGGCCCGCGGGCGATCAGCCGTGCATCCGAGAGCGCCGCGAGGATGCGATACGCGATCGAGCGGTGCACCCCCAGGTGCTCGGCGAGCTCGGCGATGCTGAGGCCCGTCGGCGACTGCGCGACCGCACGCAGGGCGCGGAGCCCACGAGACAACGTCTGCGCCCCGGCAGGGGCCGACGAGCCATCTTCGCGGGTCACGACTCGATGATAGGGGTCACGTCACCGGAGAGCGGACGAAGCATCATCTTCACCTCGATTCCGCGAGGAACTCGAGCAGCAGCTCGTTGAACCGCCGCCACTGCTCCCACTGCGGCCAGTGGCCGGCATCCTCGATCAGCTCGAAGCGACCGCCGGGGATCCGCTCGGCCATATGGATCCCCGCGCCGGCCGGCCCGGACGGGTCGTCGCTCGTCCAGACCACGAGCGCGGGGGCGGCGATGCCCTCGAGCTCCTCGTCGGTGATGAGGTTGCGCGCCCGGATGTCGGGATCCTGCAGGCACAGGATGTGGCGCATCGAGGTGGAGAAGCCGGGCTGGGCGTAGATCCCCTGCCGGATGTCGATGAGCTCCTCGGTGACCGACTCGGGGTGCGCCATGAGCCACTCCAGTCGGGAGCGCACGCGCTCCCGACTGGGATCGTCGGCGGCCGCCTGGCTGAGCTCGCGGATGCGGGCCATCACCTCGGGGCGCGCCATCGTGCCGCCGGGGGTGTTGAGCACGATCCGGTCCACGCGTTCGGGGTGCCGCGCCGCGAACTTCACGGCGACCCAGCCGCCGAGCGACTCGCCCGAGATGTGGGCCCGCTCGACCTGGAAGGCGTCCATGAGCGCCGCGAGGTGCTCGACGTACTCCGGCAGCTCGAGATCGTGATCGGTGAGCGTCGTGTACCCGTGTCCGGGGTAGTCGTAGGCGATGACCCGGAACCGTTCGGCGAGCGCGCGGATGTTGCGGGTGTACGCCTCGAGGTGGCCGCCCGTGCCCGGCAGCAGGAAGAGCGTCTTCTCTCCGGTGCCGGCGACGAGGCACCGCGTGCGCCACCCTGCCGCCTCCACGTACTCGATGCGATGCGCGACGGCGCCGAGCTCTCCCCACGCCGTCGGGCGCGGGCTGGTGAGCGCGTTCATCCGTTCCTCCTCATGTTCGGCTTCCTTCACCCAGGTAGATGTCGCGGAAGATCGACCAGTCGGTGACCTCGGCGACCGTGTTCTCGAGCACGACCCGGCCCTGGTCGAGCACCGCGACGCGGTCGGCGATCGCGAGCGAGTTGTCGACGAGCTGCTCCACGAGCACGACGCACAGTCCCTCGTCGCGCAGGCGGGCGACCTCGCGGAACACCTCCTGCACGATGGCCGGGGCGAGTCCCGCGGAGGGTTCGTCGAGCAGCAGCACTTTCGGGCGCAGCATGAGCGCCTGCGCGATCGCGAGCATCTGCTGCTGTCCGCCCGAGAGGAGACCCGCGGCCAGATGGCGCTTCTCACCCAGGATCGGGAACCGTTCGTAGGCCGCCGCGATCCCCTCGGCGAGGTAGCCCCGCTGCCGCCGGTGCACATAGCCCCCGATGCGCAGGTTCTCCTCGACGGTGCGCGCGCGGAAGACGCGCTTGCCCTCCTGCACCATGGCGACGCCCGCGCGGGCGCGCAGGTATGCGGGCCCGGAGATCGGGGCGCCGTCGAAGGCGATCTCCCCCGTCGACGACAGCAACCCCGCCACCGCGGAGAGCAGCGTCGTCTTGCCGGCGCCGTTGCGCCCCAGTACCGCGGTGATCTGGCCCGCAGGGCATTCCAGGCTCAGATCCCGGATCACCTGGATCTGCCCGTAGCCGGTGGAGAGCCCGGCGATCGTCAGCCCGCTCATCGCTCCTCCTTCGTGAGGGCCGTGCCGAGGTAGACCTCGGTGACGCGAGGGTCGGCCCGGACGTGGTCCGGGTCCCCCTCCGAGACGATGCGGCCGGTGTCGAGCACGTAGACGTGGTCGGCGACCGACATGACCATCTCGAAGTTGTGCTCGACGAGCACGATCGTCGCGCCCGACTCCCGCAGCCGGCGGATGAGGTCGGCGAGTTCGGCCACCTCCGCCTCGTCGAGACCGGATGCCGGCTCGTCGAGCAGGATGAGCTTCGCGTCGGCCGCGAGTGCCCGTGCCACCTCGAGCAGGCGCCGGGTTCCGAGCGGCAGCGATGCGGCCTCCACGTCGGCCAGGTGGGCGATGTCGAGCAGCGCGAGCAGCTCGAGTGCGCCCTGGCGGTGCCGCTTCATGGCCTTGTGGAACCCCGGGAGTCGCAGCACCGAGGTGGCGAGCGAGACGCCGTGGGCGTTCTGCATCGCGATCGCGATCGACTCGGCGACCGTCATCCCCTTCGGGATGATCGGCGTCTGGAAGGTGCGCGCGACTCCACGACGGGCGACCTGATGCGGCTGCATGACCGCGAGGTCGTCGCCGGCGAGGCGGATGCTGCCCGAGGTCGGGCGGTAGAAGCCCGACACGAGGTTCAGCAGGGTCGTCTTTCCGGAGCCGTTGGGGCCGATGAGGCCCGTGACGCTGCCCGCTTCGAAGCGCACCGTCACGTCGTCGAGGGCCGTGTTGCCCCCGAACCGCTTGACGACGTTCTGCACCTCGAGCGTCTCGCCCCGCAAGCGCGAGATGAGCTCATCCGACGGCGTAGCCTCACGCGCATCGGGCAGCACCTCCTCGCGCACGAGGTAGCGCCGCACGAGGGTGCGTGCGAGCTGCGCGATGCCGCCGGAGAAGAACAGCGCACCCACGAGCAGCAGCAGACCGAAGATGATGAGCGAGTACTGTTGCACGCCGGTCGCGCGCAGCGGTCCGATCACCATGATGACGGCCCCCACGACGGCGCCGTAGATGCTCGCGCTGCCGCCGATGATGCTCGCCGCGAGGATCACGATCGCCATGTGGAGCCCGAACGAGGTCGGCGAGATGTACCCGTCCTGGTAGGCGAACAGCGCTCCCGCCGCCCCGGCCGGCAGGGCGCCGATCAGGTAGGCGGTCAGCTTGAGCCGGCGCACCGAGAACCCGAGCGAGCGAGCCAGCACGGGGCTCTCGTGCATGACCCGCAGCGCGTGCCCGTGCGGCGACACGATGACGTTGCGGATCGCGGCGAAGAAGATGATCGTCACCGTCACCACGAGCGTGTAGTAGCCCGTCGTCGAGAGCTTGGCACCGAACAGCACCGGGAGCGGGATGCCGGTGAGCCCCGACGGACCGCCCGTCTGCTCCGTCAACAGCGTCACGACATCCGGCACGAGCAGCACGAGGAAGAACGTGACCATCGCCATCGACCATGAGCCGAGGCGGAGCCCGGGCACCCCGGTGAGCACCCCGACGAACGCGGCCGCGAGGATCGCCGCCACGAGGGTGACGGAGAGGTCGAGTCCCTGGATGGCGAGGTAGGCCGCGAGATACGCCCCCACCGCGTAGAGCGCGGACTGCCCGAGCGCGAGCTCGCCGCTGTAGCCGAAGGTGACGTTGAGCCCGACGACGAGCAGAGCCAGGAGGCAGATCGAGACGATGATGCGCAGCGCCGCGGGTGCGGCACCGAGCAGGGGCAGGGCCAGCACGACCAGGCCGCCGAGCAGCGGGATGATCCAGAAGGGCGCGGTGAGATAGCGCCGGAGTCCGATACGCATCAGACGACCCTCTCCCTCGCCTTGCCGCGGGCGAAGACGCCGTTGGGCAGCACGAGCAGCACGAGCAGGAGCAGCACGAAGACGGTGACGTTCTGCCAGTCGCTGCCGAGCAGGCGCGCGGCGAACATCTCGAGGATGCCGACGATGCCGCCCGCGATGAGCGCGCCCATCATCGAGCCGAATCCGGCGAGCGCGACGACGAGGAACGCCTTGACCGCGAGGCCCTCGCCGAGGTGGTAGGTGGCATAGGTCTTGGTGGCCACGAGCGGCGCGACGGCGCCGACGAGCGCGCCCGCGAGCGCGAAGGCGCCGGTGGCGAGTCCGCGCACGTTGATGCCGCGCAGCATCGCGGCGTCGCGGTCTTCGGAGGTCGCGAGCGCGGTGAGGCCCACGGAGGTGCGGGTGCTCAGCAGCCACATGCCGACACCGAGCACGATCGCGACGCCGATGAGCGCCAGTTCGCCCATGGTGACCCGGCCGCCGAGCACCTCGAGCACGCCGAACTCCTTGAGGTACGGCACGCTCTTGGGTTCGGAGCCCCAGACCAGCAGCGCGATGCCGGAGAGGATGACGCCGATTCCGAGCGTCGTCACGAGTTCGTTGTGCGTGCCCTTGCTGGCGAGGCGCCGAACGGCGACGATCTCCTCGACCGCGCCGATGAGCGCGCCGGCGACGGCGCCGACGAGGATCGCGACGATGAGCGGCACGTCGAAGCGCGCTGAGGCCTCGACGGCGAGGAAGGTGCCGATCATGAGGATGTAGGCCTGCGCGAAGTTGAAGACGCGCGTGCCGATGAAGACGATGTTGTACGCGATGGCGACGAGCGCATACACGGCACCGATCGAGAGACCGGCCCAGAGCGTGGTGACCATAGGTGTCCTTCGGGTTGCGAGAGCGGGTGCGCCGCTGCCGGCCGCGGGTCACGCGGCCGGCAGCGGTCGGATCACTCGACGGACTCGATCGTTCCCTTGACCACGGGGCCGGGGCGCACGACGATGTAGGCGTCGGTGCCCAGGTTCCGGAAGTGGTTCTCCGGCGTGTAGCTGAGGAACTTCGGGTGGGTGATGTACGGCGTCTCGCCGCTCAGCGGCTCGAGGCTCTCGAGCGCCTTCGCCACCGAGGGGGCGTCCTTCGCGTCGGCCTGCTCGACCGCCTGCTTGACGACGTGCACGGCATCCCACTGCAGCGCGTAGAGCTGCATGAGCTGGTCGAAGGAGCTGCCGCGCTTCTCGAGCTCGCTCGTCAGGTACGAGAAGGCCGCGGTGCCGTCGACCTCGCGCTCGGCCGTGTTGATGGCGAAGACGCGCAGGAAGAGGTTGTCCCAGTCGGCCTCGCTGCTGATGAGCGCGAGGTTGTTGCCGTTGCCGAGTCCGCCGTCACCGTAGGTCACGATGTCCCAGCCGAGCTTGGTGCGGCTCTCGAGCGCGTAGCCGGCGGCCGAGCCGTAGCCCTGGATGATGAGGGTGTCGGGGTTGCCGGCCTGCAGCCGCTGCAGCTGGGCCGTCATGTCGAGGTCGGCGGGCGCGTAGTTCTCCTGCACGAGGTCGAAGCCGGCCTCGGGCAGCACCTCGGCGAACGCCTCCGCGATGCTCTGGCCGAGCGCGTCGTTGGCGCCGAGGTAGGCGACCTTCTGGTAGCCCTCCGCCTCGAAGAGCTCTGCGGCGGCCTGGGGGTCGAGCGCGACCACCGGGTTGGTGCCGAACGCGTAGGGGTACGTCGCGGGATCGTTGATCGCGTTCGCGTAGGTGTTGCCGGTCGAGAGGATCTCGTTGCGGGTGAGCAGCGGGAGCATCGCGAGCGAGACGGCGCTGGAGATGCCGTGCACGACCATGTCGGGCTTGGCCTTGTCGATCTGCTCCTGGAGCAGGGTGACGGCCTTGGTGGGGTCGAGCTGGTCGTCGACGACGGTCAGCTCGATCTGCTCGCCGTTGATGCCGCCGTCGGCGTTGATGCTGTCGACGGCGATCTCGAGGCCCTCTTGCTGGGCCTTCGCGGAGCCCGCGAGCGGCCCGGTCAGCGAGAGGCTCGCGTAGATGGTGTACGTGCCGCCGCTCGGCTCGCCACCGCCTCCGCCGCTCTCCTCGGCGGCGCAGCCCGTGAGGGCGAGCGCGGCCGCTGCTGTGATGGCCACTGCGGGCCTCAGGATCTTCGAAACCACGTTGTTTCCTTCCGATCTTCGGATGTCTGACACCTCGGTGTGCAGGTTCGCCTCGGTGCGGGGGCGTCGCCCGGACGACGCAGAATGGTCGTGGGCGACCTTGACAGCATGACCCACGGTCAGCACACTCGTCAATATGTGAACGCGAGTGTTCGAAAAGTGACACACTCGCCGACAGGAACCCGGACAGCGAAGGAGCTCCCGATGCCCGCACCCACAGCCCCGACCTTCGACGAGGAGTTCGATGTCGTCGTCATCGGCACCGGCGCGGGCGGCCTGAGTTCGGCGGCGATCGCCGCGGAGGGCGGCGCATCCGTGCTCGTGCTCGAGAAGGCGGCGCGCATCGGCGGCACGACCCGCAAATCCGCCGCAGCCCTATGGATCCCCGCGAACCGCTACATGCGCGAGGCAGGCATCGACGACCGCACGGAGGACGTCATCCGCTTCCTCGCCCGCATCGGGCGCCCGACGCTCTACAACCCCGACGCGCCGCGCTTCGGGCTGCCCGCGTGGGAGTACGAGATGCTCGAGACCTTCTGCGTGAACGCCGCGACGGCCCAGGACGAGCTCGAGCGCGTCGGGGCCATGTGGCTCGCCCCCTCACCCTTCGGCATCTCCGACTACCAGGGGCACCGCCCGGAGAACCTGCAGCCCGTCGGCCGTACGCTCTACGAGGCGCAGACCCTCGGGTCGGCCGAGGGCGGCCAGGTGCTCGTCGACCGACTCGCCGCCGGCGCCCAGGCGCACGGCGCCGAGATCCGGCTGGAGCATGAGGTGCGCGACGTGCTGCAGGACGAGGACGGGGCCGTGATCGGCGTCGAGGTCGCCACCGCATCCGGCACGCGCCGCATCGGCGCCCGCGCCGGGGTCATCTTCGCGAGCGGCGGGTTCACCCACAACCCGGAGTACCGCATCCAGTTCCTGAACGGGCCGTTCATGGGCGGGTGCGCCGCCCCTACGAACACCGGCGACTTCCTGCGGATCGCCCTCGGGCTCGGCGTGGAGCTCGGCGATCTCTCGGAGGCCTGGACGGTCGCGATCAACACCGAGCGCATGGAGCGCGAGTCCGACACCTTCATGTCGAGCTTCTACGTGCTCGGCGACGGCATGATCGAGGTCAACCGCGCAGGCCGACGCGTCGTGAACGAGAAGGCGCCCTACAACGAGCACGGCCGCGTCATGTCGGCGTGGGACCCGGTGGGGCTGCGCTATCCGAACATGCCGCTCATCGCCATCTGGGACCAGCAGGTCGCCGATCGCTGGGGCATCGACCGATTCGGCAACCCCGTGCCCGCCGAGGGAGTCGACCCGTACTGGGTCGTCTCGGCCGACGACCTGGAGAGCCTCCCGGCGGCGATCGACGCCAAGCTCGTCGAGCTCGGCGGCCGCGTGGGCAACGCCCGTCTCGACGACGACTTCCTCGCCAACCTCCGTGACTCGCTCGAGCGCTACGGGCGGTTCGCGGATGCCGGGGTCGATGAGGACTTCCACCGCGGCGCCACCGAGTTCGAGCGCTACGTGAGCGCGCGCTTCGGCGACGGAGACGGGCCCAACCCCCTCATGCGCCGCCTCGACACGAGCGGCCGCCTGTACGCCGCGGTGCTCGCGCTCGGCACCCTCGACACCAAGGGCGGACCGCGCACGACGCCGCACCGCGAGGTGCTGCGGCCGGATGGCACGACCATCAGCGGCCTGTACGCCGTCGGCAACTGCGCGGCATCCGCGACCGGCCAGGGCTACCCGGGAGCGGGCGCCACACTCGGACCCATCGTGACCGAGGGCTACCTCGCCGCCAAGCAGGTGCTCTCCCGGCTCTAGAGTGCGACCCTTCCGACGAGGTTGACCCGGATGCCCATGCGGTCGAACATCGCGACCTTCGCCGCGAGGGCCTTGTCCGCCGTCTCAGCATCGGGTGCGTAGACGAGTTGCGCGTGGTTCGCCTTGTGGCGGGCCATGAACTGGTCGCGGGTCACGTCGTGCAAGACGACGTGCGCGATCGGCCATTCCGGGTTGGTGGCGTCCTTGCGGCGCTGCGTCTCCTCGGCAGGCAGCTCGACCACCGAGCCGCGGAAGACGTCGGCCTGCAACACCCCGTCGGCGATGAAGACACGTGAGATCACCACCTCACCCGGCTTCGAGACGCCGTTGATGGTGGAGCCGCCCGCGGGGAAGAAGACGGGCCCCTGCCGCCAGCCCTCGGCCTTGTCCCAGCCGCCGAGGTGCGACGCCGGGACGGAGCCCGAGATCTCGTAGACCCAGACGAACTCGCCGTCGAACTCCTCGCCCCAGCGCACATCGTGCAGGGTGTTGTCGGGCACGAGGCCCATGGCCCGCCACACGCGATCGGTGACGAGCGCGTCGACGGCGACCCCCTCATCCGCCTCGTTGAAGTGAGGGAAGGCGCGGCCGGGGAAGAGCTCGCGTGAGCGGTCGCGCGAGAACACGGGCGGTCGCTCGGTGGTGTTGAGGATGCCCTCGGCGAGATCGGAGGCCGGCACGAGATCTTTGAGCCCCTGCTGATACTGGATGCCGACCGCGTCGAGACCGAAGTCGTCGGCGATGCGGAGGGCTGCGATGTACATCTTCAACTGCCAGCGCACCTGATCCTCGGTGAGCTCGGTAGCCGCGTCCGCCCCGAAACGGAAGGTCATGCCGCGCGCGAGAAGCCAGTCGAGCGCCTCGTCGGCATCCGCGTCGCTCACCGTGAGCATCTCGGCGTACAGGGCCGACTGCGAGAGCCGCTCCTTGTAGATGCCCGTGGGGTTCAGCAGCTCGTCGTCGAAGATCGCGTTGTACATGCCCATGCAGCCCTCGTCGAACACGCCGATGATGGCCTTCTCGGCGAGGAGCTGATCGCCGAGCGCACGACCCAGCCTCACCTCGGGGGTGTCGGGCAGAGGGGGAAGCGGCCGAACGTGCGACGTGTCGTGGGTGATGCTGCCGGTCTCGGTCCACTCGCGCAGCCCGTCGCGGAACCACTCGTCGGTGAAATCCACCGACCAGATCGACGAATAGGCCTTGCCCATCTTCGTCAAGCCCGCGTTCAGCCCGAGCAGGCCCACGAGGCCCGGCCAGTCGCCGGCGAAGTTGGCGACCGTCAGGATCGGACCGCGATGAGTCCGCAGGCCCGCGAGCACGTGGTGCGAGTACTGCCAGACCGCCTCGGCCACGATGAGGGGCGCGTCCGGCGGAATGCGCGTGAACACCTCGAGCCCCATCCGTTGACTCGAGATGAACCCGTGGCCGGTGGACGGGTCGACCTCGTTCGCCCGCACCACCTGCCAGCCGAGGTCCGCCAGCGCCGCCGTGACGTCCGCCTCCATCTGCGCCTGCGTGGGCCACCCGGCGACGTTGGCCGACTCGCGCAGGTCGCCGCTGGCGATGAGGTACGCCGTCCGCTCCGGCGCCGTCGGCCGCTCGGGGGACTCCGGAAGGGTGTAGCTGGTCATGATGTCTCCTGTTGTGGATGTTCGGTCGCGCCGGCGGAGCCCTCGAGGAACTCCCCCGCCGTGAGGCGCACGGGACCGGATGCTGTCCGCCCGTCGAGCACGAGTCGGTCGAGATCGAGGACGCCGCCGTCCAGGTCGAGTCGGATGCGGTCGCCGGCGATCGTCGCGCGACCCCAGCCCGTGCCCGTCGTGAAGAGATATCGGCCGTCGCGTGCCGGCGCGAACGAGAGCACGCGCGTCGGGGCATCCCACTGCACCCCGCTCACGGCGAGCAGCAGCGCCCAGGATGCGAGTGAGCGCGCGTAGTGGTTGCCGCACTCGATCTCATTCCACGGGCTGCGTGCGGTTCCGTCGTAGCGACGACGAACGGCGCGCTCGATCGCGAGGGCCTCGTCGTGGAGCTGCGCGTAGACGAGGCTCGCGGCGACCTGGTGCTCGACGCCCGTCCAGACCTCGTCGGAGTAGACGAACGGGATCGCGGGACGTCCACCGTGCGGCCACGAGGCGAGCAGCAGTCCGCCCTCGTCGTTGAGCGCATAGACCCGCTGGGTGCTCTCGTGCGTCGTGAGGTCGGCACGGAAGTTGTGGTGCACGATCGCGCCGAGCGCGCTGCGAACGTGGTCGGCGGGGAGCACCTCGCCGAGCCCGTTGATCCAGGCATGGAACTGCCCGAGCAGCTGGTCCGACAGCACGCCGTCGCCGTACTGGTAGCGGAACTCGTCGATGTCGTCGATGACCTGCCGGTAGTAGGTGCCGTTCCAGAGCAGCTCGTCCATGCGCGTTGCGGCCACCGCGGCGCGCGAGCGCCAGTCCGCGGCGCGGTCGAGATCGCCCAGGTGCTCCGCCATCCGGGCCCCCGCTGCGAGGGCTGCGACGAACATGCCGTTCGCGAGCGGCTCGACCCCGTGGAACTCGATGTCGTAGGTGTTGTGCAGCTCGCCGTCGAGCAGCCCGTCGCCATCCCGATCCCAGTGGCGCACGGCGTGCTCGAGGGTGCGCGCCGCGGCAGGCCACAGCTCGGCCAGGAAGTCGTCGTCGCCGCTGAATCGCCACTCGCGATGCAGCCTCAGGAAGGTTCCGAGCTGGCCGTCCACGGCGGGGGTCATGAACCAGGCGGGGCTGCCGAAGATGCGATTGCCGCGGAACTTCTGCGCGCCGTCGGCATCCGTTTCGAGCAGGAACTCGGCGCGCCTCGCGCTGCGCTCGAGCGAGGGGAACAGCCACGCGACCGTCTGCGCGTACGACCACACGTGCGTGCAGGTGCCCTCACACGATCCGCCGTGATCGAAGGAGCCCTCCCACGCCGCGAACACGGGGCCGGCGCCGAGCTCGGCCGATGGGCTCTCCACGACGAAGCACGTGGTGGAGCGCAGCGCGGCGATGTTCGCGCCGATCGCCTCGGCGAACTCGGGTTCGAGGCCTCCGCCGTAGAGCGCCTCGACGAATGCGAGGGTCGCCGACTCGAGCGACGGCAGCTCGCGATGGAGGTGGGCGGCAGCAGCCCACGCATCCGGCCACACGGTGGCGTAGTGGTTCTTCACGATCTCGTCGCGGTTCGGGTCGTCGACGACGATGTGCCCGAGCCAGCCGCGGCGACGATTCGGAAAGCTCCAGGCCAGCACGAACTCGAACTCGCGTGTCTCCCCGGGTGCGAGCTCGTGCACGATGCCGAGCGACCCCGTGCGAAGTCTGGGCAGCTTGTCGAACAGCTCCTCTTCGCTCATCGGCCCTCCGGCTGCCGACTCGGCGAAGAGGCCGCGGGGCCTGTCCTCGAGGGTGAGGCGCGGTTCGGGCTCGAGCCGCCCGTCCTCCGCGAGGTCGTCCCAGAAGAGGCGGGGACCGTCCGGCCAGAAGCCCGTCACCCACTGCGGCTTGACGGTCGTCGAGGCGTCGGCCGTGGTGAGGCTGAGCGTCCCGTAGCCGACGTCGTCTTCGGGCAACCGGATGCCGAAGTCGAGTCCGCGGATGCGGCCGTCATCGCGCCAGCACACGGTCTGCTGGGCCCGCATGCCGAAAGGCCCCTCTCCCCTGCCTGCGGTGTGGCTGACGCTGCCCGCCACGGTGACGGCGACGGGCACACCGCCCGGATTCGTCACGACGTACCGCAGCACCGCCGCCGGGATGCCCGAGGCGTCCGGGTCGAGCGGAACGAAGGGGGTGAAGGCCCGAAGGGAGACCTCGACGGGCAGCGCCTCGTCGTGGAAGTCGACGTCGACGATGGGGTACTCGCCGTGCATCGTCGACCCGGAGAGGCGTGGCAGCCCGGCGAGCCGGTCGAACCCGTAGCCGGCGTCGAGATCATGGGGGCCGTTGAGGCGTGCCTCGAGCACCCGCGTGACGGGCGTTCCCCCCCGCGGGTCGGCGTGGATCGCGAAGAACGAATAGGGGTTGTACCTGCCCTTGTCGGGAAGGTTCTCGAACTCCCAGTCGCGCAGTTCGCCTCGGGCGCCGAGAGACACGTTGCCGGTTCCGATGCCGCCGAGCGGGAAAGCGGCCGGCGTCGAGGTGTGCGGGATTCCGCGGGCTCGCCTGCTCATGCCGCTGACCCTCTCTGGTTCGACTCGCCACTGGTTCCTCCCGGCGGCCAAGCCCACTCTAGAAGAAATCGATTTCATGCTCAAGCGGCGAAAGTTGATGCTCGGCTGAAACGCCTGCGATCCGGTCTGAAACCCAGCCCTCGGCTCAGCGCCGGATGGCGCGCCGGGCCGGCTGCACCTCGTTGCGCAGCACGACCGTGCGGGCGGGCTGCGTGTCGCCGCCGATGCGATCGAGCAGCATCTTCGCGGCGGTCACGCCCATGTGCCGAGCGGGCAGGCGGACGACGGTCACGGCATCCGGGCTGAGCGTGGTGAACGGAAGCGAGCCGACGACCGCAACGCCCACCTTGGGCGGTGTGAGATCGTGCTCGGTCAGCACCTGGATCGCACCGACGCCGAGCAGGTTGTTCGCCGCGACGATCGCGTCGGGCGGCTCGGGCAACGCGAGCAGCTCCTCCATCGCGGCCCGCCCGCCGTCGACCCGGAAGGTGGAGTAGCGCAGGAGGCTGTCGGGGTCGAGATCGGGCAGGTCGCGCGCGATCACCCCGCGCCATCCCTGAGCTCGCTCGTACGCGGTCTCGATGTGCTCCGGGCCCGTCACGCAGGCGATGCGGCGGTAACCGGCCTGCACCAGGTTCTCCGTCGCGGCCTGGCCCGCGATGCGATTCGCCATCACGACGCCGTCGATGTTGTAGCCGGTGCCGCGGTCGACCGCGACCACCGGCCGCCCCGTCGCGAGAATCGCCTCGAGGCTCGTGTGGTCGGATGCGGCAGCGAGGATCACGCCGGCCATGTGCTCCGAGATGGCGATGTCGAGGTACTTCGCCTCCTTGTCGAGCTGCGCATCCGTGTTGCAGAGCACCACCGAGTACCCGGCCGACGATGCGACGTCCTCGACCCCCCGCGCGAGCTCGGTGAAGTACGGGTTCTCGATGTCGGGGATGATGAGCGCGATCACCTCCGACGCACGCGTGCGCAGCGTGCGGGCGGTGCGATTGGGGGTGAAGTTCAACTGACGGGCCGCATCGCGCACGGCGACGGCCTTCTCGGCGGAGACGCCCATGCCGTTGAACACGCGCGAGACGGTCGCGGGCGACACTCCCGCGAGCTTCGCCACCTCGTAGATCGTGGCCATGAACTCCGTCCGAACCGCGCCGCAGCGCCTTGACACCCCAAGTGCGGCAACCCTACAGTATTGAAATCGATTACAGACCTGCGCGCCCGCTAACGTGCGTCACCATGAGGAAGTGCCTTCGATGAGCTCCCCCATTCGACCCGGATCGGACCTCGCGTCGATCTCGACCATCCGCGCGGTGCAGACCCGCTCGATCTCCCCCGAGAACTTCGACGGAGCCGCCGGCGGCGGGGGGCGCGCCACGGAGGGGACGGGCGCATCCGCCGCCCGCGACCTCGGGCCGGGCTGGAAGATCTCGCCGAGCGTCGACATCCCGGCCGGGGAGACCTTCGAGCTCGCGAGCATCGACGGCGGCGGGCGCATCACCCACATCTGGATCACCACGCACACCGACAACTGGCGCACCCTCATCCTGCGCGCCTATTGGGACGGCGCCGCGGAGCCCGCCGTCGAGGTGCCCTACGGCGACTTCTTCTGCAACGGCTGGGGCGTGTTCGCACAGGTCGACTCGCAGGCCATCGCCGCCAACCCGCACGGGGGCTTCAACTCGTACTGGCCGATGCCCTTCCGCTCGGGGGCGCGGCTCACGATCGAGAACACCTCGACCGTCGACGTGCGCGTCTACTACCAGGTGACGTACGAGACGGGCGGCGACTACTCGGGCGAGGGCTACTTCCACGCACAGTGGCGCCGGTCGAACCCGCTCGGGGAGCTCGAAACCCACACCCTCCTCGAGGGCATCGAAGGCGCCGGCCACTACGTCGGCACGTACATCGCCTGGGGCGTCAACTCGAACGGCTGGTGGGGCGAGGGCGAGATCAAGTTCTACCTCGACGACGACACCGACTACCCGACCATCTGCGGCACGGGCACCGAGGACTACTTCGGCGGCGCGTGGAACTTCGACATCCCCGGTCGCGGCTACACCGAGTTCTCCACCCCCTACCTCGGCATGCCGCAGGTGATCCGGCCGGACGGCCTCTACGTCTCGCAACAGCGCTTCGGGATGTACCGCTGGCACCTGGCCGACCCCATCCACTTCGCCACCGGCATCCCCAAGGTCGACATCCAGGCGCTGGGCTGGCGCAGCGGCTGGCGCTACCTGCCGCTGCGCGACGACATCGCCTCGACGGCGGTCTTCTACCTGGACCGGCCCACGGCGCGTCGGCCTCGCACGCCGACCGCCGACGAGTTGGAGGTGCACTTGGGCACGGCACCCGTGCCCGACATCGGAGCGTCGCCTCCGCGAGAACCGCGTGACTGAGCCCTTGCGCCTGCGCGTCGCCCACGTCGAGCAGGCGAACACGGTGATGTCGGCGAGCGACGGAGACCTCTGGCCGTCGGCATGGGCCTCGGACGGATCGCTCTACGCGGCCGCCGGCGACGGCACCGGATTCGCCCGCCACGGCTGGAGCGACATCCTCGTCAACCGGATCGACGGCACGCCGGAGTCCGGCCTCACCGGAGAGCGGCTGTCGGACGGCGACGCCGTCGCGCCCATCTGGGATCCTGAGAGGTTCAACCGCAAGCCGACCGGCATGGTGTGCGTGAGCATCGAGGGGCGCGACGTGCTGTACCTCGCCGTGCAGGACCTGCGATGCACCGAGGGTCCCGACATGTTCAACGAGGCGCCCACCGCGACGATCGTGCGCAGCGACGACCTCGGTCGCACCTGGTCATGGCCGAGCGAGCCCATGTTCACCGGACACGTGTTCACGACGGTCATGTTCCTCGACCTCGGGCAGACCAACGGCGGGTCCGACTGGGTCTTCGCCTACGGACTCGACGGCAACTGGCGCACCTCCTTCTCGAAGCTCGTCCCCGATCCGACTGCCCTGTATCTGGCGCGGGTACGCGCGGACCGCGTGCAGGAGATCGGCGCATGGGAGTTCTTCGCCGGCCTCGACGGCGAGGGGCTGCCGCGCTGGGCGCCCGACATCAGCTCGAAGCGAGCGGTGCTCGAAGACGAGCGCCGCCACTACCCCCAGCCGGCCTTCGGGTGGGAGGCGCACGACTTCACCGGTATCGCGCAGGGAGGCGTGGTGTGGAACCCCGGCCTCGGGCGCTACCTGTATTCGAGCTGGAGCGAGTACACCTTCGAGTTCTTCGAGGCTCCAGAGCCCTGGGGTCCCTGGAACCTGCTGCACAGCCATGATTTCGGGCACTTCCCCTGGCACGGCCCACGGTCGCCGCTCGCCAAGCACGGCGGATACGCGCCCACCATCCCGTCGAAGTTCATCTCGGCCGATGGACGCGACATGTGGCTCCAGAGCAACTGGTTCGTGCCGGCGTCGTCACGCGGCGGCCGCGCCTACTCCTTCGGCCTGCGCCGCCTGCGGTTCGACCCCGGAACGGACGACGAGGCACCGGCGGCGGGCAACATCGCCCTGCAGGGCGCCTGGCCCCTGTCGTCGCGCGTCCGCGAGGGCCAGGAGATGGTGCTCAACGACGGACGTCGCGATCATGCCGAGGACTCCGCCTTCGGGCCCGGTCACGGCGACGACATCTGGGGATACACCTGGGCATCGCCACGACGCATGTCCCGCCTCGTGTACGCACCCGGCCCCCAGGACTCGCTCGGCGGCTGGTTCGCGACCGGACCTCGGGTCGAGGTCCGGGTCGACGGAGAGTGGAGGCCCGTCGACGACGTGCAGGTCTCGCCCGAGTATCCGAACGACTTCACGGCCCTGGAGGCGGACGAGTACGTGTTCACCTTCCCCACGGTCGTCGCCGACGGCATCCGCATCACGGGTGAACCCGGAGGCGCGCTGCACTACACCTCCATCGCGGAGCTCGAGGTCTGGGCGTAGCGCTGCGGGCGCCTACTTGATCCCGGAGATCTTGATTCCTTCGACGATGTAGCGCTGCAGCACGAGGCACAGCAGGATGACCGGTGCGGCGGCGAGCGCCGAACCCGCCATGAGCAGGCCCAGTTCCGATCCCCTCTCGGCCCGGAACAGCGCGAGGTACTGCTGGATCTGGATCAGGTCGGGGTTCGAGATCACCATCACGGGCCACACGTAGGAATTCCAGAACGCGAGGAACGAGGTCATCGCGACGACCACGAAGACCGGCTTCGACATCGGCACGAAGATCGACAGGAAGATGCGGAAGCGTCCCGCTCCGTCGATGAATGCCGACTCCTCGAGCGACTTCGGGACCGACAGATAGAACTGCCGCATGAAGAAGATCTGCGCCGCCGACGCCGCACCGGGAAGGATCAGCACGGCGAGCGTGTCGAGCATCTGCAGCCGTGCCACCACGATAAACGAGGTGAGGAGGATGGCCATGCCGGGCAGCAGCATGGTGCCGATGACGATCACCCAGACGGCCTTCTTGAACGCGAAGTCGAGCCGCGCGAAGACGTACGCAGCCATCGAGTTGATGACGAGGCTGAGCGTGGCGAAGATGACGGCGCCCAGGAGGCTGACCCCGACCGTGCGCAGGAACGCGGGGTCTCCGAGGATCTGCGCGTAGTTCTCCCACCTCCACACCTCGGGGAGGAACTGGAACGGCATCCGGTTCACCTCGGTGCGTGACTTGAACCCCGAGATGACCAGCCATGCGAGCGGGAAGAGAGCCCCCAGCACGAAGAGCGTGACGAGCAGGCCCTTCCCCCCGCCCACGGCGATGCGCTTGGGCATCGATCCCCTCGGGCGACGACGCGGCCGCGTGGGGCGGTTGGACGTCTCGGCGATGAGTGTCGTGGCGACCATGTGTCAGTCCTCTGCCTGTGCGGAGTTCAAGAATCGGAAGATCAGCGCCGAGATGGCGCCCATCACGATGAAGAGCAGGAAGGCGGCGGCGATCGAGTATCCGGCCGTGATGTCGTCCCGGAAGTGGGAGAAGATCAGCAGGTTCGGCAGCATCGTGGCGTTCTGCGGGCCGCCCTTGGTGAGCACGAGCGGCAGCTCGAACTGCTGCACGTTCGCCACGAACCCCGCGATCGCCAGGTACAGGATGATGTTGCGCATGAGGGGCAGCGTGATGCGGAAGGTCCGCTGCCACCAGTTGGCGCCGTCGAGCTCGGCGGCCTCGTAGTACGTGGCCGGGATGTCGAGCAGGCCCGCGAGCATGATGAGGGCGGCGATGCCGAGCCCCAGCCAGACCGCGGGAGCCGCCATCGACGGCAACGCGAGCGAGATGTCCGCCAGCCACGCCTGCGGGGCGATGCCGAACAGGCCGATGACCCAGTTGGCCAACCCTCCGTGGTACTGGTAGATGAGGATGAACACGATCGACGCGATGACGGTCGAGATGACGGTGGGGATGAAGACGCTCACCTTCAACACCCCCGCGAGTCGCCGGCCGACGGTCGCGACGAGGCTCGCGAAGGCGAACGCGAGGGTCAACTGCACCGGCACCACGATGAGCGCGAACAACAGGCCGCGACCGACCGAGTCGATGAAGGCCTGGTCGGTGAGCACGCGGCGGAAGTTGTCGAATCCGACGAACGTCGACTCCTGGTAGAAGCTCCAGTCGAAGAAGCTGAGGTACGCCGAGTAGACCATCGGCCAGATGACGAAGATCCCGAGCAGGATGAGCGCCGGCGCGAGCATCGCGAAGGCGATGACGGTGTCGCGGGGGGCGCGACGCGTGCGCCGCGCCCCCCGCGAGGTCTCACCGACGGTGATGGGTGAGGCCAAGATCAGCCCTTCTTCTGCTCCGCGAGCCCGAGATCGGCGATCACCTTGGTGATTGCCGCATCGGCCTCGGCCTGGGCCTCGGCGACGTCGCCGCCGAGCATCGCCTTCTCGAGCGCCGTCCCCATCGCGAAGCTCACCTGCCAATCGTAGGTGGGCTCGAGGATGGCCGACTTGGTCGATTCGACGAGCACGTCGTAGAACGGGTTCACCGACTTGCCCGAGTCCTCGGCGAGTTCGGCCGCGACGCTGACCCGCGGCGAGAGCTTGGAGAACTGGGTCTTGATGAAGTAGTCCTTCGGCACGGAGGTGTCCTCGGCCAGCAGCCAGCTGACGGCTCCGGCCGCCGCCTCCGCCTTCTTCGACTTCGCGTCGACGCCGATCGTCCAGCCTCCGAGGGTCGCACTCGCCCGCGAGGCGTCGCCGTCGATCGTCGGCATCGCTGCCACGCCGAGGTTCGGGATCATGTCGGGGTACTGATTGATGAGGAGGCTGATGCCCCAGGATCCATTCGCCATCATGGCGAGCGTTCCTTCACCGAGCGGTGCCGCGTCACCGTAGGGGCTCAGCGGCTGCTTGGCGATGACACCCTTCGCGTAGAGGTCCTGATAGAACTGGAAGAGCGGCGTGTACGCCGGATCGGACGCGAGCGATTCCGACCAGTCGTCCGAGATCGGCAGGTGTCCGGCGGTGCCGTACTGCGACGACCACGTGGTCCACGACAGCTCCACGGCGTTCTGCGCCAGCTGGAACGGCACGACATTCGGGTCGGCGTCCTTCAACGCGAGGCCCGCGTCGATGAGCTCGTCCCAATCCTTCGGCGGGTTGGCCGGGTCGAGGCCGGCCGCCTCGAAGTAGGCCTTGTTGTAGAGCAGCAGGGCGCTGGGCTCGTACAGCAGCGGGTAGGCGTACTGCTCACCATCGACGGTGACCGCATCCAGGAAGCGCGGCTCCAGGTCGTCCCACGCCTCCTGGGCGATGAAGTCGCTGATCGGCGCGAGCTCGCCGTTGCGGGCCTTCATCGGCACTGCGGAGTAGTTCATGGTGTACATGTCGGGCGCGTTGCCTGCCGCCTGCGCGGCCTTCATCTTCTGCTCCCACGCGTCACCGGGCACGACGGTCAGCTTGATCTGCACATCGTCGTGGGCCGCGTTGAAGGCGGCGACCTGCTCCTTGTACCAGGCGTTGTCCTCATCCGAGAACTGGTTCTGCCAGAACGAGATCGTCCTCTCATCCGTCTCGCCACCGGGGACGCCGCTTCCGCAGCCTGTCAGGGCGAGCGCTCCGACCACGACGGTCGAGAGCGCGAGGGCAAGGGATCGGTGCTTCATTGAATCTCTCCTCAGGTGATTGCGTTGCAAGGGGTATTTCAGTAGGCGGTGAGCGAGTAGTCGTCGACCTGCACCCACATGTCGCCGTTGTCGGTCCAGATCCCGGTGAAGAGCTCGACCTGCGTGCGGGTGCCGCTGTTGAAGGTGACGCTGTAGCGGGTCCAGGTGCCGACGTTCGTGAAGTTGACTTCGGAGATCGGCGCCCCTGCGACATTGCGCACACCGAAGAAGCCGTTGTCGTTGTTGGCGGAGGTGCGCAGCCATCCGGTCATGCGGTAGTCGGTGTTCGGAGCGACCGCGACGACCTGATAGAGGTCATGCCACCCGGCGTTGTAGCGGACGAATCCGTTCCGGTCGCCGGTGACGCCCCAGATGCCGCTGTCGACGCCGCAGTTGCCGCGGCACGTCCATGGGCTCGCGAGAGCCGAGGTGCTCTGCCGCTCGAAGCTGGGATCCGACACGAGGTTCGGGTTGGCGACCGCACCGCTCGCGGTGAGGCCGACCTTCAGCAGGTAGACGTTGTACGGGTCCCACTGCGAGAGCGCGAAGTAGAGCTCGGAGCCCGAGGACCACGGGTGCATGAAGCCCCCATAGAGCCCGGGGTAGTCGGCGTCGCTCGCGATCACCTGGGCGGAGCTCCAGGTGGAGGTCGGCCCGGTGGCCGAGCGCAGCACGATGTCGGTGCCCTGCATGTAGGTCATGAGCCACTTGCCGGTGTAGGCGTTCTTCTGCACCGACAGTTCGGCGACGGGAGCGGCGATGATGGCCGTGGCCGCCGACTCCGTCGACGACCAGCTCGATCCGGTCCAGTACTCGTACGCGGTCTTGGTGAGCACGGATGCCTCCGCCACGCGGGCCAGGTATGCCGCCCCGGTACGACCGTTGGGCGTGCCGAACATGTAGACGTAGCCGCCGTCGCGCACGAAGGCGACCATCTGGAACTTGTTGGTGCCGCTGGGGTTGTTCCAGACGGGACCTCCGGAGGTCGTCCAGTTCTCGCCGTTGTCGTCGGAGTAGGCGATGGCGGCGTAGTTGGTGTCCCACGACCCGGGGACTCCCCAGTGGCGCACCGACATGTACGCCATGTACTGACGGCTGCCGACCGAGACCCCTGCCGTCGGGATGACGGTCATCTCGACGTTGTCGATCTTCTGACTGGGGACGAGCTCCTTCGCATGCCCCGGCACGTTGGTCGCCGCGCTCTGGAAGCTCATGCCATCGGCGAGGTTGGTGTCGTTGCTGCGCAGCAGCACCTGGCTGCGCCAGTCGTTGCCGTTGCCTCCGGGAGGCGTCCAGGTGTTGCCGAACGTGTCGCCGAAGGCGGCGAGGATCTGGCCCGAGCCGTTGTCCCACATCACCCCGAGGTCGGTGGAGTAGATGCCCCAGTTGCCCGGCGTGTTGCTGACGGAGCCGGGCCCCGTCATCTTGCTCACCACGGTCGAGGGCGACGCGGCGGTCGTCGCGACGGCGCTCTGCGTCCCGGGCGAGACGAGCAGCGCCAGACCCAGACCCAGCGCAGCCGCGGCTGCGATATTGCGTGACATTCTCCGAGCCATCTCACCCTCCTCGGCGAGCTCCGGGACGATCGTCATCGATCGATAGCGTCAGGCTAGACGAAATCGATTTCAAGCGCAATCGCGAGACGAGCGATCATGGCGCCTTGATCAGATCGACCGAGAACCAGAACACGTTGTAGGGGCCCCAGAGCGACAGCGTGAAGTACACGCGGCGTCCACCCTCCGAGACGTATCGCGGGTTCAGATACGGCGAGTAGAGGCCCGGGTACTCGGCCGCCGAGACCATCTCGATCGGCTCTCCCCAGGGCCCCCACGGAGTGACGCCCTCGCGGATGTAGGCGTTGCCCGCATCCGAGTACGTCATGATCCAGCGCTCGAGGTACTCCGACCACATCACCGACAGCTCGCCGACCGTGGGTTCCACGATCGTCTCGGCGTCGGTCAGGCGGTCGCTCCAGCGCGGCGCGCCTGCCTCGTCGACTCCGGCGAAGTACGAGTACGCACCGAGGTCCTCCACGGCGTCCGTCGTCGCCTTCACGCGCATCAGCTGCACACCCCCGAAACGGCCGGACGGGATACCCCACAGGTAGAGATACTCGGTGCCGGCGTCGTTGACCTGAGCCGCCGCGAGCTGCACGAAGTTCGAGTCGCCAGGCCACTGCACCCCCTCGACAGGAGTCCAGGTGCGCCCCTGGTCGGTGGACTTCGCCAGCGCGGCGAAGTTGGCATCCCAGGCACCTGGCTCTCCCCAGAAGCTCACCGACATGTACTGGATGTAGAGGGCGTCTCCCACCGCGAACCCGGCGGTCGGGATCTTGGTGACCTCGCCGCCGCCCGTGTTCGCGGCATGGTCGCCTTCGACGAGGGCGGCTGCCCATCCGACATCGTCGAGCGGTGCCCAGCCATCGAAGGTGATGCCGTCGGAGGGGTCGACGTCGCTCGTGTACGCCGAGACGTTCGATCGCCAGATCCCGCCCTGACCGCCGATGGATTCGGGGTCGCGCTCCCCGAAGGTGTCGCCGAAGAAGAAGTACGTGCGGTCGCCGAGATTGGCCATCGATCCGAGATCCGTGCCGGCGACGGCAACCGCCTCCGTGTCGTTGATCGACCCCGGCCCGGTCAGCTGCGCGATCTCGGTGAGCCGCTCCACCCCCTCGAGCACCATCGCTTTGTGCTGGTCGGCGTCGAGCTGCGGGGACGGGGGCGAGCAGCCTACGAGGGTCGCTGCGGCCAAGCCCGTCACGGCGGCTGCCGAACGCACCGTGCGCGCCGCTCGCGTGGATCGCCTCGTGCTCATGGCTCCCTCTCCCCCTCGACAGCGGCCCCTCGGAGGCCGCAATCCTGAAATCGATTGCAAATAGTGTGATGGAGCATAGCGGGCTTCGCCTGCCTTTCCCACGACCGCCCGATCGCATCCGCGACCACGGTGCGAGACTGAGCACATGACCTCTCGCGCAGGCACCCCGGCCCAGCCGTCCGACCTCATCGACGTGCCCGAGCTCGTCGACGCGTACTACCGACGCAGGCCCGACATGACCGATCCGGCCCAGCGCGTCGTGTTCGGCACGAGCGGTCACCGCGGCTCGAGCCTCGACGGAGCGTTCACCGAGACGCACATCGCCGCGATCACGCAGGCGATCGTCGAGTACCGCACCGAGCGGGGCATCGCCGGCCCGCTGTTCGTCGGCGCCGACACCCACGGGCTCTCAGCACCCGCCCAGACGACGGCGCTGGGTGTGCTCGAGGCGAACGGCGTGCGCGCCGTCGCCGACGCGTACGACGACTACGTGCCCACCCCGGCGCTCAGCCGCGCGATCATCCGGCACAACGCCGAGAACCCGGGCGGCCCCCAGGCCGATGGCATCGTCATCACGCCGAGCCACAACCCGCCCCGCGACGGAGGCTTCAAGTACAACCCGCCGCACGGCGGCCCCGCCGATTCGGACGCCACGAGCTGGATCGCCGCGCGCGCCAACGCGATCATCGAGGGCGGCAACCGCGAGGTGCGCTTCGCCGAGCCGAGTGCGGTCGAGGGCTACGACTTCCGAGGTGCCTACGTCGACGACCTCGCGAACGTGCTCGACATGGACGCCATCGCATCCGCGGGCCTCAGGCTCGGCGCCGACCCACTCGGCGGGGCGAGCGTGCACTACTGGCAGCTCATCGCCGAGCGCTACGGGCTCGATCTCGAGGTGGTGAACCCCGCGGTCGATCCGACGTGGTCGTTCATGACCCTCGACTGGGACGAGAAGATCCGCATGGATCCGTCCTCTCCCTCGGCCATGGCATCCGTGGTGGCGCACGCGGGCGACTACGCGATCCTCACCGGTAACGACGCCGACGCCGACCGGCACGGCGTCGTGACCCCCGACGGCGGTCTCATGAACCCGAACCACTACCTCGCCGTCGCCATCCAGTACCTGTACGCGCACCGCCCCGGGTGGCGTGCGGATGCGGCGATCGGCAAGACGCTCGTGTCGAGCTCGATGATCGATCGTGTGGCGAGCTCGCTCGGGCGCCGGCTGTGGGAGGTGCCGGTCGGGTTCAAGTGGTTCGTGCCCGGGCTCGTCGACGGATCGGTCGGCTTCGGCGGCGAGGAGAGCGCGGGCGCGAGCTTCCTGACCCGCGACGGGAAGCCCTGGACGACCGACAAGGACGGCATCCTGCTCGCGCTGCTCGCGGCCGAGATCCGCGCCGTCACCGGCAAGAGCCCGAGCGAGCTGTACCGCGAGCTCACGGTCGAGTTCGGCGACCCCGCGTACGCGCGCGTGGATGCCGCGGCGACCCCGGAGCAGAAGGCGCGGCTCGGCAAGCTCTCGGGCGACGACATCACGGCGAGCGAGCTCGCGGGCGACCCCATCACGGCGAAGCTCTCACACGCGCCCGGAAACGGCGCGGCGATCGGCGGGGTCAAGGTGCAGAGCGAGCACGCCTGGTTCGCGGCGCGCCCGTCGGGCACGGAGAACGTCTACAAGATCTACGCCGAGTCGTTCCGCGGCCCCGAGCACCTCGCCGCCGTGCAGGCCGAGGCCAAGCGCATCGTCGACGCAGCTCTGGGCTGACGCGCCGCGCGCCGCTCCTCGCTGCGCTGCTTGACCGAGGTGTCGACGCTGTGCTTGATTGGAGCCCAATAGCGAACATCGGCGTTCGCTATGTGAAGGGCGGCGGTGAAGATGTCGGATGAGGACGTGATCGTCGTGGGCAGCGGGGCTGCGGGGCTCTGCGCGGCGATCGAAGCGCATGACGCAGGCGCACGCGTCGTCGTGCTGGAGGCGCACACCGAGCCGGGAGGGTCCTCGCGCATCTCGGGCGGGATGATGCTCGCCGCCGGCACTCCCCTGCAGGAGTGTCACGGCATCGACGACGACGCGGACGCGTTCTACCACGACTACCTGCTGCACACCCAGTGGAAGGTCGTCGCAAGCTCCGCCCGCCGCATCGCCGACGATTCGGCCGCAGCGATCGGATGGCTCGAGGGGCTCGGGGTGGAGTTCTACGACTTCCTCTCCGACGCGGGCTACGACGGCGTCCCGCGCACGCACTCAGCGGTCGGGCGTGGCGCCGGGGTCATCGAGCCGTTGCTGGAACGCGCGGCCGAGCGGGGCATCGAGATCCGGTGCGGACACCGCGTGACGCGCCTGCTCACCGACGGCGGCCGGGTGGTCGGCGTCGAGGCGAACGGCCAGGAGCTGCGGGCGAGCTCCGTGGTGCTCGCCACGGGCGGCTTCGGGGCGAACAAGGAGCTCGTGCGCGAACTCATCCCCGCGACGCGCAAGGCCGGCGACTGGCTCTGGTACATCGGCACCGATGGGGCGCAGGGCGATGCGTTCGGGCTCCTCGAACCGCTCGGTGTGCCGATCGTCGGACATGGCCGGGGTGTCGTGATGACCACGCCGGGATTCACGAAGGAGGCGTTCGAGGGCTACCTGCCCGGCTGGATGGTGCTCGTGAACCGCGAGGGGCTGCGGTTCTGCGACGAATCGCTGCCCTATGGACTCATGGACGGTCTCGTGCGCGAGCAGGGCGATGAGGCGTGGGTGGTGTTCGACGAGGCGGCGAGGCTCGCGACACCGCCCGGGACGCCGGCCGCGTATCGCCTGCAGATCCCCTCGCTTCCCGGGCGCCCGAGCCCCAACTGGGACAGCGAGATCATCGACGCGCAGGTCGCGGCCGGCCGTGTCGCGCGAGCCGACACGCTCGAGGAGCTCGCGACAGCGATCGGCCTGCCCGCCGAGCGGCTCGCGGGCAGCATCCGCCGCTACAACGCCGGTGCGCGCGAGGGCGTCGACCCCGATTTCGGCAAGCGCGCCGACTTTCTGCGGCCCGTGGAGTCGAGCCCGTTCTACGCCGCGCAGTTGCGGCTGGCCACCGTCTGCCTGACGAGCGTCGGTCCGGCCATCGACCGCGACGCACGCGTCGTCGGAACCTCCGGGCCCGTACCGGGTCTCCTCGCGGCGGGCGAATGCACGGGCGGCACGCTCGGCGACCGCTACGTGGGCACCGGCAACTCGTGGATCAACTGCGTCGTCTTCGGCCGGGTGGCGGGGCGTACCGCGGCCGCATCCCGAGCGGCCTGAGCCGGCTCAGGGGTAGTTCGGCGCGGGCGGCAGGCCGAAGAACTCCTCGAGCGTCTGCACGCCCGTGTCGTGCATCTCGGTGGCGAGCGGGGTGCCGACGTAGCGCACGTGCCACGGCTCGTACTGGTAGCCCGTCACGTCGGTCTTGCCGTCGGGGTAGCGGATGACGAAGCCGTACTCGTAGGCGTGCGCGGCGAGCCACTGCCCCTGCGGCGTCTGCCCGAAGCAGATCTGCAGCGCACAGCTGAGCGGCTTGGCGGAGATGTCCATGACCCACCCGGTCTGATGCTCGCTGTAGCCGGGCCGGGCGGTGAGGGTGTCGTTGCCCTGGTACACGCCGACCTGCGTCTGGTAGCTGCGGTAGGCGGATTGCGACTGCATCTCGAGCCCGGTCTCGGCGGTGAAGGCGGCGAACATCCGCTCGATAGCGTCGGCGGCTTCGGGCCGCATCCGGGGCTCGTAGACGTACGGCACGTCGACCACACGCAGCTCGGGCGCGTAGTCGACCGGGTGCAGCGGGTTCAGCTTGTTGACGATGACCCAGGGACTCGTGGGGTCGGTGAGCGAGAACGCCGTCGTGTCGAAGGTGGGTGTCGGGGTCGGCGTCGGGGTGGCCGACGGCGTCTCGGATGCGGTGGGCGCCTCCGTCGGTTCGGCCTGCGGGGGGTTCGGGGTGAGCAGCATCACGATCGCGACGACGAGGCCGGCGATGACGGCCAGTGCGAGGGTCAGCAGGACGGCGAACCGACGACGCCGGCGCACGTGGGCGGAGGGTCGCGACGGGGTGCTCGGATGAGATGCGGACATCGCGATTCAGCCTAGAGCGCCGCCGCCTGGAGTCCGCTTTCCGGGTGCGGCTCCCGTTCCCTGTCTACCCGCGTGCGGGGGTGGTCGACGCGGTCTACGACGACCCCGTGGGAGCGCTCTCTCTCGGCTGTCGGCCACCGCTCATCCCACCGCTGACCGGGCATTTCTCGTCGATACCAATTCGTTGCCGAATTCTATGTTGACAGGGCCGCGACACCGTGCGTATCGTTGCCGTCGATTTCGTGGGAGCGCTCTCACGGCCTGATCGTGGGAGCGCTCTCATCGGGATCTTCCCCATCCACGCACACAAAGGAGTGACCGTGAAGTTCTCACGACGCACCGCCACTGTCGCCGTGGTCGCATCCACCGCATCCCTCGCCCTGGTTCTCTCCGGGTGCTCGAGCGATGGCGGAAGCGGCAACGGCGACGAGAAGATCACGCTGACGATCACGACGTTCGGAACCATGGGCCTCGACGGCCTGTACGACCAGTACATGGCCGACCACCCGAACATCACGATCAAGGCCACCAACATCGACACGGGCGGCAACGCGCTCACCGACTGGAAGACGAAGCAGGCCTCCGGTGGTCTGCCCGACATCCAGTCCGTCGAAGAGGGCTGGCTCGGCTCGGTCATGGAGGTCTCCGACTCGTTCACCGACCTGCGCGACTACGGCGCCGACGACATCAAGGACCGCTGGGTCGACTGGAAGGTCAAGCAGGCCACCGACCCCGACGGCCGCATCATCGGCTACGGCACGGACATCGGACCGCAGGGCCTCTGCTACAACGGCAAGCTCTTCGAGGCCGCCGGCCTCCCGAGCGACCGCGAGGGCGTGGCCGAGCTGTTCGGCGGCGACAGCGCCAGCTGGGACAAGTTCTTCGAAGTCGGCAAGCAGTACCACGACGCGACCGGCAAGGCCTTCTACGACCAGTCGGGCTTCATCTGGAACTCCTTCGTGAACCAGCACGACGAGGGCTACTACAAGAAGGACGGCTCGCTCAACATCGAGGGCAACAAGACCCTCGAGAACTTCTGGATGCAGCTCGCCGACGCCCAGAAGGCCGGCCTCTCGGCCAACCAGGCCCAGTGGGACTGGGGTAAGGGCAAGGCCTTCGTCGACGGCACCTTCGCCGTCTTCGTCTGCCCGGGCTGGATGCTCGGTGTCGTGAAGGGCCAGGTCGAGGCGGGCGGCGGCGACGCCGCCACCGGCTGGGACTTCGCCGACGTCTTCCCCGGAGGCGCCGCGAACTGGGGTGGCACGTTCCTCACGGTGCCCACCTCGTCGAAGCACCCGAAGGAGGCCGCAGAGCTGGCCGACTGGCTGACCCAGGCCAAGCAGGAGGTCGCCTCCTTCCAGGCCGCCGGCACCTTCCCGAGCGTGCTCGAGGCGCAGACCGACCCCGGCGTGACCGGTGAGAGCGACCTGACGAAGTTCTTCAACAACGCACCCGTCGGCGAGATCCTCGCCGCGCGTGCGAAGGGCGTCGTCGCGCAGTTCAAGGGTCCGGATGACGCGCTCATCCAGGAGCAGGTCGTGGGCCCCGCCCGCACCGCGCTCGACGCCGGTCAGGCCGACGGCCCGACCTCCTGGAAGACGCTGATCGACACGCTGCACCAGCTGGTCGGCTGACCCGAAACGCACCACCAACGCGAGGCCCCTCGGAGCGGCACGCCCCTCCGGGGGGCCTCGCACCCGGAACGAAGAGATCCCGATGACCACGACATCCCCCGCCGCCCGGGCAGCAGCCCGGAAGAGCACGCTGACGCTGCGCCAGCGGCTGAACCGCGCCGACGTCAAGTACTCGCCCTACGCGTACGTGGCGCCCTTCTTCATCCTGTTCGGGCTCGTGGGTCTCTTCCCGCTCGTCTACACCTTCGTCGTCTCGCTCAACGACTGGGACCTGCTGAAGGGTGCCGGAGACTGGGTCGGGTTCGACAACTACGCGATCGAGCTCGCCGACCCGTGGTTCTGGAACTCGCTGTTCAACACCTTCAGCATCTTCCTGCTCTCGGCGATCCCGCAGCTCATCGCCGCGACCTTCATCGCCGCCGTGCTCGACCAGAACCTGCGCGGCAAGGGGTTCTGGCGCCTCAGCGTGCTGCTGCCCTACGTCGTCACCCCCGCGGCCGTCGCCCTCATCTTCTCGAGCATCTTCTCCGAGGACTACGGCCTCGTGAACAACCTGCTCGGCACCCTCGGCATCGACCCGGTGCTGTGGAAGCACGACACCTTCCCCGGTCACTTCGCGATCGCCACGATGGTCAACTGGCGCTGGACGGGCTACAACGCCCTCATCCTGCTCGCCGCCATGCAGGCCGTGCCGACCGAGCTCTACGAGTCGGCCGCGCTCGACGGCGCGGGCCGGTTCCGCCGCTTCTTCTCGATCACGCTGCCCAGCATCCGCCCGACCTTCGTCTTCGTGCTCATCACGGCGACCATCGGCGGCCTGCAGATCTTCACCGAGCCGAAGCTCTTCGACGCCACGCGCGCCACCCCGGGCGGCGCGTACCACCAGTTCGAGACCACGACGCTCTACATCTGGAACATGGCCTTCAACCAGGACCGCTTCGGGCGGGCCTCGGCCATCGCCTTCATCCTGCTCGTGATCATCGTGCTCATCGGGCTCGTCAACTACTTCCTCTCCAAGGGGATCGCGTCGAACGAGACGAAGGTCTCGCGTCGGCGTGCCGCGAAACGCCTCGAACGGCATCGCGCCGTCGGCCGTGCCGCCGTCCCCGCCTCGATCGAGATCCAGCAGGAGCGCTGACCATGACGACCGCAACCGCCGTGCGCCGCATCCCGGCCACGAAGTCACCGCGACGCATCCGCGGCCAGAAGCCGGGGTTCCTCACCTACGGCCTGCTCACCGCCTGGTTCCTCGGCAGCGCGTACCCGCTGTGGTGGTCGTTCGTGGCCGGCTCGAGCGACACCACGGTGCTCACGCTCGACTACCCGCCGCTGCTGCCCGGCGGCAAGTTCTGGGAGAACGCCGCCGAGGTGTTCAACACCATCGACTTCTGGAAGGCGCTCGGCGTGAGCGTCATCGTCTCGAGCACGATCACCGTCTCGGTGCTGTTCTTCTCGACGCTCGCCGGCTACGCCTTCGCCAAGCTGCGCTTCCGCGGCCGCAACGGGCTCATGCTGTTCGTGATCCTGACCCTCGCCGTGCCCACCCAGCTCGGCATCATCCCGCTGTTCATCCTCATGAAGCAGTTCGGCTGGACCGGATCGATCGGCGCGATCATCGTGCCGACGCTCGTGACCGCGTTCGGTGTGTTCTTCATGCGCCAGTACCTCGTCGACGTGATCCCCGACGAGCTCATCGAGGCGGCGCGCATGGACGGCGCGAACCAGTTCCGCACCTTCTGGCACGTCGGTGTGCCGGCCGCACGGCCCGCGATGGCGATCCTCGGTCTGTTCACCTTCATGACGGCGTGGACGGACTACCTGTGGCCGCTCATCGTCGCCGGCTCCAATCCGACACTGCAGGTCGCGCTCAGCCAGTTGCAGTCGGCGAAGTACGTCAACTACACGATCGTGCTGTGCGGCGCGGTGCTCGCCACCATCCCGCTGCTCATCCTGTTCTTCTTCGCCGGACGCCTGCTCGTCTCGGGCATCATGGCCGGGGCGGTGAAGGGCTGATGGCGCTGCATCTGCCGGACGGCTTCGCATGGCCGGCCGGGTTCATCTGGGGTGCCGCGACCGCGGCCGCCCAGGTCGAGGGCGCCGCGCACGAAGACGGCAAGCTCGACTCGATCTGGGACCACTTCGCACGCACCCCGGGAAACGTCGCCGGCGGCGACACCCCGGAGTTCGCCGTCGACCACTACCACCGCATGCCCGAGGACGTGCAGCTCATGAAGAGCCTCGGCCTCGACTCCTACCGTTTCTCGGTGAGCTGGGCGCGCGTCAAGCCCGCCGACGGTCCGGTGAACCCCGCGGGCATCGACTTCTACAGCCGGCTCGTCGACGAGCTCCTCGAGAACGGCATCCTGCCCTGGCTCACCCTCTACCACTGGGATCTGCCCCAGGCGGTGGAGGAGACCGGCGGATGGGCGAACCGCGACACGGCGCAGCGCTTCCTCGACTACGCCATCGCGGTGCACGAGGCGCTCGGCGACCGGGTCGACCACTGGACGACGTTCAACGAGCCGCTGTGCTCCTCGCTCATCGGCTACGCCGGGGGCGAGCACGCCCCCGGTCGCCAGGAGCCCCGGGCCGGACTCGCGGCTCTGCATCACCAGCACCTCGCCCACGGCCTCGCCGTGCAGGAGCTGCGGGCGCGGGGCGCGGGGCAGCTCGGCATCACGCTCAACCTCACCAATGCGATCCCGAACGACCCGAACGACCCCGTCGACGTCGACGCCGCGCGACGACTCGACGCCCTCTGGAACCGTGCCTATCTCGAGCCGATCCTGCTGGGCGCGTATCCCGACGACTTCCTCGCCGATGTGGCAGACCACGGATTCGACCGCATCGTGCGCGACGGCGACCTCGCCACCATCCACCAGAAGATCGACTTCCTCGGGGTGAACCACTACCACGACGACAACGTGTCGGGGCATCCGCTGCCCGCGGGGCATCCGAAGGGACTCGCCCCGACCGACAAGAAGACCTCGTCGTGGTTCGTCGGCTCGGAGTTCATCACGAGCCCCACCCGCCACCTGCCGCAGACGGCGATGGGCTGGGAGATCAACCCCGGCGGTCTCCGCACCCTGCTCGTGCGGCTCGGCCGCGAGTACCCGCAGCTGCCTCCGCTCTATGTCACCGAGAACGGCTCGGCGTGGGATGACGTGGTCACCCCCGACGGTCAGGTGCACGACGCGCAGCGGGTCGACTTCCTCGAACGCCACCTCGAGGCGGTGGCGCAGGCCATCGACGAGGGCGCCGACGTGCGCGGCTACTTCGCGTGGTCGCTCATGGACAACTTCGAGTGGGCCTGGGGATACGCGAAGCGGTTCGGCGTCGTCTACGTCGACTACACGACGCAGGAGCGCATCGTCAAGGATTCGGGTCGCAGGTTCGCGGAGATCGCCGCGGCCACGCGTACTCTCGCCTCATAGGATGGACGGGCCGACCCCGGCCAGGAGGACGCAGGTATGACCCCGGACCAGCAAGGAAGCGCTCCGACGCTCGAGCAGGTCGCCAAGGTCGCCGGCGTCTCCCGGTCCACGGTCTCGCGGGTCATCAACGACTCGCCGAAGGTCACACCCGAGGCGCTCGCGGCGGTGCGCAAGGCCATCGACGAGCTGGGATACGTGCCCAACCGCGCGGCGCGGATCCTCGCGAGCCGGCGGACGCAGTCGATCGCCCTGGTCATCCCCGAGAACACGGCCCGCTTCTTCGCCGACCCCTACTTCGCCACGGTCGTGCAGGGCATCGCCATGTACCTGTCCGACACCGACTACACGCTCAGCCTCGTGATCGCCGCCGAGAAGGACGGCGAGAAGACGCGCCGCTACCTGCAGGCCGGCAACGTCGACGGGGCCCTCATCCTCTCCCACCACTCCGACGACCGCTCGTACACCCAGCTCGCGCGCTCGATCCCCGTTGTGTTCGGTGGGCGCCCGATGAGCCATGAGGGGTCGGAGGCGTACTACATCGACGTCGACAACGTGGAGGCCGCGCGCAACGTGACGCAGCGCCTCATCGGGGCGGGTCGCCGGCGCATCGCGACCATCGCGGGTCCCGCTGACATGTCGGCCGGCCTCGATCGCCTCGAGGGTTGGCGTCAGGCGCTCGACGCGGCGGGGATCCCGACCGACCTCGTGGAGCACGGCGACTTCAGTCCCGCGGGAGGCGAGGCCGCCATGCGGCGACTGCTCGAGCGAGGGGTCGAGATCGACGGCGTCTTCGCGGCGAGCTCCCTCATGGCGCAGGGTGCGCTCAACGTGCTGCGCAGTCACGGCAAGGCCGTGCCGCAGGACCTCGGCCTCGTGACCTTCGACAACGACTATGCCGCGCAGTCATCCAATCCGCCGCTCACGACCGTCGAGCAGCCCACGGTCGAGCAGGGTCGGCGCATGGTCGACGTGCTGCTGCACCTCATCGACGGCGGCACGGTGTCGCAGATCACGATGATGCCGACCCGCATCATCGAGCGCGGCTCGGAGTGAGCGGCTAGCGTCGAGACATGAGTGATCAGGTCGTCGACGTTCCGGAACGCAGCCGATTCGTGCTCGAGCGCGATGGCGAGACCATCGGCAAGGCGCTCTACCGTCGCGAGCCCGGCGTCATCACCTTCACCCACACCGAGGTCGACCCGGCCATCCAGGAGCGCGGACTCGGCTCGCTGCTCGCGAAGCATGCCCTGGATGCGGTGGCCGCCGAGGAGGGAACGCGCGTCGTGGCGCAGTGCCCCTTCATCGCGGCCTACATCGAACGGCATCCGGAGTATCAGCCGCTGCTCACCCGCTGACCTGCGACTCGCTGACCGGCGACTCGCTCCCCCGCCGGGCGAGCACCACGCGCAGGCCGATGCCCGCGGCCGCGACGACGAGTGCCACGACGATCGGCGGAACCGCGAGTTCGGGCATCAGCAACGCCATCCGGAAGACGCCCCACCCGTAGTCGAGCATCTCGAGCGGGTAGGGCAGCATGACGCGTGAGCCCACCGCGGAGGTGACCGCGGTCGCGAGCGGCGGCACGACCCAGAGCAGCGCGATGCCGACCGCGGCCGCGATCGCCCGCCCTGTCGTACGCACACCGCCCCAGGCGATGGCCGCACCCACGAGCAGGGGTGGGACGAAGCGCAACGCTGCGAGCGCGGCACCGTAGTCGACGGTGACCGGCACGATGCCCGCCGGCGGGAAGAACGCGTGGATCCACCAGTCGGCGGCGAGCGCCCCTAGCACGAGGCCGATGACGGCACCCGCTCGAGGCGCTCGGCAGACGAGGGCGAACGCGATGAGCCCGAAGACGACGCCCGCGACGGCGACGGCGACGCAGGCCACGAGGTAGAACGACGACTCGGCGGTGGGAGGCAGCCCACGTTCCACGGCCTGCGTGGTCTGCGCGATCGCGACGATCTGCACGAGCAGCAGACCGGCGGCGATCGAGAACGGCGCGCGCGACGGCAGCCGAGCCACAGCGGCGCGCGCGACGATGCCGGCGATGACACCGCCGACGACGAGAATGCCGATCACGGTGGTGACCGTGTACTGACCGAACGGGAGGAATGCGATCGGCATGTCGTCCGGCCCGGCGTCGAACGCCCACAGGTTCTGCAGCGGAAGGCGCATCCCGGTGAGGATCCAGGGAAGCAGGCCGAGGATCGCGCTCCCGAGACCGATGGCGAGGCTCACGAACGCGCCGTGCCACTGGAGCGGGCGACCCACCTCGGGCTCGGAGAAGGGCGCGGGCGGGGCGGGGGTCTCGATGCTCACCCGACCACGCTAGCCGTCGCGGTTCCAGGCCGGATCGTGCGCAAGGCTGACATCGGGCGGCGGATCGGGCGGATCGGCCTGCAGCTGCGACCGGTCAGGGCTCGGGGGGCAGCTCGATCCGCACGCGACCGGCATCGAGGTCGAACGGCCCGTCGCCGGGCGCCGGGGCGGGGGCCGGGAGCTCCGCCTCCACCGCCGCGACCTTCTGCGCCTCGTGCTTGGTCGGATGGAAGACCTCGTCGGCGAACCCGAACGCGCCGTTCCCGGATCCGCGGCCCTGGTTGGTGCCCCGGAGCTCGATCCAGCCGCGCCACTGCGCGAACCCGACGGCGCCGACGAGCACGGCCCCCAGCATGATCCAGCCCCACCACGGCATCCTGCAAGGGTACGACCGCACCCCGGGTGAGCGCTGAGCACGCGGCACTAAGGCTCGACCGTGGCCCAGCCCCCGCCGAACTTCGGCTCGCGCCCGTCACCCGAGGAGGTGCCCGTGAGTCGGCGCTTCACCCACGGTCCGACATGCGTGCGGTAGTAGGCGGCCCCGCGCAGCCTCGCCGCCTCGGTGATCTCGGGCAGGTCCCACCACACGGCCGGGCGCGCGACTCCGAGCGCGTCGAGCACCCGAGCGGCCACCCGATGATGCCCGCGCGTGTTCATGTGCAGGCGATCCTCCGACCAGAAGCGCGGGGTGGCGAGCTCCTGGTCGAACCAGTTGTAGGCGCGGATGACGTCGGGGCGCTCCGCGAGACGCCGCTCGACCGCGTGCGAGAGCACGTCGCCGCGTCGCTTCATCACGCGGCCCATCGGCAGCTGCCGGGTCGGGTCGGCGCCCGACAGAACGATGAGCGTCACGCCCTCCTCGTCGCAGCGCCGCAGCACCTGGTCGAACAGCTCGACGATGCGATCCACATCCGCCCTCGGACGCAGGATGTCGTTTCCCCCGCCGTTGAACGACAGATGCGTCGGCCGCAGCGCAAGGGCGGGCTCGAGCTGCTCGGCGACGATCGGGCCGATGAGCTTGCCCCGGATGGCGAGATTGGCGAAGTCGATCGGCTCACCGGTGCCCGCCGCCCACCCCTCTGCCACGAGGTCGGCCCACCCGCGCACCCGCCCATCGGGCAGCTCGTCGCCTACGCCTTCGGTGAAGGAGTCGCCGATGGCGACGTAGCGGATCGAGGGCACCGGAAAACCCTACGCCCGGCTGCTCGACTCCCCGGCGCAGCTGGAGCTACGACCCCGCGGCGGGAGGCGTTTCCCCCGCCGCCGCGGGGTCGTAGCTCCAGCTGCGCCTCGGCATGACGAGCGGACGGCCGTCGCGCACGAGCACCTCGACCGGCAGGCGGTAGACCTCGGCGATGAGGCGCTCGGTGAGCACCTCGAGCGGGGTGCCGAGGGCGCGCATCCGGCCCGCGTCGAGCAGCGCCACCCGATCGGCGTAGGCGCCGGCGAGCGACAGGTCGTGCATCACGACGACGAGGGTGCGCCCCTCCCGGGTGAGCTCGCGCGCGATCCGCAGCACGTCCTCCTGGTGACGCAGGTCGAGCGCGGCCGTGGGCTCGTCCAGCAGCACGACGGGGGTGTCCTGCGCGAGCACGCGCGCCAACGACACGCGCGCCCGCTCGCCGCCCGAGAGCTCGGTGAACCGACGCCGGGCGAGGTGGGCGACATCCGTGCGCTCGAGAGCCGCGCGGATCGCAGTGCCGTCGAACTCCCGCGCCGGCGTGCGCACCCACGGGCTGCGTCCCATCTCGACGACCTCGGCCACCCGGAACGGGAAGCTCACGGCGTTGTCCTGCGTGAGCACCGAGCGGATGCGGGCCAGTTCGAGCGGTTCGTATGCGTCGACCGGGCGGTCGTCGATGAACACGGCCCCCGCATCCGGATGCCGTTCCCCTGCGAGCGCCGACAGGAGCGTCGACTTGCCGGCTCCGTTCGGGCCGACGAGCGCGAGCAGCTCCCCCGCCGGCACGCTGAGGTCGACCGCGTCGACGGCCCGCCGCCCCCCGAGCACGACCGTGACGCCCTCGGCGCGGATCACGCCCAGCCCCCAGAGGCCCGACGCTGCCGCCACAGCAGCACGAAGAAGAAGGGGCCGCCCACGAGCGAGGTGAGCAGACCGATCGGCAGCTCGGCGCCGCCGACGAGGGTGCGCGCGAGCAGGTCGGCCACGACGATGAGCAGCGCGCCGCCGACCGCGCTCGACACGAGCAGGGCCCGGTGCGAGGGGCCGAGCAGCATCCGCATGAGGTGCGGCACGACGAGCCCCACGAACGAGATGATGCCGACGAACGCCACGGCAACGCCCGTGAGCAGGGCGACGAGCACGATCGAGGCGAAGCGCAGCCGCTCGACGTCGATGCCGAGGTGACGCGCGTTGCGCTCCCCCAATGACAGGATGTCGTAGCGCCGCCCGAGCAGGATCGCCGCCACCGTGCCGACGGCCGCCACCCCGAGCACGAGCAGAGACTCGCGCCAGAGCGATCCCGACAAGGAACCGAGCTGCCAGAACACGATCTGCTCCCGGCTCGCACTGCCGGCCATGAAGAGCAGGAAGGCGAGCCCGGCACCGCCGAACGCATTGACCGCGATGCCCGTCAGCAGCAGCGTGACCACCTCGGTGCGCCCGCCCGCGCGCGAGACGCCGTACACGAGCAGCGTCGCGCCGAGCCCGCCCGCGAAGGCCAGCACGGCGATCGTCCACTCCCCGAACGCCAGCAACCCCGTGACGATCGCGATGGCCGCGCCGAACGCCGCACCGGCCGAGACCCCGACGACGCCGGGCTCCGCCAGCGGGTTGCCGAAGATGGCCTGCATGACGGCACCCGCGACGGCGAGGGCCGCGCCCACCGCCATCGCCATCACGATGCGAGGGAACCGGATGACCCACAGCGCGGCATCCGCGGTGGGGTCGATCCGCGGCCAGGGGTTCGCGAACCAGGGGTTGGGGATCCAGGTGGCGTGCAGCAACGACTGCACGACCTCCTGCGCGCTCACGCCGAACTGCCCGACGACCGCCGACACGAGGGTCGCCGCGACGAGCAGCACGGCGAGCGCGAGACCCACCAGGGTGCGGCGACGGGCGAGACGCGCCCCGGATGACGCCGCGTTCGCGCTCACGGCACCCGATAGAGCCACTCGTCGGTGGAGAACTTCTCCGCCACGAGCTGCTCGGCACGCGCGTACTCCGCGGGGGTGATCTCCCCGTCGGTCAGACCGTGGAGCGAGCGGAACGTCTCGATCATCCGGTCGATGATCGCCGCGCGCGGCAGGCCCGTCTGGCTGCGCAACGGGTCGACGCGCTTCTGCGCCGACTTCGTGCCCTTGTCGCTGAGCTTCTCGCGCCCGATGCGCAGCACCTGCACCATCTTCTCGGCGTCGATGTCGTACGACATGGTCACGTGGTGCAGCACCGCCCCGTCGGCGAGGCGCTTCTGAGCCGCTCCGCCGATCTTGCCGCTCGGGCTCGCGATGTCGTTGAGCGGCTGGTAGCTGGCCTCGATACCGAGCGAGCGCAGGGCGACGAGCACCCAGTCGTCGAGGTAGGCGTAGCTGTCGGCGAAGCTCATGCCCTGCACGAGCTCGACGGGCGCATAGAGCGAGTAGGTGATGATCGAGCCGGCCTCCATGAACATGGCACCGCCCCCGGAGATACGGCGCACCACGGGGATGCCGTACTTGGCCGCGTTCTCCGGGTCGACCTCGTTGCTCACCGACTGGAAGCTGCCGATCACGACCGCGGGTTCGTCCCACTCCCAGATGCGCAGGGTGGGCGCGCGGCGATCCGCGGCGACCTCCTCCGCGAGCACCTGGTCGAGGGCGAGGTGCATCACGGGGCTGAGGGAGCCCGGATGCACGAGCTGCCACGCGTAGTCCCGCCACGTCGTGGCGCGGTGCACCGCGCGTCGCACCGCCGTGGCGATCGCCTCCGGCGAGAAGCCGAGCAGCACAGCGCCGTCGGGCAGCGCCCGCTGCACGGCGGCGGCGAGCACCTTGCCGTCGGCATCCGCGGGAAGCCCCGTGAGAGCGGCATCGATGAGCGGGAGTGCGTCGTCGGGTTCGAGGAAGAAGTCGCCCGAGAGCCGCACGTCGGTGAGACGCCCGTCGTCGACGTCGAGATCCACCACGACGAGCTTGCCGCCGGGCACCTTGTACTCGCCATGCACGTTTCCAGCCTAGCGGCGGCTGGTTAGGCCTGCCTTAGTGCGAACGTCCTATCGGGGCACGTGCGCGTCGAGCCAGGCGACGATGTCCGCGCGCACCTCGGCCTGGTTGGTCTCGTTGAGCATCTCGTGGCGGCCGCCCGGGTAGACGGTGACCGTGACATCCGTGAGGCCGCCGCGCTTCTCGTAGGCCTCGGCGAGCTTGCGGATGCTCTTCGGGCCGCCGAGCGGGTCCTCCTCGCCGATCATGATGAGCATCGGCAGGTCGGCGTCCAGCTTCTTCGGGGTGCCGAGCAAGCGCAGCGCATCCGCGACGCCGAAGAGCTTGATGACCGTCGCATCGAAGGTCAGCGGGTCGGCGGCGAACGCGGCCCAGACCTCCGGGTCGCGCGAGAGCCACTCGTGGCCCGTCGTGCCGAGGTGCTTGTGCTTGGCGTTCAGGTCACCGCCGTTCATGTCGGTGAAGGTGCGGTAGGCGGTGGCCGAGAGGATCACGGCGGAGTAGCGCGCCGCATCCGCTCCGATGATCTTCTGAGCGAAGAGCGAGCCGAGGCTGTGGCCGAAGAGCACGAGGGGCATGTCCGGGTTCTCGTCGCGGATGATGCCGCTGAGCTGCTGCACGGCCGCGATCGCCGCACGCACGCCGCCCGGGCCGAGCCTGCCGAGCTTGCTCGTGTCGCCGTCCCACTGCTCGAGCCCCGTCGCGCCGTGGCCGCGATGGTCGTCGGCGTAGACGGTGTAGCCCGCGGATGCGAGCGCCTGGGCGAAGCGCTCGTAGCGCGTCGCGTACTCCCCCACCCCGTGCAGCAGCTGCACGATCGCGCGCGGCTCATCCGCCGCCCACACGTAGTAGTGGATCGTGACGCCGTGCGCGTCGACGAAGGTGTGCTCGGTGCGGGTCGCGGTCATGGGGCCTCCTCGCCGCTGAAAGCGTAGCGGCGCTCAGGCCGTGCTCGGACGCAGGGGGCATGATGGATGGGATGAGTCTGATGTTCCGGTCGTTCGCCACCCGGAACTACCGCATCTGGTTCGCGGGCGCGCTCGTGTCGAACATCGGCACCTGGATGCAGCGGATCGCCCAGGACTGGCTCGTGCTGGCCGAGCTCACCGACGACGACGCCGTCGCCGTGGGCGTCGTGATGGCACTGCAGTTCGGGCCCCAGCTCGTGCTGCTGCCGGTAACCGGCTGGGTGGCCGACCGCTTCGACCGGCGCCACGTGCTCGCCGTCACCCAGGCGGCCATGATGCTGCTCGGCGCAGGACTCGGCCTGCTGACCATCTTCGGGGTCGTGCAGCTGTGGATGGTGTTCGGCTTCGCCCTCGGCCTCGGCGTCGCGGCCGCGTTCGACGCGCCCGCCCGTCAGGCCTTCGTGGGCGAGCTCGTCGACGACGCCACCCTCTCGAACGCGGTGGCCCTCAACGCGGCGTCGTTCAACACGGCCCGCCTCATCGGCCCCGCCGTCGCGGGCATGCTCGTGGCGGTCGTCGGATCGGGCTGGGTGTTCCTGATCAATGCGGCCACCTTCCTCGCCGTGCTCGGATCGATCTGGGCGCTGCGGCCCTCGGAGTTCACCCCCTTCACCCGGAAGGCCAGCGGCCGCGGCCAGATGCGTGCCGGGTTCCGCTACGTGAGGCGGCGACCCGACATCCAGCTCGTCTTCGCCATGGTCTTCCTCACGGGCACCCTCGGCTACAACTTCCCCATCTACACCTCGACGATGGCCAAGGTGGAGTTCGGCGAGGGCCCCGAGGAGTTCGGATGGCTCTCGTCGGCGCTCGCGGTGGGCTCGGTCGTAGGAGCCCTCATCGCGGCACGGCGCGACCGCCCGCGGCTGCGCACGGTGACGCTGGCCAGTCTCGCCTTCGGCATCTCGCTGGGCGCTGCAGCGCTCGCCCCGGAGCTGTGGAGCTTCGCCGCGCTGCTCGTCATCGTGGGCTTCAGCGGCATCACGATGATGAACACCGCGAACGCGTACGTGCAGACGACGACCGCCCCCTCGATGCGTGGGCGTGTGCTCGCCCTGTACCTGGCGATCTTCATGGGCGGCACGCCGATCGGCGCCCCGCTCGTGGGTGCCGTCGCGGATCTCGCGGGCCCGCGCTGGGCGATCGTGCTGGGGGCGGCATCCGGGCTCGTGGCGGCGGCGATCGCGGCGGTGTTCTACGTGCGCACGCGCGAGGTGCGGCTGCGCTGGAACCGTCGCGGACGCTGGCCGATCAGCGTCTCGTCGGCGAGCCCGGCGGATCGCGACACCGCCACCCAGGAGATCGCGATCGTCGAGGTCGGCACCCAGCGCTGACACAGCGGCGCCGGCGACGTAGCGTGGACGGGATGGATGACGGCGACGCGATCCGCGCCGCGCTGCGCTACCGCCTCGACCGGTTCCGGCGTGAGCAGCTCGGCGAAGAGGTCGCGCCCGAGGAGGATCCGCGGGAGGCCACGGATGCCGACCGCGCCCTCGCCACCGAGATCGCGATCCAGCAGGCACAGCGCCGCGGCGACTTCGACGACCTGCCCGGTGCGGGCAAGCCGCTGCCCGGGATCGGAGACGGCCGCCACGACCCCGACTGGTGGCTGCGCCGCAAGATCGAGCGCGAGCAGCTGCGCGGGCTGGGGCCGGTCGCCTACCTGCTGCGCACCGAGGATGCCGAATTGACCGAGCGTCTCGACGCTCTCGCCCGACCCGATGAGGTGCGCGCCGCCGTCGAGGACTTCAACGCGCGGATCCTCGAGGCACGCCGCCAACTGCTCGGCGGTCCGCCCGTGATCACGCAGCCCCGCGACGTGGACGCCGAGGTCACCGCGTGGGAGGAGCGCCGCACCGCCCGCGCGGCCGAGCACGCGCCGCCCCCGGAGCCGGAGCGGAGGCATCGGCGGCGAACACGGCGCTACGGCCGCGGGTCGCGCGCGTCGTAACGGCGGAAGGTCGACTGCACGCGCACGAGCCAGGCGACGATGGCGACGATCGCCAGACCGCCCGCGAGCGGCGGCAGCCACAGGGTCGTGAGCACCGCGAGGCCCCCTGCGAACATGTCGCCGATGCGCGGACCCCCGGTCACGACCACGACGAAGATCCCCTGCAGGCGACCGCGCATCTCGTCGGGGGCCGCCGTGAGCAGCATCGTCGAGCGGAAGATCGCGCTCACCTCGTCGGCGGCGCCGGTGCCCACGAGGGCGACGGCGGCGAGCACCAGCAGCGGCAGGTTCACCTGCTGCCAGTCCTCACCGACCGGGCCGAACCATCCGGTCGCCGCGAGTGCGATCACCACCCCGAAAAGCGCAGTGAACGCGCCGAACAGCATGATCGCGCGCCCGATCGCGACGCCGTAGCGGTGCACATGCGCGACCGGTCCGCTGAACAGCCCCGTGAGGAAGGTGCCCACCGCGGCCGCCGCCGTGAGCACGCCCACGGTGATCGCCCCGCCCCCGAGCACGGAGGCGCCGATCGCCGGCAGCAGCACGTACGGCCGGCCGAGGCTCATCGCGACGATGTCGACGACGAAGCTCATGCGGATGTTGGGGGCGTTGCGCAGGAACCGCACGCCGTCCTTCAGCGACTCCCACCCCGGCCTCACGGTGACCGTGAGCGGTGGCAGCTTCGGCAGGCCCACGACCCCGAGGAATCCGGCGGTGAACAGCACCGCATCCACCGCGAAGGTGAGTGGGAAGCCGATCGCGGCCACGAGCACACCCGCGAGAGCGGGCCCGATCGTCATCTGCAGCCCGAACGCGATCCCGCCGAGCGCGTTGGCGCGCGACACCATGTGCTCGGGCACGATGCGCGGCGTCACGGAGCTGCGGGTGGCGTTCGAGATCGTCGCGGCGACGGCGTTGAGGGTCGTGAGCACGTACAGGGGCCACACCTCGGGACGGCCCTCGACGACTTCATCGATCGCCGCGAGCGCCACGATGCCGAGGATCGCGGCCCACGCCACGATGCTCGAGCTGATCAGCACCAGGCGACGATCGAAGGCGTCGGCGAGCATGCCGCCCCAGAGCCCCGCGACGACCATCGGTACGAGCGCGAGGCCGCCGACGAGCGCGACGGCGAAGGTGTCGCCCGTGATGTCGAAGATGAAGAGCCCGACCGCCACGGTCGTGACCCAGAACCCCACGCCCGAGATCGCGGTTCCGATGAAGAGCCGCGCGAACACCGGATGCTCGCGCAGCGGACTCAGATCCACGAAGCGACGGCGCCGGGGAAGCTCGATCTCCTGCGTCGGGTCGGGGTTCTCGGACGAGCTCATGGCCGCGGCAGTCTACGCGGTCGAGAGCGGCCCGGCGGCATCGATCGCGGAACGCATAGCCCGCACGCGCGCCGGCATCCGCACAGGGAAACGGCCCGCCGAGGGGGGATGGGCGGGCCGTCTCGGGAGCTGCGACGCTCCGGGATCTCCCGCGGCGGCGACCACCACAGCGCCGCCGCGGGATGCATTAATGGTAAGGAGCGAGGCTGGGCGTCCGCCTCACGCCGCCTGGGAAATCGGAACACCGCTCGCAGGTTAGGCTCACCTAACACTCGCGTAGACTCGGGGAGTGACCCGAGCATCCCGTGCCGCCCTCGCGGCCGCAGCATCCCTCATGCTGCTCGCGGGCTGCGCGGCCGGGCCCGTAGCGCCGGCGCCCACGACCCCGGCGCCCGACACCCGCCCGTTCTCCGAACTCGAGTTCTACCCCGACCCGCGTGCGGCCGAGGGACCGCGCACGGCGGTCGTGGCCGCGGATGCCGTCGACCCGGTCATCGACCGCGTCAGCCAGGTGCTTCCCGCGACCGTGGTGTCGCACGACCCCGACGGCGACCGCGAGGTCGTCGTCGCCGACACCTCGCGAGTGATCGCCCTCGACATGGCCGGATCGCTCGCGGCCACCGTGTGGGGCCTGGGCCTCGGTGACGCACTCGTGGGCCGCGACATGTCGACGACCTTCCCCGGAACCGAGCGCCTGCCGGTCGTCACCTCGGGTGCGCACGCCGTGAACGCCGAGGGCGTGCTCGCCTTACGTCCCACCCTCGTGCTGACCGACGGCACCATCGGCCCGCGCGATGTGCTCGAGCAACTGCGCGAGTCCGGCGTCACGGTCGTCTTCCTCGACAACGAGCCGAGCCTCGAGGGTGCCGCGCAGCTGGCGCGCGACACCGCCGCGGCGCTCGGCGTCGCCGAGGTGGGCGAACTGCTCGCCGAGCGCATCGCATCCGAGGTCGACACGGTACGGGCGCAGATCGCCTCGGTCGCGCCGAGCGACCCGCAGAAGCAGCTGCGCATCGTGTTCCTCTACCTTCGCGGCGCGAGCGGCATCTACTACCTGTTCGGCGCGGAGTCGGGCGCCGATCACCTCATCGAGGCCCTCGGTGCGCGCGATGTCGCCGCCGAGCTCGGGTGGGAGGGTATGCGCCCGATGACCGACGAGGCGATGGTCGAGGCGGACCCGGATGTCGTGCTCGTCATGACGAACGGTCTCGCGTCGGCGGGGGGCGTGTCGGGCCTCCTCGAGGCGAAACCGGCGCTCGCCCTCACCTCGGCGGGCCAGCACCGGCGCTTCGTCGACATGGCCGACGGCGAGGTGCTCAGCTTCGGGCCGCGGTCGGCGCTCGTGCTCGACGCGCTCGCGCGGGCGCTCTACGCGGAACCCTGACAGGCGCACCGCCCTGCGGCATGTACCCCTCGGGGGACAGTCGGGCTAGGCTCGGTGCGCAGGGGGGCCGATGACGGAAGAGTCTCGCCGGGTGCTCGTCGCGGACGATGATCCGGATGTCGCACTGTTCGTGAAGACCGTGCTCGAAAGGCGCAGCGGCTGTGTCGTGACGATCGTGGGCGACGGGCCATCCGCCCTCGCGGCTCTCGCCACCTTCGCCCCGGATGTTGTCGTCACCGATATCCAGATGCCGGGGCTCTCAGGTCTGGAACTGCTCAGCGCGATCCGCCGGGACACGCCCTGGTTGCCGGTCGTCGTCATGACGGCGCACGTCTCGATCGACTACGCCGTCTCGGCGCTGCGCGCCCAGGCCGACGAGTTCCTCACCAAGCCGCTCGACTCCACGCGCCTCGTCGAGGTCGTGCTCCGGCTCGCCGACGAGGGTCGCTCCCGGCGGGATGCCGCGGCACCGAAGGAGTTCGTGCTCGCGATCGGCGCCCATCCGGATGATGTCGAGATCGGGGTGGGCGGCATCCTCGCCGCACACCGCGCGGCCGGCGACGAGGTCACCGTGCTGACCCTCTCCCGCGGGGCGCGCGGCGGCGATGCCGACGACCGTCAGCACGAATCGCTCGCCTCGGCGGAGTTGCTCGGTGCCCGCCTGTTCCTCAAGGACCTCACCGACACCGAGATCGCGGGCGGCGGCCCGACGGTGCGCCTCATCGAAGAGGTCGTACGGGAGGTCGTGCCGACCATCGTCTACACGCACACCAACCATGACCGTCATCAGGACCACCGCGCCGTGCACGAGGCGACCATCGTCGCCACCCGCAGCATCGACACGGTCGCGTGCTACCAGAGCCCCTCCTCCACGGTCGACTTCCGCCCCACACGATTCGTCTCGATCGACGGCTTCGTCGATCGCAAGCTGGAGCTGCTCGCGTGCTTCCGCTCGCAGAGCGAGCACCGCAGCTATCTCGCCCCCGAGTTCGTGCGCGCGACCGCCCGCTACTGGTCGCGCTTCGGCGGGGGCGAGAGCGTCGAACCCCTCGAGGTCGTGCGGGAGACCTCCGACCTGTCGACCCCGGTGCGCGACCGGGCCGCGGCCCGCAGCTCCCGGGAGAGCCGATGACGCGCGTTCTCGTCACCGGCGCCGGGGGTGCGGCCGGCGTCGCCGTCATCCGCTCGCTCCTGCGGCGGCCGGATGTGACCGTCTACGCCGCCGACATGGACGGCTGGGCGGCGGGAATCTACCTCGTGCCGGCCGAGCAGCGTCGCCTCGTGGAGCCCGGGCGCTCGGAGGGATTCGTGCCGGGCGTCGCCGCCCTCGTGGAGGCGGATGCGATCGATGTGGTGATCTCGACGGTCGACGTCGAGCTCGCGAACCTCGCGACGCGACGCGAGGAGCTCTCCCCCGCCGTGCTCGCCGCCCCGAGCGCCGAGACCATCGCCGTGGCGCTCGACAAACTGGCGCTCGCCGAGCGCTGCGCGCCCGCGGCCAATGTGCCCCGCACGATGCTCGTGGGGCCCGACGCGCTCGAGGTGGCGTGGGAGTTCCCGGTGTTCGCGAAGCCGCGCAGCGGCGCGGGCAGCCGCGGCATCCGCGTGGTACCCGACCGTGCGGCGCTCGAGGCGCTCCCCCACGACGAGGACCTCATCGTGCAGGACCTGCTGCCGGGCGAGGAGTACTCCGTCGACGTGATCGCCGATCGCGACGGACGCGTCGTCGCGGCCGTGCCGCGCACCCGCACCCGCGTGGACTCGGGGGTGTCGATCGCCGGCCGCACGGTGCGCGACGACGAGCTCGAGCAGACCGCCTCCGCCGTCGCGCAGGCGATCGGCCTCGTGGGCGTCGCCAACGTGCAACTGCGGCGCGACCGCGCGGGGCGCGCCGCCCTGCTCGAGGTCAACCCGCGCTTCCCCGGGGCGCTGCCCCTCACGATCGCCGCGGGTGTCGACATCCCCTCGCTCGTCGTCGACCTGTACACCGGCCGGACGCTGCCCGAACGCATCGGGTTCCGCGAGATCGCCTCGGTGCGCTTCCTCGACGACGTCGTGCTCGAGGTGGCCGAGGTGCTCGAGTCGGAGCATGCGGCCCACCAGGACGGCGCGTGAGATGAGCGCCGCGGGCGAGACGGCTCCCGAGCTGCGCGCCGATCACCACGTGCACTCGACGTTCTCCGACGACGCCGTCTCGACCCTCGCCGAGAACGTCGCGGCGGCCCACGCGGCAGGCCTGACGGAACTGCGGCTCGTCGACCACGTGCGCGCGAGCACCAGCTGGGTGCCGGACTTCGTCGCGGCCGTCGCCGCCCTCGAGGTGCCGCACGGCCTCACCGTGCGCACCGGCGTCGAGGCGAAGCTGCTCGACGCATCCGGGGCGCTCGACGTGCCTCCGCAGCTCGCCGGCATCGACCGCATCCTCATCGCCGACCACCAGTTCCCCGGCCCCGACGGTCCCTGGTCGCCCGCGAGCGCCATGCAGCGCATGGCAGACGGCCTCTCGAGCGACGACGCCCTCGACCTGCTCGTCACCGCGCTGACCGAGGCGATGCGTCGGCATCCGGGCAACCAGCTCGCGCACTGCTTCTCGATCCTGCCGAAGGTGGGTCTCGAGGAGGCGCAGCTCGGCGCCGAGCGGCTCCGGGTCTGGGCCGAGACGGCCGCCGCAACCGACACGCTCGTCGAGGTGAACGAGAAGTGGGGATGCCCGGGGCCCGCGGCGATCGCGGCCGCGCGCGCCGTCGGCGTGCGCCTCGTGGCGTCCACCGACGCCCATGTCGCCGGCGACGTCGGGCGCTACGAGCGGGTGGCCGCGCTGCTGAAGGAGGACGCCTGATGGATGTCTGGCAGGTGCTCGAGGCGATCCTCGTGGTCGTGCTGCTCGTGTTCGTGGCCACTGGCGCCGTGCCGGTGGTGACCGCGGCGTTCCATTTCCTGATGGTGCCCGTGCATGCCCTCGTCAACCACTACGGCACAGCGCGCGCGCACTTCCCGCGCGTCGCCGTGCTGATCCCCGCCTGGAACGAGGGACTCGTCATCCGGGCGACGATCGAGCGGATGCTGCGCCTGGCCTACCCGGCCGACCGCCTGCGCATCTACGTCGTCGACGACGCCTCCACCGACGACACCCCCCAGCTGCTCGCCGAACTCGCGAACGCGCACCCCGGGCAGGTGTTCTCCCTGCGCCGGGAGAAGGGCGGGCAGGGCAAGGCCCACACGCTCAACCACGGGCTGGAGATCGTGCTCGGCGACGACTGGGCCGAGGCGGTGCTGATCACCGACGCCGACGTGATCTTCACCCCCGAGTCGCTCGGCAAGATGACGCGCCATCTCGCCGACCCGAAGGTCGGAGCCGTCTCGGCGTACATCGCCGAGGGCAGCCGCGATCGCAACTACATGACCCGGTTCATCGCGATCGAGTACGTGCTCTCCCAGCTCGCGGCGAGGCGCGCGCAGAACGTGCTCGGCGCGCAGGCATGCCTCGCCGGAGGCGCCCAACTGCACTCGCGCGAGAACCTGGAGGCGATCGGCGGACGCATCCCGACCGGCACCCTCGCCGAGGACACCGTGGCGACCTTCGAGTCGCAACTGCACGGTCGCCGCATGATCTTCGAGCCCCATGCGGTGGTGCTCGCCGAGGAACCGCGCACGATCGACGCCATCTGGAAGCAGCGTCTGCGCTGGGCCCGCGGCAACGTGCAGGTGTCGTGGATCTACCGCAAGGTCTGGTTCCGCCCGGGGCACGGACATCATCTGGGCAACATCGCCTTCGGGCTGTCGTGGTTCAGCATCTTCCTGCTGCCGCTGGCGATGGTGCTCTCCTCGATCGGCCTGGTCGGGCTGCTGCTGCTGCAGAGCGACCTCGCCGAGCTGGTCTTCCGCGCGCTCTGGGTGACCGCATCCGTGAGCTTCCTGTTCTCGATGCTCGTCGGCATCCAGCTCGATCCGCGCACCGGTCGGCAGGCCTGGCGCGAGGCGTTCCTCTTCCCCGGCCTCATCTCCTTCGTCGTCATGATCGCCGCGCTCTTCCCCGGCCTCCTCGACGTGTGGCTGCCCGGCCTCTTCGGGCTCGAGCTGTCGCCCGCCGGCGAGACGATCCTCACGGTGTTCGTCTACGTGTGGATCTCGGCGGCCATGCTCGCCGCCTGGGGCGCGCGCGCCGTCGAGAAGACCCGTGCCGGCCGCTGGCTCGCACCCCTGCTGCTCTATCTGGTCGGATACGGGCCGATGCTGTGCGCGATCACCGTCGATTCGTACATCAAGGAGTGGCGCCGGGCCGACGCCTCCTGGATCAAGACCGAGAAGGTCGGAAGGATGCTGGGATGAGCGAGAACCCCGAGGCACGCACCGAGCACGCCCGGGATGCCCTGCGCCGCGATGCCCGCCGCGAGCTGTGGCTGATCCCGCAGGCCGTGCTCGCGGCGCTCATCGTCGCGGCCGTCGTCTGGGTGCGGCAGGCGTTCTTCGTATGAGCGATCCGATGCTCGCGCTCGTCGTCGAGGACAGCGACGATCAGGCCGAGCTGCTGCGCGAACGGCGCCCCGACATCGCCGTCGTCGACCTCGTCCTCCCCGGCATGACCGGCGAGGAGCTCGCGGCGCGCATCCGCACGACGCAGCCGGAATGCCTGCTCGTCATCACCTCGGTGCACGACTCCTCCCGCTACCCGGAGGCGGATGCGGTGCTGCCGAAGCCGTTCACGGGCGCCCAGCTCGCCGCCATCGTCGAGCGGGCGCGCGCCTCATGATCGACGCCAGACGACCCGACATCTGGGAGCGCTGGTACGCGATCGCCGACGATCCGAGCCCCCTCATCAAGCAGTCCGCCACGGCGGTGGCCCTGGTCGTCTCGCTCGCGGTCTCGCTCGCCTTCCCCGACCTGCCGTTCGGCCCCGGGGTCACCGTCTGGACGGGCGTCGCCGTGGTCGGCCTCGCGACCGTGCTCGCCGTCTACCTCACCCGGCAGGGCATCTTCGACGGCCTCATCGTCACCCTCGTGCCGATCGCCGACATCATCGGGCTCGGGCTGTTCCGGGCCGGCACGGGCGGATCCGTCTCGCTGTTCGGCACCCTCATCCTGTTGCCGATCGTGTGGATCGCCTCGCTCCGGGGCTTCCGTCATGTGTTGATGGTCGCCGCGCTCGCGACGCTCGTGATCGCCGTGCCGTACGTGACCGACCCGCCCACCAACGGGGCGGCGTGGCTGCGGGTGGTGACCGTTCCGGTGACGTACACGATCGTCGCCGCGATCATCAACGAGCTGTCCCGCGTCGCCCGGGTGCGCACCGCAGAAGCGGAACGCCTTGCCGCAGAGCAGACCGAGGCGCTCGAACAGAACCGACGCGCCGTCCAGCAGCTGCAGGAGGGCGAGCGTCGCTACCTGGAACTCGTCGAGCTCTTCCGCAGCGTCTGGAACGCGACGACCGCGCAGGCCGTCATCGGCACCGACCGTAGCGGGCTCGTGATCGCCTGGAACCCCGGAGCCACGGCGCTGCTCGGCACCGAGGACATCGACGCCGAGTTCACGGCGCGCATCGAGACCTTCTTCCCCGAGGAGACCCTCGTGTCGTTGCCCGCCGAAGCGGAACCGCGCGACCCGCACGATCCGCTGCCGCCCGGCATCCGCGCGCTCTTCGCCCGCGCCGACGCGGGCGAGGCCGTGCTGGCGGAGCTGGAGCTGCAGCGGGACGACGGATCGCGGGTGCCGGTGCGGCTCACCATCACCGCGCGCCTCGACGGAACCGGGGAGCAGGTCGGCTATCTGCTCGTCGCGACCGACGAGACGCGCGCCATCGAGGTGGCCCGCATGAAGGACGAGTTCGTGGGCATGATCTCCCACGAGCTGCGCACCCCCCTCAGCTCGATCCTCGGCTACCTCGAGCTGCTGCGCGACGACCAGCAGCGCCCGCTCAGCGAGGAGCAGCTGCAGTTCCTCGGGGTCGCGGAACGCAACGCGCAGCGTCTGCTGAGACTCGTCGGCGACCTGCTGTTCACCGCGCAGGTCGAATCCGGCCGGTTCCCGCTCGACGTGCAGGAGGTCGACCTGGCCGCGATCGTGCGCGCGTCGGTCGAGACGGCGATCCCGGTGGCCGACGCCGCCGAGGTGACGCTCGCCGAGAGCATCCCGGATGCCGCAGTGCCGCTGCGTGTCGACCCGGTGCGCATCGGCCAGGCCGTCGACAACCTCGTCTCGAACGCCATCAAGTTCACCCCGCATGGCGGGCTCGTGGCGATCGGCGTGCGCGACGACGGGGACGAGGCGTGCATCAGCGTGCGCGATACCGGTCTCGGCATCCCCAGCGCGGAGGTCGACCGGTTGTTCACGCGCTTCTTCCGCGCCAGCACGGCGACTCGCAACGCGGTGCCGGGGGTCGGCCTCGGTCTCCACATCACGCGGGCGATCGTGACCGCCCACGGGGGCCGCATGGAGGTCGACAGCGAGGAGGGTTCCGGAACGGAGTTCCGGATCGTGTTGCCGCGTCGAGCCCGCTAGTCGGTGGGCGGTGCGGGGGGCGTCCCCAGCGCGTCGAGCGCGGCCCAGAACTCCACGTCGATCACCGCATGCTGGTGCCGCTCGAGCTCGCGCAACCGCTCGAGGGAGTTGACGCCCACGACCGTCGTGTGGATGCGCGGCTCACGGAGCGAGAAGTGCAACGCGGCGGCGGCCGGCTCGACACCCCACTCGGCGCACAGGGCGCGGAAGCGATCGACGTGCGCGAGGAACTCGGGGCTCGGTGTGCTGTAGCCGTAGGTGCGGCCGCGGAAGTTGTCGCCCGCGAGGATGCCGGAGCCGAACGGTGCCGCGTTGAACACCGTCATGCCGCGCTTCGTGGCGAGCTCGAGGATGCGCTCGGCCGAGCGGTCGACCACGGTGTACCGGTTGTGGGTGAGCACGACGTCGAAGACGCCGGTCTTCACGTACTCCTCCACGAGCTCGCGCCGGCCTGCGGCGATTCCGATCGCCCCGATCCGACCCTGTTCGCGCAGTCTGAGCAGCACGTCCACCGCACCGCCGGGCGCGAGCGCCTCGCTCACCTCGATCGTGTAGGGATCGTGCAGTTGATACAGCGGCAGCGTCTCGAGTCCCAGTCGCTCGGTCGACTCCTCGAAGCTGCGCCGCATCCGGTCGCCCGTGAACGCCCCGGTGACCGGATCCTGATCACCCTTGGAGAAGACGAATCGGTTCTCGGGCAGCCCCCCGAGTTCGCGGATGGCGGCACCGAGCAGCCGTTCGCTCTCGCCGTCGGCGTAGTTGTTCGAGGTGTCGACCTGACGGAACGGTGAGGTGAGGATCGCCTTCGCGAGGCTCAGATCGGCGCCCGGTCGCTTGCCGAGGCCGGAGCTGCCGACGGTGACCGGTTCGAGTGCGAGATCCAGCATGCTCCCATGCTCTCAGTGTTTGCCCGGGCTGTCAGCGTGTCGATCGTCGCGGTCACGCGCGCGGGTCCGCCGAGCGGCCGGCGCCCTCCGCCGCCTCCCAGGCTTCGGCGATGAGCTCGGCGCCCAGCGGTGTGGGGTGCACGCCGTCGGCGGCGATCGCCGCCGCGCCGTGATGCACGGCGGCGACGGTGAGGATGCGATGCAGCGGCACGAAGGCCGCACCGAACTCCGTGGCGAGCGACGCGACCGCCTCCCGCTTCTCGGCGAGGTCGTCGAGCCAGTCATGCTGCTGCTCGGTGACGGGAGTCAGGAACGGCTCCATGAGCACGAGGCGCGGATTCACGGCGGCACGCGCCTCCTCGAGCATGCCGCGGTAGACGGTCTCGAAGTGCTGCGCCGTCGTGGCGAGCCCGGCGTCGAAGCGGCGCCAGGTGTCGTTCACCCCGACATACACGGTGAGCACGTTCGGCGCCGGGTCGATCGCATCCGCCTGCCAACGCGCGCGGAGGTCGCCGATCCGGTCGCCGCCGATGCCGCGATTGAGCACCGGGCGGTGATCGCCGCGCACCGCGAGAGCCTCGGCCACGAGCCTCACGTAGCCGTGCCCCAGACCCTCGGGGTCGTCGCGGCGCCCGGCGTCGGTGATCGAGTCGCCGATGAAGAGCAGTGGCCCGGTCATGGGGTCAGGGTAGGGCATGGCGAGCATGATGGAACGGTGGATGAGCTTCACGTGATCGTGCTGCCGGGCGGCGGATACCATCGGCACGCTCCGCACGAGGCCGAGCCGGTGGCCGATTGGCTGCGCGGGCTGGGGCACCGTGCGAGCGTGTTCGCGTATCCGGTGCTGACCCGGCATCCGGCACCGCGGGATGCCGTGCGCGCCGAGGTGCGTCGCGTGCGGCAGGAGGGCGCCGCGCGGGTGGCGCTGCTCGGCTTCTCGGCCGGCGGGCACGCCGCGGGCATGGCGGCGTACGCGTCACGATCCCCCGAGGAGCGGGTCGATGCCGTCGTGCTGAGCTACGCCGTGGTGTCGATGATGCTGCCGACGCATCGTGGCTCCCGGGTCAACCTGCTCGGTGAGAAGGCGCCGTGGGAGGCGCGGCGCAGCACCTCGCTCGACCAGCTCGTGACGGCATCCGCTCCCCCGAGCTTCGTGTGGCATACCGCGGGCGACCCCGTGGTGCCGGTCCAGCACAGCTATCTGCTCGGGATGGCGCTCGCCGCGGCGCAGGTTCCGCACGAATTGCACGTGCTGCCCGGCGAGGCACACGGCGTGGGACTCGCAGAGGGCGAGCCCGCCGGCGCCTGGACCCGCCTCTGCGCCGACTGGCTGGCCCGGCTGTAGCTCGATTGGCGCTGTGGTGACGCTGGTTTCGAGACGCCGCTCCGCGGCTCCTCAACCCGCTCGACGGTCAGGTGGCTGAGGCCTCCGTCGCTGCTAGAGCGGCCCGAGCAGCTGCTGCGCGACGGTCGCGTGCACCGACTCGGTGTCGGAGGGGTGGTAGATGCCCGCGAGCACGTCGCGGTGCAGCCGGGCGAGTTCGCTCGCGTTGCGGTAGCCGCCTCCGCCTGCCACGCGCATCGCCTGGTCGACGACGTGGCGGGCCGCCTCGGTGCAGCGGTGCTTGAGTCCCGTCAGATCGCGGAACCAGCGGGACCCGCGGTCGACCTGCCCGTCGACGTCGCGGGCGACCGCCTCGAGCTGCGGCGCCAGGGCATCCAACGCGAGGGCCGCATCCGCTACGCGCCAGCGGATGTCGGGGTCGGCTGCGTACGGCGCCCCACCGTTCTTGAGGCTCGTGCGCTTCTGCGCAGCCTCGACGGCGAGCTCGAGAGCGCGATCGGCGATCCCGGTGTAGACGGATGCGATGAGGGTCAGGAAGTTGGCGAAGAGCGCGAAGATGAACGGATCGGCGTTCGGTCCGACCGGCAGGAACCGCACGATGCGCTCGTCGGGCACGACCACGTTGTCGAGCCTCGTCGTGCGCGACTGCGTGGCGCGCATGCCGAGGGTGTCCCAGTCGTCGAGCGTCGTCACGCCCGCGTCGTCGCGCGTGAGGATGCCGTGCACGAGCCGGGCGCCGTCGGGGCCGTCTGCCTGCTTGCCGAACACGATGAGCCGCGTCCACGCGGGCGCGAGCGAGGTGAAGATCTTGGTGCCCGTGAACGCGTAACCGGCAATGGGCGTTTCCGCCCGCTCCACGGTGGTCAGCGAGTCCCACATGACGAGGTCGTTGCCGGGTTCGCTGTTCCCGAACGCGAACAGCTCGCCCGCGTCGGCATCCGCGAGCACCCACGCGAGGGAGTCGTCGCCGCGCTCCGCGAGCGTGCGGGCGATGCCCACCACGACGAGGTGCATGTTGATGGCGAGCGCGGTCGCGGGCGCATACGCCGCGAGCAGCCGCTGATCGGCGACGGAGTCGGCGAGGCTCCGGGGGCGCAGGTAGCCCGCCGCCCGCAGCTCCGCGAGATCCTCGTCGAAGAAGCGGTTCTCGCGGTCATAGCCGGCGGCCCGCTCGCGGATCCGTTCCAACAGCTCGACGTTCAGCACACTCACGACCCCAAACTACGCGCGCTCTCGCCGCATCCGCTGCCCCATGCGACATGCCACGAAAGCTCCGGGTCAGGCGACGCCGAGTTGCCGACGCGCCTCGTCGATCGTCGCGAGCACATCGAGGGTCGCATCGAGCGGATGCTCGGGCGCCTCGAGCAGGCCATCCGCCACGTGCTGCGCCACCGCGGTCGCCTGGTAGCAGAGGCCGTCACGCCACCGCATCCCGGTCTCGTCCTCCCAGTAGGCGTTGCCGCCATCCGCCCGCCCGATGCGGAAGCCGCCGGGGCCGACGAACGGCTCGACCTCGAGCTTCATGCCGTTGCTGCCCGCGACCATCGCCCGGATCGGCAGGTCGACGGTCATGCTCGTGAACGAGCTCGCCGAGACCTCCTCGCCCCAGCCGAGCACCACGCGCGCGTCGGCGTCGACGCCCGTGGGCGCGAGCTCGCCGGTGGCCGCCACCGAGTCGGGGCGCCCGAGACAGAAGTGCGCCCACCACAGCGTGTAGACGCCCAGATCGAGCAGGCTCCCCCCTCCCAGGGCGGGGTCGAAGGCGCGGCTATGCGGGTCGTACTCGAAGCGACCCGCGAACGTCGCCGCCGCTCCTGCGACATCCGCGAGCGCCCCGTCGTCGAGCAGACGGCGGATGATCGTCGTCTGCGGCAGGAACCGCGACCACATCGCCTCCATCGCGAAGACACCCGCGGTGCGCGCGGCCACGACGATCTCGGCGGCATCCGCTGCCGAGACCCCCATGGGCTTCTCGACGAGCAGGTGCTTACCGGCATCGATCGCGAGCAGCGCGAGGCGGCGGTGCTCGGTGTGCGGGGCCGCGACGTACACGATGTCGACCTCGGGATCAGCCACGAGCTGCTCGTAGGAGCCGTACGCCCGCACGATGCCGTGGTGCTCGGCGAACGCCTGCGCGCGCTCGGCGGAGCGCGACGCCGCCGCGACGACCCGCTGATCGGTGAAGCGGTGCACGGCGCTCACCCAGTCCGCGGCGATCGCGCCGGGCGCGAGCACGCCCCACCGCAGGGTCGCCCCACCGCGCAACGGGGCGTGGGTCGCATCCGGGAAGACGAAGCTCACTCCCGCACGCTACCGCCTCGTCGCACTGGAGCTCAGGCGCCGAGCTCGGCGAGCACCGCCTCGAGCTGATCGACGGCCCACTCGAGCTCCTCGGCCTCCACCACGATGGGCGGCGCGAGGCGGATGGTCGAGCCGTGGGTGTCCTTCGCGAGCACGCCGCGCTCGGCGAGCAGCTCGGCGACGCGACGACCGGTCGCGAGCGCCGGGTCGATGTCGATGCCCGCCCACAGCCCCGCCGAGCGCACCTCGACGACGCCGCGCCCGACCAGGGTGTCCAGGCGCGCGCGCAGTCGGTCGCCCAGGGCCGCCGCACGGCGCTGGTAGTCGCCCGTCTCGAGCAGGCCGACGACGGCCATGCCCACGGCCGCGGCGAGCGGGTTGCCCCCGAAGGTCGAGCCGTGCTCCCCCGGTCGCAGCACCCCGAGCACCGATGCGTCGCCCACGACCGCGCTGACCGGCACGATGCCGCCGCCGAGCGCCTTGCCCAGCAGATAGAGATCCGGGATGACGCCCGCGTTCTCGCACTGGAAGGTGGCGCCCGTGCGCCCCAATCCCGACTGGATCTCGTCGGCGATGAAGAGCACGCCGGCATCCCGGGTGAGGCGGCGCACCTCGGGCAGGTACTCATCTGGGGGGATGATGATGCCCGCCTCACCCTGGATGGGCTCGATCAGCACGGCGACCGTGTCGTCGTCGATCGCGGATGCGATCGCGCCGGCGTCGCCATACGGAACTGAGACGAAGCCCGGCGCGTACGGGCCGAAGTCGTCGCGCGCATCCGGATCGTTCGAGAAGCTGATGATGGTCGTCGTGCGGCCGTGGAAGTTGCCGTCGGCCACGATGATCTTGGCGCGGCCCTGCTCGACGCCCTTCACGCGGTAGCCCCAGGCGCGCGCGATCTTGATCGCCGACTCGACCGCCTCGGCGCCCGTGTTCATGGGCAGCACCATCTCCTTGCCGGAGAGGCTCGCGAGGGCTTCGAGAAAGGGCCCGAGCTTATCGTTGTGGAAGGCGCGGCTCGTGAGCGTGAGCCGGTCGAGCTGTGCCTTGGCCGCGTCGATGAGCACCGGATGCCCGTGACCGAAGTTGAGAGCGGAGTAGGCGGCGAGGCAGTCCAGGTAGCGCTTACCGTCGACATCCGTCACCCAGGCGCCGAAGGCCTCTGCGACCACGATCGGCAGCGGGTGGTAGTTGTGCGCGCCGAACTGCTCGACCTGCTCGAGGTAGTGGGCGGTCTGACCGGTGACGGCCTCCGACGCCACGTGCGCGCTCATCGGCGCAGCTCCAGGGTGCAGCACTTCACGCCGCCGCCCCCGAGCAGCAGCTCCGAGAGGTCGACCCCGTGCGGCACGTACCCGCGCTCACGCAGCTGTCGTTCGAAGTCGGTGGCACGCGACGCGATCACGACGTTGCGTCCGTCGCTGAACGAGTTGAGACCGAGCACCGCGGCGTCCGTGCCGCTAACGTGCACGGCATCCGGGAACCGCTCTTCGAGAAGGGCGCGACTCGCGTCGTCGAACGCGGTCGGCAGGTACGCCACGGATGCCGGACCGCCCTCGGAGTCGAGTACGGCGAAAGCGGTGTCGAGGTGGTAGAAGCTCGGGTCGACGAGGCGCAGGGTGACGACCTCGCGGTCGTAGATGCGGCGCAGCTCGTCGTGGCTCGCGGCATCGGAGCGGAAGCCCGTGCCGGCGTAGATGGTGTCGCCGACGAGCAGGAAGTCGCCCTCCCCCTCGTTCGTGGATACGGGCTCGCGCACCTCGAAACCGTTCGCGCGGAACCAGTCCATGTAGGCGGGTCCCTCCGGACCGCGCTCGGGGTACTGGAACCGGGCGCCGTAGGCGATGCCGTCGAGCACGAAACCGCCGTTGGCCGCGTAGACCATGTCGGGCAGACCCTCGACGGGCTCGATGAGGTGCACCTCGTAGCCGAGAGTGAGGTAGAGGTCGTGGAGCTTCTGCCACTGCTCGAGCGCGTTGCCGGTGTCGGTCGGGTCTTCGGGATGCATCCACGGGTTGATGCGGTAGCTGACGGTGAAGAACTCCGGGCGGCACATGAGCACCGTGCGGCTCGTGGCCCGGCGCTCCTCGGTCGTGGGGTCAGGGTCGATCAGGGTCATGCCGCCAGTGTCGCACGCACCCATCCGGTGCATGCTGGCGTCCTGTGCACTATTCGTGCGCGGATGCGGCGCCGAGCGCACGAAACCCGCGTACACTTCGGCCGTGGACAACATCGACTACGGCATCCTCGATCTGCTGCGGCAGAACTCCCGCGCCGGCTACGGCGACATCGGCGACCGGGTCGGGCTCTCGGCCTCGGCGGTGAAGCGCCGTGTCGACCGCCTGGTGGCCGACGGCGTCATCCGGGCCTTCACGATCCAGGTCGACCCCGCCGTCGACGGCATGGCGACCGAGGCGTACGTCGAGCTGTTCTGCCGAGGCACCGTGGCGCCCGAGGAGCTCAAGCGCATCCTGTCGCAGGTGCCGGAGGTGGTCGACGCCTCGACCGTCACCGGATCGGCGGACGCCATCGTGCACATCCGCTCGCGCGACATCCCCTCGCTCGAAGATGCGCTCGAGCGCGTGCGCATCGCCCCCTCGGTCGACCACACGCGCAGTGCGATCGTGCTCTCGCATCTCATCCACCGCAGCTACGACTGATGCCCGCCGAGGCGCCCTACGAGCAGCTGCGGGCACGTCTCCTCGCCGAGATGCAGGACGGCACCCGCGCCGCGGGCACGCGCCTGCCGACCGTGCGGCAGCTCGCATCCGACCTGGGGCTCGCGCCCGGCACCGTCGCCCGCGCCTACAAGGAGCTCGAAGCCGCCGGCGCGATCGAGACGCGCGGCCGGGGCGGCACCTTCGTGGCCTGGTCGGCGGATGCGGGCGAGCGCCGCGTTCAGGAGCTCGCGACCCAGCTCGCCGCGGTCGCGCGCGAGCTCGGCGTGCCACCCGAGCGCGTGCGCGCCGCGGTGAGCACCGCGCTCGACTCCGGCGGCTGAGGAGCGGCTCCGCCGCGTCTCCGACCCGCCGCCGCGCCTCCCGCCTCCCAAATCAAGGACCGTTTCGCCCATCTCAAGGAGAGTGCGGCCTCACGCGCCCCACGAGCGCACTCACGTCGACACCAGCCCCAGCTGATCCTTGATTTGGGCGAAATGGTCCGTGACTTGGGCGGCCGAGTCCTTGATTTGGGAGGCGGCCGATCGGCCGCGCGCCGCGGATCACCGCGACGTCGAACCAGCTCAGTGACCGTCGACGTTCGAGTCGACCCCGGCATCCGGGCCCTGCGACAGGGTCGCGAGTTCGGCCAGATCGGATGCCGTGAGCTCGAAGTCGAAGATCGCCAGGTTGTCGCGCATCCGCTCGGGGCTCGCCGACTTGGGGATCGCCACGAGCCCCTGCTGCACGTGCCAGCGCAGCACGACCTGCGCCGGCGTGCGGCCGAGCCCGTCGGCGATCCGCCGCACGACGGGATCGTCGAGCACGCGTGCGCCCTGACCGCCGAGCGGGCTGTACGACACGGTCACGATGCCGTGCGCGGCGTCATAGTCGCGGTGATCGGGTCGCGGTACGCGCGGGTTGAGCTGGATCTGGTTCACCGCCGGCACCACCTCGGTCTCGGCGAGCAGCACCTCGAGATGCTCCGGGCGGAAGTTCGAGACGCCGATCGCGCGCGCACGGCCGTCGGCGTGCAGCCTCTCGAAGGTGCGCCAGGTGTCGACGAAGAGCCCCCGCTTCGGAAGGGGCCAGTGGATCAGCAGCAGGTCGACGTAGTCGAAGCCCATGCGATCCAGGGCCGCGTCGAGTCCGCCGATCGCCCGATCATCCCCCTGGAACGCCCCGTCGAGCTTGGTCGTCACGAAGAACTCGCCCCGGTCGATGCCGGTGCGCCGGATGCCGTCGGCCACGCCCGCCTCGTTGCCGTACTTGGTCGCGGTGTCGATGTGGCGGTAGCCGAGCGCGGCGGCCGCCTCGACCGCATCCGCGACCTCGGCGTCGTCGAGCGGCCAGGTGCCGAGTCCGAGCTGCGGGATGCTGGCGCCGGTGTTGAGGGGGATCGACGGGATGGTCATGGGGCCATCCTCACACCTCGAGCGCGATCATGCGGCGGTCGGGATTGCCGTAGCGGTGCGCCGTCACCGACACCGACTGCTCGCGCAGGAACGGCAGCAGCTCGATCCGTCCCGCGGCCGTGACGGCACCGCCGTAGACGGTCACCTCGGGCGCCTCGGCGAGAACCGCTGCGAGCGCAGCCGGGTCGCCGCCGACGAGCCGCACGCGCTCGGGGCGTTCACGCCCGGCACGCGCGGCGAAGGCGGCATCCGATTCCACGGTCGCCGTCCAGCCGAGCGCCGACACCACGCGCGACATGCGCAGCGGGGTCGCCGAGCTGATCGCGAGGGGAGCCCGGGCGAGCGCCGCCGCCACGAGCACCCGCACCAGCTCGGCGAGCTGGCCCTGTTCGGCGAGCCGGACGACGACGGGGGTCGGGCGATACCGGAACACGTTGCGCTCGACGCCGAGCTGCGATTCATCGCGCGAGGTGCCGAACTCCTCGGCCCACGCCGCGGCATCCGAGTAGGCACCGCGGCGCACCGCGTCGAATCCGCCGTAGTCGAGCGCAGGCTGGAAGGCCTCGATGAGCGACTGCACGCGGGGCTCCAGACCGTCGAGCCGGAGGTCGCCATCGGGTGCGGCCGGCACGGGGTGCCAGTCCCCGAGCACGAGCAGGGCGTTCGGCCCGCCCGCCTTGGCACCCGGACCCACCGACGAGCGCTTCCACCCGCCGAACGGCTGCCGACGCACGATCGCCCCGGTGATCGGCCGGTTCACGTAGAGGTTGCCCGCCTGCACATGCTCGAGCCAGTGGGCGACCTCGTCGGTGTCGAGCGACTCGATGCCGGCGGTCAGCCCGTAGGCGACAGCGTTCTGCACCTCGAGCGCCTCGTCGAGCGTGGCGACCCGGATGAGGCCGAGCACGGGGCCGAAGTACTCGGTGCGGTGGAACGCGGATCCCGGCGCCACCCCGTCGCGCACCCCCGGCGACCACAGGCGGTCGGTGCCGTCGAGCTGCCGCGGCTTCACAAGCCACGATTCGCCGTCCTCGAGCTGGGTGAGGGCGCGCGCGAGCTTGCCGGAGGGCGGCTCGATGAGCGGTCCGACGAGCGACGCCGGGTCCTGCGGGTAGCCGACCGCGAGACTCGACACAGCATCCGCGAGCTGCCGGCGGAAGCGCTCCGACTCCCCCACCGATCCCACGAGGATCGCGAGGGAGGCAGCGGAGCACTTCTGCCCGGCGTTGCCGAACGCGCTGGCGACGAGGTCGCGCACGGCGAGGTCGTAGTCGGCGGCCGGCGTCACGACGATCGCATTCTTGCCGCTCGTCTCGGCCAGCAGCGGCAGCTCGGGCCGCCAGGAGCGGAACAGCGCGGCCGTCTCGAACGAGCCGGTCAGCACGACGCGGCCCACCTCGGGCGCCGTGATCAGGTGCCGTCCGAGCTCGTCCTCCGCGACATCCACGAGGTGCAGCAGCTCGCGCGGCACCCCCGACTCCCACAGCGCTTCGGCGAGCACCGCGCCGCAGCGCCGGGCCTGCGGCGCGGGCTTGAGCACCACGGCACTTCCGGCGGCGAGAGATGCCAGCACGCCGCCCGCCGGGATCGACACCGGGAAGTTCCACGGCGGCGCCACGACCACGAGCTCGGCGGGGGCGAAGGCGGCGTCGCGGATGCTCGCGAGCTCCCGCGCACGCTCGGCGTAGTAGAGGGCGAAGTCGACCGCCTCGCTCACCTCCACATCGGCCTCGGCGATCGTCTTGCCGGTCTCGGATGCCATCACCTCGATGAAGCGCCCGCGGAACACCGCGAGCACCTCAGCGGCACGCTCGAGCAGCTCGGCGCGGGAGTGCCCGGGCACCTGAGCCCAGTGCCGCCCCGCCTCGGCAGCGGATCGCAGCACCGCATCCAGCCGCGCCGGGTCGTCGATGCGTGCCGCGGCGACTGTCTCGGAGCCGAGGGTGCTCGTGGCCGAGCGCTCGAGCACGCCGAGGCCCCACAGCCGGTTCGCCACGAGCGCCGGGTCGGTGTCGGGCTCGTTGCGGAACCGCTCGGGCGCACGCGGCAGGGGCGGGCTGAGCCGGTTCTGGGTGCGGTTGGCCGGCGGCACCTCGTCGTCGAGGGCGGCGAGCGCGGCCGCGAAGCGGTCGGCCTCCCGCCGGAACACTGTCGCATCGTCGAGTTCGAAGATGCCCGACATGAAGTTCTCGGAGCCGGCGTTCTCCTCCAGCCGTCGCACGAGGTAGCTCACGGCGGTGTCGAACTCGTGCGGATGCACGACGGGCGTGTAGAGCACGAGGCGCCGCACGTCGGCGCGCACCGCGCGCGCCTGCGCGGCGGCCATGCCGAGCAGCATCTCGACGTCGATCTGGTGCTCGACTCCGCGCCGCTCGGCGAGCAGCCACGCCCAGGCGAGGTCGAAGAGGTTGTGGCCGGCGATGCCGATGCGCACGGCGGCCGTGGCCTCGGGGGTCAACGCGGCCAGCAGCATCCGCTTGTAGTTCGTGTCGGTGGCCTGCTTGTTCGGCCAGGTCGCGAGCGGCCACCCGTGCAGCGTCGCGTCCACCCGCTCGAGGGCGAGATTCGCACCCTTGACGATGCGCACCTTGATGCCGGCTCCCCCGGATGCCACCCGACGCTGCGCCCACTCGGTGAGGTGCGCGAGGGCCGCGACCGAGTCGGGCAGATACGCCTGCAGCACGATGCCCGCCTCGAGGTCTCGCAGCTCGGGCTCCTCGAGCAGCCGCGTGAAGACTGCGATCGTGAGGCCGAG
>JBQCHI010000033.1:0-52125 GCA_051954835.1 Protaetiibacter sp. | reverse complement strand
AGCTTCGCGGGATCCGCGCCCGCGGCGCCCTCGGCCTGCTGCGCGTCCCAGCGGCCCAAGGCTGCCGCCCGCACGGCGATCATCACCTCGCCCGTCTCGGGGACGCGGGACTCCACATCGACGACTCCGATGACCTCCGGGCCCCCGTAGCGGAGGGCTGCGACCGCGCGCACCATGACGCTATTCAACCCCGTGCGGGGAAGGTCACGCCCGGGCGAGCCGTTTCTCGCGCGCGGCGCGCGTGAGCGGGGAGACGATGACCAGGACGATCGCGAGCACGAACACCGCGCTCGCGACGACGTTGGCCTCCGCCGGGAGGCCGCGCGCGGCGGCGGTGTACACGTAGAGCGGGAACGTCTCCGCGGGGCCCGCGTTGAAGTTCGTGATGATGTAGTCGTCGAACGAGAGCGCGAACGACAGGAGCGCCGCGGCGACGATCCCGGGGAGCAGGAGCGGGAACGTGATGCGCCACCACACCTGGCCGGGACTCGCGTAGAGGTCGCGTCCCGCCTCCTCGATCGCGGGGTCGAGGCCCGCGACGCGCGCTCGCACCGTGACGACGACGAAGCTCACGCAGAACAGCACGTGGGCGAGGATGATCGTCCCGAGCCCCTTCGGGACCCCGGCCGCGAGGAACTGCGCCGCGAGCCCGGCGCCCATGACGACCTCCGGGGTCGCCATCGGGAGGAAGATCAGGAGCGTCGTCGCCGAGCGGAAGCGCAGCCGGTAGCGGACGAGCGCGATCGCCGCGGCCGTGCCGAGGACCGTCGCGCCGAGCGTCGCGACCGCGCCGACGAGGAGGCTCGAGCCGAAGGCCGCGCACACCGCGCCGCCCTCGACCGTGCAGACCGAGGTCCACTTGTCGAGCGTGAAGCCGCGCCAGACGATGTTGGTCTTGATCGAGTCGTTGAACGAGAAGGCGATCGTGTACACGATCGGGGTCAGGATGAGGACGAACGCGAGCACCGCGTAGATCGCGAGGCCCCACGAGCCGACGCCGAACCGGATCCCGCGGCGCATCAGACGAGGTCCTTCGTCCCGGAGCGGCGGACATAGAGCGCGACGAGCAGCAGGATCGTGCCCATGAGGATGATCGACAGCGACGCCGCGACCGGGTAGTTCTCCACGCGGAGGAAGTTCGCCTCGATGACGTTGCCGATCATCGCCGTCTCGGCGCTGCCGAGGAAGTCGGCGCTCGCGTTGATGTAGTCCCCCGACGCGGGGATGAAGGTGAGGAGGGTGCCGGACACGACGCCCGGCATCGAGAGCGGGAGCGTCACGCGCAGGAAGGTCGACACGGGACCGGCGTAGAGATCGCCGCCGGCCTCGACGTAGCGGAGGTCGAGGCGCTCGAGCGAGGTGTAGATCGGCAGGGTCATGAACGGGATGAAGTTGTAGGCGAGCCCGAAGATCACCGCGAACGGCGTGCCGGTGATGCGCGCGTCGTCGGGGAGGACCGAGAGCGACTGGAGCACCGTGATGACGGGCCCGTTGTCGGCGAGGATCTGCTTCCAGGCGAAGGTGCGCAGCAGGAAGCTGATGAAGAACGGCGCGATCACGAGGATGAGCACGAGGCTCTGCCAGAGCGGGAACGGGCGCAGCACCACCCCGATGAAGTAGGCGAGGGGGTAGCTGATCACGAGCGCGGCGATCGTCGCGACGATCGAGTATCCGAAGGTCCTCAGGAAGATCTCGCCGAAGCGCTCGAACACCTCGAGATAGTTCTCCCAGCGGAAGGCATAGACGTACTCGCCGACCTCGAACGAGCCTCCCGGCTCTTTGAAGCTCGTGAGCACGAGCGAGACGAGCGGGGCGACGAAGGTCGCGACGAGGTACAGGATGCCGGGCGCGAGCAGGATGATCGCGATGTAGCTGCGGCGGCGCGGCGCGGCGCCTGAGAGGTCGGGGCCGGAGCTCGCAAAGGCGCCGAATGCCATCTCAGACCTCGTCCAGCTCGTCCTCGAGGCGCTGCCGGCGCTGCACCGCGATGCTCATCGTGGTGTCGTCGTCGGCGAACCGCGGCTCGGGCTCCGCCTCGTCGGCGAGCCCGAAGCCGTGCTCGACCCGCCACGAGACCCATACCTCGGCGCCCTGCTCGACGACGGGACCGAACGCCATGTTCTGCGCGAAGACCGTGATGAGCGGCAGGCCCGGCACCTGCACGAGGTACTGCGTGCTCACGCCCGTGAACGACACGTCGGTGACGATGCCGGGTCCGAGCACGTTGTGACCCGCGCCGAGCTCGGGCGCGCTCGTGTGGAGCGTCAGCTTCTCGGGGCGTACGCCGATCGTGACCTCGCCCGCATGCCGCTGCGCGCGCTCGCGCGGAACCTTGATTCCGCGACCCGCGATGTCGACCGTCATCGCATCCGTGCCCGCATCGGTGACCGGGCCGGTGAACAGGTTGGACTGGCCGAGGAAGTTCGCGACGAAGGTCGTGCGCGGCAGCTCGTAGAGCTCCTCGGGGGCGCCCATCTGCTCGATGCGGCCCTTGTTCATGACCGCGACGGTGTCGGCCATCGTCATGGCCTCCTCCTGGTCGTGGGTCACGTGCAGGAAGGTGAGCCCCACCTCGCCCTGGATCGCCTTGAGCTCGAGCTGCATCTGGCGTCGCAGCTTGAGGTCGAGCGCGCCGAGCGGCTCGTCGAGCAGCAGCAGCGCCGGGCGGTTGACCACCGCTCGCGCGAGGGCGACGCGCTGCTGCTGACCGCCGGAGAGCTGGGCCGGGCGGCGCCCCGCGACATGATCCAGCTCCACGAGCCGCAGTGCCTCGTGCGCGAGGGCGCGGGCGTCCTTCATGCCGCGACGCTTGAGGCCGAACTCGACGTTGGCGAGCACCGACATGTGCGGGAAGAGCGCGTAGCTCTGGAAGACGGTGTTGACCGGACGCTGGTGCGGCTTGGATGCGGTGACGTCCTTGCCGCCGATGAGGATGCGTCCCGCGGTGGGCTCCTCGAGGCCCGCGACCAGGCGCAGGGTCGTGGTCTTGCCGCATCCTGATGGCCCCAGCAGGGCGAAGAACGAGCCCGCCGGAACCATCAGGTTGAGGTTCTCGATCGCGGTGAAGCCGGGAAACCGCTTCGTCACGCCGACCAGTTCGAGGTCGGCTCCCGACTCGTCGAACGTGCCTGGCATCAGGCCCCGATCAGAACCGACTGGAACTCGCTCCCGAACGACTGCTCCTCGGCGGGTGTCAGCGAGCGGAATCGCTTGACCTGGGAGAGCGTCTCCTCGTTCGGGAAGATGAGCTGGTTGTCGACGAGCGAGGGGTCGATCGCCTCGGCGGCCTCGCGAGCGCCCACGACGGGGGTGATGTAGTTCACCCACGCGGCCACCTCGGCCGCGATCTCCGGGTCGTAGTAGAAGTTGATGAGCTTCTCGGCGTTCGACTTGCGCGGCGAGCCGATCGGCACGAGGAAGTTGTCGTTCCAGATCGTGCCGCCGGCCTCGGGGATCGCGAACTCCCAGCGGTCGCCGTTCTCGAGGTTGAGCGTCGTGACATCACCCGACCATACGATCGCGGCGAGCGTGTCCTCATTGGCGAGGTCGTCGATGTAGGAGTTGCCCTTGATGTTGCGGATCTGGCCCACCTCGACCTGCTTGCGGAACACCTCGATCGCCGCCGAGAAGTCGTCGTTGCTGAAGTCGCCGGAGATGTCGACGCCGTTCTGCAGCATGATGAGCCCGATCGTGTCGCGCATCTCGCTCAGCACGCCGATGCGCCCCTTGAGCTCGGGCTTCCAGAGGTCGTCAACCGACTTGAGGCCGTTCGGGATCTTCGCCTTGTTCCAGCAGATGCCGGCGAAGCCGCCCTGCCAGGGCAGGGAGTTGGTGCGTCCCTTGTCGAAGTCCACGTCGACGAGGCTCGGCTCGAGGTTCTTCTTGTTGGGGATGTTCGCGGCGTCGAGCTCCTGGGTGTACCCGAGGCGGATCCAGCGCGCCACCATCCAGTCCGTGAGGCACGCCACATCGGCACCGATGTCCTGGCCGAGCTTGAGCTGGTCCTTGACCTTGGCGTAATAGGAGTTGTTGTCGTCGATGTCGACGCGGTAGTCGACCGTGATGCCCGTGGCCTCGGTGAACTTCTCGAGCGTCGGGTGGTTGCCGTTGTCGTCCTCGTCGAGGTACAGCGACCAGTTGGCCCAGGTCAGGGTCGGGTCGTTCTGGGAGTTGTCGGCGGCGGGGGTCGGCTTGTCGTCCGCGCCGCTCGAGCAGGCCGCGAGGGTGAGCGCGGCGGCGCCGATTCCGGCACCCTGCAGCATCGTGCGCCTGCTGACCTGTGCGCGGCGAGCCTGGATGACGAGGCTGCGGATGAGCGGATCTTCGGGAAGAGACCGGGACATCTGTGGGTTCTCCTTCACGGGGTGCGCGGGTGCGGCGGCGATGCCGTGGGTTGATATTGACACAACTCGGGCTTCCTCACGACCGCCACGGGCAAAAGCGTCCATTTCGAAACATAGATTTCACGAAATCAGCACAAGTCGGCGGATATCTCCTTCGGATTCCTCTGTCTGCGCCGGTAACCTGGCGCCATGAGAGTCGGCGTGCCGAGTGAGGTCAAGAACAACGAGTTCCGCGTGGCGATCACCCCGGCGGGAGTCCACGATCTCAGTTCGGCCGGGCACGAGGTGCTCGTGCAGAGCGGCGCGGGCCTCGGGTCGTCGATCACCGACGACGACTACCGCGAAGCGGGTGCGCGCATCGTGCCGGATGCCGAGACCGCGTGGGGCGAGGCCGAGCTCGTGATCAAGGTCAAGGAGCCGATCGAGAGCGAGTACCGGCATTTCCGCGAGGGACTCGTGCTCTTCACCTTCCTGCATCTCGCCGCGGAACCCGAGCTCACGCAGGAGCTCATCGCGCGCGGAGTAACCGCGATCGCCTACGAGACCGTGCAACTGGCATCCGGGGCCCTTCCGCTGCTGGCCCCCATGAGCGAGGTCGCCGGACGACTCGCGCCGATCGTGGGGGCGAATGTCATGATGCGCCCGCACGGCGGCCCGGGGCTTCTCGTGCCCGGTGTGCCGGGCACCCGCGCGGCGCATATCGTCGTGCTCGGCGGGGGCGTCGCCGGATCGAACGCCGTAGCCGTCGCGGTCGGGCTCGAAGCCCAGGTGACCGTGCTCGACACCAACATCGCGCGATTGCGCGAGCTCGACGCCCACTACATGGGGCGCGTGCGCACGATCGCCTCGAACAGCTTCGAGATCGAGCGCGCGGTGCTCGACGCCGATCTCGTCATCGGCTCGGTGCTCGTGCCGGGGGCGAAGGCGCCGAAGCTCGTGCCGAACGCCCTCGTGGAGCGGATGCGGCCGGGCAGCGTGCTCGTGGACATCGCGATCGACCAGGGCGGCTGTTTCGAGGACTCGCGCCCGACGACCCACGCTGATCCGACTTTCACCGTGCATCGCTCGCTGTTCTACTGCGTCGCGAACATGCCGGGCGCGGTGGCCAACACCTCGACCTACGCGCTGACCAATGCGACGCTGCCGTACGTGCGATCGATCGCGAACGCGGGATGGCGCGAGGCGCTGCGCGCCGACGCGGCGCTCGCGCGTGGCCTCAACGTGCACGCGGGCCATGTCGTGAATCCCGCCGTGGCGAGCGCTCACGGTCTCGAGTTCGAAGAGGCGCCGCTCGGGCTCGCCTGAGCCGCCTCGACCCCATCCGCCTCGACCCGCACGCGCACGCGCCTGACCTCGGTGCCCTCGACCAGCCACGCCTCGGCGTCGTCACGGTCGCGGGGGCCACGGCCGAGCGGCGGCACGGCCCCTCGCGATCGCGCCAGAGCCCGCAGATCGGACCGTGAGCAGCCCGCGAGCAGCAGACGACCGCTCCGGCGCACCCGAGCGAGAGCGGTGTGCTCCATGAGCCAGGCGTCGACGTCACCGACGACCACCGCCGCTCCCGGACGCGATGCCTCGACCGCGGCCGCCGCGATGCCGGCGTCGGCGAGCCGGCCGAGCCATCGTTCGGGATGCGGCGTCACGACCGCCCACTCGCCGACAGCGAGGCGCACCTCGGCGACGACCGCATGCCAGGGTGCCGGGTGCGCGGGCGACAGCGCGAGCTGAGCCTCCCTGCCCCGCCAGATCGCCGCACCCGGCCGTCGGTCGGCACGGAAGTCGCGGGTCTCTCCCCCGTTCAGCAGGTGATCCTCACGGGTCGGCAGACGCAGCAGCATGCGCTGCTCGAAGGCGGCAGCGGCGGTCTGCAGCGCACCGCCGCCACGAGCGCTCGCGACGACCGCGATGCCGCTCCGACGCCCCTCACGCGCGACCCGGTCGAGCAGTTCGGCGAGATCCGCCCGTTCCTCGGGCCCGCTGCGCGCGAGCAGCAGGTCGAGATCGTCGACCACGACGAGGGCGCGCTCGCCCCTCGGTGCCGCACACAGGGCCGCCCACAGCTCCGCGGGCTCCGAGGCGACCCATCGCACCTCGGAGCCAGCCATGGCCGCCGCCGAGATCGTGGCAAGAGCCTCGGTGCGACCAGAGGATGCGGCTCCCACCACGAGCAACGCCCCCGCCTGCCACGGGTCGACGATGAGCGGGTCACGTCGTTGATGATCGGGAAGATCGATGAACCCGACAGCCAGACCCGAGGGCGCCGGGGGCACCTCGCGCACGGCGATCCTGGCCGGGAGCGGATCCAGCCAGGGCCGAGCCTCCGGCACCGGATGCCCGCGCCAGCGCTCCGCGATGCGTGCTGCGAACCCGGGCTCGGCGCGGGCGAACTGGACCTCGCGTGCGTGCCCGGCGTCGCGCAGCAGGCCCCGGCCGCGTCGCTCGAGCGGAAGGGCCGCCGCGTCCGGGACACCGACCACGGCCGAGCTCTCGGCGGTCTCGAGAACGCGCAGGCAGATGCGCACCGTGATGTTGGCGAGCACCGCGTCGCGCACGACCCCCGCGGGACGCTGCGTCCCCAGGATGAGATGCATCCCGAGCGACCGGCCGCGTGCCGCGAGATCGGCGAAGACGCCCTGCAGCTCGGCGTCGAGCGCGACGAGCGCCGCGAACTCGTCGACGACGATCACGAGCCGCGGCAGCCCCCGGGGTGGGAGCTCGTCGATGTCGCGGACGCCGGGATCCGCGAGAACGGCCTCCCGACGCCGCAGTTCGGCGCGCAGGCTCTCGACGGCGCGCGTCGCGGTGGCCTCGTCGAGATCGCTCACGACGCCCGCGACGTGCGGGAGGGCGAGCAGCGGCATGAACGACGAGCCGCCCTTGAAGTCGACGAGCAGGAACGCGAGCTCCGCAGGCGGACGACGCGCCGCGAGCGCGAGCACCCAGCTCACGAGCAGCTCGCTCTTGCCCGCGCCGGTGGTGCCGGCGACGAGAGCGTGCGGGCCGTGCTGCTCGAGATCCACGAGCACGGTTCCGCTCGCGTCCCGGCCGATCGCGGCGGCGGCGGCGGTCGCATCCGTCTCGTCGAGCAGCTGCTCGAGGTCGACCTCGCCGGGGATCGCGCCGGGTGGACGCCAGCCGCGCTGCGTCGCGAGCTCGGCGAGGCGGCACGCGAGCTGCTCCGCCTCCACGGCCGCGAGGAAGCAGGGTCGCCATCCGGAGACGTCCGCCATCCGCGGCTCCTCACCGGCGTCGCCGACGCTCAGCTCGAGTGTGCGCCCCGCGATGTCCGGCCCGATGACGAGCACGCGACGGTCTTCGTGCACGACCTCCCACCGATCCCCCGCCACGCAGCGCGCCGGCAGCTGCCGGGTCCAGCTCTCGCCCTCCGGGACGACCACGCGCACCGCTCCTGGGGCGCAGCGGGCCACCGCCTGCAGCACGAGCGCCCGCGAGAAGGAACGCGCGAGAGGCTCGGCACCTGACACGGTGATGGCCTCGACGGCGTCGACGACGACGGGGGCATCGCGCAGGTATCCCGCGACCTCGCGCAGCCGGGCGATCTCTCCCGACAGCTCGGGAGGCTCATCTGTGCCGAGCAACTCGATCCCGGACGGCACCTGACCGTGCCCGAGATACCAAGCGTGGATGTCGGGGTCGAGGGTGAGTTCCGCGGGCGGGGACGCCTGCGAGGCGAGTGCACGAGCGCGCGCCGCGAGCCTCGGCGCGAGTTCGGCCTCGAGCACCTCGAGCCTCTCGCGGGCGGTCGCGAGCTCGCGACGTCGGGTGCGTCGCGCGGTGCGTCGCGCATCGAAGACCGATGCGACCGCCACGACCGGGCCGAGCAGGGCGAACAGCAGCGCATAGGCCGAGGAGGTCATGATCCACAACGCCACGGCGAGCACGAGGGGCGCGACAGTCGCGACGATCGGCACGCCCCGCGGGGCGGGAGCCGCAGCGACGACGGGCAGCGGGATCCGTTCGGGCGCGGGGGTCATGCACCCATCGCAGCGCACCGCGGGCGGGATGGCGGACGCGCGACCCCGCATCCGGGGATGACACGGCGTCCCCGCGGGTGGGGAGGAACGATTCTGTCTCGCGCGGCCGTTCAGCTCACGATGAAGAACTGCTCACCGATCTCGACGCGGCTGCCGCGAGGGATCAGGTACCGTTTGCCCGGCTCGCATCGCACCGGGTCGCCGTCGGGCTGACGGATGACCGTGCCGTTCGTGGAGTAGCGGTCGCTCACCCAGAATCGACCCGAGTCCTGCCCGAACTCGACGTGCGACTTCGACACGGACTTGCCGACATCGAAGATCGACACGAGCTCGTCCACGTATTCGCCGGGTTCCGCTGCGGGATTGCGGCCGATGAGCCCCGTGCCGGCGACGACGATGCTCTCGCCCGTGCTGAATTGCAGCACGTAGCGCTCACCGTGCCCGCGGGAGGCCATCATGCGCGTGCTCTCGACCTCGTCGGGAGACTCCGGTGCGGGCACGGGCGGCTCCGGCGCGGGCACGGGCGACTCCGGCGCGGGGACCTCGGGTGTCGCGGGCGGCTCCGGCGAGATCGCGTTGGCCAGCGGTCGAAGCACGAATCCGCACTCGGTGCAGAAGATGTCCGCCCGGTCGACGACGCATCCGCATTGAGGGCAGTGCGCGCCCGGCGTCAGCGTCTCGGTCGGACGCGGCGCGGCGGCATCCCCCCGAGGCGGCGTCGCGCCGGTCGCCGGCGCCGTCCGAGGCGCAGGGGGCTCGGCGACCGAGCGCCCGCACTCGACGCAGAACAGGGCGCCGGGCTGCAGCGTCGATCCGCAGTAGCGGCAGTTCATGAGCGCCCCCTCGGACGATGCAGCAGCTCACGCACCGCACCACCCCCGAGCGAACGCACCGAGATGAGCGACCGCAGCCGCTCACGTCGGGTGCGTCCCGCATCCAGCGAGTGTCGCAGCTCGCCCACGGCGACCCAGACACGCTCGGCGTCCGCCTCGCTGGGCGTGTCGGGCGCGAACACGGCGCGGTCGACGACCGCGGCGAGCACCCGCGAGGGCAGCGTGCCCACAGCGGCGGCGAACTCCGCCCGGGTCGCCGCGGGCGGCGGCGCGAGACCGTGGTCGATCACGAGGTCGCTGAACTCGTCCCAGCCGCCCCGGATGCGAGCGAGCGTCGAGCCCGCCGAGCGACGCAGCTGACGTCGCCGGGCCTTCGCGCCGATCACGAGCAGGAACGGGGAGAGTGCGATGAGGATGACGAGGAGCACGAGCCCCGTGATGCGCAAGGTCTGCAGGAGCACCTCGAGGGTCGTGTCGGGCACCACGGGGTCCTCGGCGGTCGTATCGGACTCGCTCTGATCCTCGCGCGTCTCGGGCCGGTCCAGCGGCGGTGGAACGATCGACTCGGGGCGCGAGACCGGGGTGGGGTCCTGCGGCTCCTCCTCGGGGATGGGACGGATGGGCGGAACCGGGTCGACCGCCACCCAGCCGAACTGGGCGGTGTCGACCTCGATCCACGCGCTCACATCCGAGCCGTGCACGACGGTCACCCCTGACGTGCCCGCCGCTTCCGGAGCGAAGCCGAACACGACACGCGCCGGGAAGCCCAGCCGGGTCGCCATGAGCGCGGCCGCGACCGCGTACTGCTCGGCGTCGCCGATCATCCGCCCGTCGCCGAAGAGCTCGGCCACACGGTCGAGCGAGTGACCGGAACGGCTGGCAGGCTCGTCATCGGCGAGCCCATGGCTGATGTAGCCGTCGGCTCGCAGCCCCTCGATCGCCGCCACGAGTTGCGCACCGGATCCCTGGACCCCCCGTACGTAGGCGTCGAGCGCGGTCGCGAGGTCCTCGGGCGCATCCGCGATGCGCGGCACCTCAGCCGAACCCGGCACCGCACCGGCGAGGGCGTCGAGACTCGGGTCGCCGGGCAGCACGGCGTCGAGTTCGTAGCGATCGCCCGCGCCGACGCCTCCGAGCTCGACGGCCGTGCCGCTCGTGTCGTTGAAGGCGAAGCCGTCCTCGAGCGTTGTCGCGTCGGCTCCACGGAAGGCGATCTCCTCGAGCATGCCGACGGTCGGCACCCACACACCCGAGTAGCCCACGATCTCGAGGTCGAGGTGCACCCGGTCGCTGCCCGCACGCGATTGGTCGATCCGCGACGGCACCCGTACGAAGGTGCCGGAGGCGGAGTCCACCGCGGCGCTGCCGACGGCGTAGACGACCCCGTCGTAGCTGTCGAGCGTGGCGATCCGGATGCGCTCGCCCGATGGCAGCCCCGTGACGCGCATCATCACCTCGCCGGCGGAATCCTCGCGCAGATAGCTGCGGAACGCGGCGAGGGGGCTCGGATGATCACGCGGATCGAAGGGTTGTGCGACGACGTTGCGCAGCACGTCACGATCGCCTCGCGGGGTGAGCACGGATGTCGTCACGAGCGAGGCTCCCGCCGCGACGGCGAAGACGAGCACCGCGGCGACGAGGGTGCGCGCCTCGACCCCGAAACGCAGCCCCGCCGTCGCCGCGTCGCGCTCGCGTGTGCGGGTCGCGGCCCGGCGGCGCCGCCACCGCCACCAGCTGATCCAGGCGATCGTGGTGACGAACATGCCGATCCCCAGAGGGATGGGAAAGGCGACCACGGCAGGGCCGAACATGATCCCGAGCAGGAACACGGCGAGCGGCGGGATGACGGCGAGCTCGCCGAAGCGGGCGCGCAGCGCCGTGCTGCCGGCGATGACGGTCGCCGTCAGCAGGAGCGCGAGGGCGGGCACGAGCAGCGCCTGATAGTCGCCGACAGGAAGGGTGATCGTCAGCAGCTGCTTCCACCCGAGAGCGACTCCCGCGAACAGGTCGGCGAGCCCCTCGACGCTCGGCAGCAGGCCGCCGATGGCCTTCGCCGGCACGGCGAGCGGCACGCCCACGAGCGCGAAGGTGCCGACCGTCACGAGGAGCACGGCCCAGGCGGGCCAGCGGAAGACGGTGCCCAGCACGGCGATGAGCGTGCCCAGCAGCACCGCGGAGGCGGCCATCACGAGGAATGCGCTCGAGTGGTAGATCGGCCAGAACGTTGCGCTGGCAAGCGCCATCACCATCCACAGCTGGAGGATGTCGCCGAGCGAGGACGGGCTCAGCCGCCCGGTGCCCATGCGCGCGCCGCCCCCGCGAACGGCGCTCATACGATCGGAGCTCATGCGACGGCCGCCGAACGGGCGAGAGCGAGCCTGAGCTCCTCGAGGTAGCCGATGGTGAGCACGTTGAGACCGGCGAGGCGTCGCATGCCCGGGGCGGCATCCGGATCGCACACGACCGCGACGACCTCGACATCCGGCGGGAAGGAGGAGGCCGCGGCGCGCAGTTCCGAGGTGCGGGTGCGGGACCCGCATACGAGGAACGCCACGGAGATGCCGGGGGTGCCGTCCGACACGATGCGTGCCATGTCGCGCAGCGGCAGGGCGCCGATGGAGGCGTCCACGACCGCGAGGTCGTCGAGCAGGCGGTCGGCGACGTGGGTCGCGAGCGGGCGCACCGCGTAGACGCGTCGCTTGGCGAACTCGGGGGTGATGCTCGAGACGACCACGGAGACGGTTCGCCCATCTCGGATGGCGCGAACCCCGAGAGATCCGGTGACGCTCACCGCGAGCTCGAACTCCGCCTCACTGGCGAAGTCGTGCGTCGAGAGGCTCAGGGCGACCACCAGATGGCTGCGGCGCGTCTGCTCGAACTGGCGCACCATGTGCACGCCGGTCTTGGCCGTCGACTTCCAGTGGATGTAGCGGCGATCGTCGCCGGTTTGGTATTCGCGCAGGGCGTGGAAGGCGACGTCGCTCGAGGTCAGATCGCGGGTCGGCGCCCCCTCGAGATCGCGGATGAGCCCCGTGCTCGTCGATGGCACGCTCACGGTTCTGGGGTGCACGACGAGTTCGAGCTGTTCGCTCCAGCTCAGCTCCCGGCGGACGAGGCCCAGCGGGTCGCCCCGCACAGTGCGCACCGGGCCGACCGGGATCACCCCACGGCGTTCGGTCGGCACGAGGAAGGTGTCGGTGTGGCTCGCGCCGCGGCGCAGACCCGGCAGCGTGAGCTCGACGATGCTGCCGCCGACGGGCACCTCGAGCACGGTGCCGAGCATCCGTCGCCCGCCCGCGTTGTCGACGTTGAGCGAGGCACGTGCCGATTCCCCGACGACGGCACGCCGATGCGGGAGGGCGAGCGTCATCCGGTACGGCGCGCGGCCCAGCAGGAACAGCACGGCGAGCAGCGCAAGCACGAGCGCGCCCCAGCCGATCGCCACGAGCTCGAGCCAGCCCAGCGCGTACCCGGATGCGAGCGCGACCGGGATCCCCGCGACCACCACCCAGCCGAGCGGTGTGACGACCGTTCCGAGCCGCCCCGCGAGCTGCGCGAACACGCGTCCGACGGCACGGGTCGCGCGCACGACGGCGACGATGACGTCCGCGAGCACCCCCGTACGCCCGCCGACGATCCGGGCCCGGGTGGCGCCCAGGCCCTGCGTGTCGGTGGGCGCGGTGGCGTCGCGTCCGCTCCGCGTCGAACGTCCGGCTGGGCTCACACGGCCTGCCGATCGCTCGGTGGCGGGGTCTCGAGCAGAAGCTGCGCGATGATGCTCGACGGAGTGACGCCCTCGAACTCCGCCTCGGGATCGAGCACGAGGCGGTGCGCGAGCACGGGTTCGGCGAGCGACTTGATGTCATCGGGCACCACATAGTGCCGCCCGCTCGCCGCAGCGAGGGTCTTTGCGGCGCGCACGAGCGCCAGCGCGCCGCGCACGCTCACCCCGAGCCGCACCTCGACGGCCGAGCGCGTGGCCTCGACGAGCCGCGAGACGTAGTCGTTGATAGACGGATCGACGTGCACCGTTCGCACGAGGGAGGCGAGCTCGATCACCTCGGCCGCGTCGATCACCGACGGGATGACGGTGTCGTGCGCACGCACCGCGGACCCTTCGAGGATCCGCACGGTCGCCGCGTGATCCGGGTACCCGATCGACGCCTTCAGGAGGAAGCGATCGAGCTGGGCTTCGGGCAGCCGATAGGTGCCGGCCTGCTCGATGGGGTTCTGGGTGGCGATCACCATGAACGGCGCCGAGACGGGGTGGGTGGACCCGTCGACGGTGACCCGCCCCTCCTCCATGACCTCGAGCAGCGCCGCCTGGGTCTTGGGGCTCGCCCGGTTGATCTCGTCGGCGAGCACGACGTTCGCGAACACCGGACCGGCGTGGAACTCGAACTGACCCGTGCGCTGGTCGAAGATGCTGACGCCCGTGATGTCGCCGGGCAGCAGATCGGGCGTGAACTGGATGCGGTTGCTCGTGCCGTCGACGCTCTGCGCGATCGCCCGGGCGAGCGATGTCTTGCCGGTGCCCGGGAAGTCCTCCAGCAGCAGGTGGCCCTCGCTGAACAAGGCGATGAACCCGAGGCGCACGACGAACGTCTTTCCGAGCAGCACCTGCTCGACACCGGACACGAGCCGGCCGAACGTCTCGTGGAATCCGCTCGCCTGTTCGGGCGTCATCGTCATGGGGTCCTCTTTCGCCGTCGGGTCAGTGGGGGGTGTCTGCCCAGTTGTATGTTCGCGTATAGCTCTGGCCATTGGCGGTCACCACGACCACGAGGTCGGCGTATTGGTTACCCGTGAGCCCGCCGCCGACGACCTCGCACTGCGTCGGGGTGGCGGGGTCGTCATCCGCACCGCACGTGATGGTCACCGTGTCGTAGCCGGGCGCGCCGCCTGCGGCGATCGCGGGCTGACCGGTCCATGCCCAATAGCCCGCACCCGGCGTCGGGGGAAGCAGCTCGGGCGGGCTGACCTCGATGGCCTGCAGTCCCGCCAGCTGCACGCTCACGGGTCGCCCGAGCTCGAACGGCGACGACCAGTCGGCGCTGCACAGCCGCGCTTCCGGATACTGCTTGCACGCCTTGACCTGCACCGAGACGGCGTTCCCGTACTGTGTGCCGTCGGCCGTGAGGAACCCGAGTCCCGGCGTGCCCGAATACTCGGACCCGGCGGTCGTGCCGCCCGAGAGGCGGTACTGGAATCCGTCGACGTCGCTGGATCCGGAGGTGATGGTGACCGAGTTGAGGCGGAAGTCCCACGTACCCTGCCCGCTGGCAAGAGGGCCGGCGTAGTTGATGTCGGTCACGATCCCGGGCGCCGCACGCGGCGTCGCCGAGACCGTCGCCGATGCCGTGCAGCCCTGGCCGTTGTAGGCGTAGACGGTGAAGCTGTAACTCGTGTTGGGCGAGAGGCCCGTGAAGGTCGTGCTCGTCGTGCTGCTGGGCAGCGTCTGCACGTTCGGTCCGCTGGGCGGTGACACGACGGGCGAACCCGACTCCACGCCCGATACCGTGCAATTGGGGGCGTTGCCGTTGTGGCGCGCGACGTAGTAGGTGCTGATCGCCTTGCCGTTGGGGGTGAAGACGTCGGACCAGGCCACGCTCGCGGTCGTGCCGTCGGTCGTCGAGGCGGATGCCGTGGGGCTCGCGACGACCAGCGGCGGACCGGCGGGGGTGCCGCTGCCGCCCGCCTCGTTCCAGGTCGCGAGCGAGTTCGGCGCCCGGTTGCGCGCGCTCACCGAGTACGCGACCGCTGTGCCGTTGGCGATTCCGCTGCTCGTGATCTGACGGCTGTACTCCGTGCCCGCGGCGTCGCCGGCCGGGACGGTCACGGTCACGCTCTGCCCCGCGACGGTCACGACGTAGCTGTCGATCGGCGTGCCGGCGGTCGTGGCGGGCTTGCGCCATACGACCCGCAGGCCGTGATCGAGCGGAGTCGAGGTGACACCGACCGGGGGCGGCGGGATGACATCCGACCAGATCGCGCCGGGCAGCTGAGCGGGCTCGGACTCGCCGATCGCGTTGACCGCGACGACGGAGATCCGCACCGCGTAGTCCGGCCCGTTACCGGGCGTCGTGACGGTGCAGCCGACCGTGATGGTGCAGCTCGTCGTCGAGAGCACGGCGCCGCCGCTGTCGCTCACCGTCACCCTGTACTCGGTGATGGGCGAATTGTTGAACAGCCCGGGCGCCCAGCCGAGGCGCAGCAGCCGGTCGCCGAACTCCGTGACCCGCACCGCCGTCACGGGGTCGGGTACGTCCTGCACCGACAGGGTCACGGTGCCCCACATCATCCGGTCGGGGTCGCCCGTGGCGTCCGCGACCTGGTACTGGAGCGTCACGTCGACGGGCTCGGCGCTGTCCGAGACCGTCACCGAGAGCCGTGAGCGGTCGGCGCTCGGCGAGATCGCGATGCCGGCCGGCACAGCGCCTCCCTCGAGCCCGCGGATCGCGACGACCCGCAGCGGAACATCGGGGAACGGGTTGGTGGCGGCGTCGTTGAGCAGCACGTCGACGACGGTCGTCTCGCCGCGCTTGGCGATCGCCGCGTCGGGCGCGGGCCGGGCCAGCGGTCGGGTCGAGGGCACCACGCGCAGTTCCACCCGACCCGCTTGACCGTCTTTGAGCGCATCGCGCACGCCGAGCGTGATGCTCGTGCTGCTGCCCTTGACCGCGGATGCGGCGGCGGTGAGCAGCAGGCGCTGACCGTTGACCTGGTAGCTGAATCCCGTCGGCAGCGGATCGAGCACGGTGTACGCGAGCTCGTCGATGTCGTCGTCGTAGGGGTACTTCGTGAGCTTGACGAGGTCGAGCTCCTTCTGCTGCCCCGGCTCGAACTCGATGACGCCACCCGTGAAGATCGGCGGCTGGTTGTCGCGCGGGGTCACCTCGATGGGGAGCGAGAGCGTCGTGACGTGACCGCCGGGGTCGGAAGCGGTGCCGCCGTCGGTGACCTCGAACGAGATCGACGCCGGCCCCCAGTACCGGTCGGCCGAGGTGAACTGGAGGGTGTCCTCGTCGACGACGAGGTTCGCGCCGTTGGCGTGGGTGGCGCGCACCGTGCTGGAGTCCGTGATCCGCACGCGCGACCCGCCGAGCGCCACCACGTAGTCCGAGAGTTCGATCCGCAGCGTCGATTCGCTCTCGATCCTGAGCGGCGGCGCCTTCGTGTTGATCTGCGGGAGGGCGTCGTCGTAGCCCGGCACGCGGATGAAGGCATACGCCCGAATCGACGCGTTCTCGGGATGAACGACGGCGAAGGGGATGATCTGGCTGCGGTCGCCGATCGCCACCCGGATGCGCTTGTTGGTCAGCACCTCGGCGGAGTCCCCGTATCCGGGGACGAGCTGCACGCCGAGATCGGCCACCTCGCCGTCGGCGAAGAACACGCGATCCAGCACCGACACGTCGATCGTCGTGCGGTCGAGCACGTCGGTGACGCTCAGCACGACGTCGCTCGCGCTCGGGCGCGAGAGCGGCGCGAGCGGGTCGACCGTGACCCGGATGAAGGCCGAGCTCGTGCCCCCGGTCTGGTTCTCGATCGTGTAGATGACGCTGTAGTCGCCGGGTTCGGCGGGCGGCGTGATGCGCACGATCTCGTCGTCGACGATCTCGGCCGTCACCCCCGGCAGGTTCGGTTCGACCTGGCGGATCCGCAGCGGCGACCCGTCGGGATCGGAGTCGTTGAGCAGGGCGCGCACCGACACGGTCCGGCCCGGACGCACCTGCACCGTGTCGAGGTTCGCCACCGGGTTGCGAGCGCCTTCGAGGGCGGGCGAGATCCCTACTCGGATGATGCCCGTCGCGCGCGCTCCGAGCCCGTCGACGACGATGTACTGGAAGCTGTCGGTGCCCGAGGAGTAGTCGCCCGCCTGGTACACGATCGTGCTGCCGGTCACCTCGACGACGTTGCCCTTCTCGGGGTTGGTCGCCTGACCCACCAGCTGCACGGAGTCGCCATCCGGGTCGACGCCGCTCGTGGGGATGTCGATGCGCACGGTCTGCCCGGCGAGCACGCGCGCCGTCACGGGCCGGGGAACCGGCGGGTTGTTGGTGGCGGCGTTGCGCTCCCGCACCGAGATGACGACACGCGCCTGCGCCTGCTGGCCGTCCGTGCCCGAGATCGTGTAGATCGCCGTGTAGTTGCCGGCGGTCTCCGGTGCGAGGTAGCGCAGCCGATCCCCCGACGCGAACAGCAGACCGCCGTCGGCCGGAAGCGACTGGGCCAGCTCCGGGTCGAGCGTGATCTCCTCGCCGTCCGGCTGCTCGTCGTTGTCGAGCACCCGGATGTCGATCGCATCGCCGACCCGCACGGTCACCTGGTCGTCGGTCGCGATGGGCGGCTGCAGTCGCAGCGGTGTCGCGATCTCGACGACCGTGATCGTGCCCACCGCCTCGGCGAGCCCGTTGCTGATGCGGTAGTTGAAGGTCACGGGGTTATCGAGCGGCGCCGTGAGCGTCACGCGCACCCGTCGTTGATCGAGCACCTCTGCCTGGATGCCGGACCCGGCCGGGATGTTCATCACGCCCGTCACGACGAGCACGCCGCCCGCGGGATCGATGTCGCTCGACGGCGGATCGACGGTCTGGGAGCTGCTGGCCGTCATGAACATCGTCTTCGGCACGGTGATGGGGCGGGTCGAGGCATCCGCAGGCGCGGCCACGTCGATGCGGACCGTGCCGGTCGCGGTCTGGGTGCCGTCGGTCACGGTGAACTCGACGTAGTGCGTGCCGACCTGCTCGGTGAGGAAGGTGAAGGTCCCCGCCTCGAAGCTCGCGACCATCGTCGTGCCCGCCTTGGGAGGCACGCCTCCCAAGCGGATGGGCCCGTTGCCCCCGCGCACGTGCTGCAACGGGCGCACGGTGATCTCTTCACCCGAACTCGCGAGCGCGATCCAGGGCTCCACGAGGATGGGCACCTCGCCGCGGGGCTTGACGGTCACCTGCAGCGTGCCGTTCGTGCTGTCGCGACCGTCGGACATCGTGACGGCGACGGTCTTGATGCCGGTGGCCTCGCCTCCGTCGACGAACACCACGACCCCGTCGGGCTTGAAGGCCACGTGATCGGGCGCGGCGATCGCCGCACCCGTCAGGTAGATCGCGTCGCCGTCGGGATCCACCCAGTCGCCGCCTACCTGCGTCGTGACGCGATCGCCCTGGCCCACCGTCGCCGTCGAGGTGCGCACCTGGCGCGGCGGCGAATTCTCCTCGGGGCTGCGCACCTCCACGGTGACGACGGCGGAGGCCGTGCCACCCCGGCCGTCGCTGATCGTGTAGCCGAAGCGCACGATGCCGGATGCCGTGTCGCCGAGGGTGAGCTGCACCTGCTGGTTGCGGCTCACCAGGTCGATGCGTCCGACGGCCTCGTCGATCTGGTCGACCTGGGTCACGACGAGCACGTCGCCGTTCGGGTCGTAGTCGTTCAGCAGGACCGGCAGCACCGTCGCCCTGCCGGGCCGCGCCCCGAAGGTGTCGTCGACGGCGACGGGTGGCTTCTGCAGCTCCTCGAGCACGGGCGGGGTCTCGTCGTTCGCCTCGGGTTGCTCGACCTGCTGATCCTCGTCGGTGATGAGGTCGTCCCAGTTGTCGATGAGCTCGCCGTCCGCCTGCACAGCCCAACTGGCTCCCCCGCCGACGTCGTTGAGGGCGACGTGCCCGCCGTTCGTCGCGAATCGCAGCGTCGGACTGCCCGGCATCTGGCTGAGCGCGAGGCGCACCGCGGCGTCGGAGCCGCAGCGCCGCCACCCGATCCCGGAGCTCCAGGCCGCGTAACGGCATCCGTCGACGACCACCGGGGCGGCCGCCGCGCCCGCCGCGTCGTCGACGAACGCGACCGGTGCACCGCCCATCATGTCGGCGCCCACGAGGCCCCCGGAGTGGGCGATGAGCACCCGCGCGTTGGCGGGCCCAGGCTGCTGCAGGCGCAGTCCCGTGCCGTCCAGCGCATCGGAGAGCGAGGTCACCCCGGATGCCGTCGCGAGTTCGCGCGTGGTCGTGTCGAGCAGCGCCCAGCGTTCACCCACCGACGTCAGCTGGGCCGCATCGGTGACCGCGGCGTCCGGCCCCCACGCCACGTCCCAGCGCTCGCCGACCTCGACGGAGTCCGGCTCGACCCGCCAGACCTGCGCGACCTCGGGAAGGTAGGCGAGCAGGGCGCCTGACTCGGTCGTCGTGACGATCGCGTTCTCGCCGAGGCTCAGGGTGGCGGGCGAGGCCGCGTCGAAGGAGTCGAGGTCGGCGAGCGGCAGCAACCAGACCTCGCCCGTCGTCTGCGCGATGATCACGACCCGCTGCCCGGCGAGCAGCAGCTCCGGACTCTGCGGAGGCAGGGCGATGTCGTCGCCGAGGAGGGCGGTGGCCGGGTCGACCTCGCGCACGGTGGCGCTCGCCTCGTCGACGAGCAGCACGGTCGACCCGGCCTGCACGATCCGGGGCTCGTCGGCGTCGACCTCCACGACGCTGTCGAGCTCGAACACCTGGGTGTTGGCGCGCCCGATCGCCTGGTGCTCGCCGCCGAGCACCCACACCGAGGGGTCGGTGAGGTCCATCCGCTGTGCCGTGTAGCCCGTCGAGACGAGTGCGAGCGTGGCCACGAGAGCCGCGACGACTGCGCTGCTCGTGACGGTCGCGGCGAGCGAACGGTGGGAGGCGATCCAGGCGCGCACGCGTCAGCCCCCGTTCACGTCGACGCACTTCTCGGCGCTGGCCGCGCCGGGGGTGCCGTTGCGATTCACGAGCACCGAGAGGCAGACGGTGTCGCCCGGGTCGGCGTCGACCACGAACCGCGACGACTCCTGCAAGGCGGGGTTCGAGGGGATGCCGTCCTGGGTGAGGAGGAGTTGGTAGCGGTCACCGTCGGCGATGCCCGGGTCGGGCCAGTTGAACTCGACGCGCCCCTGCTCGCCCACCTCGGCACGGATGTCGGAGACGACGGGAATCCCGTCGCCCACGGCGCGCAGCAGCACGACGAGTGCGATGACGCCGAGCACCGTCACGAGTCCCGCCGCCGCCGCGAGCACCCAGGTGAGACGTCGCATGCCGGGGCTCGCATCCTTGGGCCCGCTGTGCGAGAAGGGGGTGTCGGGTCCGCTACGGTCCCGGACCGTGCCGACGGGCGCGTAGGCATCCGCGCTCACCGACCGCCGACGCCTGCGCCCCCCGGCCGGGCGCGGGCTCGAGCCCGTGCTCACCGGTCGCAGGCGGGTGCGCTCCTCCTGGTCGGCGACCGTCCCGAGGGCCCAGTCGTCCATCGCGATCTCCGCCGTCGTCTGCGGCAGGCCGAGCTCGGCCTCGACGAGCTGCAGCTCGCGCACGAGCTCGAGCGCGCTCGCGGGCCGCTGCTCCGGGCGACGCGACATAGCCGTGCGCAGCACGGCCTCGAGACTCGCTGGAACATCCGGACGCCCGATGGCCTGCGGCTTCGCCCGCGCGATGCGCGACATGAGGTCGCTCGAGGTGTTCGCCCCGCCCGGCACCTCGAACGGGGACCGGCCCGCCAGCAGCGAGTAGGTCGTGGCCGCGAGCGACCACACCTCGGACGCGATCGACCCCGGCGTCTCGTCGAGCAGCACCTCGGGCGCCGACCACGGGATCGACAGCCCCACCGAGTTCTCGTCCTTCTGCGACCCCAGGGTCGAGGCGATGCCGAAGTCGGAGAGCACCGGATGCCCGTAGGCGGTCTGCAGGATGTTCGAGGGCTTGATGTCGCGATGCAGCACTCCGGCGCGGTGCGCCGTCTCCACCGCCGAGCCGATCTTGATCGCGATGCGCAGCACCTCGGGAACCGGGATCGGCTCGCGGCGGTAGCGCTCCGAGAGCGCGGCCGAGCACAGCTCCATCACGAGGTAGGGCCGGCCGTCGCTCGAGACGCTCGCCTGATAGACGGTCAGGATCGAGGGATGCGCGCTCAGCTGCGCCATGAGGTTCGCCTCGGCCTGGAACATCTGGCGAACCTGGTCGTTGACGACCTCGCTCAGCATGACCTTCACGGCGACCTGGCGACGCGGCATGTTCTGCTCGTAGAGGAAGACGTCGGCGAAGCCGCCCGAACCCAGAACGTGCACGTACGAGAACCCCGGAAGCACGGGAGGTTGCGAGGGAAGACGTCGCGCCACGACCTACCCCCTCGTCCCCGCAGAGTCTTCATTGTAAACAGACGAGGTGCGCGGTTCCGGTGACTCGAGAACGTCGATCACGATGACCGTGACGTTGTCGCGCCCGCCTGCAGCGAGCGCGGCATCCACGAGAGCGGATGCCGTCTCGGCGGCCGAGAGCCGCGCCGCGAGGTGCAGGCGCAGCCGGGCGGCCGGCAGCTCCTTCGTCAGCCCGTCCGAGCACAGCAGCAACCGCATCCCGGTCCGCAGCGGAATGCTCCAGAAGTCCGGCCGCGGGGCCTCGTGGAAGCCGAGTGCGCGCGTCACGACGTTGGACTCCGGATGCGTCTCCGCATCCGCCTCGGACAGCAGGCCGCGGTCAACGAGTTCCTGTACGACCGAGTGGTCGTGGGTCACCTGGGCCAGCTCGTTCCCGAGCAGGCTGTAGACGCGGCTGTCGCCGACGTTGAAGACGACGAACGAGGGCTCGGATGCCGCGACGTCGAGAACCGCGCCCGTGACCGTCGTGCCCGCCCCGAGCGGAAGGTGCTCGGCGAGGTCGTCGATATCGTGCGCGGCGAGCGTCAACGCACCGCCCACCGCGTTCCGATCGACGTCGTCGCGGCCCGCGAGGGCCAGAAGACGGTCCACGGCGGCCGCACTCGCGCGATCGCCCGCCGCGTGACCGCCCATGCCGTCCGCGACCGCGAAAACCGGAGGCTGCACGATCACGCTGTCCTCGTTGGCCTGCCGGCGACGCCCGACATCGCTCACCGCGGCCCAGGCGAGGGTCACCTGCTCCCCCGGCCGACCCGGCACCGGGAAGCTGCGGCGCGCGACGTCGTCACCGTGTCGCGTCATGCATCCGCTCCTCACGGGCCGGAGTGCGCGCGGGCCCGAGGATCTCCACCACGACCCCCTCGCCGAGATCGATACGCGTGCCGGGCGTCACCACAACCGACTCACCGCGCAGCAGCGTGCGCGTCGGCGAACCCGGAACGCGCACCTCGCTGCCGTTGAGAGAGCGCATGTCGGTCGCCACGACCGCCGCACCCTGTTCACGCAATTCGAGGTGCGTCGACGAGATCCCGCCCTCGGGGCTCGCGACGGTCACGAGGCGCGGAAGCGCCGGCATCGGCACCCGCACCGGACGAGGCCGACGGCCGATGTGCACGGGACGATCGAGCTCGATCGGCTCTCCGGTGCCCACCCGCACCCGGTGGTGCGGCCGCAGCGCTGCCGGCAGCGGCGGCGTCTCGGGCGCGGGCCGACCGGTGGGCGGGGTCGCCGGCGCGACGGGCTCGCGAGCGACGGTGTCTCCCAGAGCCACCTCGACCGCCCGGTCGCCGGTGGCAGCAGGCGCGGGCTTCGCGGCGTGCGGGATGGTGTCGTCGTCAGCATGCACGTGCGCCCACCCCCCTCCCGGTCGGACGTCCATTCTCCCGCGCCCTCGCTGGGAGCCCGTATCCCCCGAGGGGGTGAGGCGATCGGCTACTCGCCGATGTACGACATGCTGCGCCATTCGGTGACGTCGTACATCGGCTATTCGCCGATGTAAGACATCACATGCTTCACACGCGTGTAGTCCTCGAAACCGTACATCGAGAGGTCCTTGCCGTAGCCGGAGTGCTTGAAACCGCCGTGCGGCATCTCGGCCACGAGCGGGATGTGGGTGTTGATCCACACGCAGCCGAAGTCGAGGTGCTTCGCGAAGCGCATCGCCCGCGCGTGATCCCGCGTCCACACGCTCGACGAGAGCCCGTACTGTACCCCGTTGGCCCACGCGAGCGCCTCCGCCTCGTCGGAGAAGGTCTGCACCGTGATGACCGGCCCGAAGATCTCGGTCTGGATCGCGTCGTCGTCCTGGCGCAGGGCGTCGACGATCGTCGGCTGGATGTAGTACCCGGCGCCCTCCTGCCGCGCACCGCCCGTGACGACCTCGGCGTGGGAGGGAAGGGCGTGCAGCATCCCCATCACCCGCTCGAGCTGGTTGGCGTTGTTCACGGGCCCGAAGAAGGTGTCCGGATCGCTCGGCGCGCCCGTGCGAACGTTCTCCTTGACATATGCGGTGATGGCCGCGAGGAAGTCGTCGTGCGCGTCGCGGTGCACGAGCACGCGCGTCGCCGCGGTGCAGTCCTGACCGGCGTTGAAGTAACCGGCCACGGCGATGCCCTCGGCGGCCTTGGCCATGTCGGCGTCGGGGAACACGATGACGGGCGCCTTGCCGCCGAGCTCCAGGTGCACGCGCTTGAGGTCGGAGGATGCGGCGCGCGCCACCTCCATGCCGGCACGGACCGATCCGGTGATCGACACCATCTGCGGCGTCGGGTGCTCGATCATGCGCGCCCCCGTGGTGCGGTCGCCCGTGATGACGTTGAGCACGCCCGGCGGCAGGAACTCCGCGGCGATCTCGGCGAGCAGCAGCGTCGACTGCGGCGTGGTGTCGGAGGGCTTGAGCACGCTCGTGTTGCCGGCGGCGATCGCCGGGGCGAACTTCCACACCGCCATGTTGAGCGGGTAGTTCCACGGAGTGACCTGCCCGACGACGCCGATCGGCTCGCGCCGGATCGAGCTCGTGTGATCCTTCATGTACTCGGCGCTCGCTCGCCCCTCGAGATTGCGCGCGGCACCCGCGAAGAAGCGGATCTGGTCGAGCGAGAGCATGATCTCGTCGTCCACGAGGCTCGCGCGCGGCTTGCCGGTGTCCTGCGACTCCAGGTCGGCGAACTCCTCGGCGCGCTCCTCCATCTTGTCGGCGATGCGGAAGAGGGCGAGCTGCCGTTCGGCCGGCGTCGATTCGCCCCAGGTCTCGAATGCGGCGGATGCCGCGGCGAAGGCGGCGTCCACATCCGCCTCGCCCGACACGGGCGAGCTGGCGTAGCTCTGCTCGGTCGCGGGATCGATGACCTCGAAGCTGTCGTCAGATCGGGCATCGACGTACTCGCCGTTGATGAAGTTGCGCAGGATCCGTTCGGCCATGTGGCCACCATAACCTCTTCTCGCCAGGGTCGGAACTGCTGATTTCGTCGCGATCAGCGCTCGAGATTGCGGATTCGCTTGTCGGGCTTCGTCTTCGATGAGAGAATCGAGCGCATGACGCCCCGGAGCCGCCCCATCGCCCTCGACGAGGTGTCGAAGGCGATCATCGAGCAGTTGCAGGAAGACGGCCGGCGCTCCTACGCCGAGATCGGCAAAGCCGTCGGGCTCTCGGAGGCTGCCGTGCGGCAGCGCGTGCAGAAGCTCACCGAGGCGGGCGTCATGCAGGTGGTCGCCGTGACCGACCCGATGCAGCTGGGTTTCTACCGCCAGGCGATGGTCGGCATCCGGGTGACGGGCGACAGCCGCGTCGTCGCGCAGAAGCTCAGCGACATCCCCGCCGTCGACTACGTCGTGCTCACGGCGGGCAGCTTCGACATCCTGGCCGAGATCGTGTGCGAGAACGATGACGACCTCATCGAACTGCTCAACGACCGCATCCGCCGCATCGAGGGTGTGCAGGCCACCGAGACCTTCGTCTATCTCAAGCTGCAGAAGCAGCTCTACAACTGGGGAACCAGGTGATCGCATCATGACCATGACAAGCGGCGCGCTCAGCGCCCACGCCGAGGCCGAACTGCAGCAGAAGGCCAAGGACCACCTCTGGATGCACTTCACGCGCCAGTCGGTGGTCGAGAAGCACGGCGCGCCGATCATCGTGCGCGGCGAGGGCCACCACATCTGGGACTCGCACGGCAAGAAGTACTTCGACGGCCTCTCGGGCCTCTTCGTCGTCAACGCCGGGCATGGCCGACGTCGTCTCGCGGAGGTCGCCGCCCGGCAGGCCGAAGAGCTCGCATTCTTCCCGCTGTGGTCGTACGCGCATCCGACGGCGATCGAACTCGCCGACCAGCTCGCCGAGCACGCGCCGGGCGACCTCAACCGGGTCTTCTTCACCACGGGTGGAGGCGAGGCCGTCGAGACCGCGTTCAAGCTCGCGAAGTACTACTGGAAGCTGCAGGGCCGAGGCACCAAGCACAAGGTCATCTCCCGCTACGTCGCGTACCACGGCACGCCGCAGGGCGCACTCGCCATCACCGGCATCCCGGCGATGAAGGAGATGTTCGAGCCCGTCACCCCGGGCGGGTTCCGGGTGCCGAACACGAACTTCTACCGCGCCGAGGAGATGGGCTTCCCCGGCGGCACCGAGGAGCAGTTCGGCCTGTGGGCCGCGAACCGCATCGAGGAGATGATCAACTTCGAAGGCCCCGAGACGGTCGCCGCGGTGTTCCTCGAGCCCGTGCAGAACTCCGGCGGATGCTTCCCGCCGCCTGCGGGCTACTTCCAGCGGGTGCGCGAGATCTGCGACACGTACGACGTGCTGCTCGTGGCCGACGAGGTCATCACGGGCTTCGGACGCATCGGCGACATGTTCGCCTCGAGCACCTACGACATCCGCCCCGATATGATCACCTGCGCCAAGGGCATGACGAGCGGCTACTCCCCGATCGGCGCATGCATCGTGAGCGATCGGCTCTACGAGCCCTTCCGCCACGGCACGACGGCGTTCTACCACGGCTACACCTTCGGCGGTCACCCCGTCTCGAGCGCCGTCGCGCTCGAGAACCTGGCGATCTTCGAGGAGGAGGGTCTCGCCGACCGCGTCAAGCAGAACTCGCCGCTGTTCCGCGCTGCCCTCGAGCGGCTGCGCGACCTGCCGATCGTGGGCGACGTGCGCGGCGACGGCTACTTCTTCGGCATCGAGCTCGTCAAAGACAAGGCCACACGCGAGACCTTCGACGACGACGAGTCGGAGCGGCTGCTGCGCGGCTTCCTCTCCAAGGCGCTCTTCGACGCCGGCCTCTACTGCCGCGCCGACGACCGCGGCGACCCCGTCGTGCAGCTCGCACCGCCGCTCACCATCGGCCCGGCCGAGTTCGACGAGATCGAGGGAATCCTGCGCTCGGTGCTCACCGAGGCCTGGACGCACCTGTAGATGCCTGAGCCGGCTGAGGAGCGCCGCCCGCCGGGTGGCGCGTCTCGAAGCCAGAGCTACCGCGAGCTGTCGTACTGGCACGATTCGGTCGCGGACGCGGGCGACCCGCTCGCCCCGCGATCCGGGCTCGACGGCGACACGGATGCCGACATCGCGATCGTCGGCGGTGGCCTGACGGGCTTGTGGACCGCCTGGTACCTCCTGCAGCACGAGCCGGCTGCCCGCATCCTCGTGCTGGAGAAGGAGATCGCCGGCTTCGGCGCCTCCGGACGCAACGGCGGCTGGTGCAGCGCCCTCTTCCCGCGCTCGACGGCGTCGCTCGCCGCCGCGCACGGCCGGGATGCGGCACTCGCGATGCGGCGCGCCATGATCGCCACGGTCGACGAGGTCGGGCGGGCTGCGAGCGAGGCGGGGATCGCCTGCGACTACGTGCGCGGGGGAACCGTCGTCTACGCACGCTCGGCTCCGCAGGAGCGCGCGGCGCGCGCCGACATCGCCGAGGCCGAAAGCTACGGCGCCGACCCGCTCGAGTGGTGGGACGCCGACCGGGTGGCCGCCGCCGGCGCGCGCGGCGCCGTCTACGACCCGAACTGCGCACGGCTGCACCCCGCGAAGCTCGTGCGCGGTCTCGCCCGCGCGCTCGAGCAGCGCGGCGTCCGCATCGCCGAGGGCACCACGGTGACCCGCGTCGACCCCGGCCGCATCGAGACCGACCGCGGGGTCGTCACGTGCGATCGCGCCATCATCGCGATCGAGGGCTACGGCGCCGCGCTCCCCCAGACGCACCGCGGCATCCTGCCGTTGTATTCGCTCATGATCGCCACCGAGCCGCTGCCGACGGCGTTCTGGGATGAGGTCGGTCTCCCCCACGGCCGCACCTTCAGCGACTATCGGCACCTGCTCATCTACGGCCAGCGCACGGCCGACGATCGCTTCGCCTTCGGCGGCCGCGGTGCTCGCTACCACTGGGGCAGCGACATCCGCTCCGGCTACGACCGGGTCGAGCGGGTCTTCATGCACCTCCGGCGCGCGCTCGGCGAGCTCTTCCCGGCGATCGGGGATGCGGCCGTCACCCACCGCTGGGGCGGCCCGCTCGGGGTGCCGCGTGACTGGCACGCGGCCGTGCGCTACGACCCGGCGACACGCATCGGCTGGGCCGGCGGCTATGTCGGCGACGGACTGTCGACCACCAACCTCGCGGGCCGCACGCTCGCCGAACTGCTCACGGGCACCGAGAGCGAGCTGACGCGTCTGCCCTGGGTCGGGCACCGCTCGCCGAACTGGGAGGTGGAGCCGCTGCGGTTCCTCGGCGCGAACGCCGGACTCGTCGCGATGAACGTCGCCGACGTCGAGCAGCGCCTCACCGGCCGCCCCTCGCTCGTCGCACGTGCCGTGGGGCCGCTGATCGGGCACTGATCAGGGCCGGGGGAAGATCGCCTCGATCGCCGCGACCTCTTCGGCGGTGGGGCGCCATCCGGATCCCGCACGCGCGTTGGCCGTGACCTGCTCGGCACGTGTCGCGCCCGCGATGACGCTCGAGAGCTCGGGCCGCGAGAGGAACCATCCGAACGTCGCCTCGAGGATGCCGATCCCCCGCTCGGCGGCGAACCGCTCGAAGGCCTCGATGGCATCCCATGGGGCATCGTCGGCGATGTGCGGGCGCTGACGCGCGATGCGGCTGTCGGCGGGGCGCGCCGTTCTGCTGAACTTCCCCGTGAAGAGGCCGTTCGCCAGCGGGAAGTACGGCAGGAACCCGAGGCCCCGCTCGCGTACGGCCGGCAGCAGTTCGGTCTCAGCATCGCGCGCCAGCAGGCTGTACTCGTTCTGTGCCGAGACGAAACGCGCGGTGTCGAGAACCCTGGCGATGTCATCGGCCTCACGCAGCTGCGCGGCGTCGAAGTTGGAGTGCCCGATCGCGCGCACCTTGCCCTCGCGCACGAGTTCGTCGAGGGATGCGAGGGTCTCGCCGATCGGGGTCCCCGGGTCGGGCGTGTGGAGCTGGTAGAGGTCGATGCGGTCGGTCTGCAGTCGGGTCAGCGACGCCTCGACGGCGGCCCGGATGTAGGCGCGGCCGCCGCGCGGTCCCAGCTCGCTGAGCGGAGAGGGATAGCTCTGGTGGCCGAACTTGGTCGCGATGATCGCCTCATCCCGGCGGCCCCGCAGGGCTTCGCCGAGCAGCCGCTCGCTCAGGCCGTACTCCGCGCCGTAGATGTCGGCCGTGTCGAAGAGGGTCACGCCGGCATCGAGGGCCGCGACGACGACCTCCGAGGCACCCTCCTGCGTCGCGGTGCGGGTGCCGGTGCGGCCGAGGTTGTTGCAGCCGAGGCCCACAACCGAGACGTTCAGCGGCGAGGGTCCGAGGGGGCGGGTCTCCATGCCCCGAGACTACGTCCGCTCCTGCACAAGCGGATGCCGTGTCCACCATCCCGCGATGTCTGATTCCCGCCGGTGGGCGTCGCCCGTCCGGATTACGCTCGTGCCATGACCCTCCCGCCCCTCGCACCTGAGCCCGCGGCGCTCCGCCGCATCCCGAGCCCCATCGGCCGCATCGAGGTCGTCGGCAACGGCACCGCGATCGTGTCGCTCGCGATCGAGCGCGACGGCGAACTGCCCCACGACGCGCTCGACGAACGACCCGATGCCGTGACCGATCTCGCCGTGCAGCAGCTCGAGGAGTACTTCGCGGGCCACCGTCACGATTTCGACGTGCCCGTGTCGCTCGAGCGGGGCACGCCCTTCCAGCGCGCCGTGTGGGAGCAGCTCGTCGAGTTGCAGTGGGGCGAGGTCATCTCCTACGGAGAGCTCGGCATGGCCACCGGCCGCGAGCGTGCAGGGCGTGCGATCGGCGGGGCCGTCGGGGCGAACCCCGTACCCATCATCGTGCCGTGCCACCGCGTGCTCGGGGCGGCAGGCGTCATCACGGGCTACTCGGGCGGCGAGGGCATTCCGACGAAGGCGTGGCTGCTCGAGCACGAGGGCATCGCGCACAAGCTGCCCACCGGGCTGCGCAGTGACCCTGCCTCGATGCTCGACATCCCGGGCGAGGAGCCCGCAGCGTGAGGCCGTCCCTCGTCGTCGGCGACGACGGCGTGGCGCGATGCGGATGGGTCGGCGACGACGCGGAGTACCGCCGCTACCACGACGAGGAGTGGGGCCACGCGCTCCACGGCGACCGGGAGCTCTTCGAGAAGCTCTCGCTCGAAGGCTTCCAAGCCGGGCTCTCCTGGATCACGATCTTGAGGCGACGCCCGACCTTCCGGGCGGCGTTCCGCGACTTCGACATCGACACCGTGGCGACCTTCGACGAGGCGGATGTCGAACGGCTTCTGGCAGACCCGGGCATCATCCGCAATCGGGCGAAGATCGAGGCGACGATCTCCAACGCGCGCGTCACCCAGCGCCTGGTCGCCGATGCGCCGGGCGAGCTCGATCGCGTGATCTGGTCGTTCGCCCCGCCGGCCCGCCCCGAGAGACCCGCCTCGCTGTCGGACATCCCGGCCATCACCCCCGACGCGACCTCGCTCAGCCGGGCCCTCAAGAAGCTCGGCTACCGTTTCGTCGGCCCCACGACGATGTACGCGCTCATGCAGTCGGCCGGGCTCGTCGACGACCACGTCGTCGGCTGCTGGCGCACAGGTTGACCGTCAGACCACGAGGTCGAGTTCGCCCGGTGCACCGGGCTCGACGCGGAAGCCGGCGGCGTCGGCCCACGCGAGCAGCGAGCCCACGTCCGGGTGGTCGATGCCCGCGAGCAGGAGGGCGCGTACGAGTCGTCCTTTGCCCGCCTTGTTGAAGTGGTTGAGGGCGCGCTTGCGGCCACCCTCCTCGCTCACGACCCGCACGAACGCGGCGTGCGGGTGACCGACGCTCGGCCCCAACGCGGCGTACGCCTCCGACCGTAGATCGAGCACGAGACCCGTCTCCTGGGCGATGACGGCGGACACCACGGGCGACCACAGCTTCTTCAGGGCGACACCCGGCAGTCGCGAGTCCGCGGAAAGCCGGTACGCCGGGATCAGGTCGAGAGCACGGGTCACGCCGAACAGCGCCGACGCGATCACCAGATGCTCGTGGGCGAAGGCCCGAGCGGTCGCCGACAGGGAGCCGGCATCGAGTGCGTCATAGAGCACGCCGTCGTAACGGTCGAGCGCCGGCAGCACGGGCGAGCGGCGGATGCGACGGTTGCGCTCCGCCTCCGTCGCCTGCGTCGGCCCGAGCTTCAGCGCCGTGGCGGAGGCGAGCGGGTCGCGCGCGAGCTCGGCGAGCGCCGACAGCGCGGTGCGACGTGCGGCGGCCAGCTGGGGAAAGCCGAGTTCACCGAGCACGAGACGGGTGCCGTCTCGCCCCCCGTCACGCTTGGTCTCGGACGGCGGCAGCAGGATGAGCACGTCAGCGTTGCAGGAACGCGAGGGCGCGTTCCACGTTGACCCCCAGCGGCTCCACCGAATCGAGGGTGATGCGCGCGATCGCGCCGCTCGCGCCTGTCCAGTCCTCCCACTCGTCGAGGCTCTGCTCGACGGCGAACGAGTCGGGAAGGGATGCCGCCGCCAGACGGGCCGCGCGCGCCGCGAGCCGCTCGGAATGCAATTCGGCGTCCGAGCAGACCACCTCGATGAAGCGGATGTCGGCCTTCTGGCGTTCGGCGAGCTTGAGCCATTGCTCCCGCGCCGGGTTCACGGCGTTGACCGCGTCGACGATGATGCTCGCGCCGCCGCCGATCACCGCATCCGCGAAGGCCTCCGCGACGAGATACGCCGCAAGACCGGTGGGCTGGTCCGCGTCGATGCCGGCCGAGAGGATGGCCGCCTCGATGGGGTCGACCGACACGACAGGCACACCCATCCGATTGCCGACGACCTCGGCGATGGTGCTCTTGCCAGCTGCGGGCAGACCCGCCATCACGATGAGCATGGCTCTACTCTATGAGCGCCCGCCGTCCGGGACATCCCCCGGACGGCGGAAACCGCTCAGACCAGCTCGGCGGTGCCGGCGACGATCGTGACCGTGTCGCCCTGCACCGAGAGGAAGCCGTCCTCGACACGGGCCGTCACGACGGTGCCGTCGGTCGCGGTCACGCGCGACTCCCCCGGCGCCAGAATCGCGAGCACGGGCTCGTGACCGGTCAGGATGCCGATCTCACCCTCGGTGGTGCGGGCGATGACCTGCGTGGCCTCACCCGTCCACAGCTCGCGTTCCGCCGAGACGACGGCGACGTTGAGGGCCATGATCAGCCGTTCTCCTTCTGCAGCTGCGCCCAGCGCTCCTCGACGTCCGAGATGGAGCCGACGTTGAAGAAGGCCTGCTCGGCGACATGGTCGAAGTCACCGCGCACGATCGCGTCGAACGACTCGATCGTGTCGCGCAGCGGCACCGTCGAACCCTCGACGCCCGTGAACTTCTTGGCCATGTAGGTGTTCTGCGAGAGGAACTGCTGGATGCGACGCGCGCGCGAGACCGTGATCTTGTCTTCCTCGGAGAGCTCGTCGACACCGAGGATCGCGATGATCTCCTGGAGCTCCTTGTTCTTCTGGAGGATCGCCTTCACCGAGGTCGCCACGCGGTAGTGGTCCTCGCCCAGGTAGCGCGGGTCCATGATGCGCGAGGTCGACGACAGCGGGTCGACGGCCGGGTACAGACCCTTCGAGGCGATCTCTCGCGAGAGCTCGGTCGTCGCATCGAGGTGCGCGAAGGTCGTGGCCGGTGCCGGGTCGGTGTAGTCGTCGGCGGGCACGTAGATCGCCTGCAGCGAGGTGATCGAGTGACCGCGCGTGGAGGTGATGCGCTCCTGCAGGATGCCCATCTCGTCGGCGAGGTTCGGCTGGTACCCCACCGCTGACGGCATGCGGCCGAGCAGCGTCGAGACCTCGGAGCCGGCCTGCGTGAACCGGAAGATGTTGTCGATGAAGAGCAACACGTCCTGCTTCTGCACGTCACGGAAGTACTCCGCCATCGTCAGAGCCGACAGGGCGACGCGCAGACGCGTTCCCGGGGGCTCGTCCATCTGGCCGAACACGAGCGCCGTCTTGTCGAAGACGCCCGCCTCCTCCATCTCGTGGATGAGGTCGTTGCCCTCACGGGTGCGCTCGCCGACACCGGCGAACACCGACACACCACCGTGGTCCTGAGCGACGCGCTGGATCATCTCCTGGATGAGCACCGTCTTGCCGACGCCCGCACCACCGAAGAGGCCGATCTTGCCACCCTGCACGTACGGGGTGAGCAGGTCGATGACCTTGATGCCGGTCTCGAAGAGCTGGGTCTTCGACTCGAGCTGGTCGAAGGCCGGGGGCTTGCGGTGGATGGGCCAGCGCTCGGCGACCTCGATGGTCTCACCCGGCTCGCCGTTGAGGACCTCACCGGTCACGTTGAAGACGCGACCCTTGGTGACATCCCCCACGGGCACCGAGATGGCGGCACCGGTGTCACGCACCTCCTGGCCGCGCACGAGGCCGTCGGTGGGCTTGAGGGCGATGGCGCGCACGAGATCGTCACCGAGGTGCTGTGCGACCTCGAGCGTGATCGTCGTGGTCTCATCGCCGATCGTGATGTCGGTCTTGAGCGCGTTGTAGATCTCGGGCAGCGCGTCGTGCGGGAACTCGATGTCCACGACGGGGCCCGTGACGCGTGCGATGCGTCCGACGCCGCCGGCGGAGGCGGTCGAGGTGTCCTGCGCCTTCTTGGTAGCGGTAGCCATGGTCTCTCTTTTCTTGATCGTTTACTTCGCCGAGCCGAGGGCGTCTGCGCCGCCCACGATCTCGGAAATCTGCTGGGTGATCTCCGCCTGGCGCGCGTTGTTCGCGAGGCGGGTGTAGTCGCGGATGAGCTTGTCGGCGTTGTCGCTCGCGGACTTCATCGCCTTCTGCGTGGCGGCCTGCTTGGACGCGGCCGACTGCAGGAGGGCGTTGAAGATGCGCGACTCGATGTACACCGGCAAGAGGGTGTCGAGCACCGCTTCGGGCTCCGGCTCGAACTCGTAGAGCGGGAAGATCTCGGCGTCGCCGGGCTCCTCCACGCCTTCCACGACCTCGAGCGGGAGGAGGCGCACGACCTCCGGCTCCTGGGTGAGCATCGAGACGAAGCGGTTGTAGACGATGTGGATCTCGTCGACCCCGCCCTCGTCGGTCGGTTGCACGAAGCGGGCGACGATCTCCTCGCCGATCTCCTGTGCGGTCGCGAAGCTCGGGGTGTCGGTGTCGCCGATCCACGCGCGTTCGGGCGTGCGCCGCCGGAAGTTGAAGTACCCCACGCCCCGGCGTCCGATGACGTAGTGCACGACCTCCTTGCCCTGCTCGGTGAGCAGGGTCGTGAGCTCTTCGCTCTCACGCAGCACGTTCGCGTTGAACGCGCCCGCGAGACCCCGGTCGGAGGTGAACACGACGACCGCGGCGCGACGGATCGTCTCGGGCTCGGTCGTGAGCACGTGATCCACGTTGGAATAGCTCGCGACCGCCGACACGGCACGCGTCACCGCGCGCGCATACGGCGCGGACGCCGATACGCGCTGAAGCGCCTTCTGGATGCGGCTGGCCGCGATCAGCTCCATGGCACGGGTGATCTTCTTGGTCGTCTGGGCAGAGCGGATCTTCTGCCGGTAGACCCGAAGCTGGGCTCCCATGTCCTATCTCTTCCTGTCGAGGTTTCGTTGCGGGCGCGATCCGACCAGGCGGTTCAGCGCTTGCCCTTCACGATGCGCTCCTGGTTGACGTCCTCGACCTCGGTGGCCTCGAACTCCTCGGTGCCGACGCCGGTCCCTCCCTCACCGGGCTGGAACTCGAGCAGGAAGGCGTCGACCGCCGTCGCGAGCTCCGCCTCGGTCGCGTCATCGAGCACGTTGGTCTCGCGGAGGGTGTCGAGGATCTTGGTGTTGCGGGCCAGGTGGTCCAGCAGCTCCGCCTCGAAGCGCAGCACGTCCTCGACGGGGATCGTGTCGAGCTTGCCCTTCGTGCCGGCCCAGATCGAGACGACCTGCTGCTCGACGGGGAACGGCGAGTACTGCGGCTGGCGCAGCAGCTCCGTGAGGCGCGCACCGCGGTCCAGCTGACGGCGGCTCGTCGCGTCGAGGTCGGATGCGAAGAGCGCGAACGCCTCGAGCGCACGGTACTGGGCGAGCTCGAGCTTGAGCGTTCCCGAGACCTTCTTGATGCTCTTGACCTGGGCGTCGCCGCCGACCCGCGACACCGAGATGCCGACGTCGACCGCGGGGCGCTGGTTGGCGTTGAACAGGTCGGACTGCAGGAAGATCTGGCCGTCGGTGATGGAGATGACGTTGGTCGGGATGTAGGCCGACACGTCGTTCGCCTTGGTCTCGATGATCGGGAGCCCCGTCATCGAGCCGGCACCGAGCTCGTCCGAGAGCTTCGCGCAACGCTCGAGCAGACGCGAGTGCAGGTAGAACACGTCACCCGGGTAGGCCTCGCGGCCCGGCGGACGACGCAGCAGCAGCGACACGGCACGGTAGGCCTCGGCCTGCTTCGACAGGTCGTCGAAGATGATGAGCACGTGCTTGCCGCCGTACATCCAGTGCTGGCCGATGGCCGAGCCGGTGTAGGGGGCGAGGTACTTGAAGCCCGCGGGGTCGGATGCCGGGGCCGCGACGATCGTCGTGTACTCCATGGCACCGGCGTCCTCGAGGGCGCCCTTCACGGCGGCGATCGTCGAGCCCTTCTGACCGATCGCGACGTAGATGCAGCGCACCTGCTTGTTGACATCTCCCGAGTCCCAGTTGGACTTCTGGTTGATGATCGTGTCGATCGCGATCGCCGTCTTGCCGGTCTGGCGGTCGCCGATGATCAGCTGACGCTGGCCGCGGCCGATCGGGATCATGGCGTCGATGGCCTTGATGCCCGTCTGCATCGGCTCGTGCACCGACTTGCGGGCCATGACACCGGGCGCCTGGAGCTCGAGGGCGCGACGTCCCTCCGCCTTGATCTCACCGAGACCGTCGATCGGGTTGCCGAGCGGGTCGACGACCCGGCCGAGGAAGCCGTCGCCGACCGGCGACGAGAGCACCTCGCCGGTGCGGGTGACCGGCATGCCCTCTTCGATGCCCGTGAACTCGCCGAGCACGATGACACCGATCGAGTCCTCGTCGAGGTTGAGAGCGAGCCCGAGGGTGCCGTCGTCGAAGCGGAGCAGCTCGTTCGCCATGGCGCCGGGGAGCCCTTCGACGTGCGCGATGCCGTCGGCCGCGTCGATGACGGTGCCGACCTCGGTCGTCGTGGTCTTGGCCGGCTCGTAGCCGGCGACGAAATCCTTGAGCGCGGAACGGATCTCGTCCGGGCTGATCGTGATGTCTGCCATGTCTCTTCCTTGGAGTGGTGCGTCGGTCGCCGGGGTCAGCCGGCCAGTCGGATGCGGAGGTCGGCCAGGCGGGAGGCGACGGTTCCGTCGATGACGTCGTCGCCGACCTGCACACGCAGGCCGCCGACGATGGTCGGGTCGATGATGAGGTTGATGCGCAGCGAGCGCCCGTAGCGGGCCGAGAGCGCCTTCTCGAGCGCGGTGAGCTGGGCGGGCGCCGGCCGCACCGCGGAGGTGACGGTCGCGACGATCGCACCCTGGGCATCCGCGATGACGTCCGCGGCGCCGGACAGCAGCTGTCCGATGCGGCGACCGCGCGGGCTCTGCACGAGGTGACGGACGATCGCGAGCGTCGCGGGCTGCGCCTTGCCGGCCAAGAGTGCGTCGACGAGGGCCGCCTTGGCCTCCGGCGCGCCGAGCTTGCTGCCCACGGCCAGCTCGAGTTCGTGATCGGTGGATACCGTGCTGCCGAACGCGAAGAGCTCGCTCTCCAAGCCGGCGTCGGGCCCGGCTGCGATCGCGATGGCGCGGATGCCGAGCTCTTCGATGCCCGCGACGAGCTCGCCGGGCGTCGACCAGCGCGACGACACGGCGCCCGTGAGCACCTGGGAGGCGACCGCGTCGAGCGATCCGAAGATCGACGCCAGCAGGCCCGCCTTGCGCTCGGAATCGACCGCCGGGTCGGCGAGCACGGAGCGCAACTGCCCCGACGACTCGATCGCGCGGCCGGCGGCGAGCAGCTGCTCACCCGTGGCGAGGGAGACTCCCCCCGCCGCAGCGAGCGTGCGCTTCGCGGCCGCGAGCGCTTCGCGTGACGCCGAACCCATCTACTTGCCCGCCTTCGCCTTCTCGTCGGCCTCGAGGTCCGCGAGGAACCGGTCGACCACGGCAGCGGCCTTCTTGTCGTCCGACAGCGTCTCGCCGATCACACCGGAGGCGAGGTCGAGTGCGAGGCTTCCGACCTCCGAGCGCAGTGAGACGAGAGCGGCGGAGCGCTCGGCCTCGATCTGCGTCTGGGCGTTCGCGACGATGCGGGCCGACTCCGCCTGCGCCTGCTCCTTGAGCTCGGCGAGGATCGCCTGACCGTCGGCGCGTGCCTGCTCGCGGATGCGGGCCGCCTCGGCGCGGGCCTCGGCGAGCTGGGCCGTGTACTCGTCGCGGGCTGCACTGGCGGCGGCCTGCGCCTCCTCGGCCTTCTTGAGGCCGCCTTCGATCGCCTCCGCACGCGCGTCGAGCGCGCGGTTCATGCGCGGAACGACGAAGATCGCCACGACGATCAGCAGTGCGACGAAGATGATCGACGAGTAGATGATGTCGTAGTCCGCGGGGATGAGCGGATTAGGAGCATCCTCCGCGCGAACGTCGAGGAATGCACGCAGCATCCCGACCTCCATTCAGTGAGTGCTGGCTAGCAGCAGATGCGGACGGATCAGGCGGGGGCGGTGAAGGGGATGAAGCCCGTCGCGATGGCGACGAAGGCGAGCGCCTCGGTGAAGGCGATGCCGAGGAACATCAGACCGGTCAGGCGGCCCTGGAGCTCAGGCTGACGCGCGACGGACTCGATCGTCTTGCCGACGACGATGCCCACGCCGATGGCCGAGCCGATCGAGGCCAGGCCGAATGCGATGGGGGCGAGGTATCCAACGATCACGGGATGTTTTCCTTTTCTGTGATGGGGTCTTGCGGGATGGTGCCGGCTGGTCCGGAAGCGTCAGTGCTCTTCCGCCAGCGACAGCTGGATGTACACGGCGGCGAGGAAGGTGAAGACGTAGGCCTGGAGGACGGCGACGAGGATCTCGAAGACCGTGAACGCCGCTCCGAAGGCGAAGGTGCCGATGCCGAGCAGGCCGAGGAGGTTGCCGTCGGTGAACAGCACCGTCAGCAGGAAGAAGTGCGTCGCCGAGAAGCAGAGCACGAGCAGCAGGTGCCCCGCCACCATGTTCATGAGGAGTCGCAGGACCAGGGTGACCGGCCGGAGGATGAAGGTCGAGATGAACTCGATGGGCGTCACGATGATGTAGAGCGGCCACGGCACACCCGCCGGGAAGAGGGCGTTCTTGAAGTACTTGACGCCGAACTTCTTGATGCCGGCGTAGATGAACATCACGTACGACACGACGGCGAGAACGAGGGCCGTTCCGATGACCGAGGTGCCCGCGATGTTCAGGAACGGCACGACACCCGTGAGGTTGAGGCCGAGGATCAGGATGAACATGGCCATGAGCGGCGCCATGAACCGCTTGCCGTCCTTCTCGCCCAGGGTCTCGATCACGATGTTGTTGCGGATGAAGCCCAGGATGAACTCATTGGCGACCTGGCCGCGGCTCGGGACGATCCGCATCCGGCGCGTCGCGATGAGCAGCCAGACGATCAGCAGCACCGTGATGACGATGCGGATGAGCATGATGCGGTTGAGTTCGAAGGGCGTGCCTTCGAAGAGGATCGCCGGGGGGAAGAACTCACCCAGTGACGGTCCGTGGAAGCCTCCGCTGCCATGGTCGTCGTCGAGCTGAGCCATGGGGATGAGGGCGGAAGCTAGCAGCGCTGACTCCAAGCTCGGGGCGTGCGAGCACGCGGCGATGGAATGGGGTTGATCTCAGCCTATCAGGGCCGAGGGGCGGGTCAGGACGCCCTTACCCGTCTTTTTCGTCGTCGCCGGGAAGCGCGACGTCGATCGGGGCACGCGCCTTGAGAAAGGCCAGAGCGTCGACGACGAGCGACCCGAGCACTGCGGCGATGACGGTGAAGAAGAAGACCCACGCATCCAGCCACGGCTGGTCGCGCAGCCAGTACATGAAGAGGAAGAACACGATGAGCTTGAGCAGCCAGACGCCGAGCACGATGCCGTAGAACAGCGGACTGTTCGGGTCGTCGGCGGTGAGACGTCGGCCGAGCAGCATGCTGCCGGCGGTGAGGGCGAGGAAGGCGAAGGCGAGCGTCGAACCGAGCAGCCCACCCCAGAGCCCCGGCAGCCCCGCGACGAGCACGCCCACTCCCCCGGCGACGACCGCGAGACCCGCGGCGAACAGGGCGCCCCAGCGGAGGGCGGTCGTGAGAATCGGGTTGTGGGTGGGGGCGCTCATGCGGAGCTCTCCTTCTTCTGCAGGCGGTCGAGGACATCGCCCGCGGCGCGCTCACTCGGCTCTCCCTCGGGCTCGGACGCGGCGTCGAGCGGATCGAACCGCGCGACGACCGCCGCCTCGGCCGAGGTCGCATCCGTGCTCTGGGCGACGGATTCGATCGCCTTGCGGCGGCTGAGCGGCGCGAGGGTGACGATCGTGCACACGGTGAGACCGAGTACGGTCGCGAGCGCGGCCCACCAGGTGTCGATGAAGAGGAACAGGAGCATGCCGATCGAGGCGGATCCCGTCCATGCGTACAGGATCAGCACGGCGTGCAGGTGGGAGTGGCCCATGTCGAGCAGGCGGTGGTGGAGGTGCTTGCGGTCGGCGGTGAACGGCGACTTGCCTGCCCGGAGGCGACGGATGATGGCGAGCCCGAAGTCGAGCAGCGGCACCACGAGGATCGCGAACGGCAGCAGCAGCGGGATGAGCGCCGGGAACAGCTGCCGGGCGCTTCCGACCGTGTCCTCGAGTCGGTTCGGGTCGATCTGTCCGGTGACCGCGATCGTCGAGGCGGCCATGAACAGACCCACGAGCAGCGCGCCCGCGTCGCCCATGAAGAGCCGCGCCGGATGCCAGTTCAGTGGCAGGAAGCCGATGCAGGCTCCGATGAGCACGGCGGAGATGAGCTGAGCGAGGTTGAAGTAGTCGCTCTGCCCCGTCGGCCCGGACGAGATCGCGAAGACGTAGACGGAGAACACGCCGTTGGCGATGATCGCGACGCCGGAGACGAGACCGTCGAGCCCGTCGATGAAGTTGATCGCGTTCATCACGAGCACGATCACGATCACGGTGATGACGAGGGACTGCCAGGGTGCGAGTGTCACGATGACCGACTGCGAGCTCTCGGCACCGCCGAACAGCTTCGGCAGCGGGAACGACAGGAACTGGATGCCGCTCCAGGCGAGCAGGGCCGCGGCGAGCAGCTGGCCGGCGAGCTTGGTGAGCCAGTCGAGGTCCCAGATGTCGTCGGCCACGCCGATCAGCACGATCATGAGCGCCGACCCCAGAAGGCCCCAGATGTGGGCCGGCTGCGAGTAGACGATCGCGAGCGGCGGCAGGAAGGATCCGACCGCGAATGCCGCGACGACGCCCAGGAACATCGCGATACCGCCGAGTCGGGGCGTGGGTCGCGTATGCACGTCGCGGGCGCGGATCTTCGGATACAGGCGAAAGCGCGTCGAGAGCTTCCAGATGATGAGCGAGAGCGAGAACGACACGACGGCGGCGATCCCGGCGGTCAGGATGTAGAAGATCAGGCGCATCGATCGGCTCCGACGACGCGCACGATCTCGGCATCCGGGATGACACCGTGGCGCACGATGCGGAGCTTGCCGTCGGGGTGCTCGAGGTTGGTCGCGTCGACGATCGTCGAACCGGTGTGCGCGGCGGCCTCCGGGTAGGCATCCCCCGCGCGGCCCGCCTCGAGGTACACCGCGACGGTGTCGCCCAGCATGGCCTCGGCGTCGGCAGCGGTGAGCGCCGCGGGCTCACCCGTTCGGTTGGCGCTCGAGACGGCGAGCGGGCCGGTCTCGGCGAGCAGCTCGAGCGCGATCGGGTCGGACGGCATCCGCAGGGCGACGGTGCCGCGCGTCTCACCGAGGTCCCAATCGAGCATGGAGCGCGCCCGCAGGATCACCGTGAGACCGCCGGGCCAGAACTCGGCCACGAGGGCGCGCACCTCCTCCGGGATGGGGTCGGCGAGCGCGTCGAGCGTCGCGACACCCGGCACGAGCACGGGCGGCGGCGCCGCGCGGTCGCGACCCTTGGCGTCCAGGAGGCGCTGCACGGCCGCGGGCGAGAACGCGTCCGCGGCGACGCCGTACACGGTGTCGGTGGGGATGACGACGAGCTCGCCGCGCCCGATGGCGCCGCGGGCGAGGCGCATCCCGGTGAGAAGCTGCTCGGGGACGCCGGTGTCATAGATCGCCATGGCGCTTCCATCCTAGGAGCGCCGAGCCGGGAGTCCGCTCACCGCACTCTCTCCGACTCGTCGGGGAGGATGGAGGGGATATGAGCCTGCTGTTCCTCTTCGACATGGACGACGTCCTCTACGACTACGACTGGCGTGCCCGCATGGCCGGCCTCACGGCGCTCACCGGGCACGACCTGGCCGAGCTGCGTCGACGCTGGTGGCACCACGGCGGCGAGTGGGCGGCGGAGGCGGGCGAGTTCACCGACGGCGCTGGCTACCGCGCGGCGCAGAACGCCGCGCTCGGCGTGGAGATCTCGCTCGAGGACTGGGTGGCCAACCGGCGCTCGGCGATGCGGGCGCGCCCTGACGCGATCGCAGCGGTGCGCCGCGCGGCGGAGTTCGGCCAGGTCAGCCTGCTCACGAACAACGGCCCGCTGCTCGAGGAGAATCTCGCGGCGATCGCGCCCGAGATCGCTCCGCTCTTCGGCGACCACCTGCGCACGACCAGTCGCTACGGGGCACGCAAGCCCGACCCCGCGGTGTTCGAACGCGTGCTGGAGCACTACCAGACGGATGCCGCCGACACGTTCTTCGTCGACGATCTGCCCGAGAACGTGGCGTCTGCGGCATCCCTCGGCATCACAACCTATCGCTACGGCACGGCCGAGGGCCTGCTGGCAGCGATCGAGGCGTTCGCCGAGCCGAGCGCAGCAGCCTCGTTCACCGCACCGCCGTCGTCACGCGGTCGCGGCCCAGCAGGTCGCGATGCGTGGCGGCGGCGCGCCAACCATCTGCCGTGAGCAGCTCGCGCATCTCCGCGCCCTGCAGCTCGCCGTGCTCGATCACGAGCGCGCCCCCAGGACGCAGCAGGTCGCGGGCGCGACGTGAGAGTGCGCGGACGACGTCGAGCCCGTCGGGGCCTCCGTAGAGAGCGAGGGCGGGATCGTGCAGCTGCACCTCGACATCGCGCGGGATCGCCGCATCCGGGATGTAGGGCGGGTTGGAGACCACGACATCGACCACGCCCTCGAGTTCGGGCAGCGCATCCGCGAGGTCGGCGAGCACGAGACGGATGTTGCCGGCCCCCGTGGCGCGCACGTTGCGTTCCGCCCAGGCATGCGCCTCGGGCGAGCGCTCGACCGCGACGATCTGCGCGTGCGGCACCTCGGTCGCGAGCGCGAGCGCGATGGCGCCGCTGCCGGTGCCGAGATCGACGGCGACCGGCTGCGGGGTCGGCACCGCGAGCAGCGCGTCGATGGCGAGCTGCGCCACGTACTCGGTCTCGGGCCGGGGCACGAACACCCCCGGACCGACCGCGAGCTCGAGCGAGCGGAAGGGGGCGAGCCCCGTGATGTGCTGAAGGGGCTCACGTGCCGCGCGACGTGCGAGGGCCGCCAGGTACGGCTCGCGTGCGGCATCCGGCACTTCGGTCCCGGTCACCGCTTGCGCCTGCAGCTGCCCCCGGCTGACACCGAGCACGTGGGCGAGCAGCAGCTCGGCATCCACGTCCGGGGTCGGCACGCCGGCCTCGCCGAGGATGCGGATGCCGTCGGCGCGGAGGGCCGAGACGGTGTGGTTTCGAGACGCGTCGCGCTGCGCGCGGCGCTCCTCAACCACCTTCGGTTCCCAGGGCGGCGAGACGCGCGTCCTCGTCCATCTGGATGCACGAGTCGAGGATCGGCTGGAGGGCGCCGTTCATGACAGCGTCGAGGTTGTACGCCTTGTAGCCCGTGCGGTGGTCGGCGATGCGGTTCTCGGGGAAGTTGTAGGTGCGGATGCGCTCGGAGCGGTCCATCGAGCGAATCTGGCTGCGGCGCTGATCGGAGGCCGCGGCATCCCGCTCCTCCTGCTGCCGGGCGAGCAGGCGGGCACGGAGCACGCGCATGCCGGCCTCGCGGTTCTGCAGCTGCGACTTCTCGTTCTGCATCGATACGACGATTCCCGTCGGCACGTGCGTGATGCGCACCGCGGAGTCGGTCGTGTTGACCGACTGCCCGCCGGGGCCCGAGGAGCGATACACATCGATCTTCAGGTCGTTCGGGTCGATCTGCACCTCTTCGGGCTCGTCCACCTCGGGGAAGACGAGCACGCCGGTAGTGGAGGTGTGGATGCGGCCCTGCGACTCGGTGGCGGGCACGCGCTGCACGCGGTGCACGCCGCCCTCGTACTTGAGGCTCGCCCACACCCCGTCGGCGGGGTCGGTCGCGTTCGACTTGATCGCGAGCTGCACGTCCTTGTATCCGCCGAGGTCGGACTCGTTGCGTTCGAGCAGCTCGGTCTTCCACCCGCGCGACTCCGCGTAGTGGATGTACATGCGCAGCAGATCGGCCGCGAAGAGCGCCGACTCCTCGCCGCCCTCGCCGCCCTTGATCTCCATGATCACGTCGCGCCCGTCATCCGGGTCGCGCGGGATCAGCAGGCGACGCAGCTTCTCCTGCGTGGCCTGCGCGGCATCCTCGAGCGCCGGCACCTCCTCGGCGAACGCGTCGTCCTCGCGGGCGAGCTCGCGCGCCGCGGCCAGGTCGGACTGCGCCTGCTGCCATGCGGTGTGCGCCGCGACGATCTGGCTCAGCTCGGCGTAGCGCCGGTTGACCTTCTTCGCGCGCGCGGCATCCGCGTGGATCGCGGGATCCGCGAGCTGCTGCTGGAGCTGCTCGTGCTCGGCCAGCAGCGACTGGACCGACTCGAACATCGCTCAGGCCTTGTGGGCCGCGTGACCGTTGCCGTTCCCGGTGCCGCTCGGCAGCGACTGCTGGATCTGCACGAGGAACTCGACGTTCGAGCCGGTCTCCTTGAGCTTCGAGAGCACCACCTCGAGCTGCTGCTGCAGTTCGAGACCGGCGAGGGCACGACGCAGGCGCCAGGTGATCTTGACCTCGTCGGGCGAGAGCAGCTCCTCCTCGCGGCGCGTGCTCGAGGCGTAGATGTCGACCGCCGGGAAGATGCGCTTGTCGGCGAGTGCGCGCGAGAGACGCAGCTCCATGTTGCCCGTGCCCTTGAACTCCTCGAAGATCACCTCGTCCATCTTCGACCCGGTCTCCACGAGCGCGGTCGCGAGGATGGTGAGCGAGCCGCCGCCCTCGATGTTGCGCGCGGCGCCGAAGAAGCGCTTCGGCGGGTAGAGCGCGGATGCGTCGACGCCGCCCGAGAGGATGCGCCCGGATGCCGGCGAGGCCAGGTTGTAGGCGCGTCCGAGACGGGTGATCGAGTCGAGCAGCACGACCACGTCGTTGCCGAGCTCGACGAGACGCTTGGCACGCTCGATGGCGAGCTCGGCGACCGTCGTGTGGTCCTCCGCGGGCCGATCGAAGGTCGAGGCGATGACCTCACCCTTGACCGAGCGCTGCATGTCGGTGACCTCTTCGGGCCGCTCGTCCACGAGCACCACCATGATGTGGACCTCGGGGTTGTTCTCGGCGATCGCCTTGGCGATGGCCTGCAGGATGAGCGTCTTGCCCGCCTTCGGCGGCGCGACGATGAGGCCGCGCTGACCCTTGCCGATGGGCGCGATGAGGTCGATGATGCGCGTCGAGAGCTTCTCCGGCGTCGTCTCGAGCCGCAGACGCTCGTTGGGGTAGATCGGGGTCAGCTTGCCGAAATCGACACGGCCCGCGGCCTCGTCGACGCTCTGACCGTTGATCGAGTCGATCCGCACGATCGCGTTGTACTTCTGACGCCCACCGCCCGCGTCTCCCTCGCGCGGCTGGCGGATGGCGCCGACGACCGCGTCGCCCTTGCGCAGGTTGTACTTCTTGACCTGCCCGAGCGAGACGTAGACATCGCTCGGACCCGGCAGGTAACCGGTGGTGCGCACGAAGGCGTAGTTGTCGAGGACGTCGAGGATGCCTGCGATCGGGATGAGGACGTCGTCGTCGGAGATCTCGGGTTCGAGCTCGTCGAGGCTGCCCCCACGGCGGTTGCGGTTACGGTCGCGGCCACGACCGCGGCGTCCCTCACCCTGGTCCTGCTGACCGTTCTGCTGGGGGCCGTTCTGCTGCTGGCCGCCGGACGACTGGCCGCCGGACGGCTGCCCGCTCTCGGCCTCGGCGTTGTCCTGCTGCTGACCGTTCTGGCCGCCACGGCCTCCGCGGCGGTTGCGATTGCGGCGACCGGACGGGGCGCTCTCTGCATCGTTCTCGGTCTCGGCATCCTTCTCGGACGCCTTCTCGCCGGTCTTCTCACCGGTGGGCACGAGCTTGTCGAGCTCGAGCCCGAGCTCGGCCTGGGCGGCGTGCTGAGCGGCACTACGACGCTGCTGTGTCGGCGCCTCCTCGACTGCCTCGGCGACGGGCAACGCGGCGGCGATCGCGGCTGCGTCGGCCGAAGGCACGCTCGCGCGGCGCGAGCCGCGGCGTGCTCGGGCGGGAGCTTCGGCCGGCGCGGCGTCGGCCGGCGCGACCTCGGGGGCGGCTGCGGACTCGGTCACGGGCTGCTCAGCCTCGGGCTGCTCAGCCTCGGGCTGCTCGGCCGCGGGCTGCTCGGCCGCGGGCGCTTCGACCTGCTCGGTCACGGCGTCGCCGTCGGTGGGAGGAAGTTCGGAGAGAGTGTCCACGAGAGCTCCTTTACGCATCTGGGAGACGCCGCTGATGCCTCGAGCGCTCGCGAGAGCCTGAAGCTCCGGGAGACGCAGACGGCTGAGGGCGGCGCGGTCCCCCACGGCATCCGTGGGGGTGGTGGTGTCGGTCACGACTGGATCGTCCTTTCGCCCCGGGCACAGAGAACTTCCCGGGATGGAGGCATCGCGCAAAGCGGCTCGGGTTGCATGAGGATGCGGGAAACCGCAAGCGGCGAGTGCCAGTGGAATGCACCCTCGCGGCAGCTATGCTGCGGCGTCGTCTGAGTGCAGCACCACTGTAGCACCCCGGAAGTCGACGGCGAGCATCAGGCACTCCCACGTCGATTCGGCGTGCTGCTCGATGAGCTCGGCCGCGCGCAGCCGTTGCCCCGGGTCGGAGCCGAGCACGAGGATCGAGGGGCCGGCACCTGAGACGACGGCCGCGAGACCGTCGGCGCGCAGCAGGCGGATGAGGGCGTCGGTCTCGGGCATTGCACTCGCCCGGTAGCTCTGGTGCAGCTTGTCCTCTGTCGCGGCGAGCAGGAGCTCGGGGCTCTGCACGAGCGCCGCGATGAGCAGCGCCGACCGCGAGACGTTGAAGATGGCGTCCTCGTGGGGCACCGATTCGGGCTGCAGGCTCCGCGCGAGCGCCGTCGACATCGTGCGCTCGTGCGGAACCGCGACGAGCGGGCTGACGCCGCGGTGCACGATGAGCTTCTTGAATCGCGGGCCGTCGGGGGTGACCCACGTGATGGTGAGCCCGCCGAAGAGGGCCGGCGCGACATTGTCGGGGTGCCCCTCGAGGTCGGTCGCGAGGGCGAGGAGCCGCTCCGCGTCGAACTCGACGATGCCCTCGAGCAGTCCCTTCGCCGCCATGATCCCCGAGACGATCGCGGCACCCGACGATCCCATGCCGCGGCCGTGCGGGATGGTGTTGTGCGCCACGAGGTCGAGCCCGGGCAGCTCCTGTCCCACGGCTGCGAATGCGTGGGCGATCGAGCGCACGACGAGGTTGGTCTCATCGGTCGGCACCTCGCCCTCCCCGACGCCGATCACGCGGACGCTCGCGCCCGGTTGCTCCCGCACCGTCACCTGCAGCTCGTCGTAGACGGCCAGGGCCATCCCGAGCGTGTCGAAGCCGGGCCCCAGGTTCGCCGTCGTCGCGGGCACCCGCACCGTGACGGTGCGTCCGAGGAGACTCATGCAGACGCCGTCGCTGAGGCCTGGGTGCGGAGGCCGAGCACGTCGGCGATCGCGTCGACGTCGCCGTCGACGCTCGTGGGCGCCACCTCCGACCCGTCGGCGGCCTTGAGCGCCCAGCTCGGGTCCTTGAGACCGTGCCCGGTGACCGTGAGAACGACGCGCGCGCCCTTCGGCAGCACGCCGGCCTCCGCGCGATCGAGCAGCCCCGCGACGCTCGCGGCCGATGCCGGCTCGACGAAGATGCCGACCTCGCTCGAGAGGATGCGATGCGCCTCGAGGATCTTCGCGTCGCTGATGGCGCCGAAGTAGCCATCCGTCTCCTCGCGCGCCGTCAGCGCGGGCTCCCACGAGGCCGGGTTGCCGATCCGGATCGCCGACGCGATCGTGTCGGGGTTGCGCACGATCTCGCCGCGCACGATCGGAGCCGACCCTTCGGCCTGGAAGCCGAACATCCGCGGCCGCTTCGTGCTCGCGCCGCGTGCCGCCTCCTCCTGGTAGCCACGCGCGTACGCCGTGTAGTTGCCGGCGTTGCCGACCGGGATGAAGTGGAAGTCGGGCGCGTCGCCGAGCACCTCGACGATCTCGAAGGCAGCCGTCTTCTGCCCCTCGATGCGGTCGTTGTTGACCGAGTTCACGAGGTGCACGGGGTAGTTCGCCGCGAGGTCGCGTGCGATGTCGAGGCAGTCGTCGAAGTTGCCGCGCACCTGCAGCAGCTCGGCGCCGTGCGCGATCGCCTGGGCGAGTTTGCCCATGGCGATCTTGCCCTCCGGAACGAGCACGGCCGCGGTGATGCCCGCGTGGGTGGCGTAGGCCGCCGCCGAGGCGGAGGTATTGCCTGTCGAGGCGCAGATGATCGCCTTCGCACCGTGCTCGACCGCCTTCGAGACAGCCATCGTCATACCACGGTCCTTGAAGGACCCGGTGGGGTTCATACCCTCGAACTTGACCCACACCTCGGCGCCGGTCCGCGCGGAGAGCGCGGCGGCCGGGATGAGGGGCGTGCCGCCCTCGCCGAGCGTGATGATGGGCGTCGCGTCCGACACGTCGAGGCGGTCTGCGTATTCGCGCAGCACGCCGCGCCACTGGTGAGCCATGTTCTCCTACTGTCCTTCGACCCGGAGCACGCTCTCGACCCGCGCGACGACGGGACTCTCGGCGAGTGCGGCGACGGTCGCGGCGAGCGCGGCCTCCGTCGCCCGGTGCGTGCCGATGACCAGCGTAGCGCCGGGTGTATTCGCCTCGTGACCGTCGGCGTCAGGGTTCGTCACGGACTGCTGCACGGCCTCGACAGAGACGCCGTGCTCGGAGAAGAGCGTGGCGATGCGCGCGAGCACGCCGGGACGATCGAGCACGCTCAACCGGATCTGATACCGCGTCGTGACCGAGCTGATCGGCAGGATCGGCAGATCGGCGTGCGTCGACTCGGCGACGCCCGGTCCGCCCACGACGTGCCGGCGCGCGGCGGAGACGAGGTCGCCCAGAACGGCGGATGCCGTCTGCACGCCGCCCGCGCCGGCTCCGTAGAACATGAGGCTGCCCGCGGCCTCCGCCTCGACGAACACGGCGTTGTTGGCGCCGTGCACGGCAGCGAGCGGGTGCGCCGCGGGGATGAGAGCGGGATGCACGCGTGCCGAGACCCCGTCCTCTCCCGTCTCGGGATCGACGAGGCGCTCGCACACGGCGAGGAGCTTCACGACGAATCCGCTCTTCTGCGCCGCGACGACCTGTTCGCGCGTGATGCCCGTGATGCCCTCGCGATAGACGGCGCCCACGGGGACCGTCGTGTGGAACGCGAGGCTGGCGAGGATCGCCGCCTTCTGCGCCGCGTCGTAGCCTTCGATGTCGGCGGTCGGATCGGCCTCCGCGTAGCCGAGGTCGGTCGCGACGGCGAGCGCCTGCTCGAGGGTGTCGCCCTCGCGATCCATACGGTCGAGGATGTAGTTGGTCGTGCCGTTGACGATGCCGAGGATCCGGTTCACCCGGTCGCCCGCGAGGCTGTCACGCAGCGGACGGATGATCGGGATGGCTCCGCCGACGGCCGCCTCGTAGTACAGCTGGGCGCCGACCTGCTCGGCGATCGCGAACAGTTCGGGACCGTGGGTCGCCAGCAGCGCCTTGTTGGCTGTGATGACATCCGCCCCCGAGGTGAGCGCGAGCTCGAGGTACTCGCGCGCGGGCTCGATTCCGCCCATGAGCTCGATGACGATGTCGGAGCCCAGGATGAGCGAGCGCGCGTCGGTGGTGAGGAGCTCGCTCGGGATGTCGGCCGTGCGCGGGGCGTCGAGGTCGCGCACGGCGACGCCGACGAGTTCGAGTCCGGCGCCGACCCGGCTCGCGAGCTCCTCGCCGTGCCGGAGCAGGAGGGACGCCACCTGGGCACCGACGGAACCGGCACCGAGAAGGGCGACGCGAAGGTTTCTGTATTCGATCATCTGTGTGTTTCAGTGTTCCCGGTCGAGGATGGAGTCGACATCGATATCCTCGGCGGCCGAGGAGTAGCCCGCGTCGCGGCGCAGCAGGTCGTGCTCGTTCTCGCGACGCACGAGCACATGACTGCCGCCGTCGCGCACGGCGACGACGGCGGGACGGCCGAGGTAGTTGTAGTTGCTCGAGAGCGACCAGCAATAGGCGCCCGTCGCGGCGACCGCGAGGAGATCCCCGGGTCGCACGTCGCCCGGCAGATAGTCATCGCGCACGACGATGTCGCCCGATTCGCAATGCTTGCCGGCGACGCGCACGAGGGCGGCATCCTCGTGCGAGGCACGGTTGGCGATCCGCACGGTGTAGTCGGCGTGGTAGAGGGACGTGCGCAGGTTGTCGCTCATGCCGCCGTCGACGCTCACGTAGCGACGCACGGCCCGCTCGTCGACCGTGACGTCCTTGACCGTGCCGACCTCGTAGAGCGTGACACCAGCCGTCCCGATGATGGCGCGTCCCGGCTCGATCGCGATCGCCGGCACCGGGATCCCCAGGCGGGAGCACTCGGCGCCCACGACCTCGGCGAGTTCGTCGGCGAGCTGCTCGATGGGGGTGACCTCGTCGACGCTCGTGTAGGCGATGCCGAAGCCGCCCCCGAGGTTGAGCTCGGGGATCTCCCCGCCCGTGAGCAACTCGGCGTGGAGTGCGAGCAGACGGCGGGCGGCCTCCGCGAAGCCCGCGGCGTCGAAGATCTGGGAGCCGATGTGCGAGTGCAGCCCCAGGAACCGCAGGCTCGGGTGGGAGCGGATGGCGGCGACGGCAGCGACCGCATCCGAGGCGGGGATGCCGAACTTCTGGTCTTCGCGAGCCGTCGCGAGGTACTCGTGGGTGGAGGCGTGCACGCCGCTGTTGATCCGGAGCCTCACATTCTGCACGCGTCCGAATCGCTCGGCTGCGCGCGCGACACGGTCGATCTCGACGACGCTGTCGAGAACGATCGCGCCCACACCGAACTCGACCGCTCGGTCGATCTCGGTGAGGCTCTTGTTGTTGCCGTGCATGCCCACCCGGCGCAGGTCGACGCCGGCGAGTTCGACGACGGCCAGCTCTCCCCCGCTGCATACGTCGATGCCGAGACCGAGCTCGCTCATCCACTTCGCGACCTCGATCGTGAGGAAGGCCTTGCCCGCGTAGTACACGCTGGCGGTGACGCCGAGCGTCGAGAACGCTTTCGTGAACGCCGCTCGGATGCGGGTGGCGCGGTCGCGCAGCTCCTGCTCGTCGACGACGTAGAGCGGGGTGCCGTAGGCCGCGTGCAGCGAGGTGGCCGGGACACCGCCGACGCTGAGAGCACCCGATTCGGTGCGCTCCGCGGAGGCCGGCCAGACGCCGGGCGTGAGCGCGTTGGCGTCGGCGGGGGGCCTCAGCCACTCAGGGGCGAGGGGGTTGGCGGTCATGCGAACCTCACGGGCACGTCGGAACGAAGAGTGAGGCGAGCGAACCCGGCTTGGTCCCTGAAGCCACCACGATCCTAGCGGAGGCGTATGGTCGCCTCCGACTCAGGCGGAGCAGACGCCCACGCTGTGGAAGGCGTCGCCGCCGAGGGCGGTCTCCGACGCCTCGAGCGTGGCGACGAGCTCGGTTCCCGCGACCTCGAGGCCCGTCAGGCTGAAGGCCGCGGGCAGCTGGTCGGCGATGCACACGCGCCGCGGCTGCAGAAGCGTGTCCGCCAGACCGCCGAACAGGGGGTTGGCGCGAAGCTGCTCGGCGGTCAGGGTGTCGCCGCCGATGCGGATGCTCGTGGGGTCGAAGGCCAGATCGCCCTCGACCGCGGACGGCGTGAGCCCGAGACCCAGCTCGAGCGTCGCCCCGAAGACGGTGGCGCCGCCGCTGGCCACCAGTTCCGACCCCTCAAGCGTCACGTCGTCGATCGTGACGCCGGTGATCTCAGGCGTCAGCGCCGCGAGCGCGCTCTCGGGGATCGCGTAGCGTACGTGCAGTTCGCGTGTCGGGGAGGCGGGGTCGAGCGGCACGCCCTCCGCGACGAGCAGCAGGTCGCCCGTGAGAGTTCCGAGGGTGAGATCGTCGACCGCGACGTCGACGCGGTCGAGGCCGCCGGAGAGCGCCTGCAGAAGCACGGACCCCCCGCCGATACGCACCTCGACATCCGTGTCGGCGGGCACCTTGAGCGCAGCCCCGAGCTCCTGGGCGATCGCCTTCTCGGCGACGCCCCGCACGAGCGCATCGGCGGCGACGGCCGCGAGCACGAGCAGCACCACGACACCCAGCAGCACCCACGGCCAGGCCCGCCGCCGGCGACGCCGGCCCGGCTCGACGGATGCGGGTGCGGTGGCGCTCATGTCACATCCGTTCGGGTGCGGAGACCCCGAGCACCGCGAGGCCGTTGCGCAGCACCTGGCCCGTGGCGTCGTTGAGCGTCAGACGCGCCCGGTGCACGCCCTCGATGGGCTCGTCGCCGAGCGGGATGACGCGACACGAGCCGTACCAGCGGTGGTACGAGCCGGCGAGCTCCTCGAGGTAGCGCGCGATCCGATGCGGCTCGCGCAGCTCGACGGCCTGCAGCATGATGCGCGGGAACTCGGCGAGCGCGCCCAGCAGCTCGCTCTCGGTCTCGTGCACGAGGAGCGCGGGGTCGAATCCGTCACGCGTGACGCCGGCGGCCTCCGCGTTGCGGGCGACCGCCCGCGTGCGCGACTGGGCGTACTGCACGTAGAACACCGGATTGTCGTTGGTCTTCTTGGTGAGCAGGTCGAGGTCGATGTCGATGTTCGAGTCGATCGAACTGCGTACGAGCGCATAGCGGGCGGCGTCCACACCGACTGCGTCGACGAGGTCCTCCATCGTGACCACCGTGCCCGCGCGCTTCGACATCCGCAGCGGCTCGCCGTCTTTCAGCAGGTTGACGAGCTGCCCGATGAGGATCTCGTGGTTGACGTACGGCACGTCGCCGAAGGCGGCGGTCATCGCCATGAGGCGCTTGACGTAGCCGTGGTGGTCGGCGCCGAGCATGATGAGGCAGCGCTCGAAGCCGCGCTCGCGCTTGTCGAGGTAGTAGGCGAGGTCGCCCGAGATGTAGGCGGGCTCGCCATCCGACTTGATGACGACGCGGTCCTTGTCGTCGCCGAACTCGGTCGTGCGCAGCCAGGTAGCGCCGTCGGCCTCGTAGATGTGGCCGAGCTCGCGCAGCCGGGCGACCGCGCGTTCGACGGCACCGGAGTCGTGCAGCGAGTTCTCGTGGAAGTAGACGTCGAAATCGACGCCGAAGTCGTGCAGGCTCGCCTTGATCTCGCCGAACATCTGGGCGACGCCGACCTCGCGGAAGACCTCCTGCTGCTCGGCGCGCGGGAG